>JBKHGE010000014.1:0-49420 GCA_046539845.1 Desulfonatronovibrionaceae bacterium
GACCGGTTTAATTATCCCGGCCCCTAGAGTTGGGCAACCAAACCCCGCCCGGGGCTCAGGAGTATCTGGTGCGGCGAAGTCCGGGGCCGAATTACGAGCAAAGAAATGGTTTTCCGGGAGGCATCAAGGCCATAATCTGGATTGCTACGATCCGGTTGTGGCCTTGATGGCAAAGGTTGCCTATCTGGCGATCATGGCCCGCAAGGTGCCTGCGCACTGCTCGCAGCTCTTGGCCATAGTGTTCAGGCTATCCACAAAATGTATGAGCTGGTAGATGTCCTTGAAGTCCATATCAGAATTATAGATGTCGGATATGAGTTGCTGCTTGGACTTAAAGACCTTTTCCCGCAGCAGGCGTACGGCCCTGTATTTGTCCTTGCATCCTTCCCGGTCCAGGTGTTCTCCGTGGACCAGCCCCACGGTCATTTTCAGGGCCGGACCTAGTTGGGCGGCCGCTTCGCTTACTTCCTCGAGCAGACTGATAAAGGCCCGCTGATAGGTAGGTGGGATGTTGATCCGGCGCATCCCCAGCCAGCGCAGGGCTTCCTGGGCCTCATCCATTACATTGTCCTGCTGGGTAGTGTAGTTCAGAAACAGGGTCTTGTCCACGGCCATGAACAGACTCTTGGGCAAGTGGTTACGTACCCGGCGCTTTATCTTGTCCGCTTGATTTTCTATTTTATCGATTTCCTGCTTGAGTTCCTCAAATTCCCGACAAATGCCTGAACCGGAGACATAGCACTCCAGGGCCTCCTTAACGAGATCCAGGCATTTGGAGATTTGGTCATAGTGTTCTACCAAGCCCTGCATGGGGGACTTGGGACTCAGCAGTCCGAAAAAAGGCATCCTCTTGAACATGATCTTTCCCTCTGTTTACAGTATTATGGCTTTCAATATATTGAAAATCAGCAGGCTGGTAAAGGCGGCTATGGGTACGGTCAGGACCCAGTACATAAATATTTTCCCCAATACGCTGAAATCAACCGCCTTGAATCCCCGGGCCAGTCCCACCCCGGCCACTCCACCTACTGCGGCGTGGGTCGAGGAGACCGGAAGGCCCAGCTTGGAGGCCAACAGGATAGTGGTCGCTGCGCCAAAGTCAACGGAAAATCCCCGGGTATTGTTTAACTGGGTTATCCTCTCTCCGACCGTGGCCATTACCCGCGATCCGAATATGGTGATCCCCATGGAGATCCCCAGTCCGCCTAAAACAAGTATGGCAAGCGGTATCTCTGCCTCGGGGACAAAGACATGTTGTTTGGCTATGATATATACCGCCACCACCGGGCCGATGGCGTTGGCCACGTCGTTTGCACCGTGGGACAAGGCCACATAGCAAGAGGTTAAAAGCTGCATCCGTTTGAAGATATTTTCCACGCTGTCCACATTCTTTTCCCGGCCGGCCAGGATTTTGTGGACAATAAACCGTCCGCCCAGATAAATGCCCAGAAAAGCTGCCGCAGTGAGGATCAGGGGGACCCACCAGCGGAGGTCAAGTTCTTTGCCCGTAGGAGTTTTGTACAAAAAAGACAGTATGACCAAACTGAAGGTGAGGGCTACCCAGATCGGTGCCCATTTCTTGGTCTGGTGGATGAATCTTTTTTGGTTCAGGATTGTATTTTTTATATGTGTAAAAATAAGAAAGGAGAGGGTGGCTGCGAAAAATGGAGAGATAATCCAGGACAAAACCACCCCCCCCAGGATGATCCAGTTTACCGTGCCGATTCCCCCGGCTGCCAGGCCGAATCCGAGCATACTGCCGACAATGGAATGGGTGGAGGAGATCGGCAGGGCGGTCAGGGTGGCTATAAATACCCACAACCCGGCTGCAAGCAGGGAGGAAAACATACCCAGCATGATGATTTTGGGATCAGCGATCATCTCCGGATTGATAATCCCTTTGCTGATGGTCGCGGTAACGTGGGAGCCCAGAAAAACCGCACCCACAAAACTAAGAGACCCGGCGATGTACACGGCCTGTTTAACGGTAATCGCCCTGGCCCCGACCGCGGAGGCCATGGAGTTGGCCACATCGTTCCCGCCCAGATTAAAGGCCATGAAAAAGCCAAGGATCATGGACAGGTATAAAAAGATATCAAAGATGGTCATTTCATCTCCTGGAAGGCGGTCTGTCTAAGACGGCCCTGCTTGAACGAGGTCGAAAACACCCGAGTTCATAACGGAAATCCATAGGTTCTGGAAAATTGTGATATATTTTTGTCTCCATGAGTTTGATCGGCTAATTGGACATAAATCAATAATTCAGAGTAGTTATATTCGATATGGAGCAATGTAGATCTCTAGCACAGCCTGCGGCAAATTTCTAGGGGGCAGAAGGGGGATATATTGCGGGCAGAGGAAATTAAGGCTAGACCCCGGGCTGTGGGAGGAGCAATACCCGCGGACATAAAAGGAGCGTGTTTTGGGAATAGAAAAGGAGATCAAGTTCAGATGCGCGGATATCTTGGAGACTGAACACCGTATTGCAGCTGCCGGTGGAAAAGCCCTGGGCCCATGGTATTTCGAGAGAAACCTGCTTTTGGACACCGAAGACAAAAGGCTTGCCGGCCAAAAATGTCTCCTTCGGCTGCGGAGCAAAGAAAAGAGCAGCAAGCTGACATTCAAGGCCCCCCAGAACCCGCACCGGCAAGGATCAGCCTTCAAGGTTATGCAGGAGCTGGAAACCGGGATCAGTGATCCCGTGGCCTTGACCAGGATATTTGACTGTCTGGGGTTTCATCCCTGCATGCGCTATGAAAAATTCCGCAAGAAGTGGGGGCTTTTTTCGGCCGTGATCTGTCTGGATATTCTTCCTTTTGGCAGCTTTATGGAGCTTGAGGGCCAGGAAGATGCTCTGTTGGCCTGTATACGGGGGCTGAACCTTGATCCCGGGTCCGGCTCGGACAGGACTTATTATGATCTTTTCCGGGAATCAAAGGAATACCGCGGTCATCCGGATTTTGTCTTTGATATGGAGCATAGGGCGAATATCGCCCGGGAACTAGGAGTCAATTCACAAGTCAGCTAAAAGGGGAAGCAGATATGTTTTCTGAAGAACAACTGGAGAAATATAGTCAGGTGATGATTTGGGGCATGAAAAAGGCCAGGGGCAAACCGTTTCAAGCCGGGGATTTTATCCTCTTGCGCACTGGCATGGCCGGATTGCCCCTGGCTCAGGCCATATACAAACATCTTCTGCGTTCCGGCATGGTTCCGGTGGTCCGTATGCTCCCCCCGGAAGGCATGGAAAAAGACTTTTTTGCCCTTGCAGGAATGGAGCAGGTCCAGGCCACAATCCCCGGAGACCAGGAATTGTATTCTAGCCTGGCCGGGGCTGTTTCTGTTCTGGCCCCGGAGGAGCTTACCCATCTGCAACAGGCGGATGCGCAGAAGATAGCCGCCTTCAGCTCGAGCCGGAAGTATCTCCGGGATATTTTGAATCAGCGCGAGGCCAAGGGGGAATTCGGCTGGACCTTGTGCCTGTATCCCACCTCGGCCTTGGCCGGACATGCGGGCATGAGCCCGGAGGAGTACAGCCGGGAGATAGCCAGGGCTGTGTATTTGGACAGGCATGATCCGGCCTTTGTCTGGGAAGGCATATTTGATATGTCCACCCGGATCAAACGCTGGCTTTCTGGAATGGATATTAAATCCCTGCATGTCCGTTCGGAAAATATCGATCTCGAGATCACGCCCGGGGAAAAAAGGGACTGGCTCGGGCTGTCCGGACACAACATCCCTAGCTTTGAGATATTTATATCCCCGGATTGGCGGGGGACAAACGGGACATACTATGCGGACCAGCCTTCTTTTAAAAACGGCAATATAGTCAAAGGGGTCAGGCTGAAGTTCAAGGATGGGGAGGTTACGGATATCCGGGCCGACCAGGGCCGGGATTTTGTCCGCAAACAGGTGGGAATGGATGCCGGGGCCGGCCGCATTGGCGAGTTCTCGCTTACCGACAGACGCATGTCCCGAATCGGTCGGTTCATGGCCCATACCCTGTTTGACGAGAACTTCGGTGGTGAATTCGGGAATTGTCATTTGGCCCTGGGTGCGGCCTATCCCGAGTCCTACAGCGGGGATGTGTCCGCCTTGGATGCCGGGAAAAAGGCTGAGTTGGGCCTGAATGATTCAGCCTTGCACTGGGATTTGGTGAATACGGAAGATAAGACGGTGCATGCCCGCCTAGCTGACGGCCGGGAGGTGCTTGTTTATGCGCACGGGGAGTTTCAGCTCGGAGACTTGGGGGGCTGAAGGGGGCATGGGAGGAGCAAAGTAAATCCTCGCTCCTCCCCAGTATACTGGATCAACTATCCGCGGATTTCAAAGCTGGAGAATTGTTTGTCGTAATCTATTTGCTCGCATTTGACATCTTCCACCCGGCTAAAAGGAGAGCCCTGCAGGAGGCGTTTTTTCAGCTCGGACAGACCGGCTTCATCTCCCTGGGCTATTATCTCCACCTTGTTGTCCTCCAAGTTCCGCACCCAGCCGGTTATATTCAGGCTGCTGGCCTGATCAAATGTCCAAGCCCGGAAATTAACGCCCTGGACTTTTCCGCTGACTATGCAGTGCATGCTCTTCATACCTTTTCTGCCTCCTTAAAATTTTTGGTTCCTAAAAAATGTCCACTGCCTGTCCGGGGAGTGCATCCCGCCCCAATCGCTGTCAGACAGGGGGAGGGTTGGAAAATGGTTCCCCGATGTTTGCTGTAATTTTCCCTGGTATTTTGCCGGATATCTTGTGTTATTTCCCTTGAACCGCAGTGCTCACAGATTGCGAGGCAAAAAGACCGTTATTCAGATAATTGCCTGATCCTGGAAGCTGAAGTAGTTGTCCTCGGCAACAATTACATGATCCAAAACCCTTAAATTCAGTCCCTCCGAGATTTGTTTGACTTTTTTGGTCAACTCAATGTCCTGTGTGGAGGGTTGAGGATCCCCTCCGGGATGGTTATGGGCCAGGATGAGGCCCCCTGCCTCCAGAGCCAAGGCCCGGGATATAATTGTCCGCGGATAGACCGTGGCTTGGTCCACGGTGCCCCTGCTGACCCTTTCAAAAGACAAGAGCCGGTTTTTATTGTCCACCAGGATGACCCAGAATTCTTCGCTGCGCAGGAAATTTATCCGCGATCTGGCTAAGCGGGCTACTTTCTCCGGAGAGTCCAGGGTCTCTTTTGGGGGCAGACCGGACTGTTCGCTCCGGGTCCAGAATTCCCGCCACAGGATCCAGAAGGTGCTTATTCCCTTTCCTATCCCCGGAATTTTTTTCAGATCGTTTCCGGAGGCTGCCAACGCCCCGCGTAGCGAACCGAATTCATTGAGTATCGCCTTGGCCTGAGGCTTGGTATCCCTGCGTGGCATTGCATAGCCGAGGATGAGTTCAAGGATCTCATAATCGTCCAGCGATTCCGGGTTGTCAACCAGCTTTTTCTTGAGCCTTTTGCGGTGACCCAGATAGTGTTTGTCCTTGTTATTTTCAGCCATGACAGAATATTTCCTGGATCAATTATTCGGGAGTTGTCCTTTTGCCAATTGTCTCCCGGCTGGTTTTTTCCCTGGGGAAAATATGTCCTGGATCCCGGAGACCAAATATTCCAAAGCCTGTGTGCTATCCAGGCGGCCGGTTTTTATTCTCAGTTCTGTCTCCAGGACGCGTTCCCATAGGGCGATCAGGTGTTGCGTTCGCATGCTGGCAGCCAGGTCTTTCTTCTTTTTCAAGACAAATCCCGGAAGAGTGACTTGGCTTTCCTGCCCGGTGCGAAGCTGCCATAAGATTCTGGTTTCTCGGGCCAAAAGCCCGATCAAAGGGAAAACGAAATCTGAATCTTTTTCATTTTCCACCAGGATCTTATCCCATGCCTCGGCTGTCTTTCCTTGCTGTATAAACTGGAGACAGGCAAAGATATCCAGTTCTGCATGGGAGTTGAGCGGTGTTAATTCTTCCGGGGTGATTTTTTGGCTTTTGTTTACGTATAATTCCAGTTTTTCCAGCTCCCGGTCTAGAGTGGACCTGTCAAATGGAGCGATCTCGACCAGAAGCCTGGATGCTTCCGGGGTGAATTCCAGATCCCGTTTTTGGGCCCAGTCTTTTAGGTACCCGGGCAGGGTCTTCCGGGTCAGGCCCGGGTGCTCCCAGATCCATTTTCTGTCCCTGGCTACCTCCCAGAATTTGCGGTTGGTTATGGTTTTGGGCAGCGTGGGCTTGTTTTGTTTTGTCCACGCTTTTTCCAGGCAGAATATTGGCCATATCCCTTTTTTGAATCCGGTGAGATGCTTGTCCACAGCCTTCCAAAATGTGTCCGGCATATTGTCTGCGCAGCGCAGAACGACCGCCCGATTCCGGCCGAGGATGTCCGGTTGGGACAGGACAGACCAGTATCTCTCCGGGACTTCGGACTCGTCCCCCCAAAAGGTTTCCTGTTCCCAGTCCTGACCATGTTTTTCCCCCCGGCCGAGGCTTTCCCGGATATAGTCCAGAATAAAGCCAGGATCCGGGCAGATGCAGAATAGAAATCCGGGTCTTTTCATAAAGCCGGGTCGTTGAAGCCGGGCGTGTTATCCGGGTTTTCCAGTAGCATAGCGTCCTTTCTCTTTTAATCCAGGTTATTAAAATTGTTTCCCGGGTGCAAGGAGGGTCTTTTGGGGCAGTTGTTAACCGCGTTCACTTAGACTCTTCGGATTGAAACCCCTGAAGTCGGCTTGATAAAAAATGGAGTATAGTACCGGGCACAGGCCCAGAGTGAGCAGAGTGGCTACGGCCAGGCCGGAGATGATGCAGTTGGCCATAGGCCGCCACAGTTCACCACCCTGAAGGGATAAGGGGATCATACCCATGACAGTGGTGATTGCGGTCATCAGGATAGGCCGGGTCCTTTTAAGTGCCGCGTTGACAATGGCCCGCTCAGTGGATACCCCGGCCGTACGCTCCAGATCGATCTGATTTATAAGGATGATGGCATTGTTCACGATTATGCCCAAAAGGCTTATTAGCCCGAGCATGGCCATGAATCCGAACGGAGAATTGGTCATGATCATTCCCGGAGTGATCCCGCACATCATGGGCGGAAGGGTCAAAAGGATGATAAGCGGCTTGTATACGGAATTGAATTGTAAAACCAGTATCAAAAGCAGGATTCCCAGGGCCAGGGGCATGTTCAGCATTATGGATGCCCTGGCCTCGGAACTCTTTTCAAATTCCCCGCCGAATTCAATGGAATAGCCCTGCGGCCAGTCCGACTCCGCGGTCATCTCCCAGATGGCCGGCCGGATATCTTCCAGGACCTGGGAGGCGAAGCGGCCGGATATGTCTGCTTTCACGGTCATGGTCCGGGTTTGATCCCGACGTCGGATATTCGAGGGCTGCCAAGTGAGCTCCGGATCTGCGACCTGTAAAAGGGGCACCGCGTGGCCCCTGCCCTCCGGATACACGTTCAGACCGCTGATTTTGTCCGCATTGGTCCTAAATCGGTCCTGGGAGCGGACCACTATGGGGATGCTTTCGTCGTCCACACGCAGATCCGAGGCGGTTATCCCGCCCATCTGCAGCTGAACGGAGCGGGCCACGTCCCGGGTGGAGAGACCGATACGCCTGGCCTTGTTCTGATCCAGGTCCAGGACCAGTTTTTTGGTCCACTCTCCCCAATCGTCCCAGATCGAGATCACTCCCGGTGTATCCTTCAGGACCCCGGTCACTTTGTCCCGGATGGAATACAGCCTGCGGATATCGTCCCCGGAGATGCGTACCTGGATCGGCGTGCCGGTTGGCGGGCCGTACATCAGTCTTTTGAGCGTATATCTGGTATCAGGGAAATTATGATCCAGTTCTTTTTTGCATTTGGCCAGTAAAGGATCCACCTTGTCCCGATCTTTGGTCTTTACCGCCAGCGAGGCATAACTGGTGTTGGCTTCTTCAATATTCAGCGGCAGATACCAGCGCGGGCCTCCGGTGCCGATAAAGCTGGAAACAGACACGGTTTCCGGCTGGTCTAAGAGGAATTTCTCCAGCCGGGCGGCCCTTTTTTCCGTGATCCGAATGTCTGTTCCGTAGGGCTGCCAAAAGTCAATGGTGAACTGATCGCGTTCATTGGGAGGGAAGAACATGCGGGGGACGAACTGGAACCCCCAGAATGCGGTTGCAGTCAAAGCGGCAGTCAAGAGCAAAAAAATCGTTCGGTGTCGCAAAATAAAGACCAGTGTCTGGGCATATCCCCGGAATCCGGAAGAGCGGGTTTTGTCTTTTCTTTTTGGTTTGAGTATCCGCGAGCAGAGCAAGGGGACCAAAGTCTGGCAGTAGACCCAGGAGCTAAGAAGGGTGAGAGAAACCACTATGGCCAAAGAGGTGGTGTATTCCCCGGTAATGGAAGGGGCCAGTGGGATGGGCAGAAAGACAGCAATAGTGGTAAGGGACGCGGCCAGCAGGGGAAAGCGTAGCCTGAGTGCAGCCCTCCGGGCGGCAGTCTCCCTGTCAACCCCGCGGTTTATGCGTACCAGGATGTCCTCGCTGACTACCACCCCGTTGTCTACCAGTATGCCCAGGGCCAGGATAAGCGAGGCTATGGACATGGTTTGCAGTGCGGTACTGAATACCGGCAAAAGGGCAATACAGGTCAAAACGGCCATGGGTATGAGCACCCCAGCGGCCAGTCCTACCCGCAGTCCGGCCATGATAAACATCACAATGACCACAAAGCTGAAGGCCTCGATTAAGTTGATGCTGAAGTCTCGGATGGAGTCCCGGACATATTCCGGCTGCAAAGAGGCGATTTGATAATCTATCTCCAGTGGGCTTTTTTCTTCTACCCTGTGGATGGTCTTTTGCACTTGCCGGCCGAATTCCAGGATGTTTCCCCCCCGGGCCATGTTGACGGCTAAAAATACAGCCCGCTCAGAGTTGAATCTGGCGATTTTTTGGGGTGGATCGCGGTAGCCGGGGACTACGTCCGCGAGCTGGTCCAGGGGCAGGGCGCTTCCCCGGCCGGGCAGGTGCAGGGAGATGTCTTTTATGTCCGCAATACTGGAGAATTCCCCGCTGGTCTCTATATTCAGGTATTCCGGTCCGATTAATACGTGTCCGCTGGGAGTGACCGTATTTTGGTCGCTTATGGCTTGGACTAAAGACAGGGGACTTAAATCGTATTCAGCAAACCCGGAATTGGGGAACTGGACGAAGACGCGCTCTTTTTGTTCCCCCCACAGCTCCACCTTGCCCGCGTGGGGCAGTTTTTTTATCTCGTCGCGCAGAAATTCGGCCCGGTCTTTTATTTCCCTCAGAGGGGTCCCGTCTCCGCTTACCGCCACCAGAATGCCGTAAACTTTGCCGTATTCGTCGTTTACGATCGGCTTTTGCGTTTCCTCGGGCAGATCGGACTGGGCGTCTTCCACCTTGTTTCTGAGTCTTTGCCATACCGGGGTCATGTCCTGGATATGTTCCCGGAAATCGATGCTTAGCACAGAGACATCAGCCATGGACTGGGATTCGATGTGCTTTACCTCGGCCATCTCCCGGATCCTTTCCTCCAGCTTGTCCGTTACCAGGTGCTCCACGCGTTTGGGAGATGCGCCGGGGAAATAGGTGACTACTGTGGCCGTGCGGATGGTGAATTTGGGATTTTCCTGCTTGGGTATGGTTGCCCAGGTCCATACCCCGAAGGCGGCAACTATGAGGAAGATAAGAGTAGCTGAGACCTTGTTCTCAAGGCACCATGCAGCCGGATTGAACATCAGAGTCCTTCGGCTTCAATCGGGTTTATTTTTTCTCCGGGATTCAGGCGGTGCGCACCTCGGATGACTATTTTCTGGCCTTCATTTATGCCGGAGAGGATCTGTACTTTGTCCTTCCGGAGGCCCCCGATCTCCACTTCTCTTTTTTCTACTTGCATGTTTTCCGGATCCACCAGCCAGACATATTTGGAGCCGAATGGCTCGCGGACGATCGCGGACAAAGGGATATAAATGGCTGAGGAGCCGGCGTCCGGGAAGTCGAATTCAGCCAGGGCGGCCATTCCCGGCCGGATTCTGGGGGAAGGGGAGTCTAAAACCAGAGTCACCGGGTAGGTGGATTCCGGGTTGGGCTGCATCCCGATTTCAGTGACCCTGGCCTTGAACGCCCGGTCCGGGAGGGCGTTGAACTCAACCCGGGCCGGTTTTCCCGGGGCGAGGAAATGAATTAGTTTGTCCGGGATACCCACCTCCACTTCCGTCCCGTTCCCGGAGAGAAATGTGGCGATCGGCTGGCCGGCCTCCACGTTCTGGAATTTCTCCACTGCTACCCGGGAGACCACGCCAGCTTCCGGAGCGGTAATCCGGGTGTAGCCCAGGTTGCGCACAGCCAGCCGCAGCTGCTCCCTGGCCGCCTCAAGGTCTGCGGATGTGGAATTGTAGCTGCTCTTTACCTCATCGAATCTGCTCTGACTGATGGCCTCCTCTTTTAAGAGTTTTTGCATCCGTTTGTAGTCTTTGCCCAGCCTTTCTTTTTTGGCCAGTATGGACAAGACCCTGGCCCGGGCCTGGTTTGCCTCCAGCTGGTAGTCATCCTTGTCCAGCTGGGCGACCAAGTCATCTTTTTCCAGCCTGGTCCCGGCCCGGACCGGGAGGCGGACGATCTGTCCGGGGACACGGAAAGAGAGATCTGTGCTCTGCGGGCTTTTGGCCTTGCCCGAGAAAATATGGCTGGTTTTGGCCTCTCCGGCTTGGGCGGTTGCAGTTGTTACCGGCCGTGAACCGGGCTTTGGCGGGGTAGATTTTTCTTCGGAACAGGCCGTGGCCAAGAGACAGAAAACAAATGCCGGCATATAAAGCAAAAAAATAGTAAAGATTTTTTTAGTCATGGATATAAGAGGCGCTGGTTGAGTTTATAAGATCGTTGACGTCAATGGTAAAGGCTCAAGAGTAAACCGCATTTTTAGGACCTCCCCGGCTAATAGGTCTCTTCGGTCCACATATGCGGCTTGAAGCGCAATACGCAGTTACGTCCGCTTTTCTTGGCCTCGTATAAGGCCACGTCCGCATATTTTATGGCCTGATAGAGCTGGGAGGCGTCTTCTGGAAACTCGGACACCCCCAAGCTTATGGTCTTTTGCACGACCTCTTCGCTCGGGAGACGAAAACGGTACTCCTCTATCGCCCGGCGTATCTTCTCCGCCACTTTTTCAGAATCCCCGTCATTGGTCGGGTCCACAAGCAAAATAAGGAATTCTTCCCCCCCATAGCGGACGATCAGATCGGAGCGGCGGACATTGGCGTTTATGACTTCCACCACCTGTTTGAGCATGCTGTCTCCGGCCTGGTGTCCGTACTGGTCGTTTATCATCTTAAAATGATCCAGATCGGCCATGACAAAGCCAAGCCTCTTTTTCTCCCGTTTGCTCAAGATCTCGGTCTGGGCCAGATATTCATCCATGAACCTCCGGTTGTAGGCCCCAGTCAAGGGGTCGCGCAAAGAGCGGTCTCGGGATATCTGCAAAAGACGGAGCGAGGACAAAACCGGAGCGGTTTCATCCAGGTATTTGCGCATAAATTGGATACTGTCCTTCTGGGTGTCCCACTGCATCCTGCGCATGGTAAAGGTGAACACCGCCCCAACCTGTCCGCCCATGACCATGGGCAGGCAACAGCGGACGTGGGTGTCAGGGTCCACGGAGAAATAGGGACAGAGCATCGGATTCTGGGTGGAGATAACGTCTTCCGCGATCCGCTTTGCCCGGCACAGATCGCAGTTTAAGAGCACCTCGGCGTGGCTGTTCAGCTCGCCGTAATTTATGACCGGGTGCATTCGGTTTTCACTGGAATCCACCTCCAGGAGATGAAAGTCGGTGAGTCCGAAGGTGTGTCTGAATGCGTGTTCCAGGTGCAAAAACACTTCGTTTTTGTCGTACACCCCCTGCAGGTCGTGGGCGAAAGTTGTCAGCCGGGCCATCTGCTCCAGGTAATTGGAGACCTGGTCCAGGGAAGGCATCCCACCG
Organism: Desulfonatronovibrionaceae bacterium; assembly: GCA_046539845.1. GTDB lineage: Bacteria > Desulfobacterota > Desulfovibrionia > Desulfovibrionales > Desulfonatronovibrionaceae > CAYNNQ01. Next base: position 11,963 of record JBKHGE010000014.1, read on the forward strand.
GGCCTGGTCCGGAAAACCTCGGAAAGCAGCTGCCCGATATGCCCCAAGAACTGAGACCACAGCCGCATCATGGTATTTACGACATGGCGCATCTCCATGAGTTCGTCGCCGTGGCGCATCTGGTAGACAGGGCAGTTGCGGCAGGTCTTATATTTATTCAAAAAGATGCATGTATCCCTCCATTTTGGGGATATGGCCTCGTCTCCTGTCTCCAGGTAGCATACCCGGCTGGGATCCTGATATACCGGGCATTCCACGTTTGGACAGTTGAGCACCTCCAGGCAGTGTACCGCATCGGTCTCAAAGCGGTCGGCAAAATCGTTGAAATGGGAGGCAATCAGGATTTTTTTCATCCGCTCCAGGAAGTTTTTGATCCGCCGTACATTCAAAAACAGAAACAGCCAAAGGAATGCGGTCCCAAGTACCCCGAACCACAGAAACATGTTCAGGTTGTGCTCTTTTTCCGCAAGCTGTCCAGTGGCATCGACCATCAGATGCACCGATCCGATCTTCTCCCCTTGATAGTTTTCCAAAGGCCTGCTCTGGATCCAGTGCGTGCCGATTCTGGACGGGGTCTTATCGTTTTCCCGGAGCGTCTTTTTGAATTCGGCCAGATCGGTATTGCCCAGAGCGGAGGCAATATATCTGCCGTTTATCTTTTCCAGCCCGGATTCAGGGGACAGCTCCGGCACGGCGGACTCCTGAACACTGACAAGCACTCCGTGCTGGTTGGAGAACTCCATGTCCGCAAACATTGTTTCCAGGTCGGAAAGGGCTTGGATACCGCCGGCGTATTCCCCATTCGTGAGCAGGGGAAAAGCCGCAGCAATTATTAGTCCATCGGAGGTGACCTCTAGGCCGGTCACGGAGCGCATATCCTCTTCGGCTAGCCGTATCATATTTTTGGACCCGGCCGGGGTGTCGCTCATGGCCCTAAGCCCCCAGGTGCTGAGCAAAGGCTCTTCCTCCGGTAGATAAAACTGCAGTGGAATTGGTTCGGCGCCGGTTTTTGAGCGTACGTTTTCGTTATAGGGAAGAATCAAAGACTGCAGGGCGTTCCCATCCCGGTCCCTGATTGCTTCGGACACGCCGGGGATGGAGGCGATCTGCACCGCTTCCTTCAAAAGCTGTTTTTTCTTGCGTTCCAGACCCTGTTCAAGGCGGGAGCTGAAGGAGTCAAGGCGGTATTCAATCTGGCTCTGCAGGGTTTTGTCCAGGGTATGGGAGACAAAAAAGTAAGTTACACCCAGCCCGGCCAAAAGCAAAAAACCGGAAAACCAGACAAAACGTCCGTTCAGGCTCCATTTTTCCGGGTTGATGAACCGGGAGAGATAGATAAAAATGGTGGATGTCTTGCTCTTTTTGGAAGAGGCGCGACGGGATTTATTTGTTTTGTCCCGGGATCCGGTTTTTTCCTGGGGCCGGCTGTTCTCTTTTGGGGCATCCATAGACGTTGGTTTTCTCCGGTCAGTGCCGGTCGGATTGTCCAAGCTGCCAGCCTGAATCCGGTCCGACTGTAATATTATAGATTTACGTTAACTTTGATTAATTTTTCTGGCAAGGACAAGTTGTTTCCAGGAAAACTGCCGGATGACAAGCTTGACATCTGCTGATTTGTGATAAGAGTATTTCGGTTCATCAACAGACTAGAATCCCGGCATTTCCGAGCCGGGAAGACATTGAAAAACCCTTGGAAAGGCACGGGGACGGTCTTGATTTCGCTCCTTGCGCCCCGGCGCGCATGGGGATATTTTGACCGGGTTCAAGCCAAAAACCTGTTAATTTGTTTTTAATGCGCTGCGTTCGGGTTCAGACTTGCGACGGGTGCGTATTTTAGAGGGCAAGGAGGAAGAATTGACTGATAATTTGAAGGGCACCACCATATTGGCGGTGAAAAACAAGGATGGGATCGCTGTGGCCGGAGATGGCCAGGTGACAATGGGGCAGGCCGTGGTCATGAAACATTCCGCGGTCAAGGTCAGGCGGCTTTACCGGGACAGGATCGTAGCCGGTTTCGCCGGGACCACTGCGGACGCATTTACGTTGTTCGAGAAATTCGAGGCCAAACTGGAGGAGTTTAGCGGCAACCTCCTTCGGGCCAGTGTGGAGCTTACCAAGGAATGGCGCACGGATAAGTATCTGCGGCGTCTGGAGGCCATGATGATCGTGGCTGATGCAGAGAATATACTGGTGATAAGCGGGACCGGGGATGTGATCGAACCGGACGACGGGGTGGCTGCCATTGGATCGGGCGGCCCGTATGCCCTGGCCGCGGCCCGGGCCCTGGTCCGAGAAACAGAAATGACCGCAGAGGATGTAGTCAGATCGGCCATGGACATTGCCGGAGACATATGTGTTTATACCAATACCAGCATCGTAGTGGAGACAATCAAAGGAAACGGCAAATAATTATGAGTATGCAGCTTACACCGCGGGAGATAGTATCCGAACTGGACAGGTTCGTGATCGGACAGGCCGAAGCCAAGCGCATGGTCGCCCTGGCCCTGAGGAACCGCTGGCGGAGGCGCCAGGTGGATCCGGAGCTTAGGGAGGAGATAGCCCCGAAGAATATAATCATGATCGGGCCCACAGGCGTGGGCAAAACCGAGATCGCCCGCAGGCTGGCCAAACTGGCGGGATCGCCTTTTTTCAAGGTCGAGGCGACCAAGTTTACCGAGGTTGGTTATGTGGGCCGGGACGTGGAATCCATGATCCGGGATCTTATGGAAATTGGCGTGAACATGGTCCGCGAGGAGGAGATGGATCGGGTCCAGGGCAGGGCCGAGGCCAATGCCGAGGACCGTCTTCTGGACCTCCTTCTGCCTGGGAATAAAAACCGGCAGTACGGGGAGGAGGAAAACGCCTCAGAGGATCGGGAGGACTCCACTCGGGAAAAGATGCGCCGGATGTGGCGTCAGGGAAAGTTGGACGATCGCATGGTGGAGGTCGAGGTCAGCGCCGGAGGTTCCGGGATGGAGATTATGGCCATGCCGGGCATGGAAGACATGGAAATGCAGTTCAAGGATATGTTCAACCGGCTTATGCCCAAGCGGAAAAAGACCAAAAGGGTCAAGGTCAGACAGGCATACGAGATCCTTTTGCAGGAGGAATCCGAGCGGCTTGTGGACATGGACAAGGTCACGGAGATCGCCAAGGAACGTGTGGAGCAAAGCGGGATCATCTTTATCGACGAGTTGGACAAGGTTTGTGTGGGCGGCTCGCAGACCTCGCAGGGAGAGGTCTCTCGTGAGGGCGTGCAGAGGGATCTTTTGCCGGTGGTCGAGGGCTGCGTGGTCAATACCAAACACGGAATGATCCGCACTGACCATATCCTGTTTATTGCCGCGGGAGCTTTTCATTATTCCAAACCCTCGGACCTAGTGCCCGAGCTGCAGGGCCGTTTCCCTCTGCGGGTGGAATTGGACGCGCTGAACAAGGAGGATTTTTACCGCATACTCACCGAGCCGTATAATTCCCTGACCAAGCAGTATAAGGCCCTTATGCAGACCGAGGGGGTGGAGGTGCAGTTCACAGACAGCGCCTTGCATGAGATATCCTCTTTTGCCCAGGTCATAAACGAGGAGACGGAAAACATCGGGGCTAGACGTCTGTATACCATAATTGAGAAGGTGATCGGGGATATCTCCTTTGTCGCCCCGGAAAAGAAAGGCCATGCGGAGATAATAGACGCCGAATACATACGGAAGAAGCTGGCTGATATCCGGGAGAATCGGGATCTGTCCAGATTCATCCTCTAGCGGCCTGAACCGTCATTTGCCGGAAACAATTTTTTATCCACAGCATATGGAGTGCAGATGCTCACAGAACCGGAAAAAGCAAACGTCCTTCTCGAGGCCCTGCCCTATATCCGGGAGTTCTACAAAAAGACAGTGGTCATCAAATATGGTGGTCACGCCATGAAGGACGAGGCCTTGAAAAAGAGCTTCGCCTTGAATGTGGTCCTGCTCAAATATATCGGGATAAATCCGGTTATTGTCCACGGAGGAGGACCTCAGATCGGTCGTATGCTGGAGCAGCTTCAGATCAACTGCCAGTTTAGAGAGGGACTCCGGGTCACGGACCAGGCGACTATGGATGTGGTGGAAATGGTTCTGGTGGGCAAGGTGAACAAGGAGATAGTCAATCTTTTGAATCTGCACGGCGGGCATTCAGTGGGACTGTCTGGGAAAGATGGCGGTCTTATCGCCGCGCGCAAGCTGGAGATGGTGGTGGACAGGGCAGACGCCCCGCCGGAGATAATTGACCTGGGCAAGGTAGGTGAAGTGGTGGATATCAATGTCTCTCTTATTCATTCTTTGCAGCGGGAGGGGTTTATCCCCATAATCGCGCCTGTAGGCGTGGATGATGCCGGGGAGACATATAATATAAACGCGGATTCGGTGGCTGCTGCTGTGGCCACTGCCCTGGAGGCCAAGAAATTGATCCTTTTGACTGATGTGCCCGGAATTATGGATAAAGAAGGAGAGGTGCTCTCCTCTCTGGACAAAAAGGCCGCCTTGGAGGTTATCCACGGCAATGTGGCCAGGGGCGGGATGATTCCTAAGGTAAAGTGCTGCCTGGAGGCGGTTATGTCCGGGGTGGAAAAGGCGCATATAATTGACGGCCGGGTAGAGAATTCGCTCATCCTGGAGCTGTTTACCCGCGGCGGGATCGGTTCGGAAATAGTGGCCTGAAATGACTGTATCCTCTGGAGATCGACCTGAAGGAATCTGTTTTTTTTGTCCGAAGGACAATCTGCGCTTGGACTGGTTTCTCACGGACAATCTGTCCGCCTCTGGGTTTACCAGATCGGCTGTGCAGAAGCAGATTCGAACCGGCCGGGTGACAGTAAACGGGGGTGCGGTTTTGAAGCCCGGACATAAGCTCGGGAGGGGACAGATGGTTTGTTTCACCCCCCATCAATCCCGTAGCAGTGCTAAACAGGCCGATGCCCCGCAGGCAGAGGTCCTTTACGCGGATTCAAGTCTGGCAGTGGTGAACAAGCCCCCAGGGCTGACCGTACATCCGGCTGATTCAGAAAAAGGGCCCACCCTGGTCCACTTCCTCATCCGCCGCTTCCCCGGCCTGGAGCGCCTTGATCCGGAGCGGCCGGGCATAGTCCACCGCCTGGATAAGGACACTTCCGGCCTTTTGCTTGTCGCCCTTCAAAAGAGGTCCGGCCGCAGGCTGTCTGCGGATTTTGCCGCCCGCCGGGTGGACAAGGAGTATCTGTGTATCTGCCAAGGGGTTCCGGATACGGACTTTCGGGCCGTTTGTCATCACATCGGTCGTCACCCGCGGATCAAGACCAAAATGACTGTGCTCCGGGACGGGCAGGGCCGGGAGGCTAGGACCGAATTGTATACGGTATACAAAGGCAGGGACTGGAGCCTTTTGCGGGTACGCATCCGCACCGGCCGCACCCATCAAATCCGAGTCCATCTGGCCCATGAGGGCCTGCCTGTTCTGGGGGACGCGGTTTACGGACCGGCTGGCTTTGACTCCCCGCGGATCAAAAAAAAGCTCTTTTCCAGGCTGGTCCCCCGCCAACTACTGCACGCTTGGCGCCTGAAGCTTATCCATCCGGAAACCGGAGAGGATTTGCAGTTTTCAGTCCCTCCGCCCCGGGATTTTCTGCGTGCTTTGCTTTTACTGGACAAAAAGCCGCAGCGGGTGCTTGTCGTCGGCTCTCCGGGGAGCGGTAAGTCCGAGGTGCTGAGTCTTCTGGCTCAAACCGGGGCAGAAACTTGGAGTGCGGACTCCGAAGTCTCCAGGCTTTATTGTAAAGGCGCCCCCGGCTTTGACATGCTACGCATGAGTTTCGGGGAGAGCTTTATCTCCGAAGAAAGCGGGGAAGTGGACAAGAAGGCCTTGTTCATGGCCATGCTTGGAAGCGATCATGTGCGGCGTGAAGTGGAGCATCTCATCCATCCTCTGGTCCGGGGCGCTCTGGAAAGGTTTTGGAGCGGTGCAAACGGTCTGGTGCGTGCGGCTGAAGTCCCGCTTTTTTTTGAGGCGGGTATGGATAAGGAAGTGAAGTACGATGTGTGCGTAGGGGTGTTTGCCCCGGAGCGGATTCGTTTTTCCCGCCTGCGGGAAAGGGGCTGGAGCAGAGAAATGACAGAGAAAGTCGAGTCCTGGCAGCTGCCGCAGGAGAAAAAGCTGGTCGATTGTGATCTGCTGGTGGATAATTCCGGATCCCCGAAAGAACTCGAAGAAAGGGTAGATGCACTCTCCAGGGTGTTGTGCAGTCTGCGGCGCAGGGAGATGAAGCGCCTCTCCCGGTTGTGGACCGACTTTTTCCGGACCGGGGAGCAAGGAAGACTGGAGGGCACGTGATCCCTATCCAGGACAGCATCCCCAATGTGCACAAACCGGTCATGGTTCGGGCTATCCTTGTGGTCAACGCCTTTGTCTTTTTATATATCCTGGTCCTTGACGACTATGCTGCGGCCCGGCTTTTTCATGTTTTCGGTGCGGTCCCGGCCCGGTTCACCCATCCGGACTGGGCGCAATGGATGGGCTATCCCAAGGACGGGTTTTATTCTTTACTCACCTACATGTTTATCCACGGCGGATGGCTGCATTTTTTGGGGAACATGCTCTCCCTGTGGATATTTGCGGACAATATCGAGGACATAATGGGGCCGGTGAAATTTTTGGTTTTTTATTGCTTGTGCGGATTGGGGGCCCTGGGCATACATATCCTGTTCAATCCGAATTCCGCGGTACCGGTGGTGGGCGCCTCCGGAGCCATAGCCGGGGTCATGGGCGCCTATTTTCTGCTTTACCCCCATTCCAAGGTGGTGGCTGTAATCCCGGTCATCTTTATCCCTTTGTTTCTTGAGCTCCCGGCTGTTGTCTTTCTGGGTCTGTGGTTTGTGATGCAGTTTTTTTCCGGGATAACCTCTCAAGTCGGATTGGATTCCGGCACAGGCGGGGCAGTGGCCTGGTGGGCCCATGTGGGCGGTTTTGTCTTGGGTATGCTAATTTTACGCTTTTTTCGGGATGAAGAAAGATGTTATTATTGTTACCAGGCGGGCAAAAAAAAGAGGTGGGATGATTTCTTTTAAGGCCCGGGGGATACCTCGGCGCAAGACAAGGGCCGTGCGTTTTTTCCCCGGGATTGAAGCAGATGCCTGTTTTGGCTTTACACCATGGACTTTTTGGCCGCTTGTTTTTAAGATGATATTAGCGCGGGCGGCCGTGATGAATATTTATTTTTGGGAGGAAAAAGATGCTCAGAATAGAGAACCTGCACGTGCAGGTGGGAGAAAAGGAGGTCCTCAAGGGGATCGATCTATCCATAGAGGATGGGGAGACCTTTATCCTCTTCGGACCCAACGGCTCCGGCAAGACGACCCTGCTTATGAGCCTTATGGGCTTTGCCGGCTATGAGGTCACGGCCGGCAGTATTGTTTTCAACGGCGAGGAAATAGTTGACCTGCCGGTGCATGAAAGGGCCAGAAAAGGCATTGGCATGTCCTTTCAACGCCCCCCGACTATCAATGGCTTGAAGACCAGATATCTGATCCAGATGTGCGCCCGCAACCAGGAGATAGATGTTGATGCCCTGGCCGAAAAGGTCAATTTTACCGGTTTTCTGGACCGGGATATAAATTCTGGTTTTTCCGGCGGAGAGATCAAAAGGTCCGAACTACTGCAGCTTATGGCCCAGGAGCCGAAATTGGTCCTTTTTGATGAGCCCGAATCCGGAGTGGACCTGGAGAATATGAGCCTTATCGGCAACACCGCCAAGGCCCTTTTGGACGGTCCCCTGGAGCCAAGTCCGGAGGCATCCATGAAAGAGCTCAAGTCCCGGATGCAGACCTCGGGACTGATAATAACCCATACCGGGCATATCCTGGATTATGTGAACGCGGACCGGGCCCAGGTCATGTTTGACGGCCGGCTTTGCTGTCAGGGTCGTCCCCGGGATATCCTGGATCACATAAGCAAGTATGGATACAAGGAGTGCGTCAGATGTCTGAAATAGAAAATATAGACCTTGGCAAGTATGATTTCGACTCCGAGACCGGGGACGCTCCGGGAGACATTCGCGAATTCAGCCCGGAGGACCAGTCCAGGCTGCGTATGAGCGGAGTGGATGTGGCTGAGAATATGCGCAGCGGGACCTATATGCAGGTAGACCATTCCCGTTCGCACTGCCGGACCTGCAAGCCCGGCGTGGAGATATTAGATATCCGGGACGCCCTGGAAAGATACAACGGTCTGCCGGAGTATTATTGGCAGGCGGTGAACAAGGACAAGGACGAATTTACCCGGGCCGCGGCCGAGAAGATACACGGCGGATATTTCATCCGCACAGAGAAAGGGGCCCACATACAGGAGCCGGTGCAGTCCTGTCTGTTCATCAAGGGCCAGAATGTGGGCCAGAACGTTCACAATATTGTGGTTGTGGAGGAGGACTCGGAGCTGCATATTATTACCGGCTGCGCCACCTCGCATGAGGTCAAATCCGCTTTGCATCTGGGGATTTCCGAGTTTTACGTCAAAAAGGGCGGCCGTTTGACCTTTACCATGGTCCACAACTGGGGGGAGGAGGTCATGGTCCGGCCTCGCACCGTGGGGATAGTGGAGGAGAATGGGGTGTTTTCCAGCAACTATATCCTGCTTAAGCCGGTTAAATCAGTACAAAGTTATCCGGCGGTGTACCTAAACGGCCGGGGCGGGGTGGCTAGGTTCAACTCCATAATTGTTGCCCCGCAGGGATCGCACGTGAATTCCGGGAACAAGATAGTTTTAAACGCCCCTGAGACCAGGGGGGAGATCGTTTCCCGGACCATAACCACGGGCGGGGAGATAATCGCCCCGGCCATGATCGAGGGCAATGCGGTTCCTGCCCGCGGTCATTTGGAGTGCAAGGGCCTTATCCTGAGCGACGGGGTTATTCACGCCGTGCCTGAGCTTAAGGGTACCGTAACCGGGGTAGATCTGTCTCATGAGGCGGCTGTGGGCAAGATAGCCCAGGAGGAGATTGAATACCTCATGGCCCGGGGTCTGGATGAGGACGAGGCCACTTCCACCATTGTCCGCGGATTTTTGAACGTGGATATAATGGGCCTTCCGCAGGAGCTGCAAAAGAGCATAGAGCAGACCATAGAGGAAAACGAAAAAGATATGTTTTAGTTGCCCGGATGGTTTTCGCTTCTCTTGTCCTTGAACCGGAGTATATTCCCCAAGAATCGGCCAGCCAAGAGGGCAGAGGGTTTTTAAACAGGTCATTTAACCCGCAGGAACCGGAGTCCCTCCACCAGCGGGCGATTGGACAAAGGAGGTGTCGATGTCCGGTTTCAAGGGGCATATGTTGTGGGCGGTCATTTTGGGCGGGATGGCCATGGGGATTTTGCTCTGGTTCGGTCTTGTTTCCCGCGAACCTGGAGTACTGATCGGCTTGGGGGCACTGGTGGTTTTGGGCGCCCTGTTTCCGGATATTGATACCGATTCCCGGGGACAAAGGTTTTTTTTTCTTATTCTGGCCGGGTTTGATGCAGCCCTTATCCTTAGCGGCCAGTATATATGGGCGGCAGTTCTGGGTTTTTTGGCCCTGTTTCCGGCCATGGGTCTTCACGGCGGATGGACCCATACGTGGTGGGCCATGCTGGCCGTACCCCTGCCCATCCTGATTTTGCCCCTGCTGCTTTTTTCTGCGGAACTCTCCCGAGTTTTTATGCTCTATGCAGCCATGGTATTCGGCTATTTCACCCATCTTGTCCTGGACAGGCGGTTTTGAATCTGGCCTGTGCCGGGCCGTGCAGGCGCAAACCAGGTTTGAGGAAACCGGTTATGGGGAAGAGAGTCAGTCTGCTGGGTTAAAAGAGGTGTTTTTGTTTCTCCCTGTACGCAAGCCAAGTTTTGAGTCCGGGCGCAAGGAAGCAAGCGCGCCTGTTATTAAAAACACCAAAAGGATCAAGGAAAAAAATGGCAGCAAATGTCAAAGAATAGTTAATTGTTTATCTTTTTGTGCAACACAAGCAGGATGCCCAATGCCAGTCCGATAACAGCAAAAGATGCGATACTGGGCTCAATAACCATGTTTTTTATCTCCCCGGCCAAGAGGCAGACCGCAAGAGTCCCCGGGAGCATGCCCACAACTGAGCCCCAAAAATAGTCTCGAAAATTTATATGCGTCAAAGCAGCGGCCATGTTGACCATGCCAAAGGCCATGGGTGAGTTGCGCATGATCAGCATGGACAAAAAGCCGCGTTTGCCCATTTTACGGCTCAAATTCTCGATTTTTTGCCCGGCTGCTATGTGCAGAAAACGCCGTCCCAGATAGCGGATCAGAACAAAGCAGACGATAGCGCTGGAGATATTGCAGAAATAGGCCAGGGCGAATCCTTTCCACGGCCCGAGCAAAAGGGCCAGGACAGTATTCAGAATAGATATGGGGAACATGGTCAGTCCGGCCAGGACAAATGCCCCGAAGGAGGCCATGATCAAAAGGGGCAGGGTATTTATGTCCCGGGCCCAGACCATGATCCCGGAGACATCCAGACGGTCTGCAAGCGGACTGAATTTCCAGAAAAGGGCTGCAGTGATGAGTGCGGCCACAAACAGGATATAGATCAAAATGCCTGCATGGCGGCCGGTGATTCGCGCAACTGCTAAAAAAGTCTCAATTATTTTTTTCATTCAGCCCCGGTTTGCTTTCTTTGGTCGAATATGGATAAACCGCGTTTATTATCGCGTTGGTCTTCTGGGTCAACAGGTCCCATTCCACGTCCAGCGATTTTTGCAGGCTCTCCCAGGATTTCAGATCAAGTTTTTTGTCCTCCCGGCTGTGGTTCTCCACGGCCCGGAGATAGAGTGCTTCCAGGCTGCGCGAGCACTTTTCCCGGGTAAGACCCCGGGCGGTTTGTCTGGCATTTTCCCGCATGGCCCGGGTTTTATCCGGGGAGGAATAGATCCCGGCAACTGCCCGGGCAAAGTCTTCAGTGCCGCTGCCTGCAGACAGAAGCCTTCCGTTTTCTCCGTCTTGCACCACGTCTCTTACTCCGGGGGCGTCCAGGGCGACCACCGGAAGCCCGGCGGCCATGGCCTCGGCCACAACCAAGCCCTGGGTCTCGCTGAACGAGGAGAAGATAAAAACATCCATGGCTTTGTATACGCTGTACAAATCCTCGCCGGTCTGGGTCCCGGCCAGAACCAGGCGGGATAAAAGTCCTTTTTCGGCAAATATATCCTGAAGCGTTTTTATCTCCGGGCCGTTTCCCACCACCAGGAAGTAGGAATCCTTGTTCTTGGCCGCAAACTTGGCTGCGGCCCGGGCCAGAAACTCCAGGTTCTTTTCCGGGGCTAAACGTCCCAGATGCCCGATTACAAAGGCTTGTTCCGGGATGTTCAGCTCTTTTCTCTTTTGCCCGCCCTCGCCTTTATCGAACAGACCGGGGTCTATACCGGTGGGGATCACCGAGATCGGGGTGTTGACTCCTCTTTGGGACAAAAGGTCGGCTATACTTTTGCTGGGGGCGACGACCCAGCTGCACATATTGGCATACAAGGTGGACAGGTTTATAACAAAGCGCTTCAGGATCCGGGAGTCGAACGGTACATAGTGCGTGTATTCCTCGTAACGGGTGTGATGGGTGAAGATAAGCGGTACGTCATGCAGCCTGGATGCCCTGAGGGCGGTATCCCCAAGAAGAAAGGGGTGGTGGGTATGCATGATGTCCGGTTTGAAATCAGCCAGTCTGTCCTTGAGGTGGTAGGGCACCGGGATATGCACCGAGAAATCACTGCCGTTGAAGTTCTGGATGGCTGGCAGACGGTATACTCCTGTGTCTTCTTTGGGGTTGGTGTTCGGGAACTGGGGGGCGATGATCAAGACTTTGTGGCCAAATGCCCGCAGGTTCCGGCCGAAAGCATCCACGGATTTGGCCACTCCGCCCACATGGGGCAGATAGGTATTGGTGAACATACATATTTTCATGATTTTTGCAGCCGCACTGTAAATTCCTTTTCCTTCCGGGTTATTTCCCCGGGACTAAAGCCGGGGACTTGAATCTTACATTGTTCCGGGACTATAGGCAGGGTGCATTTTATGTGCAAGTCCCATTCTCCGGAGCACGGCTCAAAGACCATGGAGATGTCTCCGTGCGTAGTCGGAGTCGGCCCGAAGAAGAATTTTTGTCCCGAGGCGAGCCATTCCGGAAAGATTCCGCTACCCAGAATCAGGGTGCCGTTTTCTTCCCGGACGAACATATAACAGAGCATAAGGATCCATTCTGCGGCCGCCCAGCCGTGATGTCCGTCTCCCATGCAGCCGCCGCCGGTCCTGGGATGGATCGCCTCGGGCCATGTCCCGGTGGACGTAGCCAGGTCGGCCACCTTACGGACCAAAGGTTCGTGTCCGCCTTGGCGATTCCTTAAAAGCCCCTGGGCTATGCACAGGGTCAGGTACGGATTCTGTCCGGAGTGGATCATGTCCTGGAAAAAGGTGCCCTGGTAGAAGCAATCTGCGCATAGGTAATCAATGGTATTTACGATTGCCCGGTCTCCAGCCGGCCTAAGCTGTAGTGGATAGTCAGCGGCAAGAGAACCGACCGCACCTGCATCCATCCTGCGGTACGGAGAGGCCGGGATTATCTCCTGGCCCAGGCGGTCCATAGCGTATTGGAGACTTTTGTTGATGCATTCCTCCAGCTCCCGGGCCTGGGCCGCGGCCTGTTCCGCCTCCGGGGTCAGCCCGGCCCGCTTTAGGACGGGGGCGATGCCCTGAAGTCCGCCCTGGGCCCAGAAATTATCCCAGTAGTAATAGTCGTTCGGGCCCAGGTGCTCTGCACTGAATCCGGCCGGGAATAAACCGGACACAGGGCTGTCCCTGCGCCGGGAGAGACGTTTGCGTTTTATCCACCTGGCCCCCCGGGCCGCGGAGCGTAAAAGGTCTTCGGACAAGGCGAGGTCGCTTAACTCAGTAAAGACAGACATGATCCACAGGACCTGCCCGTTAGAGTCCCATTCCCCTTCCTGGGAATGGAAGAACCCGGTTTTTTTCTGTCGGGCGGGGAATCCTTCCAGGATACGCAGGGCCCTCCCGGTATGGCCCAGCCGGATGAGGGCGTTGAGCATGAGGCAGGCATCGCGGAACCAGAAGCGTTTATAGGTGTACGGTCCGGGGACAAAATCCCGGGCGGAAAGCAAGAGCAAACTGTATTCCGCTGCCTGGAACAGAAAATTTATTCCCTCCTCCGGTGTCCTGAGCTTGGCCGAATCCGAAGTCAGATCGAGCAGGTTGGTAGGCCTTTCCTCACCCGCCTGGGCCGCAGCCGGGATAAAAAAGTCCAGGGCGGCGTTATTTTTTTTTGTCTCGAATACTGCAGCAGCGGTAGCCATGCCCACCCGGCAGGTTACGGATCTTTCCCCGTCTTCCTCGTTCAGACGGAAGAATACATCCCCTTTTTCATATTCGGAAAACAGGACTTTTTCCGGCTCTCGGGGGAGGATTATCCCGGCCTGCCTGTTGATATCGAGTCTTAAATGCTCGGGGCGATATTTGATCCTTTCGATGAATTGGATACCCTCCGGGTTGTAAGGCCTGACAGCCATGATCAGTCTGGAACCGGGCGGACTCGTGGCTATCCGCATGCACAGACTGGGGTTTTCCCCGGGTTTGGTTTGCAGGTAGGCCCGGGATTCCAAGCGGGCACCGTTTTTATCAAAACAGGTTCTGATTTCCGGTTGGGAAGAGAACTCCAGGCTCTGCGACACCTGCTCTTCCCGGCTGGGGAGTATTGTTTCCCCGTCCGGGGGCAAAAGCCAGAAGTCTATGGACCAGCTGTCGAAAAACGGGGTGATCAGTCCCCGGGGGTCAATAATAGGGTAGTGATCGTCGTCCATAGTCCCCAGTGCTGTCCAGTTGCGGTGGGTGAGATTGATATGACTGAAGGAAAAGGCCCGGGGGATAAAGGAGCTGTCCGCCGGGTTGAATTGTTTTTGCACCCAGTAGGGCCATACCCAGTCCAGGTTGTGCTGAATGGCCTTGGTGTTGATCAGCCCCCTGGCGTGGAAGATTATCCCCGCCCGGATGAGCTCAATGGGCTCCTGGACTTCCGAGGGCTGGGAAAACCTCCTCAATCGGGCCAGAAGTGACAGCGGATCAACAGTGCCGTATGCCTTGGCGGTCTTTTTGGCGATGAGACGCCATGGGAGCCAGCGAAATATCATGAAATAATCTGCAAATGATTTGGTTTCAGCTTTTTGTTAGGCCGTCCTCTCAGGCGGCTGCAGGGTTTCGGATTAAAGCCGGGCCCTTGGACCGGACCGAGGCAAGTGGTTTTAGATATGGACCGTGAGGATGTTTTCATCGTTTTCCCGTGTGTATTCCACCCCTTGGCTCAACTCCCGGACCAGGTGGATGCCCAAACCGCCGATCTGTCGATCTTCAAGCGGGATCTCCGTATCCGGGGGATCCTTTTGCAGGGGGTTGAATTCCTCTCCGCTGTCTACGAACCTGATCGTCCTTGATCCATCCCTGTTTACCCTCCAACCCACATGGACCGGTCCGGTTGTCGCTCCCTGGTATGCGTGGCGGACTATATTGAGCATAATCTCCTCCAGGATGAGCCTAATCTTGGAGCATTGCTCTGGATCTGTGTCTTCGTCCGCCAGTTCCTTGGATACCTTTTCCAGGGCGCTGTCCATCTGCGGCCTGTTCGCCGGGAAATGGACCCAGGTAAAGGATTTGTTGTCCTCAGGCAAGCGCGCTCTCCAGGGTGTCGTGTATCGGAAACAAAGAACCGAACCCGGAGATATCAAAGACTTCCTTGACCATCCCCCGTAGGTTGCAGAAGGCAAAGCTCCCGCCGTCCGCCTTGAGCTTTTTGCCTACAGCCAGGATGCTGCGCAGTCCGGCTGAGCTGATGTATTCCAGCCCGGAGAGATCGACTATGATATGCAAAGAGCCCTTATTGATGAGCTCTGTACATTTTTTTTCAAATTCCGAGGAAGTGGTGGCGTCCATTCGGCCCGAGGCCTTGAGAATTGTTTTGTCGCTTTGCTGTTCAGTCGTAAATTCCATGTCGCGTACCTCTTGGTTTTTTGGGTTTGGCCTTTGCAAGGTCTGGGTGTCCTGCGGTGCTTGCGCATGAGTCCAGTGCCCTTAATTTAACTATAACCCGGGGCAAAAGACAACCGTGCAGTTAACAAAGGCAATTTTCTATTCCCGGAATTTTTTGTCCCGTTTTTGGAGCCAATTCAAAAGCATAGGTTCCCGGCCCTGGTCTTTGGGCTGGTAAAATCTGCGCCCGGCCAGCTCTGCGGGCAGATATTCCTGGGCGATCCAGGCTCCGGGATAGGAATGCGGATATTTGTAACCCTGACCGTAGCCCCACTCCTTTTGTAGGCTAGTGGAGGCGTTACGCAGATGCAAGGGCACCGGTCGCGGCCCGTTCAGTCTGACCTCTTTTTGCGCAGCCAGGTAAGCGGCGTAGCTGGAGTTGGATTTCGGGGCCAAGGCCAGATAGACCACGGTTTCAGCCAAAGGGATGAATCCTTCGGGCATGCCGACCATTTCCACAGCCTGCTGACAGGAAACCGCCATGGTCAGGGCCTGCGGATCGCCTAGTCCGACATCCTCCGAGGCGGACAAAATCAGTCTGCGGCATACAAAACGGGGATCTTCTCCACTTTCCACAAGGCTGGCCAGATAATACAGGGCTGCATCCGGATCGCTTCCCCGGATGGATTTTATGAGCGCGGAGGCCAACTCGTAGTGCTGGTCTCCATCCCGGTCCCCACGGATGACCACCTCAGGCAGCTCTGCTTTGAGATTGTCCGGGGCCCATTTTTCCTCCTCCAGCTCTGAGGTGTATTCAACCAAGTTGAGCAGGGTACGGGCGTCTCCGCCGGAGACAGAAGTCAAAAGCTCCAGGCTCTCCCGGGGCAGTGCAACTCCCAGGGTTTTGGCCCCTTTTTCAGCTATTTCCTGAAGTTCCGCCTGGTTAAGTGCCCGGAGGCGCAAAACGTTCAGCCGGGACAAAAGCTGTCTGGTGACGCTGAAAGAAGGGTTTTCAGTGCTGGTGGCCAAGAGGGTGAGTTCGCCCTTTTCCAAAAGGGGCAGGAAAAAATCCTGCTGGGCCTTGGAATAACGGTGCAGCTCGTCCAGAATCAAGATGTCCAGCCCGCTTATTTTCTTACGCAATGCGGAAATGCCGATCTCCGGGGCGCTGTAACGGGCGAATTCCAGACCCGAGGCCCGGGCCAGAAGCAAAGCCAGTGTGGACTTACCGCATCCCGGAGGGCCGAAGAAAAGGGTACTTTGGACCTGCCTGTTCTGTAAAACGGCCTTGAGCCTGGATTTGAGGTGGCTCTGACCGGTAAACTCGTCCAGTCGGTCCGGTCTGATCTTCTCCGCTAGCGGTCGGTTTCCGGACAAATCTGTACCTCTATACCGAGGCCTCCTTAATGGCCCGGGTAAGCTTTTCCTGGTCTTCCTTGAACAATTTGTAGTTCAAGGAGTCCTCCAGGGCCTGTTTGCTGGCCTCGATGATGTTAAAGGAGACACCCACAGTGATCCATTTATTTTTATAATCCCCGGATTCAATCAGCACCCGGACCCTGGAGGCTGTTCCGGAGTATTCGTGGTCCTCGGCAGTGAATACCCGGACCTTGAAATCCAAAAGATGCATTTCCGAGAGAGAGGGGTAAAAACGTTCCAGGGCCTTGCGCAATGCGTTGTCCAGGGCGTTTACCGGCCCCTTGCCGCTGGCAGCGGTATGCTCCAGGATTCCCCCCACCTTAACCATGACCGTAGCCTCGGAGATCGGGGCTTCGTCATGCTCCCGTTCGGTCTCCAGGACCCGGAAGCCCTGCAGGGTGAAATAGTGGCGGCAGCGGCCAAGGGTCCTGTTCAGAAGCAGTTCAAACGAGGCATCTGCAGCCGCGTATTCGTATCCCTTGCTTTCCAGGTCCTTGAGCTTGGACAAGAGATCCAGGACAAAGGGGTCATCCTTATCCAAGTGGAATCCGTACTGCCGAGCCTTGAACAGGATGTTGCTCTGCCCGGCCAGATCAGAGAGCAGGATGCGCTGTTTGTTACCCACCACTTCGGGCCGGATATGTTCGTAGGTCCGGGAGCTCTTACGTACTGCGCTGACGTGGATTCCGCCCTTGTGGGCAAAAGCGGATTTCCCGGTATATGGCTGGCGGTGGAAGGAACGCAGATTGCAGACCTCGGAGATAAAATGCGAGGTCGGGGTGAGCATGGTCATCTGTTCTTTGGTGATGGTTTTTTTATCCATCTTGAGCTGCAAAGCGGGGATTATGGAACACAGATTGGCGTTGCCGCAGCGCTCGCCGTAGCCGTTTATGGTCCCCTGGACATGTTCTATTCCGTGTTCCACCGCGATCAGGCTGTTGGCCACAGCCAATTCGGAGTCGTTGTGGGCGTGGATGCCCAGCCTGACGTCCGGGAGATCTTTTTTTATCTCTTCGATTATATGGGCGATTTCCGAAGTCAGAGTCCCCCCGTTGGTATCGCAGAGCACGAGCACATCCGCTCCGGCCTGATGCGCCCTTTTCAGACAGGCCAGGGCGAATTCCGGGTTGTCCTTGAACCCGTCAAACAAATGCTCGGCGTCAAAAAACACCTCCTGGACGTTTTCTTTCAAATAGGCCACGGACTGGGCGATCATATCCAGATTGTTTTCGTTCGAGGTCCGCAGGGCCTCTTTTACATGCACGTCCCATGTCTTTCCGAAAATGGTGATGGTGTCGGTCTGGGCCTGGATCAGGGCCTGCAGATTGGGATCGGATTCCGGTTTGCCGTTTGGGGCGTGCGTACTGCCGAAAGCAGTGATCCTGGAATTTTTCAGGTGGTAGTTCCGGATTTCCTCGAAGAACTTCTGGTCCGTGGGATTGGAAAGGGGCCAGCCGCCCTCGATATAGTGGATTCCAAGCTCGTCCAGTTTGTGGGTTATGCGCAGTTTGTCCTGGGTGGAAAGGTTGACGTCCTCGGCCTGGGTCCCGTCCCGGAGAGTGGTGTCGTAGATACAGATCTTGTCCATGGCTATTCCGTTGCGTCTTTGATTTGTGGGGCGTGGTTGAGTCCGAACGCCTCGTGCAGGGTGCGGACCGCCAGTTCAGTGTATTTGGCCTCAATCAGACAGGATATTTTTATCTCCGAGGTACTTATGATCAAAATATTTATGTTCTCGTTCTTCAAGGCGGAGAAGGCAATGGAGGCCACCCCGGCATGGTTGCGCATACCCACGCCGATGACCGAGACTTTGGCCACCTGCTTGTCTCGAATGATCTCCCGGGCCCCTATTTCTTCCTTGAGGCTGTCCAGGATTTGTCCGGTTTCCTCCAGGTTGCCCCGGGGCACGGTAAAGGTCATGTCCGTGCGCCCTTCCCGGCTCGGATTTTGAACGATCATGTCCACCACAATATTGGCTGCGGAAAGGGGGCCGAAAATGCGTGCGGCAACCCCCGGCTCGTCATATACATCCACTAGGGTGACCAGTGCCTGATCTTTGTCATAGGCCACTCCGGAAACCATTGCGGATTCCATCTCTTCATCCTCCTGTGTAACTAATGTCCCCGAGTTATTGCTGAATGTGGATTTGACCATTATCGGGACATGGTATTTTTTGGCGAATTCCACGGATCTTATTTGCAGCACCTTGGCTCCCATGCTGGCCATCTCCAGCATCTCGTCATAGGATATTTTGGAGATCTTGTGTGCATCCGGGCAGATGTTCGGATCCGTGGTGAACACCCCCTCCACGTCCGTATATATCTCGCACACTTCGGCTTCAATTGCCGAGGCTATGGCTACGGCCGTTGTATCCGATCCTCCCCGGCCCAGAGTGGTCAGCCTTTCTTCGCAGTCCGCTCCCTGGAACCCGGCCACCACGAAGATATCATAATTGTCCAGGTGTTTGAAAAAGTTATCTTTGTTTATATCTAGGATCCTGGCCCTCCCAAAATCCCGGTCGGTGCGGATCGGGATCTGGTGCCCCAGAAACGAGCGGGCCTTTATACCGTATTTGTGCAAGAGCATGGTAAAAAGGGCCACTGATGTCTGCTCCCCGGTGGTGAGCAAAACGTCCGTCTCTGCCGGGTCCGGATTGTCGTTCCAGGCCCGGGCCATGTCCAGAAGGCGGTTGGTTTCCCCGGACATGGCGGAAAGGACCACAATGACTTTTTGACCCTTCTTTAGGGTGGAAAGGACCTTGTCTTTGACCTTTTCCATGCATTCCAGATTGGCTACGGATGTTCCCCCGTATTTCTGGACCACTATCTGCATCGAGGTTCCTCCTGAAAAGATATATCGGATTCCCGGGCCAAGGATGCCAAACAGGCTAACAGATCCGCCTGCTCACCTTCAATTGTCAATTCCCGGCCCAGGGGGCGGATATTAAAAGTTAAGTAAAGCCTGTTTTTAGGTAAAAGGCTTTTTAAAAGCCGGTTCCCCCATTCCACGAGCAAAAGCTTGAAACCGGGATCAATGATTTCTTCCTCCAGATCCGGGTCCAGTCCGGAATGCTCCAAACGGTACAAATCGAAATGGGCCACCTCTGGACGAGTGGGATAGTAATTGACCAGATTAAAGCTCGGACTGCTGACTTCGGCCTTATCCCCGCCGGGGAGCCGGATCACCAATTCGCGGACAAAGGTGGTCTTGCCGGCTCCGAGCTCACCCTGCAAAAGGATAACCGGGCAGATCTTCATCCCGGACAGGCAGCGGGAAAACACCGAGGCGGCCCAAGCAGTCTGTTCCGGGTCGTCGAGGGCAAAGCAGAGCGAGGGCATTATTTGTACAGGGTCCGCAATACGTCTTCCTTGCCGATTACTCCCACCAATTCGCCGTTGTCCACCACCGGCAGGGTGTGGAACTTGTTGTCCGCCATAAGCTGGGCAACTTCCTCCACCGAAGTCTCCGGGGCCACGCTGACCGGGTCGGAAGTCATGGCCTGGTCCACAGTAGAGGCGGTCATTTTTTCCACTTCCTTCTCCATGCGCGATAGGGAACTCAGGGGCAGTATGCCGTCTAGCAGGGTGAATACGGTGGGCAGGGGGAATTTTTTCTGCATGGCCACCAGATCGCTCTGAGTGAGAATGCCTACCAGAGTATTGTCCCGGTCTGTCACCGGCACGCCGTTTATATGTTCCTCAAGAAGTAGTTTAGCCACCCGGCCTATATCCTCGTCCGGATGGGCTGTTATGGGGTCGGTGGTCATGATGTCCCTGACTTTAAGCATCCTTTGCCTCCGCAAGGGTTTTGGGCAGTGTATGCGCTATTTCCTGGGCGGTATTGCCCCGATAGGGATATTTCTTTTGTAGTATGTTCCCGGTCAGTCCGTGCCAGTAGACGGCGATGGATGCCGCCTGCAGTGAGCTGTAGCCCCTGGCCATTAGGCTCCCGGTCATGCCGGCCAGGACGTCTCCCGCGCCTCCCAGGGCCAGATTGGGCACTGCGAACGGGGAGATGAAAAACGGATGTCTCGGAGCAGCTACTATGGTCCCGGCTCCTTTGAGGATCAATTTGGATTGGAATTCGTTAATAAATTTTTGGGCATATCCGGCCCGGTCCATATTGATATCCACGGAAGAGACCCCGAAGAATCTGGCCATTTCGCCGGGATGGGGCGTAAAGATCACGTCTGTTTTGTCCTTTACATACTCGAATAGGCTGTGGTCGTTAGCGAAAAAATACAAAGCGTCTGCATCAAACACGGTTTTGGGATGCATCTCCCTTAGGTAGGCAATAAGGGCCTGCCTGGAAGATTCTCCACGTCCCAGTCCGGGTCCGAAAACAACCGCATCCGCCCTGGAGACTGCATCCGGGATGATCCCGGCGGCATTTTCCTCCCAGCTGTCTGTGTCTCCGGCCGGGAGAATCATTATATCCGGCCAACCGGCCTTTACTTCCGAAGCGAGCCGGCCAGGACAGGCGATGGTGGTCAGCCCGGCCCCGGATCTGACCGCCCCCAGAGCGGAGAGCATGGGCGCACCGGTCAAGCCGGGGGAGCCGCCAAAGACAACCACGTGGCCGGCATCGCCCTTGTGCATGGTCTTTTGTGGCCGCTGGATAAGGTGCATGATCTTCGCGGTCAGAGCGAAGTGGGTCGGAGGGTGGTCCTGTTTTATTTTTCTGGGAATTCCGATCTTGCCCACATGCAGGTGGCCCACGTAATCATTGGCCGGGGGCAGGGCCAGTCCCAGCTTGGGTTCCTCAAAGGTTACAGTGGCGTCGGCCCGGACCGCGGTGTCCGAGGGTTCTCCGGTTACCCCATTGATACCCGAGGGGATGTCCAAAGAAAAGATGTAGCTTCTGGATTTGAGCTTGTTGATGCTCTTTATCCAGGCCCTGAATTCCGGGCGCAGACTGCCGTTGAACCCGGTGCCCAAAAGCCCGTCCACGATTATGTCCACATGTTTGAGAAAGTCGAGGTTGTAGTCCGGGAGGTACATTAAAGTGACACCCATTTTCTCCAGAAGGGACAGGTGATAGGCCGAGGTTTTGCCGTAGCTTTCCTTCTTCTTGGCGTAGAGGACCATGACCGTGACCTCGTGGTTGGCCAGATGCCTGGCCAGGGCAAAGGCATCTCCGCCGTTGTTCCCGGAGCCGGCGAAAACCAAAGCGGATTTATCCTTCAGGGATCCAAAACGGTTTTTTAGAAAATTCAGGGCCTCACGGCTGGCGTTTTCCATCAGTATTTCCGGAAGGATCCCGAATTCTTTGATGGTTTTTTTGTCCCAAAGGGACATCTCCCGGGGGGTTGGTAGAGGATCGTGCATGGCTCTTTTTAGTCTTGCGGGTTTGCAGATTAAAAGTCAGTCCTTTTCCACAATGACCACGGCTACGCTGCTGTCCCGGCCGTGGGAGATGGACACGTGGGCAGTGCTTGCCCCTAGTGCCCTGAATGCGTCCCCGGCCCGCCCATGCAGCCGGAGGACGGGCTTACCGGACGGCGTGGTGCTTATTTCAATCTCCCGGCAGGAAATTCCAGCGGAGAATCCAGTACCCAAGGCCTTAACCGCTGCTTCCTTGACCGCAAATCTGGAGGCCAGGAACTCGGCGCTGGGTTTCTTGCCGGACTCGAGTTCGCCTGGAGCGAGGATCTTCTCTGCGAAACGGTTTCCGAAGCGCTCCCAGGAGCGGCTTATCCGGCGGTTTTCCACTATATCTATGCCTATTCCGAGTATCATTGCGGACCTGGGTATAAAAAAGCGGTTCTAGTCCACAAACCCGGAGATGAGGGCGGCCATATCCGAGACAGCTTTGTCCATCCCGACCAGGGCGGCCCTGGAAATTATACTGTGCCCTATCGAATATTCGTGGATTCCGGGCGTGTCCGCAAAGGCCTTTATATTATGATAGTCAAGGCCGTGTCCGAGATTGACCCGGAGTCCGGAGGCCTGCGCCTTTTGCACCCCGTCCTTGATTTTGTCCAGTTCCCTGAGTCTGACCTCCTGATCCTGGGCGTCCGCAAAATGTCCGGTGTGGATCTCTATGTAATCCGCGCCGATGGCTGTGGCCGCCTCTATCTGCTCTGGCTCGGCGTCTATAAACAGGCTGGTTTTGATCTTGGGTTTGAAAAAAGGACGGATGAAATCCCGCAATTGTTCGATACGCGAGGCGCAGTCCAGCCCCCCTTCGGTGGTCAGTTCCTCCCGTTTCTCTGGCACCAGACAGACCATGTGCGGCCGGACCTCCAGGGCTATGCCCTGCATCTCCCCGGTAGCGGCCATCTCCAGATGCAGTCCGGTCTTTAGGGTCTGGCCTAGAATGAATACGTCCCGGTCTTGGATATGCCTGCGGTCTTCGCGCAGGTGGACAATTATGCCATCCGCTCCGGATAGCTCCGCTATATGGGCCGCGGTTACCGGATCCGGCTCCTTCCCCAGTCTGGCCTGACGCAGGGTGGCTATATGATCGACATTGACTATGAGTGCGGGCATTTTTCCTCCTAGCCTAAAAACTTTTTCAATTTCCCTTACTGATTTTGAAAAGTCAAGGGAAACAGTGGGTAGAGATAAACGTGGGCCTTTTCTTGCTGACAGACCTTTCAAGGTAAAACGAAGCTCGGCCGGAGGGGGTGCAATTTTAAAGCCCGGGATTGGGAGTAGCAGTTGAAATTTATTCCTGTATCTGCAATAAATAATTAAACTGGCCTTAACCCGTGCGCCCTTTTTATCCAAAGCGCTTGTTTTTTTATGGTTTACTTGGCCCAGGATAGGGGTTATTTTTCAAGCGATTGTTTATATGTTTTCCTTTTGTTTTCCAGGGTAGAATCCGGATTTGGGAACAGCCCGGAAAGAGTTTTGAGCAAGGGCAGGGAGTTTTTGTCTGCAGCAGAGGGTGTGTCTTCAGGGCAGGGAGTTATATCTGCGGTTTTCCGCGGGCCGGGATGCAGACAGGTATCGCCGGGGTTGATTGCGCCTGCGACCCTTTGCCGGCCGGCGATGGTGTAAGGAGAGAGCTATGAAATCTTCCGAATTGCGCAAATTTGTGGCCCCGGAGTTTGTCTACGGGGAGAAGGCCCGTCTTTTGGCCGGCAATTATGTGCACAATCTGGGTGTGGAAAAGATAATGCTGGTCTCCGACCCCGGGGTGGTTCGGGCCGGCTGGACCGGAGAAGTCCTGGACAGCCTGCGCGGGGCGGGGATAGACTGTGAATTTTTTGATCATGTCCAACCAAATCCCAGGGAAGAACAGGTAATGCACGGGGCGGATGTCTATAAATCCTCCGGGTGCGAGGCGATTGTGGCCGTAGGTGGAGGCAGTCCCATGGACTGCGCCAAGGGCATTGGCATTGTGGTCTCCAATAAACAGCACATCTTGGATTTTGAGGGTGTGGATAATGTCAAGGTCCCTTCCCCGCCTTTGATCTGTATCCCCACCACCGCCGGAAGCGCGGCTGATGTCTCCCAGTTCGCGATCATAACCGACTCCGAGCGCCGGGTAAAGATTTCCATCGTCAGCAAGGCCTTGGTCCCAGATCTGGCCCTTATTGACCCGGAGACAACCACAACCATGGATCGGGATCTTACCGTGGCCACGGCCATGGATGCCTTGACCCACGCCATGGAAGCCTATGTGTCCTCGGCTCGTTTTTCGATCACTGACGTGCATGCCCTTAAAGCCATAGGGTTTGTGCACGGCAATCTGGAGGCCGTGGTCAATGACCCGGGAAATATCGAAATCCGGGACCGGATAATGCTGGCCTGTCTGCATGCCGGGCTGGCCTTTTCCAATGCCATTCTGGGGGCTGTACACGCTATGGCCCACAGCCTGGGCGGGTATTTGGATTTTGCCCACGGCGACTGCAATGCTTTGCTTTTAGACAGTGTTGTTTATTATAATTTTGCCGCAGTCCCGGAGCGCTACCGGGATATAGCCCGGGAAATGGGCATAGATACCTTTGAAAAAAGTGATCACTCTGTCCGGGATAAACTGACCGGGGAAATTGTCCGTCTGCGGCAAAGGGCGGGGATGGACAAGACTTTGTCCACCCTGGGGCTAGATGCCGAGGACATCCCGGCCTTAGCCCGAATGGCGATGCAGGACGCCTGTATGTTGACCAATCCCCGGGAACTAAACGTAGCAGAGGTGGAAGAGATATATGCCCGGGCGCTTTAAAAATAGACAAAAAGAGCTCCACGATCGGCTGATCGGGCTGGGCCCGGATTCCATGCAAAAGACCTATTATCCGGAGCTTATGTCCAAGGTCCAAGAGCTTAAGCGATTCCGGGATATGCTGGATCATATAAACGATTTGATCCTGCTCGTGGATCTGCCACAGGGCCGTATCTTTGATTTGAATGCCACCGCGCTCAGCGTGCTTGGATATACGGCCGAGGAGCTCAAGGATCTGAATCTTTCGGATATATTCGACGAGCAGGTCATGGATAAAATAAACTCCTGTCTTGTTTCCGAAGAGGACCGGGGGGCTGTTTTGGACGTGGAGCTCGTCACCCGGGAACAGGAAAGGATTTCCGCCCAGCTGACCTGCAACGTGGTCCGGGAGAACAAGGATCATGTGGGCATTTTGGTTGTCCGGGACGTAACCGATGCGGTCCGGGCCCGGGACGCTTTCCTACGTCAGCGCGTGTATTTCTCCCAGATTTTTGCCAACGCCCCGGTGGGGATCGCGCTCCTGGACAGAAACAGCTTGGTTATGGACGTAAACAGCTGTTTTGAGACCATGTTCGGCTACAGCCGGGAGGAGTTGGTGGGCAAGGACCTGGATGCGGTCCTGGCCCCGGGCCAGCGATTTGAACTGGCCCGGGAATTTACCCGCAAAGTGGATAGCGGCGAACGGGTGGCCGGAGAGGCCAAAAGGAAATGCAAGGACGGCAGTCTTTTGCAGGTCAGGCTGCAAGGCTTTCCCATATATATCCGGGACAAGGTCAGCGGGGTGATAGCCCTGTATGAGGACATCACCGAGAAAAAGCGCCTGGAGCAGGAACTCATAAAGAGCGAGAAGCTTGAGTCCATCGCCCTCTTGGCCGGGGGCATAGCCCATGACTTCAACAATCTTCTGGCCGGGATAATGGCCAATATTTCTCTGGTCCGCTATTATGAGCGGAGCAACAAACAGGTTTTGTCCGTTTTGACCAAGGCGGAGAACGCCTGCCTGCGGGCCAGGGACATGACTCAGCAGCTGTTGACCTTTTCCAAGGGCGGAGAGCCGGTGCGTAGAGTATTCCACTGGGAAGGGCCCCTGCGCCAGACTGTGGAATTCTCCCTGACCGGTTCCGATGTGTCCTGTACCCTGGATATTCAGGAGGGGCTTCGCCCCCTGCAGGCTGATCATGGCCAGATCAATCAGGTGGTGCAAAATCTGGTGATAAACGCAGTGCAGTCCATGCCCGGCGGGGGTGAGCTGATAGTCCGGGCCGAGAATGCGGATATCGGAGAAGAGACCATGCTTCCCCTGGAGCCCGGGAAGTATGTGCTCCTCAAGGTCAGTGACAACGGCGTGGGCATCCCGGCCGAGGCCCAGGAACGCATATTTGATCCGTATTACTCCACCAAGGAGGGCGGAACCGGCCTGGGATTGGCCATTGTCTTTTCCATTGTCAACAAGCACGGCGGATGGATTCAGGTCTTTTCCGAGCAGGGCCGGGGCACGGATTTTTATGTCTATCTCCCGGCCGCGGATGAACTTGAGACTGAAGTTCAAAAAGGGGAGTCGGACCAAGAGGGCCGGGAATGGGAAAAGGCCAGACTCCTTTTTATGGACGATGAAAAGGAATTGGTCGAGGTCACGGTCAGTCTCCTGGAAGAGTTGGGATACGAGGTGGTTCCTGTGTCCCACGGACAGGAGGCGATTGAGGAGTATGCCAAGGCTTTTTCCGGGGGAGAGAAGTTCGATGTGGTGATCATGGATCTGACCGTCCCGGGCAGGATGGGCGGCCGCGAGGCCATGGAGGCTTTGCTCCGGCTGGATCCGGAAGTACGGGCCATTGCCTCCAGCGGGTATTCCAGTGATCCGGTGATGTCCAGGTTCGCGGATTTTGGATTTAAGGCGGCCCTAGTCAAACCGTACAAAATTGAAGAGCTGGACGCCCTTATCCAGAAAGTGATCGCCGCTGATCAGGAGTGATCTTTAATTGTTTGTCTCCTGTTCTGCGGCCTAAAGGTATAGAAGGAGGGAGTGTGAAGTATACTGTGCGCATAGAGGGTATGTCCTGCGAGCACTGTGTCCGTGCGGTGGCCGGGGCTCTGCAGACCCTGGAGGGAGTGCAGGATGTATCAGTCCACCTGGAGAAAAAGCAGGCCGAATTTACCGCTTCCCAGAGTCTGGATATGGCTCGGGTGAAAAAGGCAATCCAGGGGGCGGGCTATACGGTTGTGGATTGAAAAAGGCCGGGACCGGGAAGTACTCCGGCCCGGCCTTGCTGGCTTCGGGTGCGCTGTATCCAAGTCCCGGCCTTTTCCGGCAAGCGACTGGACAATGTCGAGAGGCCGGTGTGTTATTCGGTTTCTTTCTCGTGTTGGGGGAGAATAAGGTTTAAGATCACCCCGACGATTCCAGCCAGCCCTATCCCCTCCAGAGTGAACTGCCCGGCTGATAGGTTCATTCCCCCTATCCCAAGGACCACTATAATGGAGGCGATAGCCATATTTCTGGGCTTCATGATGTCTATTTTGGCCCGGATCATATTGTTTATACCCACCAGCATTATGGTCCCGAAAAGGAGGATCATTATTCCGCCCATGACCGGTGCCGGTATGGTCTGGAGAACAGCGCCCACTTTGCCCACAAAGGCCAGGACAATGGCGCAGATCGCGGCCCAGGTCATTATGGCCGGGTTGAATATCTTTATAAGCGCCACCGCTCCGGTAACTTCGGAGTAAGTGGTGTTCGGCGGACCGCCCAGACAGGAGGCCGCAGTCGTGGCCAGCCCGTCCCCGAGCATGGTCCGGTGCACACCGGGATTGTCCAGGTAGTTCTTGCCGGTTACCGAGCTTATGGCCAAGACGTCTCCGAAATGTTCGATGGCCGGGGCGATGGCCACGGGGACTATGTACAACACCGCCTGCAGGTTCCATTCCGGAAGGACAAAATCGGGTACTGCCAGCCAAGCCGCTTCCCGGACCGGGGTGAAGTCGATAATCCCCAGGGGAAAGGAAACCGCGTATCCGACTACGATCCCAAGCAAGATAGGGATGAGCCGGAAGATACCCCGGCCGAACAGAGAGACCAGCACCGTAGTCATAAGGGAGACAATGGACAGAATAAGTGCAATGTCCTCTTGGACCAAGACCGTGCTTCCGTCTCCGGTCCTGCCGGTGGCCATATTGACGGCCACCGGGGCCAGTATCAGGCCGATGACCATGATTACCGGACCGGTGACTATGGGCGGCAGGAGACGGTTTACGATCCCGATTCCCTTAAGGGCTATAAGCCCGCTTAAAAGGATGTAAAATATCCCGGCTGCGGCCAAGCCGCAGAGGGTCGCCGGGATTCCCCATTGCTGGACTCCGTAGATTATGGGCGCGATAAACGCGAACGAGGAGGCCAGAAAAATGGGGACCATGCGCTTGGTGACCAGTTGGAAAATCAACGTGCCTGCCCCGGCGGTGAAAAGGGCCACGTTCGGGTCCAGGCCGGTGAGTAGGGGGACCAGAACCAGGGCCCCGAAGGCGACAAATAGCATCTGGCCCCCGAGAAGTATGTCCCGGAAACGAAAATGGTATTCTGTGCTGCGTGCAAAATCTGACATTTTTTCCTCCACATGTCCTTATTAGAGGGTGGATTCCTGACGGTGCTTCGCCGGTTTAAGGCAAAAAAAACGGCACCGCAGGGTGCCTATTTTGTTCCGAATATCCTGTCTCCGGCATCCCCGAGGCCGGGAATGATATAGCCCGTGTCGTTCAGTTTCTGATCGATGCTGGCCGTGTATATATCCACGTCCGGGTGCTCGCTGCTTATGCGTTCCAGACCCTCGGGGGCGGAGACCAAAAAGAGGCCGCGGATCTTTCTGCACCCCGCCTTTTTGAGCATATCTATAGTAGCTGAAAGCGTGCCCCCAGTGGCCAGCATGGGGTCGATTATAAGGGCGATGCGTTCGGGCATATTCGAGGCCAGCTTCACGTAATAGGTGACCGGCTCAAGTGTTTCTTCGTTCCTGTACAGACCGACAATGCTTATTTTGGCTCCGGGTATGAGGTCTATTACCCCGTCCAGCATGCCGATTCCGGCCCGCAGGATGGGGACAACGGTTATCTTTTTCCCCTTCAGGGCCTCAATTTGGACCTCCCCGGCCCAGCCGGCCACTGTCTTTCGATCCATCTCCAGATCCTTGGTCGCCTCGTAAGTAAGCAGGCGTCCCAGCTCCGAGGCCAGTTCCCTGAAATCCTTGGTGCTTATGTCGTTTTGACGCATAAGTCCCAGCTTGTGCCGGACCAAGGGATGGTCAATCACGTGTACTCCCATAGTATTCCCCTTTTTGCGGTGTTAAAAGCTCAGTACAACAAAAAAGTCGCAAGAATTTATATTTTTCAAAAAACAGGGTCAAGTGGTCCTCGGATATGGATGTTCAGGAGTTTATAAGCCGCAGAGTCCGGGATAAAACAGCTTTGACCCGGACATTATGGGCCGAAACTGTATCCCTGCCGGCCGGATCTTTTGCGGATAAATAATTCTCCCGGCTTGATGGGAATCTGATTTGGAGATATACTGCCTATAAAGCTTCTGGCGAGAGCCGGGTTTTGGAGCTTACAGTCCACAGCCCGGCGGGATTGTCCGGTTTCGGTCCGGAGGATTCCGATACGGTTAGTCTGCTGGCTTGAACAACCGACGAAAATAAGGAGGTCGGGAATGGAGATGAAAAAGATTCTTTGTTGTCTGGATTTTTCGGAAATGAGCCCCAAGTTGGCGCATTATGCTAATTTTTTTGCCCACAAGTTTAAAGCCAGGCTGTATTATCTGTATGTTTCTCCGTCCATGACCCAGTATGTGGGCATGCACGTTCCGGAGGTGACAGTCAGCAAGTTCGTAAAAGAGATCGAGGAAAACGCCGCTAAAATAATGGATGAATTCATTGAGAAGCACAGCCCGGATGTGGAGACCCAGGGCCTGATCCGTAGCGGCTATCCGGTGACCGAGATTATGAAGATCGCCCATGAAAGGCAGGTGGACATGATTATAATGGGCACCCATGGCCGCAAGGGGATGGACAAGATCGTTTTCGGTTCGGTAGCGGAAAAAGTGATTAAGTCCTCAGAGATACCTGTGCTTACGATTCGGCCCTGAAGGGAAAAGGACTGAAACGGAACACATACCGGGCTGCCCCGCCCGGGAGCGGGCAAACCCGGCGGGGTGGTCTCGGAGTATAATTTTTGTCCTTTGTCTCAAGAATCCGACCCATTTGGGGTCGGATTCTTTTGTTTTGCGGATTAGTGTTATTTAAATCCGGAAAGCCGTTTTTGTCTCCGATCAGCTGCGAGTGCAGAAGGGATATCCAGGCCCTCATTCCTTCCGCCTGCAGTCCTGTGCCAGTGTCCAGGGTGATCAAGACAGTTAATTGCGGCTGGCGGGCGTAAATCTTTAGCCGGGCCGGAGACTCTGGGATGCGGCCCGGGCCGGGAACAGTTGCGTTTACCAAGGGTTATGCTTATGCTTTTATCTAAAGAAAATGCAGATAAGGGAGGCGATTATGCGCGACTTTGATTTCTGCCTGACTGAGGAAGAGAAAAAATATCTGCGCGAACTAGCTTTAAGCAGCATTGGAAGAGAACTCAAATCGGAGTCGGAAAAAGAGCTTTTACCTCCGATGTCCGGAAAGATGGAGGAAAAGCTTGGGGTGTTTGTGACCCTGAAGAAGCGAGGGCAGTTAAGGGGCTGTATCGGCAATATGGTCGGGGATGGACCGCTGTGGAGGACCGTATCCAGTATGGCCCGGGCGGCCGCTTTTGAGGATCCGCGTTTTCCTCCGGTGAGTAAATCCGAATTCAGCGAGCTGGAAATAGAAATATCCATATTGAGCCCACTGGAGGAGGTTCGTGATTTTAAGGCCATTGTCCCTGGCAAACACGGCCTTCTCGTCCGCAACGCCTGGCGCTCCGGGTTACTTTTGCCCCAGGTGGCTGCGGAATGGGGATGGGATCGGGAAACCTTTCTGGCTCACACCTGTCAGAAGGCTGGCCTGCCCGGAAATTGTTGGCAGGAAGCACAAACCCAGGTATTCTGGTTTCAAGCCGAGGTCTTTTAGCCAAATCATGATCCGAATTACCGAAATACTGGATAAGTCCAAAAAATTCATCACCAATCCTGGGGACGTGGCCCTTATTCAGAAGGCGTATGTGTTTTCCGCTGCCGCCCATGCCGGCCAGTTAAGACTCAACGGTGAGCCCTACCTGTCACATCCCCTGGAAGTGGCCAATATCCTGGTGAACATGAACCTGGATGTGGCCACAATAGTGGCCGGTCTGCTGCATGATACTGTGGAGGATACGGACACGAAAATAATGGAGATTGAGAACAAATTCGGGCACGAGGTCGCCCATATTGTGGACGGGGTGACCAAGATCAGCAAGATGCGCTTTGATTCCAAGGAAGAGGCCCAGGCGGAAAACATTCGCAAAATGATCTTGGCCATGGCTGACGATATCCGGGTGATCATGGTTAAGCTGGCGGACAGGCTGCACAATATGCGTACCCTGGAATACCAAAAAGAGATTAAGCAAAAGGTGGTCTCCCAGGAGACTTTGGATATCTATGCCCCGCTGGCCAACCGCCTGGGCTTATATAAGATAAAGACCGAGCTT
Organism: Desulfonatronovibrionaceae bacterium; assembly: GCA_046539845.1. GTDB lineage: Bacteria > Desulfobacterota > Desulfovibrionia > Desulfovibrionales > Desulfonatronovibrionaceae > CAYNNQ01. Next base: position 43,212 of record JBKHGE010000014.1, read on the forward strand.
GAGGATCTGAGTCTGCGTTACACCATGCCGGATCTATATTTCCAGATAAAGGAGGGCATTGAGAGATACCAGGAGGATGCCGAGGATTATATAAACAATGTCTGTGATTTTTTGCGCACCATGCTTCAGGAGAACAATATCTCCGGCCGGATAACCGGCCGGGCCAAGCATATATACAGTGTGTGGCATAAAATGCGTCAGCAACAGCTCTCCCTGGATGAAGTCCATGACCTTATAGCCTTCCGGGTTATAGTCAATAGTATAAAGGATTGCTACTCGGTGCTCGGCCTCGTGCATTCTATGTGGAAACCAGTGCCGGGGCGGTTCAAGGATTATATATCCATGCCCAAGGCCAATATGTACCGCAGTCTGCATACCACGGTCATAGGTCCGGAGGGTGAAAGGATCGAGATCCAGATCCGGACCGAGGAGATGCACCAGCTGGCTGAATACGGAGTGGCGGCGCACTGGAAATACAAAGAGGACGGCCGGCTGAAAGAGAAGGATGCGGAGCGTTTTACTTGGCTGCGCCGCATTCTGGATTGGCAGGAGGAGCTCAAGGATCCTCGGGAATTTATGGCTTCTCTGCGTTTTGATCTCTTTGAGGACGAGGTCTATGTGTTCACCCCTCAGGGCGAGGTAAAGGAGCTGCCCGAGGGAGCAACTGCAGTGGATTTTGCTTATATGATTCACTCCGAGGTCGGGGACCATTGCGCCGGGGCAAAGGTGAACGGCAAACTCGTGCCTCTGGATACCCGACTCAAAAACGGGGACACGGTATTCATCATCACCGATTCCCATCGTCATCCGAGCAGGGACTGGCTGCGGTTTGTGAAGACAGCCAAGGCCAGGACCAGGATCAAGCACTGGATTCGGAACGAGGAGCGGGACAAAAGTATTGCCCTGGCCAGAGAGGTCCTGGAAAAGGAAGGCAGGAAGCTGGGTCTGAATTTCAATCGGGTGGCAAAGAGCGGTCAACTGGAGGAAGTGGCTCGGGACTTTTCCTATAAATCAACAGATGACCTTTTGTCCGCTGTGGGCTATGCCCGCCTCACTCCCAGACAAGTGCTGAACCGGCTCCTTTCCAAAATGGACGGGGACAAGGAAGAAAAAGCTCCGGAGAATAGGAAAAAAAATAAGGAGGAGCATCGGGGAAAGGAGGAGCAGCGCGGGGAGGAGGTGGTCAAAAAATCAGAGGGGGTGTCCATAAAGGGTGTGTCTGATATTTTGGTCCGCTTCGCCCAGTGCTGCAATCCGGTTCCCGGGGACCCGATCGTGGGGTATATCTCCCGCGGCCGGGGGGTGACCATTCACCGCCAGGATTGTCCGAACGCCAAAAAGATAGAGCCGGAAAGGATTTTAGAGGTTTTCTGGGAGGGCGAGGCCCAAAATTCTTTTCCGGCGGAGATCAAGATTGTCTGCAAGAACAAGCGCGGAGTCCTGGCCCAAGTAAGCGGGATCTTGACCGAACAAGAGATAGATATAGATTCCGGTGAGTTCGCTTCCAGCGTGGACAAGCGGACCGAGCTGGACTTCACGGTCCTGGTCCGCAACAGTTCCCATCTGTACAAGGCGATTGACAAAATAAGGGGCCTGGAAAGCGTACTGGAGGTGTCCAGAAAGACCAAATCGAATTGAATTGCCCGGAGGTAGTTGCTACGGGTAGCTAAGCTGCCTGATCTTGCAGCTAAAAAGGGACAGGAGGAATGGCCCTCCTGTCCCCCTACTGGCTCACCGTCTTTTTGGAAAAGACATAAGCGTCACCTTGCCGGATATATCAGGAGGCCTGGATCAGCTCCAGTTCGAAATTGAGATCAAATCCAGCCAGGGGATGATTGGCGTCAACAGTGATGTTCTCCTCGCCCACACCGACGATAAAGGCCGGAGCTTCCTGGCCTTCCGGGCTACGGAGCAAGATCTGCTGCCCTTCTTCGCGGGGGATGTCTTCAGGAAAATTTTCCGCCGGGACCTCGAACACCAGCTCTTTGTTGTGTTCCCCGTAGGCTTCGTCTTTGGAGATGGTGACCTTGCGGGTCTCGCCCACGTCCATGTCCCGAACAGTATTCTCGAATCCGGATATCACCTCTCCCTCGCCTAGCGTGAATTCGAGCGGTTCTCTTTCCCTGGAGGAGTCGAATACAGTCCCGTCTTCCAGGGTCCCTGTGTAGTGCACTTTGATTTTGGTCCCGTCTTCTAGCTTGGGCATTAAATATACTCTCCATGTTTTGCGGCTCGCCGCGTTTTTGAACTGCCCCGCTTGCAGCTGGCTGCTCTCACCAGCGGGGCGTTTATGACCATCTCTTTATGTATCCTAAGTACTGGTTATAGACACGTCAACCATGTCTCGATTTTGTCTAACTTCGGGTTTACTTTAACCGCCCATTTCCTACTCCTTATTGACAGCAAGCAGTGTTTTGAATATCAGGGCATGATTGAATTCAAGGTCTTGGAGGATAAGGGAGATAGGATACATGAGCGAGGGACCGGCCGCTGCACTGGTCGCTGAAGATATATACAAGAGTTTTGGCGGACTGGAGGTGCTCAAGGGCATATCTCTTACCGCCAATGAGGGGGATGTGATCGCCCTGATTGGATCGAGCGGATCCGGCAAGAGCACATTTCTGCGCTGTATCAACATGCTGGAGATCCCGGACAAAGGCCGCGTCTTTGTTAGCGGGGAGATGATCGAGATGACCAAGAACAGACGCAGGCAGACTGTCCCTAAAAGCTTAAAACAGGTGGACCGGATAAGGACCAAACTGGCAATGGTTTTTCAGCAGTTCAATCTCTGGTCGCATATGACCATCCTGGAAAATGTGATAGAAGCGCCGGTGCATGTTCTGAAAAGGCCGAAAAAACAAGCCAAAGCCCGGGCAATGGAACTCCTGGACAAAGTGGGTATAGCGGACAAGGCCAACAATTACCCGGCCCATCTCTCCGGTGGCCAGGAACAAAGGGCAGCCATAGCCAGGGCCCTAGCTATGGAGCCGGAAGTGATGCTTTTGGATGAGCCCACCTCTGCTTTGGATCCGGAATTGGTAGGGGAAGTGCTGGGGGTTTTGCGCCAGTTGGTCCGCGAGGGGAGCACCATGATTATTGCCACCCACGAGATGAATTTCGCCAAGGAAATGGCTTCGGAAGTAATTTATATGTATGAAGGGCAAATCGAGGAACAGGGTCCGCCTTCCCGGGTGTTTGAAGATCCGTATTCGGATCAGTGCCGGAAGTTTCTGGCTCGGTTTTTGTAATCTATTTTTAAACCAAAAGGAGAGTTGGTATGACCAGGATGTTTCGTTTGTTGTTGTGTGTGGCGGCTGTATTTTGCTTTATGGCCGCTCCGGTGCAGGCCAAGGATATCGACAAGGTGCGCATAGGCACTGAAGGGGCATATCCTCCGTTCAACTATATGGATTCCGACGGGAATGTGCAGGGTTTTGATATTGATATCGCCAAGGCCCTGTGTGAGGCCATGGATGTGGAGTGCGAATTCGTCACCCAGGAGTGGAGCGGTATGATCCCCGGTCTTTTGGCCAAGAAATACGATGCCATTATCGCCTCCATGTCCATAACTGAAGAACGCAAGCAAAAAGTAGATTTCACGGACAAGTATTATCAGACCCCAGCCAAATTCGTGGCCAAAAAAGGAACTATCGAGGATATAAACAAGGACACCCTGGAAGGGAAGGTCGTCGGAGTGCAGCGGGCCACTATTCATGAGAATTTTGTCCAGGACAAGTTCGGTGACGTGGTGGAGGTAAAATCCTATGAAACCCTGGAAGAGGCGAATATGGACCTGGTTTCCGGACGCCTGGACTTGGTCTGCGCCGATTCCGTCCCCCTGCAGGGCAGCCTCCTGGACAAGGACTTTGGAGAGGACTTCACCTTTGTCGGTCCGGGGTATACGGATGAGGAGTGGTTCGGCGAAGGAATCGGTATCGCTCTGCGCAAGGAGGATGACCAGCTGAGGAAGATGTTTAACAAGGCGATCAAAAAAATCCGGGAAGACGGTACGTATGAAGAGATCAACGCGGAGTACTTTGATTTTGATGTCTACGGGGAGTAGTTTCCGGTAGTATTCCATACCCGCCCGGGGGACCGTATGAGTTTCGGCCCCGGGCGGTATTTTCCGGATCAGACCAAAAAATCAGCAGGACGCAATGCTTTACGGTTACGGAGAGTTACTGCTCAAGGGCTTTCAGCTCACGGTTATAGTCGGGGTGGCTTCTATGGTAGTGGCCATTTTTTTGGGACTTTTCGGGTCCTGGGCCAAGCTGACCTCCTCGGCATATGTCCGGTTTGCGGCTAATATTTATACCACGGTGTTTCGAGGCGTCCCGGAACTGGTGCTTATACTTTTGGTCTATTACGGGGTCCCCACCCTGATTCAGGACGTATTCTCCGCTTTTGGCAGGGATGTGGTCGTGAACTTCAATCCTTTTATCTCCGGGGTGTGTACCATCGGGATAATTTATGGAGCGTTTACTACTGAAGTATTCAGAGGGGCGTATCTGGCTGTGGACAGGGGACAGATCGAGGCAGCCAGGTCCTTGGGTATGAGTAGGCCTTTGGCCTTCAGGCGCATAACCCTCCCTCAGATGTGGCGTTTTGCCCTGCCCGGACTGGGCAATGTGTGGATGGTGTTGATAAAGGCCACTGCTCTGGTGTCGGTAATTCAGCTACCCGAGCTCATGCGCAACGCCAATATTGCCGCCAAGGCGACCAGGAAGCCGTTTACTTTTTTCTTTGTGGCTTCGCTTATATATTTGATAATAACCATTGCCTCCCTGCTGATTCAGCATTGGGCTGAGAACTGGGCCAATAGAGGAGTGAGGAGGGCTTAGTCCATGCTGGAAATCATTCTGCAGGGTTTGCCCCGGTTGTTGAGCGGGGCCTGGGTTACGGTCCAGCTCACCACCTTGAGCGTGTTCTTTGGTTTCTTTTTGGCCGTACCTCTGGCTCTTATGCGCGTCTCCAAACACAAGCTCCTCTGCTATCCGGCCTATTGCTTTAACTTTTATTTTCGGGGTACCCCTCTTCTGGTCCAGATATTTCTGGTCTATTATGGTAGCGGGCAGTTCTTTCAGTTTTTTCAGGATTTGGGGTTGTGGGTCTTTTTTCGGGAGGCCTTTTTCTGTGCAGTTCTGACGCTTACTCTGAATACAGCCGCGTATACCGCGGAGATTCTGCGCGGGGGGATAGAGGCGGTTCCTTTTGGTGAGGTGGAGGCCGGTCGGGCATGCGGCATGTCCAGATTTCTATTATATCGCAGGATAATCCTGCCCAAGGCCTTTCGGATTGCCTGGCCCGCCTATACCAATGAGGTCATCTTTCTGCTTCAGGCCACCTCCTTGGTCTCGATTATAACGGTTATGGATATTACAGGAGTGGCTCAGCTGCTTTCCGCCCGAAATTTTGCCTTTTACGAGATATTTTTGACTGCCTCAGCCCTGTACCTGGTCCTTGTCTATGGGGTGCTTTTCATTTTCAGGCAGGTGGAAAAGAGGATTACCAACCATCTGCGCCAGCCCATGATGTCTGAGTAAAGATATCTATATTCACGTCCCGCGGCAAAAACTCCGGGGGATGGGGCAAAAAAATTAAGCACTCAGCGCAGTCACCCGTATGCAAGTACTTGGACTTTTTGCCGCGTTGCTGCCATTGAGTCTATTTTAACCGGTTGCTAACTATTTGCTTTTTTGATCCTGCTCCGGGCAAAACAGTTGACATTTGCCCGAAGTAACACTAATTCACTACCTTTCGGGACGTAGCGCAGTCTGGAAGCGCACCTGAATGGGGTTCAGGGAGTCGCAGGTTCAAATCCTGCCGTCCCGACCAGGGATTTTAAAGGGTGGGTCTTAAAGCCCACCTTTTTTGTGCCTAATAAAAATTGACGTGCCGGTCATTTGTAACCCTTTTTGGACATCAGCGTCCAGAACGCATTTAATCCGTGAACGGCCTTTAAAATACCTATCCACAACTCCCTTTGACGGCCAAGAACTGCCTCTTGGACAAACCTTCTCGGGTTTTTGGCCCCGTCCCATCGGGATTTAATCCTTAATCTGGACCCCGGCGGGTGTTAAAAGCATCCACAAGGGACAGCCGGATAAAATCCGCTTTAAACAAGCCTTGATAGATCAAAATAATTATAGAGGAGAACTGTCTTGGTTCACCGTGAATTGGAATAATCCCCCTTGGAATGTTAGCACTAG
>JBKHGE010000015.1:0-46194 GCA_046539845.1 Desulfonatronovibrionaceae bacterium
ACGAAAAAAGTTGCTGGGTAACGATATTAAAACATAAATTGCGTTGTAGGGTTAAGATGTACCTTTCAGTGAATGGTTTGCCGGATGTTTTGTGGGCCACCCTCCTGTACTGTGCGACGAACTGCAAATCCATAGGTGGCGTCCAAGAGGAATGCTAAAGAAATGTACCTGGGTAATCTTTGCCTGTCTGGTTCTTTATCTGGGGCTTTATACCTGGAACTGGAAGACGCACTATCTGGATAGGGTGGCAGCACATTCCGGGCTGGAGGCGGCTGGCTGGATACTCAAGCCCGGGGATTATATCCTGGATAAGGTCGGGACGCTGTGGAAGCGCTACGTCTATCTGGTGGATGTCCGCCGGGAGAACGAACGCCTGCAAAAGAGACTGGACAGGCTGCAGAACGCCCAGCACGAGCTGCGGGCCAAAGCCGAAGAGGCCGCACGCCTGCAAGGACTTTTGGATTTTGAACCCCCGCCGGGATGGGAGAGCCAGGGAGCCAGGATAGTCGGGCATAAAATGGGCCTGACCGGCGTCCTGGAAACCGTGATCGTGGACAAGGGCGGTAGAGACGGGGTGAGCAGGGATCAGCCGGTGGTCTGCCCGGAAGGGGTAGTGGGTCGCATCTACAAGGTCTCGCCCAATTTCTCTCAGGTGCTTTTGCTCTCTGATCCCAACAGTCGTCTGCCGGTTATAAGCAGTACACATCGGGTGCAGGCCATTGCCACCGGCCAGGGCCCGGACAGTCCTCTGAATGTGGACTATGTCCCCCTGAACGCCCCCCTGGATAACGAGGAGACCCTTCTTACCTCCGGTTTGGCCGGAGTCTTTCCCAAAGGCTATCCGGTGGCTGAAGTCTCGGGGATCCAGGTCTCAGAGGTCTCTCTTTTCCAGGTGGTCCGGGCCGAGCCTTTGGTCCGTATACGTTCTCTGGAGGAGGTGGTTATCCTGAGCAATCCGGCAAATATCGAGAAACGCAATCTCTTGGACAGCGGCGGGTAGCTCCATGCGGATTCTGCTCTTTGTCCTGGCGGTGACATTTCTGGGTATATGGATCGAAGAGGTATTCGGGAGGGTGGAGGCGTTCATGCCCGCGTTCTTGCTTTTACTCAAGTACGAGCGAACCCAGGCCGCGGCCTGGTCTCTGGTGTGGTGGACCTTTCTTCAGGAAGGGGTGGGTTCTCTGGCCTTCGGGGCCATGTTTCTTTTTTTGGCCGGGGTATGGATGCTTTTTCACGCCGGGAGCAAATTGTTTGAGAGGGACAATATCTTTTTTATGGGTTGTATGCTGATTCTGGCCGTTTTCTGGCAGAGACTGGTTATGTGGACGATCTCCGGTCTGCAGGATATTGAGCCCGCTTTTTCTCTTGCGGCCCCCGGGGATATGCTTGTGCAGCTTTGGGTGTATCTGGTCCTGTTCATAGTCTATTCGGCGGGGTTCAATCGTCTTGTTCCGGGAAAATGATGCCCGCAGGGAGTTTTTCTGGCGGGAGAAGCTCGGGCCCGGCCTGATTGTCTTCCTCATAGTCGCCCTTTTTTCGGTTTTCGGACTCAGGCTGTGGTATCTGCAGATATATAAAGGGGAGTATTTCGTCCGCCAGTCCGAGGACAACCGGCAGAGGCGTCTTTCTCTGTACGCGCCCCGCGGCCGGCTTTTGGACCGTGACGGCCGGCTGTTGGCCATAAACGAGCCTTCGTACAGCCTGGCCATAGTCCGCGAGGACTGTGGGGATATAAGCGAGACCCTTTCCGAGATAAGCCGAAGGACCGGCGTGTCATTGGGGACACTCCGGGAGAACTATGAACTGGGCAAGAAGAATGTCAAGGCGTTCAACAATCAGGTCTTGATCCCGGATATCTCTTTTACCCAGCTGGCCCATATCCAGGGCCATGCCCAGCACTTGCCCGGTGTGCACATCGTGGTCCGGCCACAGCGGCACTACGTGGCCCCCAAGGTCTTGTCCCACGTCCTGGGGTACGTGGCCCAGCCGAACGAAAAGGAGCTTATCGCTAACCAAGAGCTCGGACCAGGGGACAATGTGGGAAAGCAGGGGCTGGAGGCGGTCCTGGAAGACCGCCTGCGTGGAGACAAGGGGCTTAAGCAGTTGGAAGTGGACGCAGTGGGCCGGATAATCAGGGAGGAGACCCTGGTCAGCCCGCGGCCGGGCGAGGACATCCGCCTGAGTCTGGATCTCGAGCTCCAGCGCAAGGTTTACGGGCTGATGCAGGACAAGTCCGGCGGGGTTGTGGTCATGAATCCGGATACCGGACGGATCATGTCTCTGGTGAGTTCTCCCGGCTACGACAGCAACAGCCTCGCCCGGGGCCTGAGCTCAGAAAAATGGCAGGAACTGGCAACTGATCCTGCTCACCCCCTGCAGAACAGATGCATTCAGAGCACCTATCCCCCGGGTTCGATATTCAAACTGGTGGTGGCCGCCAGCGGTCTGATGCATGAAGAGATTGAGCCGGAAAAGACCGTTTATTGTTCCGGAAAATACAAACTAGGCCGCAGGGAGTTCCGCTGCTGGAGGAGGAAGGGGCACGGCCGCGTGGATTTTGAGCGTTCCCTGGTCGAGTCCTGCGACGTATATTACTACAAACTGGGCGAGGATCTCGGACCGGACCGTTTGGCTGAATTCGCCCGGGAATGCGGTTTCGGGCAGAAGACCGGGGTGGATTTTCCCTATGAAAACACCGGGCTGATTCCGGATCGGGCCTGGAAAAAGAAGAGGTTTGGCGAGTCCTGGCAGGGGGGGGAGACTTTGAATATGTCCATTGGCCAAGGAGCGGTCCAGGTCACCCCACTGCAGGTGGCCGGGTATGTGAGCGCCCTTCTGAATGGGGGCCGACTCTACCGTCCGTCGTTCATACTCTCCCGGTCCAGACTCGATCCGAAAGAGATCCCGGTGGACGCCAAGACCCGGGACATGATCGTCCGGAGCATGATCAAGACCGTGGAGGAGCCGCACGGCACTGCCTGGCGCCTGCGGACTTCGGACGCAACCATCGGCGGGAAGACCGGGACCGCCCAGGTAGTCAAGCTTTTGGATAAATACGAGGACATGGACCTGGATGAGATCGCCTACAGGTTCCGGGATCATGCCTGGATGGCCAGTTTCGGGATTAAGGGGGGCAAGAGATACGTGGTCGTGGCCCTGGTGGAGCACGGCGGACACGGGAGCTCAGCCGCAGGCCCGATAGTCAAGGAGGTCTATGATTATCTGTTTTCCGGGGACGGTGCATAAGCCATGTTTGACCGCAGGCTGATCGCGCACATAAACTGGCTGGTAGTGGGGCTGATCCTCATTTTGTTCGCCGCCGGGGTGCTTAATCTTTACTCAGCCAGCTCACTGCGGCTGGAAAGCGGGGTCTCGGTGACCCCTTTCTATAAGAAGCAGCTCTTGTGGGGGGGCGTGGCCCTGGGGGGCATGTTTTTATGCCTGATTTTTGATTACCGCTATCTATTTGCCGCCTCCTGGTACTTGTATGCCCTGTGCGTAGTCCTTCTGGTGTGGGTTTTCTGGTCCGGAAAAGTCATTGGCGGCTCCCAACGCTGGCTGGATCTGGTGTTTTTCAACCTTCAGCCGGCAGAGGTGGCCAAGGTGAGTGTTATCGTCCTGGCGGCCAGGATGCTCTCCAAGGTGGAGGGTTTGGTGGGTTGGAGGGATCTGATCAAGATCACAGTCGCCCTGACTGTCCCGGTGGCGCTCATAGTCAAGCAGCCGGATCTGGGGACCGGCTTGAGCCTGCTACTCATTGTCGGGGGGATGGTTTTGTATTCCGGCCTGCGTTCCGGGGTCCTCCGAGCCATAATGCTCGCCCTGCCCCTGATTTTGCCCTTGGTATGGTTTCAGCTGCACGAATACCAGAAAAAGCGCATTTTGACTTTTTTAAACCCGGAAAACGACCCCTTGGGCGCCGGTTACCACATCATCCAGTCCAAGATCGCCATCGGCTCGGGCGGGTTCTGGGGCAAGGGGTTTCTGGAGGGTAGTCAGAGTCAGTTGCGTTTTTTGCCGGAAAAGCATACAGATTTTGCTTTTGCCGTATTCAGCGAGGAGTGGGGGTTTGTCGGGGCGATGCTCCTTCTGATCCTGTTTTGCTCCCTGTTGTATCAGATATTCCGGGTATCGCTGGAATCCAAGGACGATTTCGGCCGCTATCTGTGTATCGGGGTGTTTTTTTATTTTTTCTGGCAGATCGTGGTCAACATAGGCATGGTGCTGGGGCTGATGCCGGTCGTGGGCATGCCCCTGCCCTTTATAAGCTACGGGGGAAGCGCCTCTGTGGTCAATTTTTGTCTGGTGGGATTGGTTTTGAACGTGTCCATGCGCAGGTTCATGTTCAAACGCAAGTAGGATTTTGAAAGCGGGAGCGAAAGTAAAAATGGCCAAAGAAGAAATTAATGCCTTTCTAGGAACAGGGACCTCCTATCAGGGGAAGCTTATTTTTCAGGGGTCTGTACGCATAGACGGGGATTTTAACGGGGAAATCGAGTCCGAAGGGACCCTGGTGGTGGGCAAAGAGGCCCGGGTGAAAGGGACGATCAGCGTAGGACAGCTGGTGCAGAGCGGCGGCATAGAGGGCGATGTCCGGGCCACGGAAAAGGCGGTCTTGTACAAGGACGCAAATTTTTACGGTACACTTCAGGCCCCGGTCATGGTGGTCGAGGAGGGAGCCAAGGTCAAAGGCCAGATCAATATGGAAGACAACGGCCAGGCCCCGGCCACAGGAGCTGTGGAAGAGAAGCACACCGATCCGGACAAGGGGTAGGAAAAAATTGTGAAAACCCGCACAATGCAGGCCTGACAAAGTCTGAAGCGAGCAAAAGACACTGATTCCGAGCAAAAATGCTTTGACACGTTTTTTTAAATTGGCTAAAGGCCATCTGACTTTGAACCAAAATTCACATACTCTGAGGGGGCGGTATGATAGAACTCAATGAACTCTTCTTCATTCAGCTGGTGAATTTTCTGATTATTCTTTTGGTCTTGAACCTGATCCTCTATCGGCCGATCCGCGGGATCATCAAGAAGCGGGCCGATCTCATGGCTCAAGGGCTGGATGAGGCGGAGAAGTTTTCCGCCGAGGCGAATAAGAAGATGGAATCCTATGAGGAGAGGCTGAAGGAAGCCCGTAAGGAGGCCAATGAGATCCGCGTGGGCAAAAAGGAAGCAGGACAATCCGAGGAGCAGGTCCTGCTGGATGCCGCCGGCAACGAGGCGGCCGAAATTCTGCGGGAGGCCAAGGAAAAGATCACCAAGGAAAAGGAGTCTGCTTTGTCCTCGCTGAAGGGCAAGGTGGACGAGTTCGCCCAGAAGGCTGCGGATAAAGTGCTGGGCCAAGCCTAAATATATTTTTTGGACAATCAAGGAGGGGCACGCTTTGAGACACTGCAAACTGATTTGTATGGCTCTGGCCGTGATCGCGCTCACTGCCGGCTCAGCGCTGGCGGCCGAAGGCGGTGCGGACAGCTCCAAGCTGTGGAATCTTTTGTGGAGGGTGATAAATTTTGTCATCTTTGCCTGGATTCTCTACAAGCTGGCCGGAAAAAGGATCAAAGAATTCTTTAGTGGCCGTACCTACAGGATCGAAAACGAGTTCCAGGATCTGGAGAAGCGCAAGGTTGATGCGGAAAAGAGGCTAAAAGAAGTGGAGAGCAGGATATCCAATCTGGAGCAGGAAAGAGAGGATATTCTAAACGCCGCCCGGGAGCAGGGCGAGGCCTTGAAGCAGAGCATTGTGGACAAGGCGGAAAAGTCCGCCGAGCAGATCCGGGAGCAGGCCCGGAAGGGTGCAGAGCAGGAAGCGCATCAGGCCATCCTGGCCCTGCGGGCGGAGATGGCGGAGATGGTTTCCGAGGCCGCGGAAAAGTTGGTCCAGGAGAAGCTGACTCAGGATCAGCACAAGAATTTGATTAACGACTATCTTACAAAGGTGGTGCTAAATTGAGCCGGGACATAATAGCAAGAAGGTACTCACGCGCCCTTTTTGCCATCGGACAGGAGCAGGGCGAGGAACAGCTTGCCGCCTTTGGCAGGGATCTTTTTGATATTTCCGAAGTGCTGCAGCAGAGCCCGGAACTGATGCGCGTCTTTCGCAATCCGGTTTTCAGCGCTGAGGAAAAAAAGGCGGTTGTGGAGAAGATCTTAAGCAAGGTCAATCCTTCCAAGATGGTCAGCAACTTCTGTCTGTTTCTGGCGGACAAGGACAGGCTGGCCTTTTTGCCGGAGATCGCCGAGAATTACAGCTCTCTTCTGGACGAGGCCCAGGGCGTTTTGCGGGGCGAGCTGATAACCGCCGTGGACTTGGATCAGGATATGAAGGAAAAGGTCAAGCAAAGGCTTGAAGACCAATCCGGGCACACGGTTCATCTTGAGTATGACGTGGACCAGGAGATTATCGGCGGACTCAAGCTCAAGGTCGGGGATAAAGTTCTGGACGCCAGCATAAAGGCGCAACTGGAAATTTTGAAAGAAAATATCAAGAGGGGTGAGTAGCGGCTATGCAAATCAAAGCAGAAGAAATCAGCCAGATTATCGAGGACCAGATCAAGAACTACGAGCAGCGCGTGGAAATGAGCGAGACCGGCGTTGTTCTGTCCGTTGGTGACGGTATCGCCAGGGTATATGGAGTGGATAACGCCATGGCCATGGAACTCCTTGAGTTCCCCGGCGGAGTCAACGGGATGGTCTTGAATCTGGAAGAGGACAGCGTAGGTGTCGTTCTTCTGGGGGAGGACACGGAAATCAAAGAAGGCGACCTGGTCAAGCGGACCGGTAAGATCGTTCAGGTCCCGGTCGGAGATGCGGTAAAAGGCCGCGTCATTGATCCCCTGGGCAATCCTCTTGACGGTCTGGGCCCGATTCAGACCACTGAATACGGCATGCTTGAGAGCAAGGCCCCGGGAATCGTCCCCCGCAAATCGGTTCACGAGCCCATGTATACCGGACTTAAGGCCATTGACGCCATGACTCCGATAGGCCGCGGTCAGCGTGAGCTGATTATCGGAGACCGCCAGGTGGGAAAGACAGCTATCGGTGTGGACTCCATCCTGGCCCAGAAGGATTCGGACGTGCATTGCTTTTATGTGGCCATCGGCCAGAAAAAGGCGTCCGTGGCCCAGGTCGTTGACGTGCTCCGCAAGCACGGGGCTATGGAATACACCACAGTGATCTCCGCTACAGCCGCTGATCCGGCCCCGATGCAGTTCATTGCCGCCTATGCCGGCTGTGCCATGGGCGAGTATTATCGGGATAGCGGCAAGCACGCTCTGATTATTTACGACGACTTGTCCAAGCAGGCTGTGGCCTACAGGCAGATGTCCCTGCTTCTGAGGCGCCCCCCCGGACGGGAGGCCTTTCCCGGAGACGTTTTCTATCTCCATTCCCGTCTCCTGGAACGCGCGGCCAAAATGAGCGATGACAAGGGTGCGGGATCTCTTACTGCCCTGCCCATTATCGAGACCCAGGCCGGTGACGTGTCCGCATATATTCCGACAAACGTCATCTCTATTACCGACGGCCAGGTCTACCTGGAACCAGATCTGTTCTACGCAGGTGTCCGCCCGGCCATTAACGTCGGTCTCTCGGTTTCCCGGGTCGGCGGTTCCGCTCAGGTCAAGGCCATGAAAAAGGTGGCCGGGACTTTGAGGCTTGATCTTGCCCAGTACAGGGAGCTGGCCGCATTCGCCCAGTTCGGCTCCGATCTGGACAAGGCCACCCAGGAGAAGCTGACCCGCGGCGAGCGCATGGTCGAGCTTTTGAAACAGCCGCAGTATCAGCCCATGCCTGTGGAAGAGCAGGTGGTCTCCCTTTTTGCCGGGACCAAGGGCTATATGGACGACCTAGAGGTAGAGCAGGTGAGCAAATTTGAGCGGGAGCTGCTCGAATTCTTGCGCAATCAGAAGCCGGAGGTCCTCTCCGAGATCCGGGAAAAGGAGGATATGGACGACGAAATGGCCAAAAAGGTTGGGGCTGCTATCGACGAGTTCAAGAAGGGCTTCAAGGCCTAAACACGAAGGAGAGATTAGATGGCCTCACTTAGGGACATAAAACAAAAGATCGGCGCAGTTAAGAAGACGAAGCAGATCACCAGGGCCATGAATATGGTTGCTTCTGCCAAGCTGCGCAATGCTCAGGACAGAATCGAGCGTTTTCGTCCCTATGCTGATAAATACTACGATACCATTGAGGAGCTTTCTTCCCGGGCGGACAGCAACGCCCATCCCCTTTTGGAAAAAAGGGATGAGATTCAGCGGGTCGGGATAATCCTTGTTACCTCGGATAAGGGGCTGTGCGGTAGCTTCAATACGAATATCAACAAGGAGGCCAGGACACTGGCCGAAAGATGCCGGGCTGAGGGCAAGGAAGTCAGAGTATTTTGCATAGGGAAAAAGGGCTGCGATTTCATGCGCAAGAATAATTTTGAGATCGCGGACCGCAAAACCAATGTGATGAATAATTTTGATTTTGAGCTTGCTTTGGATATCGGTGACGATATCATTAACAGGTATTTGTCAGCTGAGCTGGACGAGGTGCATATTGTCTACGGCCAGTTCATTAATCTGGTCAAGCAGAAGGCCATTTCGGCCCAGATACTACCGGTTGTCCCGGAATCGGGCGAGGAGGAGGCTGCAGACAGCGGTGAATTCATCTTTGAACCTTCGGTGGAAGGGCTTTTGGCCGAACTTCTGCCTAAGTACGTCAAGGTCCAGATATACCGCGGTCTACTGGATACTTCAGCCAGTGAACATGCGGCCAGGATGAATGCAATGGACAATGCCACCAAGAATTGTGATGAAATGGTCGATAGTTTGACCCTAGTATACAATAAAGCCAGACAAGCAAGCATCACAACGGAGCTGATGGACATCGTTGGCGGTGCCGAAGCACTCAAACAAGGATAAGAGGGGGCTTGGATAAATGAGTGAACAGAAAGTTGGAAAAATAGTACAGGTTATTGGGCCGGTTGTGGATGCTGAATTCCCGGAGGGACAGCTTCCAAATCTTATGAACGCGCTGTATATAACCAATCCGTCTTTGAGCGATGAAGAGGATAATCTGGTTGTCGAGGTGGCTCAGCACCTGGGGAACAATGTTGTCCGCTGCATTGCCATGGACGGTACTGACGGCCTTGTTCGGGGTATGAAAGTCAAGGATACGGGGCAGCCCATCTCCACTCCGGTGGGCAAGGCCTCCCTGGGCCGCATCCTGAATGTTGTCGGCCGTCCCGTGGACGAGCAGGGCCCGGTGGATCAGTCCAAGACCAGCCCCATACACAAGCCTGCCCCTTCCTTTACGGAGCAGAGCACTGAAATCGAACTTTTGGAGACCGGGGTTAAGGTTATCGACCTTTTGGTCCCGTTCCCCAAGGGCGGCAAGATGGGCATGTTCGGCGGCGCCGGCGTGGGCAAGACGGTTATCCTCATGGAGATGATCAACAATATCGCCAAGCAGCACGGTGGTATCTCGGTTTTTGCCGGTGTCGGGGAGCGGACCCGCGAGGGCAACGACCTGTATCACGAAATGATAGACGCCGGGGTTCTGGAAAAGGCCGCCTTGGTTTACGGCCAGATGAACGAGCCTCCGGGAGCCCGCTCCAGAGTCGCTTTGACAGCGCTTACCTGCGCCGAGTATTTCCGTGACGAGGAAAATCAGGACGTGCTCTTGTTTATTGACAATATTTTCCGCTTCACCCAGGCGGGAATGGAAGTCTCCGCACTCCTCGGCCGCATGCCTTCGGCTGTGGGCTATCAGCCCACTTTGGGCACGGATCTGGGAGAATTGCAGGAAAGGATCACTACCACGGACAAGGGCTCGATTACCTCGGTGCAGGCGGTTTATGTGCCGGCTGACGACTTGACCGATCCGGCTCCGGCCACCACATTTGCCCATCTGGACGGAACCATTGTTCTGTCCCGGCAGATCGCTGAGCTCGGCATATACCCGGCGGTGGATCCCCTGGACTCCACCTCCCGGATCCTGGACCCCAATGTACTGGGAACGGAGCACTATTCAGTGGCCCGGGAAGTGCAGCAGATCCTGCAGAAGTATAAAGACCTGCAGGACATCATTGCCATTCTGGGTATGGAAGAACTCTCGGACGAAGACAAGCTCACGGTCAACAGGGCCCGCAAGATGCAGCGCTTTTTGTCCCAGCCCTTTTTTGTTGCTGCCCAGTTTACAGGCAAGGAAGGCCGCTATGTTAAGGTCGAGGACACGGTCAAGGGCTTCAGGGAGATAATAGACGGCAAGCACGACGATATACCGGAAAGTGCGTTCTATATGGTGGGAACCATTGACGAGGCACTGGAGAACGCCAAAAACATGTAATTAAGGTGGAATCATGGCCAACACAGTCAAATTAGAGATCGTCACCCCGGACAGGATGCTTATGTCTGAGGAGGTCGAATATGTGGCCGCGCCTGGTGTGAACGGTGAATTCGGGGTGCTGCCCAACCATATTCCCTTTCTCTCCGCTTTGGGGATCGGCAGTCTCTTCTACAAGCAGGGCGGCAAAAGATATTATGTCTTTGTCTCTGGCGGCTTTGCCGAGGTCAGCCCGGACAAGGTTTCCGTCCTGGCCGAGATAGCCGAGAAGGCCGAAGAGATTGACGTGGAAAAGGAGAAAAAAGCGAGAGAGCGGGCGGAGAATAGGCTTGCCGAGCAGCAGGACCGCGAGGCCTATGCCCGGGCTCAGGCTGCTATCGCTCGGTCCATGCACAGGATCAAGTGCCGGGAGAATGCCGTGCAGGAAGGTACCTGCGCCATCTAGCCCTTAACACTTTGATTTCGTTTATTTAAAAGCCCCACTTCAATCGGTGGGGCTTTTTTCTTGAAATAGACGCAAATGGCCATTATCCTTCAACTAGAGGATTGAGGCAAATATGGATGTCCAGACGAAAAAAAACGGACCGTTTGACGATGTGGCCGGGATCGTTTTGGCCGCAGGCAAAGGGACCAGGATGCACTGCCAGGGACCCAAGGTCTTGCAGACGCTTTTGGGCAAGCCCATGCTTTGGTATGTCTTAAACGCCCTTGCTCGAGTCTGCCGGAGCTGCTTTGCAGTAGTCGGCCACGGCAGCGAGCAGGTCGAGGCAGAGTTTTCGAAGTGGGAGGGTGGTTTTGTTTTCCAGAAAAAGCAGCAGGGTACCGGCCATGCAGTGTCCGTAGCCCTGCCGCGGATACAGGCCAGGGGTTTTTCATATTTTCTGGTTTTAAACGGGGATGCACCGCTGGTCACCGGGGAATTGCTGACCGAGTTTGTCCGCCGGGGTCTGGAATCTGGGGCGGGGGTCTCGGTTTTGACTATGGAACCGACTGATCCCGGTGCTTACGGGCGCATCGTACGCCTGCCGGACGGCAGTGTGGAGCGCATAGTTGAGGCCAGCGATATTGACGACCCGGAACTCGCAGGGGTAAAAGAAGTAAACAGCGGTATCTACCTGTTTCGGACCGAAATTGCGGCCCAGCTGATGGACTTTCTGGATGCTGATAATAGCCAGAATGAATATTATCTGACCCAGAGCGTGGAACTGGCCCGCAGATTCGGAGCAAAGGTCCAGGCGGTAAGTTTCGGGAACCGTCCGGAGCTTTTGGGTATAAATACGGTCTCTGAGCTCTGCAGCCAGGAGGACGCCCTGCGGGCCAAGATCGTTAGCGCCTTTCTGGACAAAGGGGTGATTATAAGGAACCCGCAGACTGTTACCCTGGGACCGGAGATACATCTGGAAGCAGGAGTGGAAATCTGCGGCCCGGCCAGAATCACCGGAAAGACTAGGATTTCAGGATACAGTCAAGTGGAGGGAAATACAGTCATAAGCGACTCCCGCATCCACGGGGCCCGGGTGAGGGCGTTTTCCCATCTAGAACTGGTTGAGGTAAGTGCCGGGGCGGAAATCGGTCCCTACGCCAGGCTCAGACCCGGGACCTTTATCGGGGAGAACGCCCGGGTGGGGAATTTTGTGGAGGCGAAGAAGGCGGTTTTCGGCCCGGGCAGCAAGGTCAACCACCTGTCGTATATAGGTGATTGCGATCTCGGCCGGGATGTGAATGTCGGTGCGGGCACGATCACTTGCAACTACGACGGCCGGGATAAGCACCGGACCGTTGTCGGAGACGAGGCCTTTATAGGCAGCAATACCGCTTTGGTGGCACCGGTCAGCGTTGGTCCGGGGGCCTTGATCGGGGCGGGCTCGACCATAACCAGGGATGTGCCCGGAGACGCCCTGGCCGTGGCCCGGGCCAAGCAAAAGAACCTGGAGCGTAAAAAGTAGCTTGCGCTTGATATCAAAAACAGATAAAAAAATCAAAATGGAAGAGTTAACCAGACTATCGGAAAAGATCGAGGGCCTACTGGCTCGGATGTCAAAACTGGAGGCTGAAAACCGGGATTTGCGACACGCCCTGGAGCATGAACAGGACAAGAACAAGGCCGTCCTGGACAAGGTCAATGAACTCTTGCAAAAAATGGAAGATATAAATATTGATTGATGCCCAGCTATAACATAAGCGTGCTTGGCTTGGATGTTTATTTCAAGACCAATGCGGGCTCGGAAAGGATCGACAGGGCCAGCGGACTGATAGAGGACCGTTTCAGGAAACTGGACCAAAGGGGAAGGAATTTGAGTAAGGAAAAGCTGCTCGTTTTTCTGGCTTTGGGGCTTGCCGATGATTATTTGCAGACCAAGGAGAGTCTGGACCACGTTCAGGAAAGGCTCAACTCTCTTTTGGATAGACTGGAAGAGAGTGGTGAATAATTTCAAGCAGTAGCTTTTTGACCTGGAGGGTTTGTGATTGTCAAGGTTTATATTGAGCCAACACCTCAATAAAGGGAGCCTGATGCAATGCCGGTGTGCAAGCCTCCTGCGGGAGAGGAAGCCTAAAGGTGTTGCTGTGGCGCCCACCTGGTAAATCCGGGTTCAAATAAACCGCAACACGGCCTTCCGGGGTTCATTTCCAAAGAAACGGACCCAAAGAGCATCCCCTTCCCAAAAAGTCCGCCGGGAACGGCGTCCTCCTGTCTGCCCATATTTCCTTTGCTATTTCTGTGGTTGACATCCATAAGTCCTCTGCCCGGTGGCAGGGGGTTAAGCATAGATCAAGGAGTGTACCATGCTAAGCAGTATAATCATTACCGCTTTTATCTGTATCGGAGTAGGTGCAGCAGGCGGCTACCTTACCCAGCGCTATTTTTTGAACAGGGAATATAAGGAAAATAAGGAGCTGGCGGACAAGATACTGGAAGAGGCCAGGCGGGAGGCCGAGACCACCAAGAAGGACATGCTCCTTCAGGCCAAGGACGAGATCTACAGACAGAAAAGCGAAAGCGAGGCCGAGGCCAGGGACAGGGAAAGGGAGATTAAGAAACTGGAGCAGCGGCTGCAGGAAAAAGAAGAACGCCTGGAAAAAAAGATGGAGTCGGTCAACCAGAAGGAAAGTGAGGTTACTTCCTGGGAAAACAGGCTGATCAAGCAGGAGCGCAAGCTTGAGGAAAAGAGAAACGAGCTGGACGAGCTGATTGAACAACAGTCCAAGCGCCTGGAGGAGATTTCCGGATTGACCGCGGAAGAGGCTAAAAAAAGGTTGATTTCGGACCTGGAAAAGGAGGCCAGGCACGAGGCGGCCAAGATGGTTAGGGTCATTGAGATGGAGGCCCAGGAAAAGGCGGCCAAAAAGGCCCGGGAGATCCTGGCCACTGCGGTGCAGCGCTATGCCGGCGATTATGCTGCGGAAAATACAGTGTCCACAGTGGAGTTGCCCAGCGAAGACATGAAGGGCCGGATCATTGGTCGGGAAGGGCGCAATATCCGGGCCCTGGAGTCGGCCACCGGAGTGGACCTGATAATCGACGACACCCCGGAGACAGTGGTCCTTTCTGCATACAGCCCGCTTAGGCGCCAGATAGCCAAGTTGGCCTTGGAGAGGCTGATCAGCGACGGCCGCATCCATCCGGCCCGGATCGAGGATATCGTGGCCAAAGTAGGCAAGGAGATGGAGGTCAAGCTGCGCGAGATCGGGGAACAGGCTACCTTTGACGTGGGTGTGCACGGGATCCATGCCGAGCTGATAAAGCTCCTGGGCCAGTTGCATTATCGGACCAGTTTTTCCCAGAATGTCCTACAGCATTCCCTGGAAGTGGCTTTTTTGTGCGGGATCATGGCCGCGGAGCTCGGAGTGGATACCAAAAAGGCCAAACGGGCCGGGCTGCTGCACGATATAGGCAAAGCAGTGGATCACGAAGTGGAAGGCCCGCACGCGACCATTGGAGCGGATTTGGCCAAAAAGTACGGAGAGTCCAAGGACATCGTGCACGCCATTGCCGCACACCATGAGGATGTCCAGCCCAATTCTGTTCTGGCCGTGCTTGTCCAGGCCGCGGACAGTCTGTCCGGGGCCCGGCCCGGTGCCAGAAAGGAGCTTTTGCAGAACTACGTGAAGCGCCTTGAGGACCTGGAGAATATAGCCAAGCAGTTCGAGGGGGTGAAAAGGGCCTTTGCCATTCAGGCCGGACGGGAGTTACGAGTCATGGCTGATTGTGACCGGGTAAACGACGATACCACCTATATGCTGTGCAAGGATATTTCCAAGAGTATTGAAGAAAATCTCACCTATCCCGGCCAGATAAAGGTTACTGTTATCCGCGAGAAACGGTCAGTAGAGTACGCAAAATAGACCGCTCCCTCCCGGGCTCCTTGGTCGCAGAACTTTAGCGGCTAAAGAACCCGGGACAGCTCTTTTGGATGCGTGAATGAAAACCCGTCTCTTGTTTCTCGGGGATATAGTCGGCAAGGCGGGCCGCAGGGCGGTATTGAACAGGATGGCCGGGCTGCGTCTCGAACTCGGTGCCCATTTTGTCCTGGCCAACGCGGAGAATACTTCCGGAGGACTCGGCCTGACCCCGAAAAATGCCTGCGAGCTCCTGAACGCGGGCATTGATCTGCTCACTTCCGGGAACCATATCTGGAAGCATCGGGAAATCGAGCCTTTTTTAGACAAGAACAAAAACCGGGTTTTGAGGCCGGCCAATTACCCCGGCACACCCCCCGGGACCGGACTGGCCCGCATAAACGATCCCGGCGGACAAGATCTGTATGTCCTGAACCTGATGGGTCGGACCTATATGGAGCCGGTGGACTGCCCATTCCGGGAAGCGGACCGGGCGCTTGAGTCTGTTCCGGAATCGAGTCCGGTTGTGGTTGATTTTCACGCCGAGGCCACATCCGAGAAAATGGCTATGGCCCACTACCTTTTGGGACGGGTGACCGCGGTCATTGGCACCCATACCCATGTGCTTACCAATGACGCCCGGGTGCTGGGTAAAAAGACAGGCTGTCTGACCGACGCCGGGATGTGCGGGGCCCTGGATTCGGTGTTGGGAGTAAATCCACGCGAAGTGCTGCACAGATTTTTGACCGCCAGACCGGCCCGGTTCAAGCCCGCCTCCGGACCGGCGCAGCTAAACGGGGCAGTGGTTGACTTTGATGCCCGAAACGGGCTTTGTCTCAGCATTTCAGCCTGGAAAGAAAACGAGCTGGAGGATGAGGATGATTGACGCGGACAAGCAGATGGAGCTCATAAAGCGCGGCGCCGAAGAGATAATCGACGAGCAGGAATTAAAGGAAAAGATACGCCGCAAGGGCAAACTAAGAATAAAGGCCGGATTCGATCCTACCGCTCCGGATCTTCATCTGGGGCACACCGTGCTCATTCAGAAGCTTAAACACTTCCAGGAAATGGGGCACGAGGTCATTTTTCTGATCGGCGATTTTACTGGTATGATCGGCGACCCGTCCGGAAAATCAGAGACCAGAAAGAAATTGACCCGGGAAGAGGTCCTGGCCAATGCTGAGACCTACAAGGAACAGATCTTTCAGATTTTAGACCCGAAACTTACAGTGATCGACTTTAATTCCAGGTGGATGAATGAATTCGGGGCCGCGGACTTTGTCCAGCTTTGCTCCAGATACACTGTGGCCAGGATGCTGGAGAGGGACGATTTTGAAAAGCGGATGCGGGAAAACAGGCCCATCGCAATACATGAATTTTTGTATCCCCTGATTCAGGGCTATGATTCGGTAGCCCTGCAGGCGGATGTGGAGCTGGGCGGCACTGACCAGAAGTTCAATCTGCTCATGGGCCGGACCCTGCAGAGGGAATACGGCCAGGAATCACAGGTGATTTTGACCATGCCCATCCTGGAGGGTCTGGACGGGGTCCAGAAGATGAGCAAATCTTTGAATAATTATGTAGGCATTCGCGAACACCCCAGAGACATTTACGGCAAGCTTATGTCTGTCTCGGACGAGCTTATGTGGCGTTACTACGAACTCCTCTCGGACAAGCCGCTTTCTGAGGTGCAAGAGATGCGCAGCCGGGTGGAGGTCGGGGACCTGCATCCCAAGGGGTGCAAGGAGGAGCTGGCCCGGGAGATGGTGGCCCGTTTTCATTCCCCGGAGATAGCGGAAAGGGAGAAGGCCGCGTTCACAGAGGTGTTCTCCAGACAACAGGTCCCGGAGGAGATGCCGGAATGCCGGGTGAAAGCCGGGGGCAACGAGAGTCGTCTCCTGGAGATTCTGCAGGCGAGCGGGCTGTTTTCCTCAAACAGTGAGATAAAGAGGCTGTGCAAGCAAAATGCAGTGGGCATATATCAGGGCGAGAAGCTGACCGACCCCTATCAGATCCTGGAGCCGGGAGAATACGTGCTCAAGCTGGGCAAGAAGAATTTTCTGCGGGCAGTGGTGGAGCGGCAGTAATGGATTTTTCCGGCGCTATCTCTTGGCCGGGCAGACTGGGTTTGGTGGCCCGGATGATCAAGATCGAGCATTCGGTATTTGCCCTGCCCTTTGCCTACATTGGCTGTTTCTGGGCAGCCGGGGGGTGGCCGGGGTGGCGGATATTTCTCGCCCTGACCCTGGCCATGGTCGCGGTCCGATCCGTGGCCATGACCGTGAACAGGGTGGCTGATCTCAAGTTTGACCGCCAGAATCCGCGTACGCAGTACAGACCATTGGTGACCGGGGAGATCGCTCTTCGCGATGCCTGGGTGTTCATCCTGATCAGTGCGGCAGTATTTGTTTTGGCCTGTGCCTTTTTAAACACCACCTGCCTTGTCCTGTCCGGACCTGCGCTGATCTGGGCCGCAGTCTACAGCCTGACCAAGAGGTTCACTTGGCTCTGCCATTTTATTTTGGGTTCTGTTCTCGGTTTGGCCCCGATCGGGGGGTGGATCGCCTTTGATCCGGTGTGGCATCCGGCCTATATCTGTCTCTTTCTGGGGGTGCTCTTCTGGGTGGCCGGGTTCGATATCCTGTATGCCTCCCAGGACAGGGAGTTCGATAAAGAGCACGGTCTGCACTCCCTTCCGGCGGATTTCGATTTGACCTCTTCCTTTGCCCTTTCCGGGTTCAGCCATGTCAACGCCGCTCTTTTTCTGGGCCTGGCCGGAATCCTGGCCGAGGCCGGAGGGTGGTATTTTGCGGCCTGGGCGATCATTTCCCTTGTGCTGCTGATCGAGCATTTGATTATATCCCCTGAGGATCTTTCCCGGATAAACGTGGCTTTCTTTGCCCTGAACGGGGTTGTTTCTTTGGTCCTTTTCGCCGGAGTACTGGCGGATATTGTTTTCTGACTAGCCAAGGAGTCCGTGATGTCTGATTTCCCGAAATACCGCGGAGAGCTGGAGTATAAATGCTTGGGTTGCGCCCGGACATTTCCCGTGGATGAACTCCATTATACCTGTCCGCATTGCGGTGGGGTGTTTTTGCTCCGGGACAAGAATTTTCACCACCTGCAAGAGACAAGCGGGGCGAAATGGCGGGAGATATTCGACTCCAGGGCGGCGAGCAAGGACAGCCAGCTCAGGGGCATATTCCGTTTTTACGAGCTCATCGCCCCGGTTTTGGAAAGTGAAGACGTGGTCTATCTTGGGGAAGCGAATACCCCGATTATTCCGGCTTCTCCCGGTCTGCGGGAGAAAGTGGGCCGAAATTTTGCCTATAAGAACGACGGACAGAACCCGAGCGCGTCTTTCAAGGATCGGGGCATGGCCTGCGCCTTCAGCTTCCTCGGCAAGCTGGTCCGGGAGAAGGGCTGGGAAAAGATTTTGACTGTCTGCGCCTCCACCGGGGATACTTCTGCTTCCGCCGCCCTGTACGGCTCCTATTGCGGTGAGGCGGTCAAGACCGTGGTCCTTTTGCCTCAGGGCAAGGTCACTCCGCAACAGTTGGCCCAGCCTCTGGGCAGCGGGGCCCTGGTCTTGGAGGTCGGTGGGGTGTTTGACGATTGCATGAAGGTGGTTGAATATTTGGCCGACAACTACCGGGTAGCCCTTTTGAATTCCAAGAATGCCTGGAGGATCCTCGGGCAGGAGAGCTACGCCTATGAGATAGCCCAGTGGTACGATTGGGAAGTGGGCTCCAAGGCGGTTTTTGTCCCCATAGGCAATGCCGGGAATATAACCGCGATTATGCGCGGGTTTTTAAAGCTCCATTCCTTGGGTATCATTCGGGAGCTGCCCCGGATATTCGGGGTGCAGACCGCGCACGCCGATCCGGTGTACAGGTATTACCGGCAAAACAAAGGCAGCCGGGAATACCAGCCGGTGACTGTCCGCCCCAGCGTGGCCCAGGCGGCCATGATCGGCAACCCGGTGTCTTTCCCCCGGGTGCGGGCCCTGGTGGAGGAATACGAGGGGATAGCCAAAGAGGGGGCCTTCACTGTTCTACAGGTTTCGGAACAGGAAATAATTGAGGGCATGCTTCTGGCCAACAGGCATGGCCATATAGCCTGCACCCAGGGCGGGGAGTGTCTGGCCGGGCTGATCAAGGCTGCGGAGGCGGAGCTTATCCGCCCGGAAGAGGAGGCGATCTTGGACTCCACGGCGCATATGCTCAAGTTCATAGGCTTCCAGGAGATGTATTTCAACGATGATTTCCCGGAAGGATATGCAATCCAACCCCAAAAGGACATGGTTAACCGGCCTAAAACCCTGATCTCCGAAGCGGAGAAAAAAGGGCTTTCAGATAGTGAATATACTCGGCTGGCCGGAGACAGGGTGGTGGACATGCTCGGCCTCGACTCCCTTTGAAGCGGGGTAGTTCCCAGAGTATTTTTGTTTTGCTTTTTGTCCCCCCCCTTTTTTGACTCCATAATGACCCCGCTAAATTGCTGACTGCCTGGTGCACATGCAAGGTCCCTCCAGCAAAACCGTCCGGCTTTGGCAGCGGTTCCCCTTCCCTGCTGTTTTATATTCCTGTTGCATTAAATTGTATTAAAAAGTAGCAGTTGGTTAATGTAAAACGTTTCATATTGTCTTTTTTGTCCGCTCCTTTTTATAAAAGTTTGTAATTACAGATAGTTAAGTCAAGGACCATATCTTGCTAAGCTGAGGGTATAAACATGGGGGCAGGCGCATGGAAAGGCACAGAGATACGGCATACAAGCCGCAGCCCGATACGGACGAGGGCATGGTTTGCAGTCTGGTTCGTCTCTTTGATCGGCCGGTGGAGTTCAAAAAGGTCCTGGACGAGCTGCCTCTGG
This sequence comes from Desulfonatronovibrionaceae bacterium, assembly GCA_046539845.1. GTDB lineage: Bacteria > Desulfobacterota > Desulfovibrionia > Desulfovibrionales > Desulfonatronovibrionaceae > CAYNNQ01. Next base: position 19,543 of record JBKHGE010000015.1, read on the forward strand.
GTATTGTGTTCATCAGTCTGCAGCGGCGCGTTTTACAGATGAACAGCCACCTGGAGTGTATGACCGGCTTTTCTGCGGACTCGGTGACCGGGCTGCCCTGCTGGGATGTGCTGCGTTGCAATCAGTGTGTGAATTCCTGTCTGATCAGGGAGGCCGGGAGATCGAAGCTCCCCGTGACCAGGCATTGCGATCTTGTCAACAGGGAGAGGAGGAGGCTGGGGGTAAAGATCACCGCTGTCCCTGTGCATGATAAGGATGGGCGTTTGAGCGGGTTTATGGAAGTCGTGCACGAAGACGAACAGGCCGAGAGTGGTCGCGATTCTCTAGAGCCGCAGCTACAGCTGGGGAGTTTTGTCGGCCGCAGCGAGCAGCTTAAAAAATTGTTCCGGGTTGTCCCGGCAGTGGCCCAGACCGACTCTTCGGTGCTCATAACCGGGGAGACGGGCACCGGCAAGGACCTTCTGGCCGAGATTATCCACCGTAACTCGGAGCGCTTTGACGGCCCATTTATAAAAATAAACTGCGGTTCCCTGCCGGAAAACCTCCTGGAATCCGAGCTCTTCGGGCATAGCAAAGGGGCTTTCACCGGGGCGGCCAGCGACAAGATGGGCCGTTTGCGCCTGGCCCACAACGGTTCGGTCTTTTTGACCGAAATAGGGGACTTGAGCCTTACCCTGCAGATAAAGCTTTTGACCTTTCTGGACGACAAAGTGGTCCATCCGCTGGGCAGCACCAAGGGATACCAGACCGATGTCCGGGTCATTGCCGCCACCCACCGCAATCTGGAGCATATGGTCCGGGAGGGTAATTTTCGCCAGGATCTTTTGTATCGACTGAATGTGGTCCGTCTGCACCTGCCCCCGCTTCGGGAGCGCGAAGGCGATGTCCCTCTTTTGCTGGATCATTTTTTGAAATATTTCGGGGCCAGATTCAGTAAGTCCAGGATCAGTTTCAGGGACCGGGCCCGCAACTTCCTGCTCCACTATGCATATCCCGGAAATATCCGGGAGATTAGAAATATTGTTGAATATGCGGTAAATATCTGCGGAGGGGAGAAAATAGATCTGGAGGATCTGCCCGCGTATCTCTTTGATCAGGATTTTCCCGCTGTAAACGGACAGGAGGAGCAGAGTGCACTTGAAGGCGGCAGAGTGGAATTGGAGTCCGGGGAAAGCTGGCCAGCTATCGAGCGGAAGATGATATTGGAGGCCATGCTCGCCTGCCGGGGCAAGAAGGCAGAGGCGGCAGAGTGGCTGGGTTGGAGTCGCAGCAAGCTGTGGCGCAAAATCAAAGAGCACGGGGTGGAGTGATGGATTCACAGCGGGCCGGGGATGCGGCCTATAAAGCAGTGATTACCATGTGGGACCAATACGTGTCTCCTCGGTATGATTTCGCCCCGGAGCTTTTGGTGGCTAAAATCCAGGACCGCCGGATCATAAAGACCCGGACGGTTATTCCCGGGTGCGCCTCCGCAGACGAGAACTGCCGCCTTATACTCGCGGAAGGAGTGCAGGTGGTGGTCACCGGAGCCATCCGGCGCCGTTATTTTGAATACCTGATCTGGAAGAAGATCCGGGTCCTGGATACGGTACGGGGACCCTGGGAGAGGGCCCTGGAGCTTTTAAGGCTGGGGGAGTTGGGGCCCGAAGCAGTGCTGTACGACGAAAGGGGGCTTTAGATGTTACGCGGTTTTTTCTCCCTGAGTGACCAAAACCCCCCGGAAAATACCGGTACAGGTGGGGAATCCGCAGATCCCGGCAGGTATATCACCTTACGCCGCAATCTCCTTTTGATTATGCTTGCGGTTTCAGTTTTTCCCCTGCTGCTCATTTCTGCCATCAGCCACACCGAGGCCCGGCAGGCCATGAAAGAGGAGGCCCTGGCCCCGCTAAAGAGACTGGTGAACAAGACCAAGCACTCTTTTGAGCTCTTTCTGGCCGAACGCAAATCCGCAGTGAGCTTTATCGCCAGTGCATACAGTTATGAGACCCTGTCCGACCAGAGGCGTCTGGAAAAGATATTTTCTGTAATGCGTAAGGAATTCGGGGGTTTTGTCGACCTGGGGCTGATCGACAGCAGCGGGGAGCAGAAGAGCTATGTGGGACCGTACAAGCTCCAGGGCAAGCAATATGAGGAGCAGGAATGGTTTCGGGAGGTCATGGTTAAAGGCACGCATATAAGCGATGTATTCTTGGGCTACCGCAGCTTCCCCCATCTTGTGATCGCTGTGAAGCACACCAGCTCCGAGGGCCGGTCATGGATCCTCCGGGCCACCATAGACACCAACCGGTTTTCCGAGCTTATTGGGTCCATGGGTCTTGATTCCAGGAGCGAGGCCTTTATCCTCAATCAGGAAGGTGTGCTCCAGACCAGATCGGATATGTTCGCCAGCACCTTGAGACCTCTTTCCCTGGACCTGCCTCGTTCACGTCTGGAGGCGGATTCCTTTTTTACTAAGGACCAAAAGGGCTCGGATCTGCTTTTGGTCCACGCCGCTATTGCCGATTCCCCGTTCAGGCTGGTTCTGGCCCAGCCTTATTCCGTGGCCATAGAGGCCTGGCAGGCCCTGCAGCGCAAAATGCTGGTCGTTTTCGTGATCTGTCTGCTTTTTATCGGCACGGCAGTGCACTTAATCAGCACCCGCCTGGTCGGGCGCATCGAGACCGCTGATCTCAAACGCGAAGCAGCCCTGCATAATATGGAGCATACCAACAAGCTGGCCTCTGTGGGCAGACTGGCCGCTGGGGTGGCCCACGAGATCAATAATCCCGTTGCCATTATCAATGAAAAGGCCGGGCTTATGGAGGATTTGGTCCGAAACACCCCGGAGATGCCTCATCAAAAGCGTTTTTTGCAGCTCACGGATTCCATTGCCCAGTCCGTGGAGAGGTGCAGCCTGATCACCCATCGCCTTTTGGGTTTTGCCAAACGTATGGATGTAAGCATGGAGCTGGTGGATATAAACGAGGTCCTTTTGGAGGTCATAAGCTTTTTGAACCGGGAGGCGGAGCATCGTAAGGTAGAGCTCATAAAGGATATGGATGAGGAGCTGTCCCGGATTGAATCCGATCACGGCCAATTGCAACAGGTGTTTTTGAATCTCTTGAACAATGCCCTGGATGCAGTGGGGCAAGGGGGCCGCATAGAGGTAAAAACCTTTCAGCCCCAGGCGGACACTGTGTCCGTGGCCATAGAAGACAACGGATGCGGCATGTCCCCCGAGGTTCTGAGCCGAATCTACGAGCCGTTTTTTACCACCCGCGGTTCAGCCGGAACCGGCCTGGGTCTGTCCATTACCTATGGCCTGGTCCAGAGACTGGGCGGGAGCATAGATATCCACAGCGAAGAGGGTAAAGGCAGCAGATTCACCGTACATCTTCCACTTAATCCACCAAACAAGGGAGAGATTTAGACCATGACCGCTTACACCGTTTTGCTGGTTGACGACGAAATAGATTTCGTGTCCACCCTGGCCGAGCGTCTCCAGATGCGCGACTTCAACGCAGTTGTGGCCACGGACGGCTACGAGGCTTTGGAATATATACAGCAGCACCAGCCCCGTGTGGTTGTCCTGGACATTATGATGCCTGGTCTGGACGGACTGGACGTGCTGGCCCAGATAAAAAGCAACTACCCGTCTATCCAGGTCATACTTCTGACCGGACGGGGGGGGACTCAGGAAGGGATCCAGGGCATGCGCCTGGGGGCTTTCGACTACATAGTCAAGCCGATCAAGCTGGAGATTTTGCTGGAAAAGATGAATCAGGCCCTTAAGGCTGTAGAGGAGGGATAAGGTGAATGAGCACAAGGCCGCCTTTATAGAAAGAATATCCGCGGCAGCCACGCATGAAATATTGAACGGGCTGGCCTCAGTAGGTCAGTCCTGCGGGCTTATGCAGGACTTGATGGCCTTGGGCCTGACCAGGGGATGGATGGGCAAACTCAAATATATGCTGGCCGGAAGAGGCCGGCCCCCGGATGCCGGGAAGCGTTTTGAGAAGTCCCTTGTGGCCGTAAACCAGGGGATGAAGAAAGCAAGGCGGACCACCCGGGCCCTGAATAGGTTCATTCACAGTCTTACCCCAAGCGGGGAAGAGGAGCCGGTCCATCAGCTGTTGGAGGTAACGGCCGTCCTCATGCACCCTTTCGCCGGCAGGAAAAAGACCGAGCTCGAGGTGCGGGACCCGGACCGCGGGCTTGTCTGTCCGGTCTCCTCCTTTTTGGTCTACCGGACCCTGGCGGCCTGTGTGGACGCCTTTGTGGATAAAGCTGTAGAGGATCAGATCTATCTGTCCTGCTACAAACAGGGGCAAAATGCTGTCTGCAGCGTGCAGTCCTTAAAAGTCAAATGCACTGAAGATATGTCCCGGGACCTGGATGCGCTCCGCCAGGAATTGCAGGCAGAAAAATGCACCCTAAAGGCAGCCTCGACCGGGTTTTTACTCGTCCTGCCCCTGTCCTGAAAGCGCCTGCTTCTGCGGCTTTAAGACCCCGGTCTTTGCGAGCCGGGAAGTATTCCCAAAGTCCATGTTCACGGAATGTGGCAACTTTCTCAAGTACCCGCCTGAACAAAATCCGATTGCTTTGATCGAAAAGGCCGTTTTTGAATCCGGGCTGTTTTGTTGCTTATTGTCTCTTTGTCCGGCCTTCTCCCGTCCCGTTTTGTTGCAAAACGGGCATTCGAGAATTGTTTTTATCTACTAAGCTTAAATAATTAAATAAAATAGATGGCACATCAATTGCTCTAATTTTCACAAAGGGGGTCGCTGATCGGTTTGGCCGCCCCGGGGAGAATGCAGAGAAAAGGAGGGGGACATGAGTAAGGAAAAATTCAAGGTCCTTTTGGTGGACGATGAGAAAGAGTTTGTGGAGAGCCTGTCCGAGCGTCTGCAGCTGCGCAATCTGGATGCAGAGGTCGCCTACGACGGCGAACAGGCGCTGCAAGCCTTGGCCGAGGGCAAGGAGCCGGATGTTATGGTCCTGGATCTGCGTATGCCCGGAATAGACGGCATAGACGTTTTGCGCCGGGTACGCAAAACCCATCCGGAAATGCGCGTGGTCATCTTGACCGGGCACGGCACGAGCAAAGACGAGGAGGCGGCCAAACAGCTCGGGGCCTTTGAGTACATGGAAAAGCCTGTGGAGATTGAACATCTGGATTCCACACTGCGCCGGGCGTGGAGAAGCCTGAAGCAGATGAAGGAGCGGGTGGATCAGGCCTGGATGGCCACGAGCTTTGCCGAGGCCGGGCAGTCCGATTATGCCGCTGAGATGATGCACGAACTGGAGAAAAAGCACCGTTCCGAGGAGGAGCAAGAAAAGTCTGAAGATAAAAAGTGAGTGCGACTAATACATCTGTGACTAGAGAGGGCGGCAATGCGGGACATGATCAAAAACCTGGCCCGGAAAGGCGGCCGCGGCGGCTATTATCAGCATCTGCAAAGGGTGTTTCTGTTCAATTCCCTGCTGGTGCCGGTGGTGCCCATGCTCCTGTTGGCGGCGGTAATCATCTTTGAATACGACCTCCGCTACAGCAGCCTGGTGCACCCCGTGGCCGTCCGATCATTGGATAGTGCGGACGCCTATCTTGCCCGGGCCAGACTGCTCTCTCTGGGGGTAATGCTGGCGGCTGTGGTCTTTATCGTCCTGCGGGCCAGGAGTCTTTCCCGGCGCATGGCCGAACGCATAGTCCGGATCGATCAGGAAAAGCAGAGATTGAACGAACAGATGTTCCAGACAGCCAAACTGGCCTCCATTGGAGAACTGGCTGCCGGGACTGCACACGAGATAAACAATCCCCTGGCGGTGATCCTGGAAGAGGCCGGCTGGATGGCCGACCTCCTTGAGGAAGAGGAGCTTAAACAGACTGAAAACAGCTCTGAATTCGCAAGATCTCTGGAGCAGATTCGGGTCCAGGGCCAGCGGTGCAAGGAAATAACCCGCAAATTGTTGAGCTTTGCCCGCAAACAGGATTCTGATGCGGCTGAGGTCCGGATCAACAGCCTTCTGGAAGACCTCTTGGCAGTTGTCCAAAGAAGGGCCCGGAAGCGGGGCATAAGGCTTAATCCCTCCATCCAGAAGGACCTCCCCCGGGTGTTTATTTCCTATTCCGAGCTGCAGCAGGTGCTTTTCAATCTGATCAACAATGCCTTTGACGCCATGGATCCGGAGGGAGGGGAATTAGATATCCGTATCTATAGAGAAAAGGAGGAGATTGTCCTCGAGGTGGAGGATACCGGAGTAGGGATCGAGCCGGAGCAGATGGAGCGGGTCTTTGATCCGTTTTATAGCACCAAGCCGGCCGGACAGGGGACCGGCCTGGGCCTGTCCATCTGCTACGGGCTGGTCCGCAAGTGGGGGGGGCAGATCCGGGCAAGCAGTACGCCCGGCAAAGGTACCCTGATCAGGTTCACCATTCCTTTGTCCCTTGCCGACCATGCTTCGGGCCGGAACGGTGAGGATGTACGGGCAGAGTCCCGGAACAATGAGGGCTGAATTATGAATGAAGAATCCAGAAATAATATTCGGGTGTTGCTCGTGGACGATGAAGTGGATTTCATGGAGACCCTGGTCAAGAGGATGAAGAAACGGGGCTTAAACGTAAAAGGGGTGAAAAGCGGGGAAGAGGCCTTGGCGGTTTTGGGGGAGGAAACTTTTCAGGTGGTGGTCCTGGACGTAAAAATGCCCGGCATGAACGGGATAGAGGTTTTAAAGATCATCAAAAAACGCCATCCCCGTGCAGAGGTGATCATGCTCACCGGACACGCCAGTCTTGAGCTAGCCATGCAGGGCATGGAAAGCGGGGCCTACGACTACCTGATGAAACCCATGGACCTGGATGAGCTGATCTACAAGATAGAGGACGCTTATGAGAGCTGTCTGCTCCGGGTCAGACAGGCCGAAGTCTTCGGAGACGTCGGCAGGGAAAAAACAAGTTCCCATAAAGAGACAAAGTGATGGAATGGAGGCAGCTATGCGATTCTTTAGCGCACTTGGCGAGTTTATGATGGCCGGGGCCAGGGCCCACGCCAATTGGGAGATAAACAATGCCAATATCATAATGGGCAGCCGCAGGCGGCTGTGTGTTCTGGTGGCCATGCTCATCCCTGTGGTCCTGGGCCTTATGGCCGGGTTTGTCTTTGCCGACGATTTGGGAAGGGCCCTGCCCGGGTCGCTGGGCGGGAAAAGCGCTTATACGCCGGCTTTTTATTCCACGGGCATATTCGTGGTATCCATCCTTATCGGGTTGGTGGCCGGGCTTATAACCGGCTGTATCGGGGCCGGCGGGGGGTTTATTATTGCTCCTGCCTTGATGAGCGCGGGGGTAAAGGGGATATTGGCGGTTGGAACAGATCTTTTTCACATCTTTGCCAAGGCCATAATGGGCAGCGTCCTGCACCGCAAACTGGGCAACGTGAATGTGCTCCTGGCTGTTGTTTTCCTGATCGGGGCCATTCTGGGCGCCTCGCTCGGGGGCTACATAAACAGGGTTTTGTACGACATAAACCCTGTGCTCTCAGATGCCTTTATCACCACCATCTATTCAGTTATGCTAGGTTTTCTGGGTATTTATGCCTTGGTGGATTTCCTGCGGGCCCGTCGTGTTCAGAAGGGAAAGCCCTTTTCCGGAGACAAAGGCCAAGACAGCCGGGCCGAAGGCGTGGACATGGGCGGTCTTCCCCGCCGGGTGCAGAAGGCGAGAATCCCGCCCAAGATCAAATTTGACGAGGATATCACTCCGGGCGGCCGTTCTGTATCCTGGCTGTTTTTGGTCCTTTCCGGGGCCCTTGTGGGCATGGCCGCCGGAATAATGGGAGTCGGAGGGGGATTCTTGACCTTCCCCATCTTTGTCTATGTCCTGGGTGTCTCCTCTGCGACCACAGTAGGTACGGATATTTTTCAGATCATCTTTACCGCCGGGTATGCCTCCATCAGCCAGTACGCTATCTATGGGTTCATCTTCTACACCCTGGCCATGGGCATGCTGATCGGTTCCCTTTTGGGCATCCAGCTCGGGGCCATGGTGACCAAGGTGGTTCCGGGGATCACCATCCGCGGCTTTTACGCCACAGCGGTCCTGTCCGGGTTTGTCAACCGTATTTTCGCCCTGCCCTCCAAGTTGACGGATATGGACATTATCGCTCTTTCGCCCGCTTGGTGCAAAGGCCTGGAGCAATTCGGCAACTATGCATTTTTTATCGTCCTCGGTCTGTTCGCGGTCTGGGTTCTGTTCACCTTTTTCAAAAATATCCCTGTCTTGCGCGGTAGAGAAGCATAGGAGTAATGAAAATGGTCCGGAGGTGTTAATATGATGACTGAAGAAAGGAAAAGAAAAAGGGAATTTCGTTTGGGGACGCTGCTCATGGCAGGCTTTTTGGTGGTCCTGGTCCTTATTTTCCTGCCGCTTTTCAACGCCAAAAACGGTATGGAGTACATGGACGATCTGTATAATTCCATCTCCAAGGGGTCGGCCTATTATATGCCGCAGATGATTGAAATAGCAGAAGACCTGGAAGGAGAACCCATTGAGGGCAGACTGGAGTTTGCAAAAGATATCCAGGTCGAACGGGTGGCAGAGTTATTTGCGGCCAGCGGGGCCAAGGTCTCTCTGGAAGGCGGTGCGGTGTTGGTTAAGGGGGATCTGGGTCTGATTATGGGGGCGGCGGTATCTGATGCGGACGATATGTATTACAACAAAGAAAAAGAGGTCTCCAAGCGCTACGGTTATGCGGCCCGAGAGGTGATGTATGATTGGTGGGCGGCAGCCGGGGCCTTGGACCGGGTTTTGAACCAGGAGAAGCGGTTTGACGCCGCCCAGGAGGTGAGCCGGATCCGGAGCCGGGCCCTGGAAGTGGCCTATAACTATTTCGGGGTACAGCCGGAGAAGATAACAGACAAAATAGGAGTAGTCGCCGGCTCCCTTGTGTTTTATGTCCTATATACCCTGTGGTACGGGTTTGCCATCCTGTTTATGTTCGAGGGCTCCGGGTTCAGATTGGAACATTAGTCGAAAGATCGCGGACAAGGGGGTCTGATCTGCGGATATTGAAGCGACTCCGGCGCATTGTGACCGGGGAAAAATATAAGCCACCTCCTTTGGATGCACAGGAGCTGAGGCTCGAGTTTAGGTCCAGGTACCACTGGTTCCGCCGCCTGCTCCGGGCGAATCGGGCCGCTTTGGAGGATATGGCCCTTATCCAGGAGATCCTGCATTCCGAAAGGCCCGTGGGCATGGTCCGGGTACGTACCATCTGCGCCAGGGTCTCTCTCGAGGTGTGGAAGATAGTGGACAGCATGCGTCGGCTGGCCCCGGGGAAGTACCAGGATCTGGATACGCGTCTGGCCCGGATAAGGGCCGGGATTGAAATCTTGCTTCAGCCCGCGCACAGCCGGGGGGCGGGTCCGCTGGTCGTGGATTTGGGCCAGGTCGGGCTTAAGGACAGGCATCTTTTGGGCTCCAAATTGGCCATGCTCGGGGAGGTGAACAGCAAGCTCGGTCTGGACACCCCGCCCGGATTTGCGGTGACCAGTGCGGGGTTCTGGAGATTTATGCAAGAGAACGAGTTGGGAGAGGAGATAGAACGCCGCATTCGGGCTGCAGCTCCCTCCGGGCTTGACGACTGGCATGCCTTGAGCTCTGACCTGCAGGCTCTGATAATGAACACTTCTTTGCCCTCGGATCTGGAGGAGGAGTTCAGGGCCGCGGCATCGCGCTATTTTCCGCCCCTGGCCGTGCGCTCCAGCGCCCTTTCCGAGGACGACCCAGGGGCCTCTTTTGCCGGTCTGCACCGTTCGATTCTGAATGTGGGTACAAAGGATCTGATCCCGGCTTTTAAGGAGGTAGTGGCCAGTCTTTTCTCTCCCGCAGCAATGGCCTACCGTTTCCATATGGGCATCCCGGATCAGGATGCGGTCATGTGCACCGGATGTCTGGAGATGGTTCAGGCCAGGACCGGAGGGGTGCTCTACACCCGTGATCCTCTGGGACAAAACCCGGGTGCGGTACTCAACTCGGTCTGGGGACTGCCCAAACCAGTAGTTGAGGGGCGCTGCCGCGGGGATCTGTTCAAGTTTTCTGAAGACGGCCAAAAAGTCCTCGAGGCAGAGGCAGAGGGAAAAAACTGGGAGTATCTGGCCGTTGAAGGAGAAGGGGTGGCCAGAAATAGACTGGGCGCGAAAAAAAGGGCCGCTCTGTCCGTAAGTCGGGAGGAGGCCCTGGCCGTGGCTGAATGTGGCCGGAAAATGGAAGAGACCTTCGGGGGTCCTTTGGATGTGGAGTGGGTGATCACCCCACAGGAAAAGATTGTCGTCCTCCAGGTCCGTTTTCTGCATTCTGGGCACCGGCCGGGGAGAAAAGTCCTCCCCGGGGAGGAGAAAGATATTTTGGCCCGGGGCCAAACCGCCTCTTTCGGGGTCGGATCTGGGCCGGTCAGGGTTGTGCGCAAGGGTGCGGACATGCTCGACTTCCCTGAGGGCTCCGTTTTGGTGACCACTACTGCCTTGCCCAGGCTGGCGAGCCTGCTCGGCAGGGCCGCAGGGGTGGTGGCCGAGACCGGCAGCCTGGCCGGGCATCTGGCCACTATATGCCGAGAGTATGAGGTCCCGGCAGTCTTCGGCGTGCCCCGGGCGGCAGAGATTTTCTCCGACGGGCAGGAAGTCACGGTCAATGCGGATACCGGTACGGTTCTGGACGGGGGGCAAGAAATTGATCCGGCCGAGCCGGGAAAAGCAGTGGCCAAGAGAGCAAACACCCCTGTGCACAAAGTCCTGCAGGAGGCGGCCGCATTGATCACCCCGCTGTATCTGACCGATCCCGGTTCCCCCCATTTCCGGGCCCGTAATGTGCACACCTATCACGATATCACTAGGTTCTGCCATGAAAAGGCCATCCAGGAGATGTTTAGTTTCGGCAGGGAACATGATTTTCCGGAGCGCTCAAGCAAGCAGTTGGTCTATAACAATACCCGGACAAGGTGGTGGGTTTTGAATCTGGATGACGGATTTAAAACCGAAGTCCGAAGCAGCCGGGTCAGGCTGGAGGATATTGCCTGCACTCCCATGTTGGCCATTTGGGAAGGGGTGGTCGCCCTGCCCTGGGAAGGTCCGCCCCCGGTCAACGCCGGGGGGCTTTTGTCTGTTTTCTTCCGCTCCACGCAGCAGAGTAGCCTGGATCCAGGGTCCAGGTCGGCGTACACGGAAAGGAATTATTTCATGATCTCCAGGGATTATTGTAGCCTGAGCTCCCGGCTGGGGTACCACCTCTCCAGTATAGAGAGTCTGATTACTGGGAGGCCGGGAGAGAATTACGCGCTTTTCCGTTTTCAAGGCGGGGCGGCTGACGACGAACGAAGAAGCAGGCGGGTGGATCTGATATCCGGCCTACTGGAAGACCACGGGTTTGTCTGTGAGACAAGGGCGGACAATCTGCACGCCAGCATCCAGGGGCTTCCGGATGCGGATATGCTGCGGGCCCTGAAGCTCCTCGGGTTTTTGAATATCCACACCAGGCAAATTGATATGGCCCTTACCGGCCGGGCCGAAGCCGAGCATTACTCCCGCAAGTTGCGCCACAAGATGGATCAGGCGCTGCGCCCGGCCCCCCGGGAAAAACCCGGATAGCCGTCCTGTTGCAGGGGCTTTGTATTCGGTCGCGTGAACCGGATATAGCAGCCCGCCCTTTAATTTCCCCCAAGCGGCGGAGCAACTGGCTGGCAAAAATGGTATCCGTAAAAAGGGATCAAATGCCGGGCAGGCCGAGGATGCTCATCCCGTAACTGTCAGCCAGTTGCTTGCTTTTTTCCGGTTGAAAAAAAATGCAGGTCCGGGCACAGAATGCCAGGCAGGACAGCCCGGCGGTATGCATGGTTTCTATGGTCTGCGGACCCAAGGCCGGCTGGTCGAAGCGCAGGTCCTGTCCCGGCTTGGCCCCTTTTATGATTGTCCCCCCGCGTTTGTGCAAAAGCTCCCCCGCCCGGAGAATGGCCGCGTTGGTCCCCTCCACCGCCTCTACAGCCACGATCATCTGTTCGTAAACCACGATGCTCTGCCCGATATCCAGACTGCCGATCGAGCCCAGCACTTCCCGACCGTACTGGATGTCCTTTTTTTCCGGTCTGGCCGGGGCCCTGGAAGTGAGCTGGCCTTCAGGCACCCTGAGTTCAGGGACTATTTCCAGGCAGGAGCCGATTTTGATCCCTTCTTTTTCCAGCTCCCCGGCCACGGCCCGGAGAAGGGAGTCGTCCCCCTTTTTGTCCATGCCCCACAAGAGCTTGGCCGCCCGGAAGTCCGGCCGTATATCCAGGGCCCTGGGCTTGTCTATGCTCCCGGCCAGAACTGCCTCTTGAACATTGTTTTGCTGCAAAAAGCGGATCAGCCCGGATAGCTGGCCGAGTTTGAGCCAGACAAACTCAGAGCAGTTTCGGGCCAATTCCGGGTCTGTATTCGAGGCGAATCCGACTGCAGCCACCCGCCTGCCTGACTGGCGGGCTTTTTCGGCGATCAGGAGCGGGAGCCGCCCGCCTCCGGCAATCAATCCGATCGTGCCTTCACTCATTCTTCCCCGGCTCCGGGGTTACCGTGCCCCGGGTGCTCTGGTCCAGAAACTCGAGCAGCTTGGTGACGCACTTGCTTTTGCTGAGTTCATCCGCGGCAAAGATCTTTTCTACGGCCTCTTCCCGGGTCAGAGAGGAATACCAGATGAGGCGAAGGGCCTTTTTCAAGGCGGATATTTCCTCCTTGGGTAGCTTGTGCCGCCGCAGTCCGACCAGGTTCAGTCCCTCCAGCTTGGCCCTTTCCCCGGCCACCAGGGTATACGGGGGGACATCCTGGGCCGCACCTGTTTTGCCCCCGACAAAGGCCATATCCCCGATGCGCACGAATTGATGCACCGCAGACAGCCCTCCGATAATGGCGTGATTCCCGATTTGAACGTGTCCGGCCAGGGTGGCGCAGTTGGCCATGATCACCTTGTCCCCCAGCCGGCAGTCATGGGCCACATGGGAGTAAGCCATAAGCAGGCAGCCGTCTCCGATCCGGGTTATACCCCCCCCTTCCCCGGTCCCCCGGTTCAAAGTGCAGTACTCGCGGATATTATTCTCGTCCCCTATTTCCAGCCGGGATTTTTCACCTTGAAATTTGAGGTCCTGGGGTATCTCGCCCAGGCAGGCATAGGAAAACACGTGATTGTTCCTACCCAGGTCTGTATAGGGCTTGATCTGGGCGAATGCGTCTATGCGGCAGCCGTCTCCTATCCGGGTCTGTTCATGGATGATGGTGTACGGGCCGAGGCAGACGTCCTCTCCCAGTTCGGCCGAGGGGTGGAGGATAGCGGTAGAGTGGATTTGGGTGCTCATGGGCTAGTCCTCGCGGTTCACAATGGCGGCGCTTAGGATCCCCTGAGCCACGGTGCTCTCCCCGACCCGGGCCTCGCCGCGCATCTTCCACAGATTGAGCTTGTGCCTTTCATAGTAAACATAGAGGAACATCTGATCCCCGGGATAGACCGATCTGCGGAAACGGACTTTTTCCATGCCGGTGAAAAGGAACATCTTCTGGCTCATTTCCTCCGGGATGCTTTTGCCCACCAGAAGTCCGCCGGCCTGGGCCATGGATTCCAGGATGAGCACCCCGGGCATTACCGGATAGGAGGGGAAATGCCCCTGGAAAAAGGGTTCATTTATGGTCACCCCCTTGACCGCCTTGATATACTCAAAGGCCTTGAATTCCAGGACCCTGTCCACGAGCAAAAAAGGGTATCTGTGCGGCAAAAGATCCAGGATCTGCCTGCTGACTATCTCGCTCTGCTCCGGTTTGTGCATTTCATTTGTCTCCGTATATACGCTGCTTTAAATCGTCCAGTTCCTTTTGCATCCTTTTCATCTCCCGCAGCATTTGCGGCAGTCTATTCAAAGCCACTGAGTTCTTTAAGAAGCGACTGTGCTCCACCGCCGGGATCCCCCCCATATCAGTTTCCGGGGGCACGGACTTACCTATTCCGGACTTGGCTGCCACCCGGCACTTGTCCCCAATGGTCAGGTGCCCAGCTATACCCACCTGTCCGGCCAGGACAACTCCGTTGCCTATGCGGGTACTCCCGGCTATGCCCACCTGGGAGACTATTATGCAGTTTTCCCCTATGTGTACATTGTGTCCGACCTGGACCAGATTGTCGATCTTGGTCCCCCGGCCGATCACGGTCTCCCCCAAAGCGGCCCGGTCTATGCTGGTATTGGCACCGATCTCCACGTTATCTTCAATGCGCACCCGGCCAACCTGCGGGAACTTCTCCATCCCGCCCATATCCTGGGCGAATCCGAATCCGTCGCTGCCGATGACCACACCGGCGTGAACAACCACGTTATTTTTGAGCACAGTGCCGGCCATAATGCTTGCCCCGGGGTATATGGTGCAGTCCTCCCCTATAGAGCAGTTCTCCCCGATATACACTGAGGCAAAGACAGTGCTCCCGGCGCCTATGTGCGATCCCTCTCCAATACAGGCAAATGGATAAACAGTGGCTTGCTTGTCTACGCTGGCCCGGGGATGGATGAACGCCTTTTCGCTGTGTCCGGACAAAAAGCCTTGGGGCCGGGCGAAGATCTGGACCGCTCGGGCAAAGTCCAAGTAAGGCTGGGAGCTCAAAAGAAAGCTTTTGTCCTCCCGGGCGTGGTCCGGAGCGGCAATTACCGCCCCGGCCCGGGTGTGCTCCAGCTGGCTCTGGTATTTGGGATTGGCCAGAAAAGAGAGTTCATCCGGGCCGGCATCCTCGAGAGTACCCACCCCATTTATTTCCACATCCGGGCCGGTCATCTCCAGATCCAGCCTGGAGGCCAGGGCGGATAAAAGCATTAGTCTTCATCCTCTCTTTGGGCCCGCCAGGCCTTGTCCAGCTCATCGATGACCACGTCGGTGATATCCAGGGAATCCTTGGCGTACAAAAGCCCGCTGTTCTGGGAATCAATGATAAGGGTATAGTCTTTCTTTTCCCCGTAATCACTGACTATTTCCTGCAATAGCTCCAGGATGGGCTCGCTAAGCTGTCTCTGTTCGTTTTGTATCCTTTGTTCATAGCCCCGGGCTTCCTTTCTGATCTCCTGGATCTTTTTCTTGAGTTCGGCTTCTTTGTCTTCTTGGGCCTCCTGGCTGAGGACCATTTTCTGTTTCTCCATCTCCTCGCGCAAAGTCTCGATCTCTTCCTTTTTGGTGTCCAGCTTTTCCTTCACGGCCTGGTATTTGCCCTGCAGCTCGGACATGGCCTCCTCGGCAGGCTCAGAGGAGGTCATCACTTTTTCCAGATTGATAACCCCGATTTTTTCGGCCAGCCCAGGGGAAGCGGCAAATGTAAGGATCAGGGTCGCTAGCAGTATCTTTTTCATGGATCGACTCCTTAAATTGGTTGTTAAAATGTTTGACCAACGCTGAACTCAAATTTTCTGGGCTTGTCCCCGTCCAGCTCGTCCAGGGCAATCCCGTATTCCATACGCAGCGGGCCGAGCGGGGAGTACCAGCGTATTCCGGCCCCCACGCTTTTGTACAGGTCCAGATCCGGGTTTTCGTCGTCGTCCCAGGTATTCCCGGCGTCAAAGAAGAGTACTCCCAGGATTCCCATATCCTGATTCAAAGGGAAGATGTATTCGAAATTGGTGAAAAACTCCTTGGAGCCTCCCTTGTAGTCGCCATTGTCGTACTTGGGCGCGATCTCGTCTCCGGGATAGCCGCGTACGCTGTTCATCCCGCCCAGATAAAAGCGTTCAAAAGACGGGATCTCTTTATCTGCATTTTTGAACAGATAACCGAGCTTGGCATGCCAGTGGAATACGGTCTCCCAGAAAAGGGGCCGGTAATAGCTCGTATCATACAGAGTCTTTATGAAATTGTCATCTCCGCCGAGTAATCCCCCGGAGTATTCCAGAGACAGGGTGTTTTTGGTCCCTTTGCTCGGGTTTATCCGTCTGTTGGTAGTATCCCGGGACACGGAAGTGTAAGCGGAGCTCGCCCAATTGTCCCCTTCCATGTCCTTGATATCCTTGTCCGCGTCATCGTCCACATCCGAAATGGTATATTTCTCTAGCTTGTAATTCCAGTAAACCTTGGTGTATTCGCCGAGCGGATAGGAAAACCTGGCCCGGCTGCCTATGGATTCCTTGTCGTATTCAAAGTATTCCCTGTTTTTCCAGTAGGCGTCTCCTCCTACTCCCAGCTTGGTGTCGTACAGGCGGGGGTTCCAGAAGTGGGCGTCGTAGTTGGTGTTCCTGCTGCTAAAGGTCCCTTTCAGGCCGACATTGTATCCCTTGCCGAACAGGTTGCGTTCTTGGATCTGGGCGGTGAAAAAGATCTTGTCCAGAGAGGAGTATCCCGCGCCGGCAGAGAGCATCCCGGTGGATTTCTCATCCACCTTGACCTTGAGGTCCAATTCGCTTTCATCTTCTGCAGGCACTGTTTCAATATCAACGCTGTCAAAGAAATCCAGCTTCTCCAGGCGAACATTGGAGCGGTTTATTTTTTTGCCGTCATAGAGCTCCCCGTCGGTCAGGCGCATCTCCCGCAGGATTACGTTGTTCCGGGTCTTGGTGTTCCCTTCGACCATCACCCTGCGGATGTAGACCCGCGGCCCCTTGGACAGGTTGTAAGTGACGTTTATTTCCTTGTCCTCCTGGTCCTTGGAAGTCTCAACATCCGCTTCCGCGTAAGCATACCCGTAGTTGGAGTAATAGTCGCTCAATCCCTGCAGGTCGTCGCGCATGACCGATTGGTCGAAGTAGTCTTGGGCCTCGGCCAACTCATCCAGTTTGGTCCTTTTAAAGAGTTCCTCCCGGGAAAATATGAGTTCCCCGCTGAAATCCACTTCTCCGACCCGGTATCTGTCTCCTTCCACCACGTTAAAGGTGATATAGATCCCGTCTTCCTTGAACTCCACATCCGGCTGCCCCACCCGGGCGTCCACAAACCCCCGGTTGGCGTAGTAGGCCTCGATAAAGGCCGCGTCCCGCTCCAGAAAGTCCTGCTTCAAGACACCTCTGCCGGTGATCCAGGAGAATATTCCCCGCTCGGTAAGGGCCAGTTCGCTTTTGATATCGTCCTCATCCAGCTCTTGCACCCCTTTAATCCGGACTTCCTCTATATACAGTTTTTCCCCTTCCTGGATGTTTATGTTCAGTCTGGCCCGGCCGCTGTCGTCCCCTTCCAGTTCATAGTCCACCTGGGCATTATAGTAGCCGTCCTGGTGATACAGCTCCCGGATCTTGCCCAGGTCCTCCCCTATTATCTTCGTGTTCAAGACCGATCCGGTTTTGGTGCTCATGGCCTCCAGGATGTCGTCGTTGTCTTTTTCCTCGGCCCCGTGCACGCTTATGGCCTCGATAATGGGCTTTTCCTCGACATTGATTATGATCTTTTTGCCCTCTTTGGTATCCCGGGCACTAAACTGAATGTCTTCAAAGTATCCCAGCTCGTACAGCCTTTTTAGCTCCTTGTTCAGCTCCTTGGGGTCGTAGAGATCGCCCTTGCGGATCTTGAGCCGCATAAGGACCACATCCTTGTCCAGGGTCTTGTTCCCTTTGACCTCTATCTCGGCTATACGCTCCTTTTGCATCAGCTCCTGTTTGATCTGCTCGGTGAGTTCCTGCACTGCAGGGAGGATATTCACCGTGCCTTCCTTGACCACATACAGTGACTTGGGGACCTTCAGGCCAGAGGCCTCCACCAAGCGGGCGTCAATGCTGATCGTCTCGCCTACCTTGCTCAGGCTCCCGTATACTGCGTATTTGGCCCCGGAAAGCTGGGCCAGGTCTTTGGTGGTACCCAGGTCGAGGGTCTCTATCCCCTGGGACTGAATCAAATCCTGGGTCTGCTCCTCGGACACGGTCTCAAACCCGTCCCGGCTAAGCTCCTCGCGCAGGAGGTTGGGCAGGGAGGTGTGCAGGTATTCCAGTTCCTGTTCGGCGTTGATCTCAAAGGGGAGGACAAGCATTTTGACCCCGGCCCCGTTTTGTTCTGCGGCCGCCAGACACGGCTGCGTCTGCACTACGGCCAGAAGGGCAAAAAACAGAGAGATCCCCGCGGATGCGAGTATATTAGTCAAGCGCATGGAGTTCTCCAGAGTGCATTTCATACCTGGTTTGCATGGCTGCAGCCAGTTCGCGGTTGTGCGTGGCCAGCACCAGTGTGGTTCCCAGATTTTGGTTTAGTTGCAGTAAAAGGTCCTTAATGCTATTTCCGGTCTTTTCGTCCAAGTCGCCGGTGGGTTCATCAGCCAGGACAACCCTGGGCTGCATCAACACGGCCCTGGCTATGGCCACCCGCTGCCTTTCCCCTCCGGAAAGGGTGTTGACCGACTGTCGGCCGCGGTGTTCCAGGCCGACTTTCTGCAGGGCCTCTTGGGCCAGGTCTTTGGCCTTCTTCATGCCTGTGCCGGCTATTATCGCCGGCATGGCAGCGTTCTCCAGGGCGTTGAATTCGGCCAGGAGGTGATGGAACTGAAAAACGAACCCGATTTCCCTGCTGCGGAACGCGGCCAGCTCATCCGGTCCCATCCGGTTCATATCCCGGCCGGCGAAGAGGATCTTGCCCCATGAGGGCTTGTCCAGCCCGCCCATTATGTGCAAAAGGGTGCTCTTGCCCGAACCCGAGGCCCCAAGGACAGCCATTGTCTCCCCGGGACGTACCCGGATATCAATTCTGTTCAGGATTGTCAGGTCCTGAATTTCGGAGACAAATCTGCGGCCCATGCCTTCCAGAGAGTAGACTGGATCATTCATAGCGCAGGGCCTCTGAGGGGTTTAGTCCGGCGGCCTGTCTGGCCGGATAAATGGTGGCCAGAAGACACAAAAGCATGGCCACCACCCCGATCAGAATCAGATCGGTTGCCTGCAAAAGGACCGGCAGGTGGTCCAAGTAATAGATGTCCTTGGGCAGCTGGATGAATTGATATTTTTCCAGAAGCCAGCATGCGCCCAGTCCAAGGGCAAAACCCAAAGATGTGCCCACCGCCCCGATAATCACGCCCTGGAGGACAAAGATCCTGCGGATCATTTTGGCGGTGGCCCCCATGGACATGAGTATGGCGATATCTCTGGTCTTTTCCATGACCAGCATTATAAGTGTGGTCACGATGCTAAAGGAGCCAACCAGAACGATCATGATTAAGATTACGGCCATGGCGGTTTTTTCCAGCTTCAAAGCGGAGAACAGGTTCTGATTCATGTCCATCCAGTCCCGGACATAGAAGGGGTATCCGCCCAGGGTCTCCTCCAGGTCGGCGGCGGTCTTGTCCGCCTTGTACACGTCGCGCACCCGGAGTTCCATGCCGGTTACCGCATCGTTTTCAAATCCAAGGATATCTTGTCCCGCCTTTATCGTGGTGTAGGCCAGGGAAGAATCGTATTCGTACATCCCGGTATCAAATACCCCTTTTACCCGGAATCTTTTTATCTCCGGGGAGAAACCGCCTGCGGACTTTCTGCCGCTGGGTGAAAGCACGTTGACCAGGCTGCCCACGCCAATTCCGAGACGGGAAGAGAGTTCCTTGCCCAGGATGATGCCCGGCTCGGAGTCTGTGTCTTTCAGGGCCCTGAGACTGCCGGAAACCATATCTTCGCCGATACTCAGAACTCCCTCCGCTGTATCCGGATCAATGCCGCGCAGGGCCACGCCCTTGACTCCGCCTGGGGTGTTTAACATGACTTCGGAATAGATAAACGGGGTTACTCCGTCCACTTCCTCCCGGGAGGCGATTTCCGCGCCCAGCTCTTTGTAGTCCTGTATGGCCGACTTGTAGTTGCCTACCACCACGTGCGCGTTTACCCCGAGGATCTTGTCCCGCAGATTGGTGCTGAATCCATTCATCACCCCGAGGACCACGATCAGAGAGGCTACTCCGAGGGCGACCCCGGCCATGGAGATAATGGATATTATGGAGATAAAGGACTGTTTTCTGCGCGCCAGGAGGTACTTGCCGGCGACAAAGGATTCAAACCTCATCAGCTGGAAGCCCCCTCGCTTCTGAGCAGCGGGAAAAGGATGACCTCCCGGATGGAGGAGGAGTCGGTGAAAAGCATCACCAAACGGTCAATACCTACACCCTCTCCCCCGGCCGGGGGCATGCCGTACTCCAGGGCCCGGATATAGTCGTGATCCATGAAGTGGGCCTCTTCGTCGCCGGATTCTTTTTCTTTGAGCTGCTCCTGAAACCGGCTGCGCTGGTCTTCCGGGTCATTGAGTTCGGAAAAGGCGTTGGCCATCTCCCGGCCGCAGATAAACAGCTCAAACCTGTCTGTCACCTCCGGATTGTCTTCATTCCGGCGCGACAAAGGAGAAATGTCCGTGGGATAGTGGTATATGAAATGGGGCTGAATCAGCTTGGGCTCCACCAGGAGGTCAAACAGCTTGGCCTGCAGTTTGCCCAGTTTCTCGTCTGTCTGCGCACTCTCGCCATGCTTTTTTACTAGGCTCCTGGCCCGGTCGTAGTCCTGGTAATCTGCCGGAGAGAGTCCGCCGATTTTTTCCAGGGCCCGATAAAAGGTGATCCTGGTCCAGGGCGGAGTCAGGTCGATTTCCTGGCCCTGATAGGTGATCTTGGAGGTGGAGAACAGGTTGTGTGCGATATAATTGAGCAACTCTTCGGTGAGCTCCATCATTTCCAAAAAATCGGCATAGGCCATATAGAATTCAAGCATGGTGAATTCGGGGTTGTGCTGGGTGGAGATGCCTTCGTTACGGAAGTTGCGGTTTATCTCGTATACCCGTTCAAAGCCTCCGACTAGAAGCCTTTTTAAGTACAGTTCCGGGGCGATGCGCAGATAGAGCTGCATGTCCAGGGCGTTGTGATAGGTGGAAAACGGCCTGGCCGTGGCCCCACCCGGAATGGGTTGCATCATGGGGGTCTCGACCTCGAGGAAATTTTTGTGGTCCAAAAAGTCCCTTATAAGCCGGATGATTTTGGTCCGAACCATGAATACCTCCCGGGAACCGGAATTGACCGCCAGGTCGAGGTAGCGCTGGCGGTACCTGGTCTCCACGTCCCGCAAGCCGTGGTATTTTTCCGGAAGAGGCCGCATGGACTTGGACAAAAGGGTTATTTCTTCCGCATTGACTGTAAGCTCCCCGGTCTTGGTCCGGAACAGACCACCCCGGACACCGACTATATCCCCGACATCAAATTTTTTGAACAGCTTGTATACTTCCGCGCCCAGGGTATCCCTCTGGACAAAAACCTGGATGCGACCGGAATGGTCCCGGAGCTGCAAAAAGGTTACCTTCCCAAAGGAGCGCAGGGCAACGACTCTGCCGGCGATGCTGTAGGTGCCCGTTTCCCTCTCCAGTTCCTCCGGGTCTGAATCTTTGAACCGGGTGCACAGGTCAGTGATTTCGGTGTCTTTGCGGAATTCGTTCGGGTACAGGCGTACCCCCGCCTCTTTCAGGATGTCCGCCTTTTCCACCCGGTGTTTGAGGACTTGACTCAGATTGTCCTGCTTGTTTTGTTTCTTCCCCAATTAGATCTCCTGTTGATGGTGGACAAAGCGCCTGTCCGGCTGTTTTTCGCCTTGCAGCCAGGCGTCTTGAGCAAAGAGAGCTTAAGAATTTATTGAAAAAAGGGGGGGGAGTCAAGAATACTCCTTGTCCGGCAATACGGCGGGTAGCGCTACTTTGACCCATATCTCTGTAGTGAATCTGTTACAGCATTTTTTCGTGTGCACAGTTTAAATACTTTAAATGCAGAATTTAAAATCTGCAGTCATTCCCTACGATATTGTTCCGTAATTATGCCGTTGTGAGCCTCAAGATAAAGGGAATAACGGAGAGTTTAAAAAAAACTTGACCTGAACTGTGAATGTGATATCTCTAAGCACACTAGTCGTTGTTTTTGATTGGAGAAATATCCTGAAACTATAAGCAGGTGCAGGTAATTTATGGAAAAAATTGTTGTCCAGAACTTGTACAAAATTTTCGGGAGCCATCCGGAGAAGGCCCTGAAAATGTTGGAGCAAGGCTCGAACAAGGACGAGATCATGGAGAAACTCGGCAACCCTGTTGGGGTGGACGATGTCTCCTTTGACGTTAAACAGGGAGAAATCGTGGTTGTCATGGGGCTTTCCGGGAGCGGAAAGTCCACTCTGGTCCGGTGCATAAACAGGCTTTTTGAGCCTACGGCAGGGAAGATAACCGTTGACGGGACCGATGTCATAGGCTTGGACCAGGACGAACTCATGCGTTTCCGTCGGGCCAAGTTCGGAATGGTTTTCCAGAATTTCGCTCTCTTTCCGCACCGCCGGGTGGTTCAAAATGTTGAATTCGGCCTTGAGGTCCAGAAAGAGGAACCGGAAAAGATGCGCAAGAAGGCCATGGATGCCTTGGAAATGGTCGGACTCAAAGGCTGGGAAAACAGCTATCCCCAGGAGCTCTCCGGCGGAATGCAACAGAGAGTGGGCCTGGCCCGGGCCATTGCCCTGGATCCGGATATTTTGCTTATGGACGAGGCCTTCAGTGCTTTGGATCCCTTGATCAGAAGGGATATGCAGGATGAACTTTTGAAGCTGCAGGAAGCGATGCACAAGACCATTGTCTTTATCAGTCACGACCTGGACGAGGCCCTGAAACTGGGGGACCGTATTGTTTTGATGAAGGACGGGAAAGTTGTCCAGATCGGGACCAGTGAAGAAATCCTCACCGCTCCGGCCACCGAGTATGTGGCCAAGTTTGTGGAGGAAGTGGATATAACCAAGGTCCTTACCGCGGAGTCGGTGATGAAAAAGACTGAGGCCGTGGCTCATTTGAAAACCGATGGCCCCAGGGCGTCTTTGCGCAAGATGAGAAAGAACGCCATTTCTTCTCTTTTTGTGGTTGACGAGGACCACAAAGTCGTGGGTGTGCTCACAGCGGATGACGCTGCCGCTTTGGCCAAGACAGACAACCGCGATTTAAGAGAGATCATGAAAACCGATTTCAAGACCGTTTCTCCGGAAACCTCGGCGACCGACCTATTCCCCATGCTGCAGGACATCCCCTATCCGCTGGTTGTTGCGGATGAAAACGGCAGGCTTTTGGGGGTAATTGTCCGCGGTCAACTTATAGGGGCCATAGCCGAAAGGGGAGGTAACGAATAAATGTCCAGCACCATGCCTTTAATTCCCAGAATACCCATAGGAGACGCCATAGAGGCGGCTATTGATTTCCTGGTTTTGCATTTTTCTTTTTTGACCAAGGCGTTTTCCCGTGTTGCTGAGAGCGGGCTGAAGATCCTGGAATCAGTGATGATGTTCCCGCCGCCCTGGCTCTTCATCCTCATCTTTGCGCTTGTGGTTTATTTCCTGTCCAAAAGCCGCGGGGTGAGTATATTCAGTGCCGCGGGCCTGGCCCTTATCTGGAACATGGGTCTGTGGTCCCCGACCATAAGCACCATTGCTCTGGTTTTGGTATCCACCATGATTGCTATTATCCTCGGCCTGCCCCTCGGCATCCTGGCGGCCATGAGCAGGGTGATGTATCGCATAGTCATGCCTGTCCTGGATTTTATGCAGACCATGCCCGCGTTTGTCTATTTGATCCCGGCCATCCCGTTTTTCGGACTGGGCAAAGTCGCGGCCATATTTTCCACGGTTATTTTTTCCATGCCTCCGGCTATCCGCCTGACCACTCTGGGCATCAAGCAGGTCCCAACTGAGCTGGTGGAATGTGCGGATGCCTTTGGAGCCAGCAAATGGCAGAAGCTTTTCAAGCTGCAGCTACCTCTGGCCACGACCACGATCATGGCCGGAATAAACCAGACGGTTATGCTGGCGCTTTCCATGGTCGTTATCGCCTCCATGATTGGTGCTAAAGGACTTGGCGGCGAAGTGTGGAAGGCCATTCAGCGGCTGCAGCCGGGCAATGGCTTTGAAGCCGGCATTGGAATTGTTATCGTGGCTATTGTGTTGGATCGCGTGCTGCAAAAGGTTGCCGCACGGACTAAAAACTAAACTCAAACTCAAGGGGGTTTGCAATGTTTCGCAAGGGTCTTATTTTGATTGTTCTTGTGGCCATGTGCCTCGCCTTTATGCCTGTTCAGTCGCAGGCCAGTAAAGGCACTGTGAAGATGTCTTATGTGGAGTGGTCCTGCGCCACGGCTAGCACCAATGTGGCCGCGGCTATAATCGAGGAGAAGCTGGATTATGACGTGGACACGATGGCGGTCAGCGCCGCGGCCATGTGGCAGGCAGTGGCTTCCGGAGATGTGGACGCCATGATTACCGCTTGGCTTCCGGTTACCCACAAGCCTTATTACGACAAGCTTAAGGACGACGTGGTCAATCTTGGTCAGCTGACCACCGGGGCCAAGATCGGCCTAGTTGTCCCTGATTATGTGACCATCGATTCCATTGAGGAAATGAAGGACAATGCGGACAAGTTCGATAGCAAGATCATCGGTATCGACCCGGGTGCCGGGATCATGATGAAGACTGAGGAAGCCATCGATGAGTATGACCTGGAAGGCTTTAATCTGGTGGAAGGCAGCGGCGCGACCATGACTGCTGCCCTGAAGGACGCCATTCGCCAGGAGGAATGGGTTGCGGTTACCGGCTGGTCACCGCACTGGAAGTTCGGCCGCTGGGATTTGAAATACCTCAAGGATCCCAAGGGCGTCTACGGCGGGGCCGAGGACATCGATAAAATCGTGCGCAAAGGCCTTAAAGAGGACAAGCCCGAGGTTTACGACTTCTTGAAGCGTATGCAGTGGGATTTGGACACCATGCAGGAGGTAATGGCCTGGAATCAGGAAGAGGGCGCTGATCCGTTGGAAAACGGCAAGCGGTTTATGAAGGAGAATCCCGAGCTAGTGAACAAGTGGCTGGGCAAGGAGTAAAAGCCCTTGACAGCGGACTTTATATTCTCTAGTTAAGCAATTCCGCGCTCGGCGCGGACAGATTCCCCGGTAGCTCAATCGGCAGAGCGGGTGGCTGTTAACCACTAGGTTGGCGGTTCAAGTCCGTCCCGGGGAGCCAGAAAACAATCTTTAGCTGTTTGCTAAAGTCCGAAAAGCCCCGAGAGATGCAAGTCTCTCGGGGCTTTTTAGTGTCAGCAAGTCTACCAATGTGTATTGACAGCAATTAAATTTGGGGGGTAACACTTGGGGTAACAAATGGTGCTGCCTTGCAAGACTCAAAATGTTACCCCAGGAACTTTCAAAGAGCCTGGATTAAGGGCTTAAAAAAGGGTTGCTAGAATGGCTTTGACGGATGTTCAAATAAAAAATCTTACCCCAGGCACCAAAACGTACAAACGATTCGACGAGGGCGGACTTTTTATCGAGGTGCGCAAAACTGGGAAAAAGTTTTTCCGGTTTAAATTTACCTTTGGTGGTAAATATCAACTGTTGAGCTTGGGCGAGTACCCGGCGGTTTCATTGAAGCTTGCGCGGGATAAGGTCATTGATGCAAAGCGCCAACTTGCTGAAGGCATTAATCCGGCCCAAGTTAAGAGGGAGCAGAAGCAAAGCCAGAAAAAAAACACGCTTGAGGACGTTGCCTTTGAATGGTTTAAAAATTCCAAGGATAAATGGTCCGAAGGTCACGCTAAGACAATTTGGCGGCGCGTAGAGAAGAACTTATTGCCTTGGCTGAAAAATCGGCCTGTTCAGGAGATTACAACGCGGGAAATTTTGGAAGTGCTCCGTAAGGTTGAAGCACGAGGAGCGGTGGAGACCGCTCACCGGCTGGCCCAAATTATGAGCCAGGTTTATATTTACGCAGTGGCGGCGGGGATCGCGGAAAATAACCCGGTAAGCGATATTTCCAAGGCCCTAAAGCCGGTGAGAACCAGGCAGTTGCCCGCTATTACCGAGCCGGAGCGCATCAAGGACTTTCTCCGGGCGATTGATGGATTCCAAGGCACGTATCCGGTCCTTTGTGCCTTGAGGCTTGCACCATTGGTTTTCCTACGCCCTGGAGAATTGCGTAAGGGCAAGTGGTCGGAAATCGACTGGCAAGAAAATTTGTGGATTATCCCGGCAGAGCGGATGAAAAAGAAGCGTGAACACTTGGTCCCGCTCTCCAGCCAGGCGCGGGGTATCTTGGAAAAACTTTACCCCTTGACCGCTGAAACCGGGAATATCTTTCCGGCAGTCAGGAAAAGCGACCGTTGCATGAGTGAAGCTACTCTAAACGCGGCCCTACTCCGGATTGGCATACCAAAAGAAGAGCATTGTCCGCATGGATTCCGAACAATGGCATCAACACGGTTGCACGAAATGAATTGGCCGTCCCCGGTGATTGAAATGCAGCTGGCTCACATTGATAAAAACCAAGTCCGGGCGGTCTACAATAGAGCGGAATATTTGGACCAGCGACGAAATATGATGCAGGCATGGGCCGATTACCTGGACGCGCTTAAAGCGGGCGGTAAAGTTTTATCATTTTCTTCAGGATAGGCTTGGATAGATAGTAGACAAGTCTATTTTAAAGCCTCTTTTTTTACGGTAAGTTTCAAGAAAGTAAAGTTCCCTCCAAAAACTGGACAATGAGTTAAGGTGGATTTTTGAGCTTCCCCCCATCGGTTGGACAAAAAATGGGATAAGTTAAGGTGTATACCTTTGCCGTTTTTAAGGGTCCAAGCGCCCATGGGGGCTGGGGGATTTCCTCAGTTTATTTGTTCTTTGTCAATCAAATATACAGCTTCCGGAGT
>JBKHGE010000016.1:0-46089 GCA_046539845.1 Desulfonatronovibrionaceae bacterium
TCAGAACACCTCCTTAGGGGATATTTGTGGCGACATGCCATACTCCTAATTTGGTTTCCAAACTAATTGTAACCCGGGCCAGGATCTGTAATAGATGGACTATTTTTTCTTCAATGACTCCCGCTTTTTTCACATCTTTTGAACCTTCCATTGTTTCCTGATCCATCCCAGAATCGCTCAGGGTTTCTTTTGCTGGAAATTATTATTTTTTATACATTAAATACGCCCCGATGAAACGAAAAAAGTTTTATGGGGTAAAATTTCACCTTAAAATTTTTCTCATTTATTGGGAATATATCATGATAATCAGGCAGGATAGTCAGATTTGATTTTGTGATGAATATCATGGTATGGACCACACAGCTTTTTCCCACGATCAAAACAATATCTTTATGCAAAGGATAACAAAAAGTTAACCCAGAGAGGATGTAATGGATAATCTTCTGCGTACTTACGCTCATGTCAGGAACCTGCTCCAGCGCAATGAAAAAAAAGGTGACGTGGCCCGTGAATTAAAAGGAAATGAGCCTCTTCCTCCGGAATACACATCCCCCTTGTGTCTGAGAGCAACTGATTCGGACAGTTCCGGACCAGCGGACCTGTTGATTAAAAATGCTTCGTTTTTTTCTTTTTCAGATACAAAAAAAAATATAGCGGATATTGCCGTAAAAAATGGAAAGATCAGTTCCGTGGGGCCGGCCGCTGCTGATACAGTGAATACAGAAACAGAAATATTTGATGCCTTGGGAAGCAGCGTGGTTCCCGGTTTTTGTGATTGCCACCTGCATCTTACTGCCGGGTCTGAGCAAGCCCGCGGCTGTAATCTTGAAAGTATAAGTAACTATGATGCGCTGAGTAAAGCTTTGAAAAAATTTATCCAGGCCAACCCGGAAGAAGCTGTGTTTTACGCCTATGGGCTGCACTATACAGACGATCCTATTATTCCATCCCACAAGGCAAGACAGGCGTTGGATGATATTGAGCCAAATAAGCCTGTCTTCATTTATGCCCATGATCTTCATACCGGATGGGCCAACACAAGTGCTCTTGTGGCAGCCAATCTTATGGATCCGGCACCGCCTTATCCGGAATTACTAAGAGAGCTTAAACTGGAAAAAAATCTTGTTCTAGATGACAACGGACTACCAAGCGGAGAACTCCGGGAACCTCCCGTTTATTTTCTGGTGGAGGAAGCCCTGCGGCGTTGCTTTCCCATAACTGTTGAGCAAAAAAAATACCGTCTTGAAAAGGTATGTCACTATCTTGCATCCCAGGGACTTACTTCGGTCCACAATATGGGTCTGGACCTGCCGGAAGAGGATATTGAGTACCTGATTCTACTCTTGGAACTGGAAGAAGAAGGACGGTTGCCGCTTAATGTGTATAGCTCCTGTTCGGTAGTCCCTGATAAATATATGCTTGATGATATCAGGCGTGCGGCTGAAGTGCGCGACAATCTGGATATGGCCCGCAGCCACAGGATAACAGCGGGTGAACTAAGAAGACGCCTGCTTAAGCTTATGAAAAATGCTTTGGAGCTGCGCCAAAACGAAAAAGAAGTTCCATCCTCCAGCAGTATCCGAAGTCAGTTTTCTCATATCTTCTCCCATGTTATAACACCCGGGCATGTAGATGAACATGAAAAACGCAGCAATGAACCACGACAAAAAAGCATTAATTATTTGAACTACACAGGAAAGGTCCGGAGCAATGCCGTTAAGATCTTCATGGACGGAGTTATTGAAAAGGATACTGCCTTTCGCCTGGATCATCACCCTGCCCGGGGTATTCCCGCTTTTTCCCGGGCTGAGCTGGACAGGGTAATACTTTTCGCGGACCGCCTGGGGCTTCAGGTTGCAGGACATTGTATTGGCAACGGTTCTGTAAATTGTATGCTGAATTCAATAGAGGCTGCCCGGCAGGAAAACGCACAGATAGATAAGAAACGCGGAGAAAGAGTGAGACACAGGATCGAGCACATAGAACTTTGCAATTCATACGATATCCCCAGGTTTTCCGAGCTGGACGTTATTGCTTCCATGCAGGCTCTGCATGAAAGGCAACCAGTCACCTTATGGCATGAAAAAGTACCGGAAATAGAATGGCCCACAGCGTTTGCCTGGAGGAGTCTGATCAGTTCCGGTGCCACTCTGGTTTTCGGGAGCGACTGGCCCATTGTGTCCTGCAACTGCCTCAAAGGCGTAGAACGGGCCGTGAACCGCAAACCCTGGAAACAGGGGATGCCTGACCAACATCTGGAACTTGATGAGGCTTTGTCAGCCTTTACATCCTCTGCAGCACGGGCGGAATACGCCGAGGGCGTCAGAGGCATAATTAAGCCTGGAATGCAGGCGGATCTGGTGGTGCTTACAAAAGACCTGGGAGAAGTTCAGGAAAAATTTGATGAAGTTAAGGTGTTGCGCACAATCAATAATGGTAAGATTGTTTATTCCTTGTCCGAAAATTGAAGAATCATGTTCCAACACACAACAATGAGACCTCCTTGGGCTTTGGGACTGAATGCCATGTTCCCAAATTCGTGTCCAAGGAAAGTGTAGCCCGGACCATGAGATTATGATTTCCCCTCTATCCAGACAGGAACAGAACAACCCCGGCCCGATCATGACCTTTGAGAACAGACCGATTTTCAAGCCTTCGGAGGAGAAGCATGCCCCGGATCAAAAGTGTCTGCAATGGCATCGGAGAAACATCTTCAAAAGATGAAACATCCTCCTAAATCGAATGACTTTAATTCAGCTGCTATCGCTCTGTGTCACGGAACATAAAATAATCCCTTTCAAAAAGACGAATCTAGATGCCCCAGCAAAAAATGTCTGGAGGCCAAAAGGACAGAGTAGAAAAAATCAGCTGGCGAAATCCCTTTCTTGGTGAAAACAGCAAAACCAGTGCCCAATGGTAACCTATCACAGGGTTAACTGATCAAGCTGACGTCCGGTTTCCTGGTGCAAGCGGGCCCCACCGCCGCCGGGGATGAGCGGCACCCGGTGCCGGACGCCCCATCCCGTGGGTGCTTACGCCCAATGCCCTACCGGATAAGGCTCTGATACAGGACATAATACTTATTGATATTGCTCACGTAGCGTACCGTTTCCTGGCCGATATCCTGCAGGGCCGCAAGCTCCACGTTCCTGAACCATTTGTTCGGATCCAGGCCCATTTCCCCGGCCAGGGCCCGGACCTGGCGTATCCTAGCCGGGCCGGCATTGTAAGCGGCTAGGGCCAGGCGCACCCTGTCCCGGGGGCGGATGTCCTCCGCGCTGAAATAGCGTTTACGCAGAAAGTCCAGATACTTCACTCCGGCGTGAATATTGTTTTCCACTTTGTTGATATCCTCAATCCCGACATTCGGATCCCTGGCGGTTAAAGGCTTGATCTGCATAATGCCCACCGCCCCGGCATGACTTACTTTCGACTGCTTCAGCCCGGATTCCTGAAAGGCCAAAGCCAGGATGAGCAGCCAGTCAAAATCATACATATCGGCATATTTGCGGATAATATCCTTGTATTTGTTCAACTTGTCCCATTTTTCCAAATCGGTGGGATCTTTCAAGGCCGCTGTGTTTTCATAATAACGGCGAAAATAAATATTCCCGAGCAGGGTACCCTGTTTGTGCGTATGCAAATACTGGTTCAGACTTTTTTTGAGTTTGGGGTTGTCCTTGCGAACCATCCAGGCGATTTTTGCTCCTTTGCGCAGCTGTATATTTTCATGAACGACAATGTTTTTAAGCACCTCTTTCCAGGCCCCGGCAATGTGACTGTCCGCGACTGTAATATCCAACGCCCCGGAATTGACCATCTCCAGGATATCTTCCGTCTCCAGCTCTTCGCTTAAGCTGACAATATCCACCGCTTTCCGGTCTTGCTTTCGCAACTCGGCATTCAGACGCTTCAGACTCTCATAGTAGCTGCTGCTTTCGCGTACCGCGACTTGTCTACCGCTCAAGTCGTAAATATCTTGAATAGAAGAGTTGTCCTTGTGGGTAACCACCACCTCGGACACACCGCTTAGATACGGGTCAGTGAAATCAACCAGCTTTTGCCTTCGCGGGGTGATGGTCAGTCCGGCGGCGGCTATGTCCCCGTAACCTTTTTTGAGCCTGGGAATGAGCTCGTCTCTGGCCACGGGGATGAATTCCAGGACAACCTGCAGATCCTTCATGTGGATATCGGAATTGAGGAACTTTTCGTACCCTTTAAGCAGGGAATACTCATAGCCGACCAGATGGCCGTCGGAGATGAAGAAATTGGTCTGGTTGAGTGTTGTCAGCACCCGGATGTACCTTTTCTGTAAAAGGTCGGGCAGATCATCGGTGTAGGACTCGGACATGTGCGCATCCAACGGGAGGCGGTGTGCCCTGTCCGCCTGTTTTTCCTCGGATTCAGGCGCTTGTGAATAATCGGCTTGGAAATAAAAATATCCGCCCGCAGCCAAAAGAACGACCAGCCCGGCCACGAGACCCAGTGCCCCTTTCTTGTTCACACTTCCTCCTCAAGCTTTGATTTCTTGCTAGCAAGCCGAAAAGAAAAGTTCAAATCTTATCAATTGACACCCGGGTCACTCCTGGCTCTAACCTGTTCAAGCATCTGAAATGTCGCAAAAATCAGGAAAAGACGGCGTTTCAAGCATAAAACTCTTATTTTTACTTAAAAAAGGATTCTGAACAGCAGCCGGTTCACCGTCGCCGCGAAGATATCCATGTCTCTTCCCGATCCGGTTTTTCTGGACAAAACCCCTATCTGATTTTATAAATTTATAAAGCATAAAAACTTTCTCCCCCAACGTCTAACATGGAATCCTTCTTTGAACAGGTCTGGGAAAGTTTCTCTCGCCTGCCTCCATTAATCGAATCCAGCCGACACCAGAAAATAGCTCGTCTGATGCTCGCCGTTCCGCTACAAAAAACCGAGCTGAAAACAAAAACGCAGCCGCGAGGAGGCACTCATGCCTGGATCAAAAAAGCTGCTTTCGAACACTGAAGGCCGGACAGAGAGGCATGACCAGGGATATGGCGACCTGACCGAATTGAATCGGGACGGGATTATCCTCAAATCCATCGGTCGTGAACTTCTGGAAGATTTTGCCCATGATTATCTGGAATTGCTTGGGACCTCCTCCGCCATCTACGAGGCTAACGGCGACTATGCCTTCGGGATTTTTCCCTCGGGATGGTGCCGATTAATGGACAGCGCCTCGCGACGTTTATGTGATACCGCAGATAACACCGAAGCGCTCAACTCCGGCCAATGGTTGTGCCATGAGTCCTGCTGGACGGATTGCGCCAAACTGGCAATTGCCGAAAATACACCCGTGGACATCGCCTGCCACGGCGGCATTCGAATGTACGCGGTTCCGATTTTAGCGCACGGCAATGTCGTGGGGGCGATCAACTTTGGATACGGCGATCCGCCAAAAGATCCGGAAAAACTGCGAAAGCTGGCTGCGACCTACCATCTTGATTACGAGGATCTGCTTGGCGAGGCCCGTGCCTACGAGTCCCGCCCGCAATTTATCATTGAGCTGGCCCGAAAACGGCTGCACTCCACAGCCCGGATCATCGGCTCCATGATTGAAACCAAGCAGGCCGAGATCGCCAACCACGCCAAGTCCGCATTCCTGGCCAACATGTCCCATGAAATCCGCACACCCATTAACGGCATACTGGGAATGATGCAGCTTTTGCAGAGCACCGAGCTAAAGCAAGAGCAGGAGGAATACGTTAATATGGGGATACTTTCGGCCAACAGGCTGACCAGGCTTTTGTCGGACATCCTGGATTTATCCCGTATTGAATCCGGTCAGATGGAAATCCGGGAAGAAAAGGTTGCTATAAAGAAGCTGTATGACGCAGTGGATGAGCTGTTCATGGTTACCAGCCGGAACAAGAACGTCTCCCTGCAATTCAGACTGGACCCGAATCTGCCTGCGATTATTCTGGGGGACGAAGCCAGGCTGCAGCAGATCCTGGTTAACCTGGTGGGCAACGCCCTTAAATTCACTGAAAAAGGTCAGATAAGCGTAAACTTGCATCTTCAACACCGCTATGGCAAAGACGTTCGGCTGCTCATAGCTGTTTCGGATACGGGTATCGGAATGCCGGATGAGAATGTGGATGAACTGTTCCAACCCTTTGTCCAGGCCGAAAATACCTTTACCCGTAAATATCAAGGGGCCGGACTGGGTCTGTCCATCGTCAAAAGGCTTGTCCAGATGATGAATGGTAATATGTCTGTAAATAGCACGCCGGGTGAAGGCAGCACTTTCTATATCTCCCTGCCCCTTGGGGTGGCTGAAGGACCTGAGAAAACTTCCGAAGTACCCGCAACAGAGATGGACAACAGCAAACGCACACTTCGAATCCTCCTGGCTGAGGACGAGCCTTCCAACCAGCTGCCCATGAGGCTGCTGCTGGAAAAATGCGGACACGAAGTCACCCTGGCCGAAGACGGTCAGCAGGTGCTGGCCATGCTTGCCAGGCAGGATTTTGACGGTATCCTCATGGATATTAATATGCCGGTCATGGATGGTCTGGAGGCGACCAAAAACATCAGATCAGCCGAAAATCTGGGGGCGAAACAAGGCATTCCCATCATCGCCCTGACCGCTTACGCCATGGATGGGGACCGAAAACAGTTTCTGGAGGCGGGCATGGATGACTACCTGACCAAGCCGGTGCAAAAAAAGGATTTGGAACGGATGCTGGCGAAAAATTTCGGGTAGTTGGGATCAATTTATTGTGCCTGCTAACGAGGGCTATGCCCGCAACCCAAGCAAAAACTATTCACCGCCCGCCCGGCACTCAGAATCCCTGAGTGCCGGGCTCATGGGTGGATTTGGGTCGTGAATTTGTAGGATTTGGGTCGGACCTGGGTAACCACCTGATCCAACTGAGTAAAGCCCCCCAGTACAGGGCCTTAATTATCTTTGAATGATACTTTTGAGGATAAAAAGAAGCCTCTAAGCCTCGAGAACAAACTGTTTTAAAACATTTATGCTGCTTTTAATATGATTGTCAGATCTAACCGCATAAGACACCAACCCCTAAAGCCCCCGGATCTCCCCCCAGGCGATTCAGTGGCTGGCTCAGAAAAGACTTTAAATACAGGGCGGTAAAGTTGAGACTTTAACCTGCTTTTGAGTTTGCTGTCACCGGCACAAAGCCGCTGCCCGTATAAGCGTTGGCTGAAAAAATATTTTTGAATTATTCAGGAGGGTACTATGCAGATACTGGTTCTATATTATTCCAAATCAGGTAACACCCAAAAGCTGGCCCAGGCAGTCGCGCGGGGAGTGGAATCTGTAAACGAAGCCAGGGCGGTACTTAAAAGTACCGCAGAAGTAAGAAAGGAAGATTTTCTCGATTCGAGCGGGATAATTGCCGGATCGCCGGTTTATTTCGGAGTAATGGCCGCGGATCTGAAGAGGGTGATGGATGATTTCGTCAGCCTGAGAAAGAAGATGGAAGGCAAGGTGGGTGCTGCCTTTGCCACTTCAGGGGACCCTACAGGAGGAAAGGAAACCACCATGTTCTCCATTATCCAGACCTTGTTGATCTACGGTATGGTTATTGTTGGCGATCCCATGAGCGCTACCGGGCATTACGGTACTGCCTGTGAAGGCGCGCCTGATAAAAAGGCAATTGAGAACGGCGCAATGCTTGGCGCCAGAGTGGCGCGAACAGCCCTTAAGCTGAGCATTTAACCAAACCAACATTCAACCATTATAGTTAATTGAGAGGACAATGCGCATTTCAATCTTTTGGAAACTATTGGGAATGGTTGCAGCAAGTGTGTTGCTACTGGGTATATCGGTATTTTTTACTACCAAGCATTTTGTGGCCAATGGATTTGATCAGGAGTCTGCAAAAAACATTGAAAACTTCCAGTCGGCCATGAAACATGAAATAAGCGACAAAGAGTCCTATTATCTGGAAGTAGCCGGTCGCGCCGCCAATAACCATCAGCTTGCTTCTGCTGTTTATTCCGGCAATGCCAAAGAGCTGACCAAATATGCCGAGGAGTTGATGCAGGCCGGAGACATCGATTTCGTAACCTTTACTGACAACCAGGGCGAGGTAATCCTCAGAGGGCATTCAGATGTCAACGAAGACACCGTCCTCTCTCAGCAACATGTGAGCAAGGCTATGGAGGGCGAACCCGTTGCCGGAGTTGAAACCCTTAGTGAGGCAGGCCTGTGCCTGCTAGCCGGGCATCCTGTAAGGATTTTTGACAGAGTCGTAGGAGTCATCACTCTGGGCATGAGCTTTGAATCCAATACATTTGTGGATGCCATCCGGGAAAAACTTGGCGTTGAGGCCACCATATTCCAGGGAGATACCAGACTCTCCACGACCATTAGGCGGGATGGACAAAGGGTTGTGGGGACCGAGATGACCAATACCGAGGTTACCAGGACCGTACTTAGCGAGTCAAAAACTTTTCTGGACCGAAACAAGATTCTTGGCCGCTGGTATGATACTGCCTACTGGCCCCTTGTTAATCTGAAGGAAGAAACCGTGGGCATGTATTTTCTGGGAACAGACAGGAAAATAATCGAAAACGCCCAGAATGCGGTCCTTTTTTCCATCATGTGGGTCACTCTGCTTGTTGGCGCCCTTATGCTTCTGGTTGGTTTTTTCCTGGCCAGGACCCTGGCCGGTCGCATAGTTGCGGCGACAACTTTTGCTTCCAGCGTTGCGGATGGAAATCTGGATAAAACCCTGCACATTAAAAGTACAGATGAGACCGGGGTATTGGCCGACTCCCTAAACAAGATGGTGGCCAATCTGAAAAAGATGATCCAAGAGGGGGAAACTAAGGCTGCTGAAGCAGTGCGTGAGTCGGAGAAAGCAAGGCAGGCCACCAGGGAGGCCAATAAAGCCAGGGAACAGGCTGAAACGGCCCGGACTGAAGGCCAAACCCAGGCGGCGGATCAGCTTGCAGGCATTGTCGGCAGAGTGGGTTCAGCTTCAGAGGAATTGTCCGCCCAGGTGGAACATTCCACCCAGGGCGCGGAAGATCAAAAACACCGGATTACGGAAACAGCCACGGCCATGGAGCAGATGAACGCCACGGTCCTGGAAGTGGCCAAAAGTGCTGCCAATGCTGCCAGCGGGGCGGACAAAGCCAAAAATGAAGCCGGGGAAGGAGCCAGGATTGTTGAGGAGTCAATCAAATCCATCGCCCGGGTCCAGGAAATGTCCTCTTCAGTCAAGGAGAGTCTGGACGGTCTCGGGGACCGGGCCAAACAGATCGACAGCATCATGAATGTCATTGATGACATTGCGGATCAGACCAATCTGCTTGCGCTCAACGCCGCCATTGAAGCCGCCCGGGCAGGAGATGCCGGACGGGGCTTTGCCGTGGTTGCCGATGAAGTGCGCAAACTGGCTGAAAAAACCATGAGCGCCACCAAAGAGGTGGGGGAGTCTATCACCAGCATTCAGCAGGGGGCCAAGGACAATATTCAAGGCATGGACCAGGCCGTGCAGGCGGTGGAAGAAGCCACCCAACTGGTTAACAAGTCCGGAGAGGCCCTGGAAAATATCGTCAAACTGTCCCAGGATCTTGCGGATCAGGTCAGTTCAATCGCCACGGCCACCGAGGAGCAGTCCTCGACCAGTGAACAGGTAAACCAAAGCATTGAGGAAATAAACCGCATCGCCGTTGACACCGCGGACGCCATGGGGCAGTCGACCCGGGCCATAAATGAACTGGCCGGACAGGCAGGAGAACTTAAATCTTTGATAGAAAAGATAAAAAACAGTTGATAATCCACCAGGGACTGGGAGCAATCATTTTTTGGCCGGACACAAAATCCGCGGTTGCACGCATATGCCATTGAGGCGTCTCCCCGGGGACAGTCAGGCTTGGCCTGGACAAAGACAGGCCAATGATCGTTTCGTGCCGTACTCAAAACCGAGACCGGGCAGCCTATGAAGAACTTAGTAAAATGGGATCGTTAAATATTTATGTCCTCCAGGGCGGCCTAAAAGTTTATATCCGCGACAGGCAGGCAAATAATGGGCAATAAAAAACACTCTCGATCCGGATCAGCCGGTATATATGGACACCCGCCTGCAGGGGGACACATTCATCGCCATTGGGCTGGGCATCCCGGTCTCGTTTGCCGGCGCCTACCTTGCCAAGCGTCGCTTGGACAGCCTGCCGCAAAAGATACTCCGGATATTTATGACCGTGTTTCTGGGCCTGGTGGGTTAAAACTGCTTATCTGGACCTAAAGCAGCGGATTTTCATGCCTGGTTTTAAACACCGCCGGAATCGGACCAGGAACCGGCGGAGCCAATCCTTCAGACCTCGGCCGGGAATTTTTCCGTGAACTTCTTCTCTGATTCCCCGGACCCGATAAGAACCAACTCGTCTCCGTGGTTTAATAAAATATCCGGTTCAGGATTAATAATAAGCTCTGAGGATTTTTTCACGGCCACCACACTACAGCCTGTCTGCTCTCTTATTCGGAGCCGCTCCAAGGGCTTATCCTCAAATTTATGGGGAGCAATGACCCGGAAGATGTTCAAGCCTTCGGATAGCATAAGCATCTGCTGGGGATGGAGCAGGTTCATAATGGTCGTGGTCACCAGGGAGCTGTAAGACAGGACCAGATTTGCCCCGGCGCGGTGCATGGTATTTACATTCCTGTCCAGGCTGGCCCGGCTTATGATTTGCGCGTCCGGACGCAGTCGGCGGCAATAGATGGTCAAATAAATATTCAGATCATCCTTATGGGTGGTAATGATAATGGAAGGGGTCTCATTAATGCCCGCCTGAGCAAGCGTCTCCCGATCCGCCGCGTTTCCGCATATAAAACATGAACCCCGCTCGGCAATGGCTGAGCGCTTTTCCACCACCCGGAAATCGACCTCCCTTTCTTCCAAGGCCCGGGCCACTGCCTGGCCCACCCTGCCGCCGCCCAACACGACCACCGGGGCATGATTACCGCCGCTATCCTCATCATAGCCGATGGACTGGTCAAAACTCTTTAATTGGTCCTCGGTGCCCGCCAGGACAAGCACGGTGGATGATTGCAAACGACTCTGAGCGGTGGGGATCATGAACCTGTTTTTATCCCAGAGTCCGACCACATTCACTCCGGTTGTTTGGCGCAAGCCGGCCTCGGCAAGGGTTTTCCCCTGAAACCAGGTGCGCATTACCGGAACCTCGGCAATAAGCAGCCGGTCAAAGCTACCGATGACATTCGCCCTCATACTCACACCCAGAACACGCCTGGACAAGGCATCCCCGAGCATCCTGGAAAATTCAAACACATGGGTGCTCCCGGCCAGCTCCAAAATATCCACTGAATCCACGGTGTCCGCGTTGGTCACAGTTATAACCCGATCATTTACCTCCCGGATGGTATAAATAATGTTGGTGCTGGTTACATCGTCATTGAGGACCAAGGCCATGGCCGCCTTATCAATACGCAGCCTGCGGTAGGTCTCGGGGTCGTCGAGTTCGCCCACCACCGCATTATAGCCCATATCGTGCAGATCCAGGGTGGTCTGCAGTTCAGGGACGACAACCACGTAGGGTATGGAGTAGCTTGCAAGCTTTTGAATCAGGTTAATAGCCACGTCATCAAAATAAGTGATGATTACGTGCCCGGATACATCCGGAGACAGCGCCTTGGGGGCCCGGGCCTTGTTTTGTTTATCCAGCCACGGGGCATAGAAAAACTGGATAAAGGTAAAGGGGAGCATTACCAGGAGAAAAACGATCCCGGACAACAGGACCAGCACTGAAAACACCCTGCCCAGATCGCTGTGAAAGGTTATATCCCCGAAGCCAAGCGTGGACATGGTGGTTAGTGTCCAGTAAAAGCCGGTTATCCAGGAGTACTCCCGCCCCTCATAGAGCATAAGGACGTGGAAAAGGACCGTATAAAGCAAAAACAACAGCAACAGCACCAGGATAAATTTCACCAAAAGCCGCAGATTACCTCTGTCCTGACGGCTGTTCAAAAGCAGGGAGAGTTGGGTGGCCATGGTTTTCATGAATGCGCTCTTTTTAGATTTGCCTTGAGTAAAAGAGGGTAACGGAAGCCGGGCACGGCAACACACCTATGGCCCCGGCTCGGTCCTTGTACACAGTTCAGGCTGGGAGCGCCTTGGCGGGGCGGCTATTTGCCCGTCTCCACTCTGCCGGACTTCGTTTTTTAGCTATAAAAACAGCTTGCTTTCCGACCTGGGAAAGAAAATCAGAAACTGGCCGGAAAAGCCCGAATGAAGTCCGAAGCAAATCCGGCCGAAGGGTAGGCAAAAGACAAAGCGAAAGGATTACCACCCGGAGATCGGTTTTTGGCGGCCGCTCAGCGCTCGATAATCAAACGCTCCGGCATGCCCTTTCCCGGAGCCAGGTCGCAGCGTATTTTTCCCTTGATGAATTCATCCGCCCCGATCCTTGTCTTGATCCCGCGGGCATATTCCTCAAAAGTTCCAAGCACCCTGGCGCATGAGGACGAATTGCGCTGCACTATGTCTTTTTTCGGACACAGGCTGAGTGTCTGGCCGTCAAAACCGGCAAAGCCCTTCTCTTGAAAGCCGAAATCTCCCTCCTCGGCCTCCTGAATATCAAAATCCAGGACCATGCCCCGGACAATATCCAGAGCCACCGGCTCTATAGCCCGCCATTCACCCCACACATAGGCCTTGGCATCACTCAAAACGCACTGCAAGCGATCGCCGTAGCGGGCCTGCTCCCGGCTTGCCTCCTGGCGCTTTAGCCACTTCAGAGACTCTGCGGCGCGGGCCTCGGCCTCGGCAACCCGCCTTTTTTCCCGGGCCTTTTTCAGTTCGGCCTGCTTCTCCCGGGCGCGCTGCCTCTCCTGGCTGCTCATTTCCATCCATTCCCCCTCGGGGATATCCAGGGGATAGTGGGTACCGCAGCCGGCAAGAAACAAAAGCGCCCCAAAAAGAAAGATGCACCGCTTTTTTAGCGTGGACAAATCGAACATGGCTATATTGTAGGCAATCCCAAAAACCGGGTCAAGAAAGCGCGATCATCAAGTATCGTTGCCTGCAGCGTTTTAAGCCGGTCGATTCTTGCGCTCTTTTAGGCGGGAGATTTCGCAGATTTTTTTCTTTTCCCCCACGGGCAGGCCGCGACGCAGACCCCGCAAAGATAAGGCGGGATATGGGCCTCTTTTTCATTACGCCTGAGCTGCTCCACGCAGGCCTCAAGATCAACAGCCTCGGAGCGGGTGGCAAAGTGCAGCTCAGTAGAGGCATTTTTTATCGCCCCGGCCGGGCAGGCCTCAACGCAATTAGTACATTTACCGCATTTGTTCTTTACCGGGGCAGCGGCGGGCAGGTCCAGATCTGTTAGCACGGTGACCAGGCGCACCCGGGGACCGAACTTAGGGGTAACCAGAAGAAGGGACTTCCCCTGCCAGCCGAGTCCGGCGCAAAGGGCCACCGCTTTATGGGACACGGCCGCGGTGAACCGGGCCTCACTCAGGATGTGGCTGGCCGGGACAGGCAGGGCCCGGCCGCCCCAGGACTGAATCAGACAGCTGACCCGGGTGGCGATATCGTCCAAAAGGGCGTTAACGTTCTGGTAATGCCTAGAATACAAAGGTGTGGGCCGGTCCACAATGGGGTCCATGATCCCGTCCGCCAAGCGCACGGCCATGGAGATCGCCCGGGGATAGCCCTGCAAAAGATCCGCGGGATCGGTCTCAATGCCTTGCAGACGCGAGGTATCGGCCACTGCCGCCAGATCCGCACCCCAGACCCGGGCGGCATCCAAGAGGGGTTTTACGTTGGGAACCGGTTGATGACTCATGCCTTTGCGCGTACCACCCTCTTTCCCTGTTGGCAATATGCACATCTAAACGCGGTGTTACGCGAGAAAGACAAAACTCAGTTCAAGATATTAATGCCGGAAATCCTGTTTATTAAAAGTCCGGACTCACCTACCCTTGAAAGTCCTGCTCCCGGCTCAAGCGTGGATATGACCGTTTTGCCGATTACATGCCTGTCTTCGCGGCCGAATGCACTTTTGGTCTTAATCCCCCACACATTGTGCAGCAAAAGCGGTTCTCCGTTGTAGGTGCCCAGGTAGAGGCCGACATGGCCAGGCATGTGCACCAGCGTTGCAAAGGGCACTCCGTATTCCTGAATAACCGCCTTTTTCTCCCTGCGCCCCAAGCCTTCAAGGGAGATTATCCGGCCCGCCTCGGCCTGCTTG
Source organism: Desulfonatronovibrionaceae bacterium (assembly GCA_046539845.1). Taxonomy (GTDB): domain Bacteria; phylum Desulfobacterota; class Desulfovibrionia; order Desulfovibrionales; family Desulfonatronovibrionaceae; genus CAYNNQ01. Next base: position 14,230 of record JBKHGE010000016.1, read on the forward strand.
GAGGAATTGCGTGGAAGCCATACCCCGAACGGGGTGAAAATATCGCGCATAAGGGCCGAACAGTCCCGATTACCGTACATCCCTCCCCAGCCGTAGGGCTCGCCGAGCATCTCCCCGGCAACCACAGCCACTTTTTCCGGGGTGAACTCCAGCGGGGCCAAAGACACCTCGCCTTTGGCCATCCGCACTGTTTGCATACGGGCATATCCGTTTTCCCCGGCACTGGGAGCCAGACAGAAAAAGCCCCCTTCGCTGTTTTTGAGAATCGGCAGAACCATCCCCACCCGACCGAAAAACAAAAACTCGCCGTTTACCCCTTTGACCGGGAACCGATCCCGAATCACCGCGGCCAGTCTGCTCTGCTCAAAAGAACGGATAAAATCTTTGTCCACCAAAGCAGCGTCAGCGCGCCTCACCCACCCAAAAACCCATTCTGTCTCCACCAACAGCCAGGCCCCATCCGCGGATATGTGGGAGATACGGACCGGAGTCCCGGCCCAGATAGCAGAATTCTGCATATAATCGAAAGGATACCCCTCCCCGGCCCGGGAAAAATCCCGAAAAGCCGGCTTCTGGGTGGGCAGAACACGCAACGCAGTGGAACGCAGGATTATTCCCGGCAAATCCAGGGAGGGAAAGGCGTCAGGCTCGGAATTGCGGATCAGGTCCTGTTTCCATTCCCAGGAACGGGCACGCTTGTTTTCCCCGAAAAACGTCTTCTTTAAAAGCATATCCACGCCCCAATACACCTTGGCCCGGGAATGCATATTCCCGGACGCATGCCAGGGGGAGAACCATTTTTCCCGAAAATCCGCGAATCTCATCTGGGATTCTTCTTCAGAGAAGAGAACTTCTTCAGCGCCCTGCCGCGGCAAATAATATTCTATTTCTTGCGGTAGCACCTCCAGATCGTGGATCTTTTGCTTCGCCTCTGGTGCGCACCCGGAAAAAACCGCCGCCAGGGGAAAACACAGGGCCCAGATCAGCAGGTAAGCCGGGCGAAGTTCGATGTTCGCGGCGGACTCTTTGCATCCGCCAAACCCTTTGCTCATGTATATCTCCTTAAAACGTACAAGCCGTAGCAGATCCAATCCGCACGGTTCCTTGCGCCCTACTCAGAAAGATATTTCCGGGGCGGGATATTATACTTTTGGCCAAAAACAGCGGCAAGGCGTCCCTCCAGGTCCTGCAGGGTCTTCATCCCGGCCAAGCCCTTATCCAGGATATGGATCCGAGCCGTATCCCCCTGCAGATCCACCCCGGCGGTACCCGGGAGCAGGCTCACAGTCCACAGAAAAAACACCCGGGCCGGCTCTCTCTCCAGGACAAAGGGGAAGTCGACAATCTCCCCTTGGACCCGGGTGTGGGGGGACAGAGCCCGGTAAGCCACATCCAATCCCCCGAGCAGGGAGTGCCAGAAGAAATAAGGGACGAAGCGCACAGCCGGGAAAAATCTCCATTTCCACTCCCCGGCCGGCCACAGAGCCAGGCTCACAAACACCCCTGCGGCAGTGCCGGGCACAATCCACACGGACAAAAGCCCCTCGCCCTCGGTCAAAACAGCCCACAGAACGACAAAAAATGCCGTGCGCAGAGCAACTGAACGCACACGCCGAATGGGAAAAATTTTTCTCATACCGACTTCCCCCCCCCCCCTCATTTCTCAATTGACAACTGGCTGTAACTGGTCACCATAATATCCCTGAAGCAAACTATGCTCGCAAATCCGGGAACCCTTTGGACCGCCTGCTTAACTACTCGAAAATTTTTTTAATCTCCGGATAGAAACTACCCGGCCAGGACCACAAACACCAGAAGCAACACAACGAATAAAACACCGGCGGTATGCCAGTAAAGGAGACGGTGCTCCAGACGATCGGGCACGGTGAGCATCCACCGCGTCTGAAGCAGCCGGTCCGCCAAGCCTTCCAAATCCAGCCGGCTGCAGGCCGGATCGCAATAGTGCCCGCCCCGCCACTTTTCCCCCAACCAGGCAAGCATCTTTTCGCACAGATCAAGAAAACGTTCGTCCAAACCGGCAGGTTCGCGACCGCTCCAGGCGGTTTTAAAGAAAATAGCGGCAAGCAAAATTCCCAGGCCCACCGGCCACAACGCAGAAAGCATTCCCGGATCTGCCCGTGTCAGGGGCTGAATATGGACAAAGGGAAGGGCCCGGCCCAGGGGCACGGCCAGGAGGACAACACCAGTCAGCCCAGCCCAAGCAGCAAGCACCCGGACCTCCAGGGGGCCGCTTTTGTCCGGCATCTTTTTAGACAGGCGGTATACAAACACGGAAAGCAAGAACATGGTCCCGGCTGCGGTAACCCCGAGCACGGCCTTGAAAAACCCGGACCACGGCCCGGGCACAAGGGCCGCCCCATGCTTGAGGGCCAACTTGACCACCGCACCGGCACTCAGAGGCAGTCCGGCCAGGGTCAGGGAGGCCAGGATCAATCCGACAAGAAGGATTCGACCGCGTACGGTGCATCTACCAGCGGCAAGGGCCGGGCCGACTCCCAGAAAAAGTGACCCCTTGGCCGTTCCGTGAACCAGAACAAAAAATAGCGAACCGGATAAAACCTCCCCTGCCCCGGCCTTACCCCCGACAAGGACAAATCCCAAGGCCATGGTCATTAGCCCCATCTGGCTTATGCTGGAATAGGCCAAGATCGTTTTCGGATCCAGGCGCCGCACTCCGGCCAGCACTCCGTACACCGCAGCCCCGAGTCCCAGCCAAGCCAGGACTATCCCCCATTGGCGGGGTTCTCCGGGATTAAAGATCTGCAACCAGCCCAAAAGCCCCGCCTTAATCATCGCCCCGCTCAATACGGCGCTGGCCGGTATAGGAGCCGCCGGATGGGCCAGAGGGAGCCAGAAATGCAGACCCAGGGCCCCGGCCTTGATCCCAAACCCTACGAAGGCCAGGACCAAAACCACGGGTCTATAGGGATGACTGGACAAGGCCGGGACAATCTCGGCAAAGAGCAGACTATGCATGTCCGGTGCGGCCAGCCCGGCATAGAAAAAACAAGCAGCCAGACACACCTCGCCCAAAACGGTCATGACCAGATACACCCGTCCAGCGCGCAGGGCCTTGTCCGTCCCCGCATGGACAATAAGTCCGTAGGCGGAAAAACTCATCAAGGCAAAAAACACATAAAAAGAAGACAAATCCTGGGCCAGGCACAGGCCGATATTCCCGCACAGGGTAAGCAGGAAAAATAGGCTGAACCGGCCTGCCCCCAAGCGATCCTTTGAAAAATACCCACCCGCGAACAGGCCGGACGCAGCCCATAAAAAGGAAGTCAAAAGAAGAAAAACCCGGCCGAACTCCCCGAAGTGCAAGAAAGTGCCCAAAAACAGGAAGGAAAATCGGGCCGGATCTGCGCCTGTTCCGGTTACAGCAAGTAGGCAGGCCGGGATACAGGCGAGCCACAACCCATGCCTGCTGATCGCCGGCCTTAGACCGGGCACGAACAAAAGCGCGGCCAAAACCAAAGGGCAAAAGATTACTGCCAACCAGATCATGGCCCGACCTCCCGGCCAAAAGTAATCTGCTCGGCCACCCCCAGCGGGCTCCAGACCCATCCAGCAAACACCCCCGCGGCCAGACAAAAAAACGCAGTGGCCAGGGTGGGCACGAGCAGGCTCCAGGGGGCCTCCATCTTCCGGCCTGGCTGGGCTGGATCCAAAGCCACGGCCGTCTCAGTCTCCGGAGCGGATTTGAACCATGCCGCGTGCAGTATGGGCAGGAAATACCCGGCATTCAGCGCACTGCTTAGGACCAAAAGCACCACCACCCAGTGTTCCCCGGCCTGTATCCCGCCCGCGGCCAGGTACCATTTACTGACAAACCCGGCCACCGGAGGCACTCCGATCATGCCCAGGCTGGCTATGCTGAATGCGGCCATGGTCAAGGGCATGCTCCGGCCGATCCCATCCATCTGATCTATGCCCTGGATGCCGCGGGTCTTGGCCATGATCCCGGCGCAGAAAAACAGGGTAATCTTCATTATTCCCTGGTGAACAAGATGGGCCAGCCCCCCCGTCGTGGCCAGCGGGGCCAAAATGACCGCGCCCAGGGCGATATAGGAAACCTGGCTCACAGTGGAGTAGGCCAGCCTCCTCTTCAGGTTATTCTGCATAAGCGCTCGTAGAGAGCCAAAAATAATGGTCGCGGAGACCACAACGGCCAGCGGGCCGAGGACACCCAGCTCCGCGGCAAACTCTTTGCCGTAGACATCTAAAACCACGCGCAGCACCCCGAATGCCCCGGCCTTGACCACGGCCACCGCGTGCAAAAGCGCGCTCACCGGAGCGGGCGCGACCATGGCCTTGGGCAGCCAGCCATGCATGGGGATGAGCGCGGATTTAACACTCAGTCCGAAGATAAGCAGGACAAATATGGCTATCAGCTCCGCCCTAGGCAGACCGGAAGCGGACTGGAATACCCCGCCGGGGACAAAATCAAACGGGCCGACCACCACCTGAATCCAGGCCACGCCCCATAAGAGCACCGCCCCGGCGGTCATGGCGTACCACAAATAAGTCCTGCCCGCGGCTAGGGCCTCGGGCGTGGCTTTGTGCACCACCAGGGGATAAGTGACCAGGGTCAAAAACTCGTAAAAGATAAAAAAGGTAATCAAATTCCCGGACAGAGCCACTCCGGTGGACGCGGTCACACACAGGCTAAAAAATCCGAAGAAACGACTTTTGTTATGCGAATCCTCAAGATAGCCCACCGCATACATGGTGGTCAAAAACCACAGATTGCTGGACAAAGAAACAAACACCAGAGACAAAAGATCCACCCGCAAGAGGAACTCAAACCCCAACCCCATGGAAAAACCCAGCTCATAGACCGTACCGTGGGCCAAAAGGCCCCAGCCCATGACAAACACACCCAGGACTTTGACCGTGGCCCCGACCATATTCAGGGTGGTGCGCGTCGTTTTGCTCCTTTCCGGCAGGACGAAGATAATCAGCCCGGTAACCAAAGAACTGCACAAAACAACCAGAAGAAGCCATGATTCCGCGCTCATGGGACTCCCTCCCCAATTCCGGGCAAAACCGCGGATGTCCCCTGGCCCAAAAGGGTAATCACTTCATCCGCCCGAAAGCCGAAGAGCACGCAAAGAACTCCCAGGCCCAAGGCGGAGAGGGTCATGAGCCAAGGCACCGGCTGCAGCTCGGCTGCATCTTCACTGCAGGGGACAAATGTATAGGACAGGATCTTGAACACATAGGCGGCGGTCAAAAGCCCGCCCAAGACAATCACTCCCGCCCACCACCACTGTCCGGCGGCCAGAGAGCCGCGCAAAAGCATCCATTTGGCCACGAACCCAGCGCTCGGCGGCAGGCCCATGAGGCTCACCCCAGCCACTCCCAAAGCAAAGGTGACCACCGGCAGACGCCCGGCCACATTGCGCATGGCCTGGAGATGGTCCGTGCCCATGGCCCGGACCAGACAGCCGACGGACAGAAACAGGCCCGCCTTGGCCAAGCAATGGGATAGCGCGTAAAAAACGGTCCCGGTCCAGACCAGGCTGCTCCACTTTTGTCCCTCCGGTCCGGAGACAAGGGCAAAGACAAGGAAGAGATAGCCCATTTGGCCCACTGTGGAATAGGCAAGCAGAGGTTTCATACGGATCTGTCGTATCGCCTGCAGAGATCCCCAAAGCACTGCCGCCCCGCCCAGCACACCCAAAAAAAAGCCTGGAAGCTGCCCGGCCGGAACCCGGGTGATGCCGGTAAATACTGTGAACCACACCCGGAGCAAAAGAAAAAACGAGGCCTTGACCACTAGAGCAGAGAGGATGGCACTCACCGGGGCCGGGGCGTTGGAATGGGCTGGGGGCAGCCAAAAATGAAAAGGCAGAAGCGCGGATTTGAGGGCCAGGCCAAAGACCATGAACCCGAAGGCTGAGGCCCAGACCGGGCCCGGCTCGGTGACTGCGCTCAAAAGGGAGAAATCGAGCATCCCGGCCTTGGAGTACACCAGGGTCACTCCCAGGAGATACATGAAAGACCCTAGCATGGCCGCCAGGAGATAGCGCAGTCCAGCCTTGAGAGAGGCCGGACTTCCGGAGATAATGCTCAAACCCACTGCCGCCATAGTGGTAACTTCCAAAAGCACATAGGCGTTGAACAGGTCCGCGCACATAAAGATCCCGTTCAGCCCGGCCCAAAGTATAAGCCACAGGGCCCAAAAATATCCGGCGGTATCACTCTGTCCCTGTTCTGCGGAAAAGAAGCGGACCGCGTACAGGGTAATCAGGGTCCCGACCATGGCCGTAAGCAGGACAAAAAGGACCCCAAGCCCGTCCAAACGCAGGGCTATCCCCAAGGGGGCCACCCATCCGCCGAGCTGGACGTGAATCGCCCCCTGCCGCCAGACCAGAAAAAGGAGCTTTACGCTCAAACCGAGAATAAAAACAGCCGAAAGCACGGCGGCCGAAGCAGCGATCCGGCCCCGGGAGGGGATGCAGACAATGGCCCCGAAAAAAGGGATAATCACCGCATACAGCAAAGCATTCATTCCCGGTCACCATTGTCCCCTTCGTCATCCGCATCCGGATTATCCAGATGGATACGCCGAATCAAAGCTAGGGCAAAGGCGGTGGCGCTCACAGTAACCACTATCCCGGTCAAAACCATGGCTTGAGGTATGGGGTCCGCGGTCTCCGCCCGGTTTCGATAGGCAGTGGATATGAGCAAAAGAAAAATCCCCCCGGAGATGATGTTCAGGGCCATTACCTTGCGCAAAAGATGGCGGCGGATGATAAGCCCATGGACACCGAGACAGATAAGGGCCGCTGCAGTGAGGCTGTACACAAGAAAAGTGCTCACCGCCGCCCTCCTTTTTCCGCTCCGTCCGGTTCCCGCTGTCTGCCGCCCAGGGTTTCAATGGTCAGGGTGGCCAAAATCACCCCGATGGACAGCGTAGCTAGAGATTCCAGGGCCATGAGCACCGGCTTGGTGAGGCCCGGCGGATAGCCCAGGACATGAGTGTCTGCATCCCAGGAGGCGAATACCGCCAAGGCCTCTACCGCCCCGAACCCGCAAATCACCAGGGCGTACCAGCCCCACCGAGGCAGGGCCGCCACAGACCTGTACCCGGCCAGCCAAAGCAGGGTCAGCCCGGAGGCCAGAATCACCCCGGCCTGAAAGGCCCCGCCCGGGGCGTGGTCTCCAAGGAGAAGCAGGTACACGGCCGTGGTGAATACCACCGGGATGAGCAGACGGACCAGCCAGAGCAAGACAGGACTCGGACTACTCGGCGGCTCCAGTCCGCGAAGCGAATGCCTCCCGCCCGCTCCCCGGACCCCAAGAAGGGCCAAAACCAGTACAGCCAACTCCAGCCAAGTGTCATAGAGCCGGAAATCAAGGAGCACAGCGGTCACCAGATGATCGATACCCCCGGAGTCAAAGGCCGCAGCCGCGAGTTCGGTCAGGCCTCTACCGGACCGAGGCAGTTCAAAAACGGCCGCAGCCAGAAGCCCGGCCAGCCCCAGTACCCCGAGCAAGGCGGTCAGTTGATGCACCCGGGTCGGACAGGCCCCGGGCCGATCCAGGCGGCAGGGCTGGGCCTCTTTGTCTTTTTTCCTGAAGTCCGGTTCCAGACCCTTGAAGGTCCCTAAAAGAAGCACTCCGGAAAGCCCGGCCCCGACCGCGGCCTCGGCCAAGGCTATGTCCGGCGCCATGAGCCGAAGCCAGACCAGGGCCAGAAACAAACCAAAGGAGACAAACAAAACAATAGCCTGGAATAGGTCCGAAGATTCCAGAAGGCGCCAAGCAGTGAGCAAAAGCGCGACAATAAGGAGGACATCCAGAAAAAACACCGGGCTCATCTCCTCCTCCGCAGTCCGCTCAGTATGCTCCGACCCAGGAGGAAACAGATGGTCGATCCGCCGACCATGGCCAGCATCCAGATAAGCCCGATCTTGGCGGCCGCAAGCAAAGAATCCGAAGCCAGCATAAGCCCAATGGCCACAAAACCCAGGCCCAGGTTGTCCGCCTTGGTCAAGGCGTGCAGACGGCTTAATGAATCCGGGAAACGTAGCAGCCCCACGGTCCCGGCCAAAAAGAAAAACGCCCCGGCCAGGCATAAAATCCGGCCCAGGATTTCCGTCATGGGTTTTCTCCGTCTCCGGGGTCGGTCCTTACCCCCGGGGCCCGGACGAACGCGACCACGGCCAGAACTGCCAAAAGCGCGAAAATAAGCGCGGTGTTACGCAGGGCGGGAGCGTTAAAGGCCGCGGCCAGAAGGAGCAAAACAGCTACTCCCGTGGTCCCGAAAAGCTGCATGGCCGCCAGACGATCCTCGGGCTCCGGTCCCCGAAAGACTCGGATCAGGCCGATAAGCATGGTCAAAAGCAAAAAACAGGCGACACCAAGAAAAAACATGTCCATACCCGCCCCACAATGGTTCGGTCTTAAAAGCTTAAACAAACACTCTCTGTTTTTGCCAAGCCAATCCCAAAAAGTCCAGGCAGGAATTTTGCAATTAGCCCGGACATAAAAGCCTTTACTAAAAGGACAACTTCAGTAAGCATTGTATTAGCCGCTATCCGGTCTAACGGAAGCGGCGCTGTTTTTTTATCTGCCAAGCACTTTCAGCCAAGCGAATACACAGAAAAACATATGACCGACACAATTGACGCCCCCGGAAAGGACATACATCAGACGATCAGCCGCAAGCACAAGTGGATGACCCTTACGGCCGTGGGGCTAAGCATCCTCATGGGCACCATTGACATGAGCATTGTCAATGTTTCCCTGCCCATTCTTGTAGACGAGCTGGATACAAACTTTTCCACCGTGCAATGGGTCATACTGGGCTACGTACTGGTCAACACCTCGCTCATGCTCGGCGTGGCCAGACTTGGCGACCTGTACAACAAAAAGACCTTATATGTAGCCGGCCTGGCCATCTTTACCATAGGCTCTTTTCTCTGCGGTCTGTCCTGGAATATCTACTGGCTGATCGCCTTCCGTGTCCTGCAGGGACTAGGCGGGGTCTTCCTTCAGGCCCTGGGCATGGCCCTGGTGGTGGAGGTCTTTCCCTTGTATGAACGCGGTCGGGCCCTGGGACTCATTGGCGGGGTGGTTTCCGTGGGACTTTCCTCCGGACCGGCCCTGGGCGGGATCATTATCGGCACTCTGGGCTGGAACTGGATATTCTGGATAAATATCCCCATCGGGGCTCTGGCCATTTACACCCTGCTCCGCTACGTCCCATCCTCAGGCGGGCGCAAGGAGAAACAGGGCTTTGATCTTATCGGAACGCTGGTCATGATGATTGTTCTTTCCTGCTACGCCCTGGCCATGACCAGGGGCCAGGACAGCGGGTTCAATCAACCGCTTATACAGATCCTGCTTTTAACCTCTGGCGTGGGGGCCGTGTTTTTCCTTCTTCTAGAAAAAAGACTCAAACGGCCCATGGTCGATCTGGCCCTTTTCCGCAACATCCTGTTCGGACTGGGCATTTTAATGGGCTTTATGACCTTTATCCTGCTCGGGGGAACCATGTTCCTTTTGCCCTTTTTCCTCAAATACGTGCAGGGCTATCCGACCCAGATCGTGGGACTTTTGCTCATGGTAGTGCCCATAGGCGAAGGTGTCATCTCCCCGGTTGCCGGCTGGCTGGCGGACAGATGGGGACCGCTGGGGATCAGGTTGATCGGGAGTATTACCATAATGTTCGGCTGCTTTCTGGTCAGCACCATACACGCGGAGACCACGATGCTCGGCTATATCGCCAGGATCTTTCCCCTGGGCATGGGCATCGGCACTTTCCAGGCCACAAACAACACCGCGGTCATGGGCTCGGTCCCCGGGAAAAGACTGGGTATATCCTCCGGTCTTCTGGCCCTGTCCCGGAACCTGGGCGTGACTACAGGTATTCCCCTGGTGGGGACCCTTTTCACCGCCCTTATCCTTTCGACCACCGGGACCGCGTCCATGGACATAAGCTCAGTTTCCGCCTCAGCCATAAGCTACGGATTCAGCCGGACATATTTATGGATGGGATTTTTCATGCTCCTGCCGGTGATCCTGGGTGGAATAAGCCTGTGGTACGCAAAAACGCATCCTGCGGCAGAGGTGGAGGACTTATCGCCTTGATGCGAATAACAGCAGCCGAAAGCTGAAATCCTGGTAAAAAAAGTTCTTCCTGAGGGAGCATACTTCTGTGAGTAAATCACCCATTTTACTAAAGACGCGGGGTACGCAAAGGAAATAATCAATTCTCTCCCGGCTCCCGACCCAGTTATTATTAACTCGCCTAATAGTCCCCGGCCATAAAAACAGGACTCCGGAGGGGCGAGCCTCCAAAAATATCAGGCGGAGAGAATCCACATCAAACGTCAGAGAACCATCTTTTCCCGCGTTGCGGGCCGGTCTCGCTTCAGGAGGAAAAACCCGGTGGCAGACCGCCTTTTTCGGAAGAGGACTCCTCCGGCTCATCATCCTTGTGCCTGCGGCTTATGGACAGTTTCAGCCTGCGGCCGTGCTCCCGGAAGCTCCCTTTTTCCAGGCGCAAGGCCCCGGCCGGGGATACGGTTATCGCCGGGTACCCGCGCACCGGACAGGCGTATTCGCACGCGCCACACCCGGTACAACGCTCCTCTCGGACAAAGGGAACCGCTTCCGGCTTCCCCTCCATCCGACGCATTTCTATCGCCCCGTACGGGCAGGCCTCGTCACAGACCAGACAGGCCCGTCCCCATTCCCAGGCCAGGCACCGGTCCCGGTGGACGACCGCCGTGCCCATCTTGGCCCACATCTTCTCGGAGACAGGCAGATTACGGATGGCCCCGGTGGGACATATCCGCCCGCACGCGGAGCACTCATACCGACACGGCCCCCGTCTGGCCCGGGCCGCGGGCGCAAAAATCCCCTGTCCGCCCTCATCCATTCCCTGCGGCTGGAGCATGTTCGTGGGGCAGACCCGCATGCACGCACCGCAACGAACGCAAAAATCCAGAAACTGCCCCTCGGGCAGGGCACCGGGGGGACGGACCAGCTCCCCGGATGAGGGCTGGCCTTTGTCCCGGGGCCCGCGATGGGAATACAGACCGCTCCAGACCAGCCAGGCCGCGGCCGTCCCCAGAAAAGCGCCCCCTATGAACTGCCGCCTCTTGGGCCAGAATCTCTGTCCCCGGCCCTTATTAGCAGCCCAAAAAACCGCCCCTTCCGGACAGATTTGTGCACATCTGCGGCAAACCAGGCACTCCGAGGAGCCCTCCTTCCAGGGAAAGATCCCGGACGGACAGACCTGTTCGCACCTGCGACACTCGGTGCACTCCGGGCCGGTCTTTCTGGAAAGCAGGGGACGCAGACCCGTAATCCCGAGCAAGGCCCCGGTGGGGCACAGATACCTGCACCAGAAACGGGGCACGAGCCAGGCACTGCCCACCGCCAGGCCCAAAAGAAATAGCAAGCCGGTCAGGTGATCCACACGGGCCGGTTCAGAGGGGAAGACCGCTTCCGGGGTCACCCCCAAAGGATAAAGCAAAAAATGGACAAACGGCCACAGAACAAGCGTGAACAGGCGTGAGGCCAGGGAAAGAGGCGAGGTCCAATGGGTCAGGTTTTCCCCCCATAGGGCGGCCAAAATAACGGCGATAAGCAGGACGTACTTGACCCGTCTTAAGGACTGCGGCGGACGCCGAAAAGAGGCGCCGGAAAGAGCGGAAACCGCATCCATGCTTGATCCCAGGGGGCATATATGGCTGCAGAAAAAACGACCCAAGACCAGCCCGCTGAGGACCACCACCCCGGCTTGCACTACGCCGGGAGGAAAAACCCCTGAGGAGAGAAGCGCGCCCAGCCACAAGAGCGGATCCAGGCGCACCAGTTCCGGAAGCGGGCTGCACCCAGCCCAGTCCTGAACACTTATGGCCACTGCGGCCATAAACAATAGCCAAAACCCGGTCTGCACAACCCGGCGAAGCAGCATTAAAGCTCCAGCTGCCGGACATCCAGATTATCTATATCCATCCTGCCCAGTCCCCATTCATGTGCTATTCGGATGTGATCCACCTTGCCCGCGGATATTTTCTGCCCGTACCAGGAGACCATGGCCGCGACCTTTGCGTCCGCGGCCACCATATCCCGGGAGGCCACCACAGTGTCCAGCCTCTCCACCTTGCCCGGACCGCTCGGTCCCTTGGTGGTCAGGGCCCGGGTGACATCGATCACGGTCAAATCCGCTCTAAGCAGACGGGAGAGGTCCGCGATCGCGGTGTGCAGCTCATAGCGCCTATGCATCACCCCGCGGTCGGCGATAAGCCCCATCATCCCCTTCATGGACAGGCTGACCCCGGTGGCGCTGTGGTGCTTGGCCACAGGCGCGGCAATCAACACATCCGCTTCCAGGACCTCGCGCAGGACATCGGTCTCAGTAAAGTGTTCCCCCCCGGGAATATCGGTGGCAACAAACCCCTTGGAACCGTCCAGGGCCCGCACCTCACTGTTCGGCAGGGAACTGCACGCAGCCCGGATGCCTGAATTCTCTACACAGGCCTTTGGACTCCGCAGGGTATGATCGGGGATCAAAACGCTGGACGCCCCGGCTTCAAGGCACATTCCGGCCAAAGCGCTCACCACCTCCGGGTGGGTGGTGGTACCCATTTCCGGCTGATTGTCAAAACTCATATTCGGCTTGATGACCACCTTTTGTCCGGAAGAGACAAAGGCGCCCATCCCTCCCAAAAGCTTCACCGCGGCCCGGGTGGCCTCCCCGGGCCCGCCGCTGACAACGGCCAAGTCCGGATCCGGGGCAGCCCACAGCCTCTGAGGTACGCCGCTGACCGACCCGGCCACAGTAAGGGCCGCTCCGGCCTGCCACTTCAAGAATTCGCGTCTGGTAAAGCGGCCCATAATTCCTCCTTTTGCTGTCTATAATCGGAAAAGACTCCCGCATACCGGTTGTTTACCCTGGGACCAGGCCGCCACACAAGGAGAGGCAAAGCCAGCCGGGATGTCTAATTGTAATTGAGCAGATAAGCACGCAAGAGTCAAACCCCTATGACCACGGCCGCCCTCAAGAAGGCGGAGTAAGCCCCAGGGAACGCAACCTGTTGCGCATTTTTTCCATATGCGAGCCGGACCAGTAGATGCGTTCGCAGCCGGGGCAAAGGAAGAATTCCTGGAAATACTTTTTGGTCTTGGGCAAAAGGCGGTGCTCGATCTCGGATTTGTCCACCCGGGCAAGCGGGGTATTGCAGCGCAGGCAGCGGATAAAAAAAGGACCGGGCTGGATACCGAAAAACTCCACCACTTCTTTCAATTGCCGGTCCGGGTCCCCGGAACGGATGAGCCGGCCGAACTTTATTTGTTTTCTTTTGAGCAGACCGGAATCCCGGCTCAAGACCACCCGCCTTTCCTGCTCGGCCTCGGCTGCGATACGCGCATCGTCCCAATAATTCTCCTGCAAGACATCCGCCCCGATCATGCGTAAAAGAACGGCCAGCTTGCCCACGTTCACATCGCAGATAAACTTGAGCCCGGGCAGGGGGTCGGGCCGAAGCGGACCGGGCCGGGTGACATCGAACGGAGGGGTGATGGAGTGGACCTGTAAACGGTTTAAAGGGGCGGGGATATACTCCCAGCCTACACGAGTTCCTTGGCAGCTGATTTCCCCGATTTCGGTGTGCGGGACGCCCAGGGCCTCCAGGATATCTTTGATGCTTGCCCGACGCTCAAGTGGATACACCACCTTTTGCAGACCGTGCTTCGTGATCCCGGCCAGTTCCGGATCCAGGATTATGGTTATCGGATGTATTGGCTGGCAAGCCTCTTGCATAATACCTCAAACAGCTTGGCCATGCCCGGGGCGATCCCAGACAGGGATTACTCGCATTTCACCCGCGCGGCCAGTCCGCCGGTGGAGGTCTCCCGATACTTGGGGGACATATCCCGGCCGGTCTCGTTCATGACCTCGATCACACTGTCCAGCTCCACCTTGTGGAAATGGGACATCTCGGTGGTGGCTATGCGGTATGCGGCATGGGCCTTGACCGCGGCCATGGCATTGCGCTCGATGCACGGGATCTGCACATACCCGCCCACCGGATCGCAGGTAAGACCCAGATGGTGCTCCAGGGCGCTTTCGGCCGCGTTTTCCGTCTGCTCCGCATCCCGGGTGTGCGCATAAGTAAGCATGGCCGCGGCCATGGCCGAGGCCACCCCCACCTCGCCCTGACAGCCCACGTCCGCCCCGGCGATGCTGGCGTTGTGCTTGACGATCATGCCCACTGCCGCTGCAGCCAGGAGTCCCTCGCGGACGGCCCGGTACTCGAAACCCAGGTGATATTTCATGGCCTGGTACACGGCCGGGAGCACCCCGGCCGAACCGCAGGTGGGGGCGGTGACTATCGGCTGTCCGGAGGCATTTTCCTCGGAAGCGGCAAACGCATAAGCGCAAAGAGAGGTGGTAAATTGGCCGGCCGGATTTTCCATGTTCACTGCCCGTTGGTACAGGGCCTTGGCCTTGCGGTGTAGCTTCAAGCGGCCGGGAAGTAATCCTTCCGCGGCCAACCCGCGTTTGACCGAGTTCTCCATTACCTGGAGCACGGTGTCCAGATCCCGGAATATCTGCTCTTGATCCGCACCGGTTATGGCTTCCTCGTTTTCCAGGATCATCTCGTGCAAAGAGATTCCCTTTTCTCTTAAAACCCGTTTTAGCCCCACACCGTTTTCATAGCAGTGCCTCGGAGCAGAATGCCTTTCTTCCGGCTTACCCTCCCAATGCACAAAACCCCCGCCCACAGAATGATACTCGCGCTCGAAAAGCGTCTCCCTCCCAGAAAGAAGCGACAAGACAAGGGTGTTGCTGTAGGCGAGCTCACACGGGGCGCAGTCAAAGACGATATCCGCCCCGGAGACAGAAATGTCATTTGTCCCTAAATCTACGGAATATACCTCCTCCCCGCGGGGCAGAAGCCCACCCAAAACACCCGGGGGACAGGTCCGGGGCCGGTAGCCCAGGAGGCCGGCCATAACCGCCTTGTCCGTCTTGTGCCCCCGGCCGGTTGCGGCCAGAGAGCCCATAAGCCGCACCTGAATGCGCTCAGCCCTTTTCAGGTCCTTTGCCGGCAGCTCCCGCACCGTGTGCAGGAAATTGTAGCCGGCCCGCATGGGGCCTATGGTATGCGAACTGGACGGCCCGGGCCCGATCTCCAGAAGGTCGAAAACGGAATAGTTGATGCAACCCATATCTCCCCCTGTTTTATTGTCGCCGGGGCGCGCTCCCCGGACTTTCTGCTTTAGGGGTCAAAAGTACCGCAATCAGACTGTCTCCGCAATTCGGCCGCAGCAATAAGTGGCAAAGGGCATGGACGCGGTCAGGGTACTTTCCTTGTCCACAAACGCTATCGAGGAATCCGGGTAGCGGCTACGGAGTTCCAGGGCGATATTCAGGCCCAATATTTCGGCTCCGATGACTATAAAATCATTTTTTTCACTTTCTTACCGCTCATGCATTTTTTTGTGCCTCCTGGACGATTGATGCGGATTTTTTTCCGCCCCATCCCACCGGAGCGCTGTCCCGCAGGACGGCCGCTGGCAATTTGCAACCCTGCCGGGGACTTTGCTCCCGGCTTCGGCCGGCTAGTTTTTGCGCCGGATGTTCCCCTGCCCGATCTCAAATGCCGCGGCCTCAGGGGCGGCGTTTTTAAACACATCCAAGGTCTGGGGATGACAGGTAAAATAAAGAACCTGGCTCTCCCGGGCCATCTCAGCTATGGCCTCTGCGGCATTTTCCGCCCGAAAGGGGTCGAAATTGACCAAAATGTCGTCCATGATCACAGGCAGGCGCTCTCCCTGCCGCCCGGAATTGTCTATATACCCGAAACGCAGGGACAGATACAGCTGCTCCGCGGTGCCCCGGCTCAGATCCTCCGGGCTGACGGACTTGCCTTCGGCATCAACGGCATACACGGAATTCTCTCCCAGAGGAGCGAACACCCCGGTGTAGGCCCCGGCTGTGATCCGGGCCAGATACCGCCCGGCCGTGCGCACCACCTGCGGCTGCTGCTCTTTTTCGTATTTTTCCCGGGCCCGGCGCAAGAGATGCTCGACAAGCACATATTTGCACCACCGCCGCGAAGCACGGTTTAAATCCTCTAAAAGAGACTCCTTTTTCTGCTGCAGACGGGACAGATCATCATCCGAGGCCAGCCTGTCCTTTTCCGCCTTCAGCTCCCCGCTTCTCTGGAGATTTTCCTGGTGCCGGGCTTCTTCCTCCTCCATCTCCCGCTTCAGGCGGGCGATCTCTTCTTCCAGAGCCGGCAGGCTCCAGGCGGAGAAGAGTTCCTTTACCCGCTCCATATCGCTTTCCCCGGTCCCACGCTTGAGTCCGCGGTCCAGATCCTGCAGCCGGTCCAAAAGAGTCTGCCTTTTCTCCAGGACCCGCCCCCGGCGCAAAAATTCCTGGGCATCAGGGACATCCGCAGCCTCCAGGAGTTCCTCCTCCCCGGATTTTGCCTCTTGGATTTCCCCATCTATCTCCTGCAAGGCCTTTTCCTTCTGCCTGAGTTGCCCGGAAAGCTCCCTGTGGCTGGCAAAGTCGGATCTGGCCCCATCCAGATCCTGCATTAGCTTGTGCACAAAGGCGGGCAGGGAGGACTCCTGCGGCTCCTCCCGGCCCAGCTCCGCGGCCAGCGCCCTTGCCCGGGAAATAAAATCCTGCCTGCGCTTTTCATACTGCTTTTTCTTGTCCTCAAGCTCGGTCTGCTCCCGAATAATAGCCTGCGCCCTTTCGATATCCGCAAGTGCCTCCCGAGCCAGATCTGGGGTAAATTCCGGGTCCAGGGCAATGCTTTCCAGATACCGGCTCCAGGCTGTTTTCCGCTTTTCAAGTTTCTCCCGGGCGTGCTTTTCATCCTGCTCAACCTGTTGCAAGGCCTCTTGCAGACGGGAATACTCCCCGGACAGCCTCTCCACCTCTTTTTTCGCCGCCTGATGATCTGTGAGCCTCTGTTTTTCCTGTTCCGCCTTTTGCAGATAATTGTCCGCCGCCGCGAGCACAGTCCCGGAGTTCTCGTCTTTCAGGCCGGGGTCAGCGCAGGTCCGGGCCACTTCCGAAATAAAACCGTGCATGAATTCATGCAGCTTTTCCAGGCGATCCTCAGCCCCGCGCAGATGATTTATCTGGGCCCGGACCGTTTCCACCCGGTCCACCAGTCTTGCGGCCACTGTCGGGTCCAGGTCCGGGTCCAGGTCCATGCCGGTCAACTCCGAATTCCAGGCCCGGCGAAGATCATCCGTTTCCGCGTTTTTCTTTTCCCACAACTCCTTTAGACTCTCCATTTCCCGGGTGAGCTTTTCCCGCTGCCGGGCAAGTTCCTCCTTTTCCTCCCGGAGATGACTTATCCGCTGCAGGACCTCCCGGGCATGCTCCAGTTCGTTTTCCACCCTGCCCCAAGATTCGTCCCCGGACAGCCCCAGACGCTCTCTTATGTCCCGTATTTGCTCCCCGAGCTCCCTTTTCCCCCGCTCATATTTCGTGAGTTCCTCTTCCATCTTTTCCCGCTGTCCGTACATGGCCCGGCGCCTTTTTTCCTGATCCGCGGCCAGACTCCGAAAAAAAAGTTTTTTGCCCGCATGCACTCCGAAAAAGGCCAGTCCGCCAAGGCCGAAGATGGCCGCGGCCAACCAGGAGTAAACCGGGAAAGTCCCGCGCAACCCGAACAAAAAAGCCCCCGCGCAAAAGACAAATGCGGCCACGCCTGCAAACAGAAAGGTTCGCCTGCCCGGAGCGCTTATTTCCGGCAACTCCGCCAGCTCCCGATCCAGTGCGGTCAGCCTGTCCCGGAGGGACGCGGATTTTACCTCCAGGGTGTTCAGTTCCGCGCCCTTTTTTTGCATCTCCTTCAGCCCGGCGGCTGCATCCCGGACCTCCTCCGGGGAGGTAAAACGACCGGGCGTGGTTTCCTGCAGGGCCTTTTTCGCTTTTTCCTCCCGTTCCTGCACACCATCCAGGGATTCCCGGACGCTTTCCAGCTTTTGCTCCAGCTGCAAAAGTTCCCGGTCTCCCCGGGCGAAGCCCTTGCGGAACTCCTCGATTTTTTCCCTGACCTTTAGCGAGGTATCGAACTTTTCCGCATCTTCCCGGGACCACCGCGGATTTATCTCTGCCAAAATCCGCCTGCTTTCTTCCAGCCCGCGTTTTTTCTCCTGTTCCCTAACCGGAAGTTCCTCAGCGGCCTGGGCAAAACGGTCCCGGTCCCGCCTTATTTTCCCGGCCAGATCCGGATCAAAGGCCGGGTCTTTCGACCCCAGAGCGGCCAGATCCTCCCGGGCTTTTTTAAGCGCCTCCCCGGCGCGGACAAGCTCCCCATTGCGCGTTTCAGCCTCGGCCGAGGCCCGGTCTACCTCTTTTTCCAGCTCCTGCAGGTCGTGTTTGAATCGGGAGATGCTGTCCTTCACCTTGAGCGAGCAGTCGAATCCGCTTATCTTTTCCCGGTCCCAGCCCCCCCCCAGGCGGCGCAGAACCGACCGGATCCCTTCCCGGCGGGCCTCTATCTCCGGCTCCAGCCGGGCGAGCTCTTCCCCGGCCTCGACAAAACGCGTTTTTTCCTCGGCCAGCCAGCGGACCTGGTTTTCCTGCTCCAGAAGTTCTTGGTCCGGCGCGAGCTTGTCCAGGCGATACCTGATATCCTCGATCTCCAGGACCAGTTTCCTGCGGCTGCTTTCCAGCTCCTCCAGCCTGCGGCGGATTTCCTCATACCGGGCCAGGCCGTTTTCCGGGAAATCTCCTGTGGTCGGGAGTTCCTCCAGTTCCCGGGTTATGCCCGTGCGTTCCGTCCACTCCTCCCACAGATCGCGCATGCCCCTGAGTCCAGTCAGGCGGGCCTGCAATGAGGAAAGCTCTTTTTTTCGCCTTTTGTTTTCTTCCCCCAGCTCTTCTAGTTCCAGGACCACCCGGTCGTAGGCCTGGATATCCCCGGAGGCCCGGGTGATTTCCTTGTCCACATCCTCCAGATTTTTCACCAGCCTGTTTATTTCCTGCTGCTGACCTCCGGATTTGAACAGCTTCTCCTTTTCCCCCTTCAAAGACTTGAGCACCTCCGGCAGGGAGGACAGCCCGGTGCCCAGACCGGCGCTGTAGATGGCGTCCCGAACCCGGTCGCTGCTCAGGCTGTCCATGGTCTGCAGCTCGCTTAAACTGAAAGCATACACGTTTTTGTACACTTCCCGGGTAGTACCGGCCAACAAACGGGGGAGCGCTCCCTGGTCCAGGGGTCTGCCGTCCGGGCCGAACATGTCCAACCGCCCTCCTTTGGGGCCGCTTCCGCGGTCCATTACGATCCGGCCCAACTCCCGCGTATCCAGGGTAATGCTCCCTCCCCAGTCCCCGCCGGCGAGGGCGGGATAGGTCTTTTCCCTGTGCCTTTTGTCCGGGGCCCCAAAAAAGACATCCCGGATAAAACTCAGGCAGGTGGACTTCCCGGCCTCGTTGTCTCCCAGAAAAAGACACAGCCCCGGAGAAAGACCCTTTACCCGGCAGTGATTAAAAATGCCGTATCCGCGCAGATTGAATTCAGTAATATGCATGTCCGGCTGCCTTACTCCTCTCCGGGTTCCAGTCTGTCCGCGGCCAGAAGCTCGGCCCGGCGCAGGAGTTCCTCCGCCTCACCCAAATCGAGCTGGCGCAAATATTTCCCGGCCCGGCGGTGCCCGAAAAGCTCGGAGAAGACCTCATTGCGCAGAAACTCCAGCTTATCCGATCTGTTCTTGACTTCCTCGGCCCGGGATAAGACCTCGCCCAGAAAATCCTGTTTGTTTCGTCTGGATTCAAGATCGATTTCCGGAGCGGTGTAAGGGATGAGGTCCTTAATCCACACCAGGGGTGAAGAGCCGGTGAGCTGCTCCCGGAGGCGCTGCAAAAAATCCTCCCGGGCTTTGTCCTCGCTCAAATAATGATGCATGGGGCCGCGACCGCTCAAAACCACCCTGCACACCAGCCCCCGCTGTCCGGCTTCGGACTGTTCGGCCTCGATAAGTCCGAGTATCTTTTCCTCCAGGCGGTTCAGCGCGGTTATATCCCGGATATCCGTATCCACACAGGCCCAGCGGAACCTGTCCAGGGCATGAAAAACCGGGGCAACCGCTCCATTTTCCTGGACATCAACCACAAAACATCCCCGGGGGCCGATTTCTTTTACGCTCAGTCCCTGAATATTCCCCGAATAGACTACATACGGCTGCTCACACCACACGCCTCCGGTGTGCACATGTCCAAGCGCCCAGTAATCCAGACCGGATTGGATCAGGTCTGAGAAATCGCACGGGGCATAAGGATCATGCCCGGTATTTTGACCCACGTTGCAGTGCAATAAACCGATCTGAAATACATCCCGGGGGTCGCGGACAAATCTTTTGGCCAGATTCCGGACTTCCCCGGTTTTCATATGACTGGCCCCGTGAATGAGGGCCAGGGCCTCGCTGTTGCGGAAAAAAGGGATACACTCCGGCTCATCGGATTTAAATATGTGCGTGTTTTCCGGCCAGTCCACGGCCCGGGAGAAACTACCCGCCGGGTCATGGTTGCCGTGCACGACAAATACGGGGATATTGTGCCCGGCCAGTTCAGCCAGGCCGTCCCTAAAGGCGAGCTGAGCCCGGAGGCTGCTTTTTTCCTGATTAAAGACATCCCCGGAAACAAGGAGAAAGTCAGCCTCTTTTTCCAGGCAGAGGTTTACCAGGTTGGCAAAGGCGTCAAAGGTGGCCCGGCAAAGGGCGGTGCCCATGTCCTCGGAATCCAGGCTCAATCCCCTAAACGGGGCGTCCAGATGCAGGTCGGCGGCATGGACAAAACGCAGATGGGGCATCAAAATCCCTTTATCATGCTTTGGCTCCCGGGGACTTTAAATACATTCTTCACAATTGTCCCTCCGGATATTTTTTTTCAGAGCAAACGACGGGCCGGGGCGGCCGACAAAAATCCGAGGTTTTCGAGGCTGCCCGGGAATATTTTGGTTTTTCGATATCTGAAATGGATTTTATCCACCTGATCCTCTTGTGAATAGTCCCGGGGGCATTTTTTGTCAAAAACTTGGGCATTTGTTTTCCCCCGGCCCAAAACAGGCAGGCTTATGCCCCTATTGCCAATCGCCTGACTATGCCTTATTCTGCCGCCTGCATTTTACGCCATTAAATCCGCGCCGACCCGAGACAATCCTGTCCCCATCGGGCCGGACCGCGGGAGCATTTGTTTGGAAACTGGAAATGACCCATTATATTCACCTTTTCTCGGCGGGAATCTTGTTATTCACGATTTCGGCCTGTACTATGCTCGATCCGGCCCCGCCCGATGATCCGGCCGGGGAGCTTCCCCCTTCTTATGTGGAGACAGGTATCCAAAACTCCACCCATGCGGATATGTGGTGGAAAGAGTTTGACAGTCCGGAACTAAACAGGCTGATAGACGAGGCTCTGTCCTCGAACCTGAACCTGCGGCAGGCCTGGGCCAGACTGAAGCAGGCCCGGGCCTCCGCAGTCATCGCCGGTGCGGATCAGTGGCCGGATCTGGAGCTTTCCGGGGAAGTCTCCCACGCCCAAGAGCACAAGAATACTCCGGGCGGGGACACGGAGATCACCAAAAAAAACCGGGCTCTGGGTCTGGTCAGTCAGTATGAACTGGATCTGTGGGGCCGGGTACGGGCCGGGAAAAAAAGCGGTGAGCTAGAAGAAAAAGCCACCCGGGAGGACTTAAAGAGCGCGGCCATGACTGTTTCCGCGGAAGTGGCCCAAAACTGGGTCCGGCTGGTACATGAAAGGAAGAAAGAACAACTCTTAAAAGAGCAGACCGAAACCAGCCGAAAATATCTGGAATTGACCCGCATGCGCTTTGTAAACGGAATGAATACCGCCCTGGATGTCTTGCAGCAACAAGAGAACCTGGAGGGGACAAGATCCCGCCTCCCGGGCTCGGCCTCGGCTCAACGGCAGTACACGCACAAACTGGCCTTTCTTTTGGCCCGCCCACAGAGCAGCCTGCCCCAAAGCACCCGGAGCAGTCTTCCCGAACCCGGATCACCACCCAAAACCGGGATCCCGGCCCGACTATTGAGCCAGCGCCCGGATATCCGGGCCGCCTGGAACAGACTCCGGGAGTCCGAATGGGAACTGACAGCGGCCAAAGCCGATCTCTTGCCCCGCATCACCCTGACCGCAAGACACGAATACTCTGCTGAGCAGTTCAACACCCTGTTTCAGAACTGGATCACCTCTCTGGCCGCCGGTCTTACCGCCCCGCTTTTTGACGGCAAGCGCCGAACCGCAGAGGTGGACCGGACCCGGGCGGTAGTCGAGGAACGCCTACACGCCTATCAAGAGACCGTGCTCACGGCCATAAACGAAGTCGAGGACAGCCTGAGCGACGAACGCTGGCAGAGGCGGTACATATCCAGACTGGAAACCAGACTGGAATCCGCGCGCATCGCCCTGGACCAGGCCAAGTCCCAGTATATAAACGGGATGAGCGACTATCTGCCGGTTTTGACCGAGCTCAAATCCGTCCAGGACCTGGAACTCGAACTCTTGGATGCGCGCAAGGACCTCCTTCTCTACCGTATCGCCCTATACCGGGCTTTGGGCGGGACATGGACCGATAAACTGGGAGAACAAGGACTTATACATTCAGTACAGGACTAAAGATGAACACGGACAAAAAAGTACACAAGCCCTCCCGAATGAAGACAATACTCAAGATCGCCCTGCCCCTGGCAATAATCGGAGTGGGGCTCTTGGGGGGAAGATGGCTGTATATGACCCGGCCGCAGCCGCAGAAGGCGACGCCCAAGGATAAGGCCCCGCTGGTCCGGGTGGAGGAGACGCAGGCAGTAGATCACCGGGTCCAGATACCGGCCATGGGCAAGGTGGTCCCAGCCAGACAGATCACCCTGAACTCCCGGGTGGCCGGGGAAGTGATCCAAGTGGCCGAGCAGTTTATCCCCGGCGGGAATTTGGAGAAAGGGCAGGAGATACTGCGCATCGACCCCAGCGACCACCGGCTTAAACTTGCCCAGGCCGAATCCGACCTGGTCGAGGCCGAATATTCCCTGCGGGTGGAACAGGGCAAACAAAACGTGGCCCAACGTGAATGGGAGCTGTTAAGCAAACAGAGCCCGGAGGAGAAGGCCGATCCCGACCTGGCTTTGCGCCGGCCGCATTTGCGCAAGGCCAAGGCAGACATCAAAAGGGCCGAAGCCAAACTGGAGCAGGCCAGGCTGGATCTGGAGCGCACCCGGATCAAAGCCCCGTTCAACGCGATCGTCAAAGACAAAAAAGTGGATCTGGGTTCCAGGCTTTCCGCCCAGGGGGAAATAGCCGAACTGGTAGGTACAGACCACTTCTGGATCCGGGTCCAGATCCCGACCAGCCGCCTGAATTGGTTCGACATCCCCGGCCGGAGCCGGGAAAAAGGTGCTGCCGTGGAAGTGGAAGAGGTAAACGGTGCCCCGGCCCAAAAACGCCAGGGCCGTGTGGTCCGACTCCTTTCCGATCTGGAGGAGGAAGGCCGCATGGCCCGGGTCCTGGTCCGGATAGACGACCCCTTGAACCTGAAGCAGCCTGCAAACTCTCCCCCGATTTTGACCGGGAGTTTCGCCCGGGTGCACATCCTGGGTAAAGAACTCAAGGACGTAGTGCCCATACCCAGGGACGCTTGGCGGGACAATAACCAAATCTGGCTCGCAGACCCCGAAGACCGGCTGGTGATCCGCTCCGCGGAGCCGATCTGGAAAGGTTCGGAATATATCTACATACCCAATGACATCGCTGATGGACACCGCCTAGTGGTCAGCGACATCCCCGCCCCGGCCGAGGGCATGAAACTGCGGATAACAGGGGAAGCAGACTAGCCAATGCCGGACAAAAGCCGCAACCACCTTTCACGCAGCGAATCCAGAGGGCCCATAGGCTGGATGGCCGGCAACTCCGTGGCCGCCAACCTGCTCATGGTGGTCCTCCTTGTGGGCGGGCTCCTCCTGGGCCTGAACATAAAACAGGAAATCTTTCCGGAGTTCACTCTGGATACAGTGAGCGTGAACGTCTCCTATCCCGGGGCCAGCCCGGAAGAGGTGGAGGAAGGGATAATCCTGGCCGTGGAGGAAGCGGTCCAGGGCATGGATGAAATCAAGGAGGTGGAGTCCACGGCCAAGGAGGGATCGGCCAACATTGTCATCGAGATGGTCGAGGGCGGTGATCTGCAGCAGCTGGCCCAGGACGTGAAAAACGAGGTGGATCGGATAACCTCTTTCCCGGAAGACGCCGAGGAGCCGCAGGTAAGCATAGTCTCCAGGCGCAGAGAAGTTTTGAATATAGCCCTGCACGGGACTCAGGACCGCCGGGTTTTGAGGGAGACCGCGGAATCCGTCCGGGACATCCTTCTCCAGGACCCGGAAGTGACCCAGGTGGATCTGGAGGGGACCAAACCGCTGGAAATCAAGGTAGAGATACCCCAGGACACCTTGCGTACCTACGGGCTGACTCTGGAGGAGGTGGCCTCGCGGATCGACGAGGCATCGGTGGACATGCCTGCCGGAGAAATCGAGACCAACAGCGGGGACATCCTCATCCGGATAAAGGAACGCAAGGACCTGGGCAGGCAGTTCGCCAGGATCCCAATCATCACCACCGACTCCGGGACCCTGGTACGCCTCGAGGACTTGGGCTCGATCGAGGACGGCTTCCGGGACACGGATAACGAGGCCGCCTTTAACGGGGACCCGGCCATCTTGATCAACGTCTACCGCGTTGGGGAGCAGACCCCGGTGTCTGTGGCCGAGGCGGTAAAGGGGCAGCTTAGCGATATACGGGACTCTTTACCCCCGGACATGGACCTGTCCATAGTCCGGGACATGTCCGACACCTACCGGGAACGTATGGACCTTTTACTGCGCAACGCCTATCTCGGCCTGGGTCTGGTGTTCATCCTTCTGGCCCTGTTTCTGGAATCCCGCCTGGCCTTCTGGGTCAGCCTGGGCATCCCCATCTCCTTTCTGGGCTCCATGTTCTTTTTGCCCTGGTTCGGGGTCAGCCTGAACATGATTTCCTTGTTCGCGTTTATCATCACTTTGGGGATCGTGGTCGACGACGCCATTGTGGTCGGAGAGAACGTATACTCCTATCACCAGAAGGGAGTCCCCTTGCTCCGCGCGGCCGTGCTGGGTGCAAAAGACATAGCCATGCCGGTCATATTCAGCGTGACCACCAATATAGTGGCCTTTTTGCCCATGTTCTTTATCCCCGGGGTGATGGGCAAGATATTCAAGACCATCCCGGCGGTGGTGGCCAGCGTTTTCCTGATCTCCCTTATCGAGTGCTTGTTCATACTCCCGGCCCACCTTGGGCACCAAATGCGAAAAAAGGAGCTTACCGGGCCGCGCAGATGGCTGCATAACATGCAGCAATCCTTCAGTCATAAATTTATGCACTTTGTCCACAACAAGTACCGGCCCTTTTTGGAGCAAAGCATCAAATGGCGCTACCTGACTCTGGCCCTGGCCGCGGCAGTGCTCATTTTGGCCGCAGGGTTTATAAAAAGCGGCCGGCTGGGTATGACCATGTTCCCCAAGATCGAATCCAGATTCTCTTATGCCCAGGCCACCCTCCCCTACGGCACGGCCAGGCACAAAGTGGAAGAGGTGAACAAACGCTTGGTTCGGGCCGCGGCTGAAATCGGGGAAGAAAACGGCGGAGACAATCTCCTGAAGGGCATCTATACCCGGATCGACAACAACGAAATCAGTATCCGGGCCTTTTTGACCTCCCCGGAAATCCGGCCCCTGAGCACGGATGAATTCACTCGCAAATGGCGGGACCGGGTCGGGGACATCCCCGGACTGGAAAGTCTGGTCTATGAATCGGACCGGGGTGGTCCGGGTGCGGGAAAGGCCCTGGACATCGCGCTCTCGCACCGAGACCTGGAAACGCTGCGCCGGGCAGGCGAGGATCTGGCCGCACAGATGGAGCTATACCCCAACGTCAAGGATGTATACGACGGATTTTCCCCGGGAAAGAGGCAATACGATATCACCCTGCGGCCCGAAGCCAGAAGTATGGGGTTCAAGGCCGCGGATATAGCCCGAAAGATGCGCTCCAGATATTACGGGGCCGAGGCCTTGCGTCAACAGCGGGGCAGAAACGAGCTCAAGGTCATGGTCCGGCTCCCGGAAGAGGAGCGCAAACACGAATACTTCCTAGAGGAAATGGTCGTCCGCAACCCGGAGGGCAAAGAACTCAAATTAAGCGAGGCCGTGGACATGCGCCCGGACCGGGCCTATACCGAGATCAACAGGAAAAACGGCCGCAGGGTGATAAATGTGACCGCGGACGTGCTCCCCCGCAGCCAAGCGAGCCAGGTCTTAAGCGATTTACAGGCCGAGGCCCTGCCCGAACTCATGAACAATCACCCAGGTCTGGACTTCGGACTGGAGGGCAGGCAGGCGGATATCAAGGAGAGCATGGATAGCCTGTACCAGGGGCTGTTCCTGGCCCTTTTGGGGATTTTCGCCCTTTTGGCCGTGCCCTTTCGAAGCTATCTGCAGCCGCTGATAATCATGGTCGGCATCCCCTTCGGCATTGTCGGGGCAGTCTTGGGTCACATAGTCATGGGCTACAGCCTGAGTATTATGAGCATGTTCGGCATCCTGGCCCTGTCCGGGGTGGTGGTCAACAACTCCTTGGTGCTTATCGATCTGGCCAACCGCCACCTGCGCTCCGGGAAACCTCTGCTGCAGGCAATCCTGGACGCGGGGACCGGAAGGTTCCGGCCCATTTTATTGACCACCCTGACCACTTCCGCAGGACTGGCTCCAATGATCCTGGAGACCTCCAGGCAGGCCAGATTTCTGATCCCTATGGCCATCTCTCTGGGCTTTGGCATCTTGTTTTCTTCTCTTATTATCCTCTTTCTGGTCCCCTGCCTGTATGTGATCATGG
This sequence comes from Desulfonatronovibrionaceae bacterium, assembly GCA_046539845.1. GTDB lineage: Bacteria > Desulfobacterota > Desulfovibrionia > Desulfovibrionales > Desulfonatronovibrionaceae > CAYNNQ01. Next base: position 41,185 of record JBKHGE010000016.1, read on the forward strand.
ACGACGTACACAATGCATGGGCATGGCTGTACAGACCGGAAGCGATCACCACCAGGAAAGGACCGGGGACAGTGCTCTAACGGCGTAAGCAGCGGAGGCGGCCGTGAATTTTGAATTCATAGAAAAAATTGCCGAGGAAAAGATCCGGGAGGCGGAGCGGCAGGGAGAGTTTAAGGACCTGCCCGGGGCAGGCAAACCGCTCGACCTGGAGGACGATTCCATGATCCCAGAACAGCTCCGGATGAGCTACAAGATCCTCAAAAATTCCGGATTCGTTCCCCCGGAGGTGGCGGACAAAAAGGAGATTAAAAACATCCGGGACATGCTGGACAAGACCACTGACGAAGCCGAGAGATACAAGCAGATCCAGAAACTCAACCTGCTTGTGACCAAAATGAATATGCACAGGAATCGACCGGTTTACCTGGAGGAAAACCAGATCTACTATCAAAAGGTCTTGGACAAAATCCGGGTGAAGTAGGTTACATCCTGGGTCCTTTCCCCAACCGGGCAGCCACGTTTGCAGCCTCGAATACACAGGGTCCGCAATTTTTCAGGGAAAAAGCATTGCAACCAAGCTGGGCCTGCTTTCAATCCATTCCCGTTCTGCTCTCCGTTGCATTCCCGGCAGTTAAGAAGTATTCTTCCGGTCAATGCAAAATACTGGCCTTTACCGGCAGATATTACCCGCCCGGGAGTTGTTGCGCCTTAAAAAGGACAGCGGCCCGGAAAAGGGCGAAAGAAAACCCGCACCTTTGAGCGCAGAGTCCGCCGGGGGAGGAGGGAGGTATGTCTATCTGTGCCGGGACTGCTATTCCCTTGTGACCAGCCAGCTGCAGGAGACAAAGGTCAATTCCAGACATGTCCATATCTTCCCTAATCCGCACGGTTTGGTCTTTGAGATTGGATGTTTCTTGGACGCGGTATGCTTCACCCTGGGGCAGCCCAGCACCGAATTCACCTGGTTTCCCGGCTATGCCTGGGACATAGCCATGTGCATTTCCTGCCGCAGGCACCTGGGCTGGATGTATACAAACAAAGACAGGCGCTTCTACGGACTGGTCCTGCAGGCCTTGCTTAAACGGGAAATAAAGGGCGCAGATATCTAAAAACAGATCCACTCCCGGCGGACAAGTGACCCAGGTCTGGCGTTGCCAACAAAATGTATTTGATATATCGGTTCGGGTTCCTTTTGCGGGCTCAAGAGCCACGCGAATAATCCAAGCCGAAAGGACAATAAAACAATATAAAGGAAACCAATAGACATGAAGACTGCCATATTCGGATTTGCCGGCAGCGGCAAAACCGAACTCTTTTTGGCCTTGGCCGGACCGGAGCATGCCGGACAGGACCAGGCCATGGTCAAGGTACCCGAGCCCAGGCTGGACCCGCTCGCCGAGCAATTTAAGCCCAAAAAAGTCACCCAAAGCGAAATAGAGTATCTGGACATTCCCGGCGGTGGTGCCAAGGGCCAGGGCCTGGGAGCCCGAGTTTTAAATGCCATTAGGCCGCACGATTGCCTCCTGGCGGTCCTGGACGCATTTACCGGGGCCCACGATCCCGTGGAGCAGTGCCAGGCCATAGAAACCGACTTTATAGTCGCCGACCTGGATGTAGTGGAGAAAAAACTGGAAAAGATGCAGGCGGACCAGAGAAAATCCAAAAACCTGGTGGACGAAGCGGAACAAAAACTCCTCTTACAGGTCAAAGACGCATTGGAGGCGGAGACCCCGCTGCGGCAAATACCAGAACTGGCCGAGGCCCCGGAACTCAGGGGGTACTGTTTTCTGTCCGGAAAGCCCATTGTCTACGCCTGGAACGTGTCCGAAGAGGGACTAAAAGAAAAAAGCCTCCCGGAAGACGAAGGCGGAGCGGCCCATATCGCGGTTGCGGCCCGCATGGAAAAGGAAATGGCCGAACTGGAGGACCCGGAGGAAAGAGAGATGTTCATGCACGACCTGGGGGTAAATGAGTCTGCCCTGGATCGGGTGATTGCCAAGACCTACGACCTCCTTGGGCTGATAACCTTTCTCACTGCCGGAGAAAAGGAAGTCCGGGCCTGGCCGGTGCGCAAGGGGGCCGCAGCCCCGGAAGCGGCCGGAGTCATCCATTCCGATCTGCAAAAGGGGTTTATCCGGGCCGAAGTCCTGGGCTGGTCCGACTTCGAGCAGGTAAAGACGTTCAAGGCGGCCAAGGAAAAAGGGCTCCTGCGCCTGGAGGGAAAAAATTACCAAGTCCGGGACGGGGATGTCATAACTTTCAGATTCAACGTATAATAAGCAGATATGCTTTTATCTCCGTGGGTTGCAACCGCTGCTGCCCTGATAATAGCCGGGCAGCTCATCCGGACCTGGGCCGCGCTGTTGAACCTGGGGCGAATGGAGGGCGAATTGCCTCCGGAATTCGCGGACTTATTTACCGACCGCAACTATGCCCGATCCCAGGAATATACCCGAGCACAGACCCGCTTTGAACTGCTTCGGGACTGGTACTGGACATTGGTTATCCTTTTCGCCTTGGAAACGAACCTGCTTAACCGACTGGACCTGGCCGTACGGGAACTGGATCTTTTCCCTGCCGCAACCGGCCTTGTCTTCCTGGCTGGTCTTTTTCTGCTCCTTGACCTCCTTGGGCTGCCTTTTGAGATTTATCAGATCTTCCGCCTGGAGGGGAGATTCGGCATGAACATGACCACTGCCGGGACCTTTATAGCGGATAGGATAAAGGGTTACCTCTTAACCCTTACTCTGGGCGGCGCCCTGGGCTGGGCCATACTGGTGCTTCTGGACATGGCCGGGGGAATGGCCTGGCTTTATTGTACTCTGGCATTCGGGGCCTTTCTTCTGGTCATGCAATTCATCGGCCCGACCTTTATTTTGCCCCTTTTCAACACCTTTACTCCCATCCGGGACCAGGACCTGAGGCAGGACATATTTACCCTGGCCTGGTCGGCCGCCTTCCCCCTGAAGGAAGTCTACATCCTGGACGGATCCAGAAGATCGGCCAAAGGAAATGCCTTCTTCGCCGGCATAGGCAAATCCAAGAGGATCGCTCTCTTTGACACCCTTACCAATCGTCTGAGCCGTTCCGAGATCCTGGCCGTCCTTGCGCACGAAATGGGGCATTTCCGGCTCCGGCATATCCATAAAAGATTCGCCTCTATGCTGTTAAAAGCGGCCTTGCTTTTTGTCCTTTTGAATATATTCATCGCTTTCCCCTCCATCACCAACTCCCTAGGGCTTAAACACCATTCCGTACATGTCTCGCTCGTATTTTTCGCCCTGCTCTATTCCCCGCTGGCCCTGCTTCTGGGCATCCACGGCAAATGGAAATCGCGCCAGAATGAATACGAGGCGGATGCGTTTGCGGCCGGCTTATGCCCGCCCGAACATCTCATAAACGCCCTTAAGAGACTGTCCCGGAACAACCTGGGCAATCTCACCCCGCACCCCGCGTATGTCCTTTTACATTTTTCCCATCCTCCGGTACTTGAACGAATAAGGGAATTGGGCCAAAAATCCACAGGAGGAGCTAATGATCAGCATTGATATCCAAACCAGGGCTTCCACGGATATGGTGGACATCACCCTCGGAGTGCAGCAGGCGGTAAAAGACTGCGGGGCGGAAAAAGGAATAGCTCTCATCTACTGCCCGCACACCACGGGGGCGATCACCATAAACGAAGGCGCGGACCCGGATGTGTGCCGGGACATAAACGTCAACTTGAGCCATCTCATCCCCCGGGCCGGTGACTACCTGCACGCCGAGGGCAACAGCGACGCGCACATAAAGTCCAGTCTGATCGGCTGCTCAGAGACGGTGATCATAGAGAACGGCAAACCGGTTCTGGGGACCTGGCAGAGGATATTCTTCGCTGAATTCGACGGTCCGCGGAAAAGAAAGGCCTATATAAAGGTCCTGCAGGGCTAAAAAGCAAGAAACGGGAACCCCAAAGGTGGTTTCCCTTCTCAAATAGACCTTGAAGACGGGAAACCCCTTTATGCTTTCTTTCCTTGACTGGGCCCAGAGTGGTCCAGGCTGACAGGCATGCCTGTTTACAAACTTTAATTTCCTTCCAACCGGAATAGACCATGGCTTCTGGGAATACACGCTATCGGGTGCAAAGCTGGATAATCGCCCTGCTGATCTTTCTGACCGCTGCAGTCGCCGGCTGCGCCCTGTCGGAAAGGGACACTCGAAAGCCGCGGGTTAAAAGCCCCCCTTTTGTTGTTCAGGATCATAGCCAGGCTCTGCCCCATTGGGCGCGGCTGGGCATAAGAAACGCCACGCTGATAAACTTCGATGCCCACGATGATATGCGCCGGATACCGGAGCAGAAAATGGAAGCTTTGCGCTTGATTTATTGCTCCGGGGATGCCGCGGCGCTTGAAGAGGCCGGAGGACCGGGAAACACTGGCCTGTATAACATCGGAAATTTTATTTATGCCGCCGTAGGCCTGGGAATCGTGCAGGAAGTGTATTGGGTCATTCCTTTTACTTATTTCCAAGACGATCATCCGGGTCGGCTGTTGCGGCAATTTATGCTCGATTACGGCTTCCCGAGAGACGTTGTAAACACATTTGAACTCAGCGAAGGAGTCTATACGGGAATCTACATGGGTATACCGGTGACTCTATGTTCCCTGGAAAATCTGCCTGGAGCAAAGAAAAGATTCCTCGTCAGCCTTGATGCCGACTTCCTGCCCGCACATGCCGAGTGGCACGGCTGTGATCGGTTGACTTCCATGGAGCGCCTGTTCTCCGCCCTGCGTGACTCCCGGATCCAAATGAACGACTTTTTGATCAGTTATTCAGTAAACGGGGGATACCTAAGCGTTCTGGACCGCTGGCTGATCCCGGCCTGCTCGGATTTTGCCTGCGGGGGTGCAGCAAGGCGAACACCCT
>JBKHGE010000017.1:0-45349 GCA_046539845.1 Desulfonatronovibrionaceae bacterium
GGCGACATGCCATACTCCTAATTTGGTGTCCAAACTAATTGTAACCCGGGCCACTCCGGCTAAAACCTGATCCAATTTTTATGCAAGACTTTTTACATACATTCCAAAATGTTAGATACACTATATAAAATACCAAACAAAAAAACGCTAAACAAAAGCATGGGACACTCATGGGACAGCGAGAAATAAAAAATACAATTATATCAAGGGACAAAAAATGATAATTTGGGACATTTATGGGACAGTAGCGTGGAAAAATAGGGGGAGACAAAAAGAAATGAGAATAAAAACGGGGAGTCAGGCATTAGCCTAACTCCCCGATATTTATGATTTTATGGTGCCCGGGGCCGGACTTGAACCGGCACGAAGCATAGCTTCAAGGGATTTTAAGTCCCTGGCGTCTACCAAATTCCGCCACCCGGGCCAAGGGTGCTTGTCAAAACAACAGAAGAATCAGCCTATACCCCCGGCCGGACCGGTTAGTCAACACGGTCCCGCACTCTGGTCTTCTGCCCCTTGTGCTGATAAAATCCGGCCATGGCTTCTGCAGAAAAAAACAGGCCCAAAATGGTGGTCCTCGGGCTGGACGGGCTGCCTTTCACCCTGGCCCGAAGACTGGGCGAACAGGGCACATGTCCGAACATACATTCACTGCTTCAGTCCGGGAACGCCCATCCCATGCACGCGGAGCTCCCGGAACTCTCCCCGGTGAACTGGACATCATTCTACACGGCATCCGGCCCGGAAAAGCACGGCATATTCGGCTTCACCCGCCTTAACCCGAAGACTTATGCCACTGAAATTGCCAATTTTAACCAGGTCGGAGCGGAAACCATCTTTGACCATTTGGGGGAAAAGGGACTCTACAGCAAGGTTATAAACCTGCCCAACACCTATCCGGCCCGGCCCATAAACGGAATCCTTGTCTCCGGATTCGTGGCCCCGCAACTGGAAAACGCGGTATACCCTCCCCCGCTGGCGAACATTTTGCGCGGCAAGGGATACCGCTTGGAGGCGGATACCGTCTCCGGGAGCCGGGATCACGAATTTCTGCTAAGGGAAATAAACTCCACCCTGGACAGCCGCCTTATGGCCCTGGATCTTTTGTGGCCGGATCTAGCCTGGGATCTCTTTGTCCTGGTCCTCACCGAGACCGACCGTTTGTTTCATTTCCTGTACCCGGCCCTGGAGGGAAAAAACCACCCCCTGCACCGCGAATGCCTGGAGTGCATGAAAAAATGGGACCGGGCCGTGGGCCGTGTCCTGGAATACTACCAAGCCCTACCCGATCCCAAACGGCTTATCGTCCTTGCCGATCACGGGTTTACCCAGCTTAAACAGGAAGCAGACCTGAATGCCTGGCTGAAAACTGAAGGTCTTTTAGATTTTGAGTCCCGGCCCGAAAACGAACTGGACGCTCGAAGCATGTCCCCGGGAACCAAGGCCTTCTGCCTGGACCCGGGCCGTATCTTTATCCATGACCCGGAAAGGTTTACTCGCGGCTACGTGCAAAGCGCGGACAGGCAGGAGATCGCCCGGGAGATCAAAACCGGACTCGCCGGGCTCACCTGGAACGGGGAGAGGGTCATATCCGGAATATATTTTGGAGAAGAACTCTACCCCGGAGCGAAAGGCCCGCATGTCCCGGACCTCGTCTGCCTGCCCGCCTCCGGATTCGAGCTCAAGGGCAAATTTGACCGCCGGGAAACATTCGGGCTATTTAAACGCAGCGGCTGCCATACAGCAGACAACGCATTTTTCTATGACTCCGGCGGCACGGCCGTGGAGCGCACCCGGGACGCCGGACAGGCGGTTGTGGATTTTTTCTCCTCTCCAAGAATAATCGTTTAGCTAAAAAACTTTATGTACCTTGATTATAAAAAACACTTAAATGCCGCGCAGTACGAGGCGGTAACCGCAGAAGACGGCCCGGCTCTGGTCATTGCCGGGGCGGGCAGCGGCAAGACCCGGACCGTGGTCTTTCGCATGGCCTATCTTGTAGAACGGGGCGTGGGCCCGGGAAACATCCTTCTTTTGACCTTCACCCGCAAGGCGGCCCAGGAAATGAAAAACCGGGCCGAGGAGCTTCTGCAGAAAAAACTGACCACCTTAAGCGGGGGCACCTTTCACAGCTTCGCCTTTTCCATTCTGCGCAAATACTCCTCGGCTCTGGGCTATCCAAACGGCATAACCATTATGGACAGCACCGATTCTGAGGACGCCATCAAGACGGTGAAGCAGGATCTGGATATAGGCAAAAAAGACCGCTCCTTTCCCAAGAAAAAGACCATCCTCGGCTTGTTGAGCAAATCCAGAAACAAGGAACTGGATCTGGAGAAAATTCTGGAGAAGGAGGCCTTTCATCTGCGCAATTACCTGGAGGACCTGCAGAAAATAAGCTCGGCCTACGCCGCCTTTAAAAAGGACCAGGGGCTTTTAGACTATGACGATCTCCTATTTGAGCTGGAGAGGCTGCTTATGGAGAATCCGGATATCCTGGAGCTTTTGCAGACCACGCACAAATACATCCTGGTGGACGAATATCAGGATACCAACCGGGTTCAGGCCAGACTGGTGAGGCTTCTGGCCGGGGAAGCCGGGAACGTGATGGCCGTGGGCGACGACGCCCAGTCCATTTACGGATTCCGCGGTGCGAACGTGCGAAACATCCTGGATTTCCCGGAACACTTCCCCGGCACCCGGGTGATAAAACTGGAACAGAACTACCGCTCCTGCCAGCCCATACTCTCGCTCACCAACCGCATCCTGGAAAACGCGGCGGAAAAATACGCCAAGGAACTGCGCTCCGAACGCAAGGAAGGGGAAAAGCCGGATATCATCCGGGTCATAAACGACATGAGCCAGGCCCGGGTGGTCTTGGCCAAGATCGCCGAACTCTCCAGGATATACCCCATGCACGAGATCGCGGTTTTGTTCCGGGCCGGTTATCAGTCCTATTCCCTGGAGATGGAGCTGCAAAAGGCGGGAATCCCCTTTCAGAAATACGGCGGGATGCGATTTTCCGAGGCCGCGCACATAAAGGATGTTCTGGCCTATATGCGCCTGGTGGCCAATCCCACAGATCAGCTGGCCTGGACCCGGGCCCTGTCCTGCCTTCCGGGCATCGGCCCCAAGACGTGCAAAAAGATCTATACCTGCTTTCTGCGCGGGGAGCAGGAGCCGGTTAGAAAACTGTGCGCCAAAAACAGGGATCTGAAAAAGGTCATAAATATTCTGGATGATCTGCGTCTGAAGCAGGACCGGCCCAAGGAGATATTAAAAGAAATAATCGACCTTTATCAGCCGATCCTGGAGGAGAAATACGCGGACGACTATCCCCGCAGGCAGCTCGGGCTGCAGGAACTTTCCCAGATCGTATCCTCGTACGACAATCTGGACCTGTTCCTGGCGGACATGTCCCTGGAAGTCCCGGAAGCAAAGCAGCGCGGCCAGGCCAAAGACGAGCTGGTCCTGTCCACAGTGCACTCGGCCAAGGGCCTGGAATGGTCCGCGGTCCTTCTTATCGATCTGGTGGAAGACAGGTTCCCCTCCAGACATGCCAACGCCAATCCGGAGGCAATGGAGGAGGAGCGCCGGCTTATGTATGTGGCCTGCACCCGGGCCAGGGACTATCTGGGCCTATTCGTCCCGGAAAACATCTACAACCGCTCCCAGGAGACCTCCATCCCGGCCATGTCCAGTCCGTTCATCCAGGAACTCGCGGAATCGGCCGGAGAGACCTGCACGGAATGGCAGGAGACGTATTCCGGGGGCATCCAGGAAAAAAAGCCCATGCCTGAAGCAAAAAGGGGTAAAAGCACCGGGAACAGAACCGGCACCTTGTGCAATCATCAGATATTCGGCCGGGGCCAGATAATCGCCCATTTGCCGCCGAACAAATACAAGGTCAATTTCCCGGGCCACGGTCTGAAAACGGTCATAGCCGACTACCTGCAGATGGAGAAATAAGCGGTGCCAGTATCATATCCGGGCTATCCAGGTACTGATTCAAACAACAAAAACGAGCAGGACTATCTGGACCTCATCCGGGAACATTTCCCGCAAAACGGCCCGGGAATCGTCCTTGGCCCGGGGGACGACTGCGCGGTTGTCTCCTGCCCGGATAAAATCTGCCTGACCACGGACACCCTGCAGCAGGACGTGCACTTCCGCACCTCGTATTTCCCGCCGCAGGCGATCGGACACAAGGCCCTGGCTGTCAGCTTGAGCGACTTGGCGGCCATGGGCGCCTTACCGAGCGGTTTTCTGCTCTCCCTGGTCCTTCCGGGCCCCGGACTCAAACAGGAGTTCTTCCGGGGCATCCTTGAGGGCATGTCCGGGCTGGCTGCTGAGCATAAGGTCCTTCTGGCCGGGGGCAACATCTGCAGTGGAAGAGACCTGGGCCTGACAGTCACCGCCTGGGGTGCGGCAGGAGACCATTTCTTGCTCCGCAGGGCGGCGCCCGGAGACATCCTCTTTGTCCTCGGGGAGATCGGGCTGGCCCGCACCGGCCTGCAAGTCCTGGAAAACGCCCCGGAACTGACAAACAACTACCCCCGGTCCCTGCAGGGCCTTTTTTATCCCCGTCCCCTGGTCAAGGAAGGACGGCAACTGGCCGAGCTGCCCTTTGTCCGGGGGCTTATGGATGTCTCCGACGGCCTGGCCGCGGACATTCCCCGCCTTCTGGGCCCTGGTCTGGGAGCGGAAATAGACCCCGATCTCCCGGTGCACCCAGAAACATCCGCATACGCAGAGCAAGCCGGAAAAAACCCCCTGAAATTCGCCCTGGCCGGCGGAGAGGACTACGCCCTGCTCGGGGCGGCCGAACCGGAAGGTGCCCGGCCCCTGGCAGAGATGTTCCCCGACTGTCTGGAAATCGGCCGGGTTTCAGACACGTTGGGACTGCGCCTCGGCAATGAGGACCTTTTTGAAACCGGATTTGATCACTTCAAAGATCACGGAGACAGATAAACATGGCCGAACCAACCCTTAAGCAGATAGGCACGGCCCGCACCGCTTACAAATCCAGGTCCGAATGCCCCAGGCAGGGAACGGACGAGTGCCCGGAGGCGGAGATACATATCGCCCCGGAATATGCCCGGGCCCTGCATCGTGTGTACCCGGGCCAGGAAATAATGGTTGTCACCTGGCTGGACCGGGCGGACCGGGAAACTCTGCAGTGCAGACCGGGAGGGGACCCGGACCTTCCGGTACACGGCATATTCTGCACCAGATCCCCGAACCGGCCGAACCCTTTGGGCCTGCACCCGTGCACTGTCACCTCCATCCAGGGCAACACCCTGACAGTAGCCCGCCTGGAGGTGTTGGACGAAACGCCTGTGCTGGACATAAAGCCGGACATCCGTCCCCGGCTTGGAAGCCGGAATCTGGATCTGAATTTCCCGCAGCACCTGAGTAGCGAACTAATTTCCTGGGGGAGGAGACTCTGGGAACGCGGACTCTTAAGCGGATTCAACGGCAACCTGAGCATCCGCCTGGAAGACAGGATGCTTATCACTCGTTCCCAAGCGGTCAAAGGGGCGCTCATCCCGGCTGATCTGGCAGTTTTAGATATTGAGATGGGTTCTGTTCTGGCCGGGGAGGCCCCCTCCTCTGAGGCGGGCATGCACCTGGAGATCTACCGCAACCAGCCCCGGGCCGGGGCCGTGGTCCACACCCACCCGCCGCATATCCTGGCTTTGAATATAAGCGGGAGGCATCAGGAGATAGCCGGTATGCCCGTGTTTGAGAGCGGGACGTTCGCCTCCATTATGGGGAACGTAGCGGCCGGAGAACCGGGATCTTTAGGGCTAGCCCGGGAGTGCGGGGAGAAAAGCAACCAGAAAAAGTGCCTCATTCTGGAGAGGCACGGGCTGACCTGCTGGGGCAAAGACATAAAGGAGGCGTGCGCCTTGAGCGAGGAGCTGGACGCCCTGGCCCAAATAGCCCTTGAGAGCGATTACGAACCCTACTCTGCATAAACCCCGGTTTACCCGCATAAATCGGGCGCCCGGGCATGGGCGGGGAAAGGCGGGTATTCTTCGCAAGCGGCCCGGTTTTAATCGCGGGCCGCATAATCGATCTAACTGCTCAGGCGCGCCTTTTCATACTCGTAGATAAAGGAAGCATATCCCTCGTAGTCAAAAAAATCGATCTTCTTTTCCCCGAAGTCCCCAAACAGGGTGAGGCGGTACACCCTGCCCGATCCCTCGTCCCGAATCTCTTCTGACTTGCCTTTAACTTGGGAAAGCGGGATTTTTTTGCTGAAAAACAAAAAACCGGGGACGCGGATACACTTGCAATCAGCATCAAAAGTAGCCTGGGCCATAATAACCTTCCTTCGTTTATAGTTTTCTACCCCTGCAAAAAGGGGGAACAGGCTATATCCAAACCGCGCTTTTCGGTTTGTCTTCAGCAGTTCGGGAATTTATTAGTCCTATCTGCTAGCACAAAAAAACAGCCGATTACAAGCCCGATTTTCAGTCCATCCCAAAATCCGGCTACAGCCCGCAGGCAGTTTTCAGGTCCTCGCCCGCGTCTGTTCGCTCCCAGGTGAACTCCACATCCTCGCGCCCGAAATGGCCGTAGCAGGAGGCCTTTTTGTATATGGGACGCAAAAGATCCAGCCTCTTCTGGATGAAATAGGGCCGTAGATCAAACACCTCTCGGACCGCTGCGGTAAGGACGTGGTCCGGCATCTGTCCGGTGCCCCCGGTGGCCACCAGAACAGACACCGGCTCGGCCACGCCTATGGCATAGGCGATCTGTACCTCGCAGCGCTCAGCCAGCCCGGAGGCGACCACATTCTTGGCGATGTATCTGGCCATATACGCCCCGGAGCGGTCCACCTTAGACGGGTCCTTGCCTGAAAACGCCCCGCCGCCGTGATTGCCCATCCCGCCGTAGGTATCCTGGATAATCTTTCGGCCGGTAAGCCCGCAATCTGCCAACGGCCCGCCGGTGATGAATTTGCCCGTGGTATTGGTGAAAAAGCGCGTCTTTTTGTCCACCAGCTCTGGGGGAAGGACATGAAGAATGACTTGCTCCTTGACCGCATCGCACAGATCCACATACGAGATGTCTTTGTTGTGCTGGCAGGCCACGACCACATTGTCCACCCGGTGCGGTTTGCCGTTGGCATATTCTATGGACACCTCGGTCTTGCCGTCCGGGCGCAAAAAATCCAGCATCCCGCTTTTGCGCACATAGGCCAGGCGGCGGGACAACTTGTGCGCATAGTAGATGGGCGCGGGGATTAGGGTTTTGGTCTCATTGACCGCGAACCCGAACATCATCCCCTGGTCCCCGGCCCCCTGTTCCTCCGGACTCTTTCTGTCCACGCCCATGGCGATATCCGGAGACTGCTTGTCAATGGAGGAAATTACCGAGCAGGTCTCCCAGTCAAAGCCCATATCCGAGCTGTTGTACCCGATGTCGCGCACCGTCTCCCGGACCAGGTGCGGAAGGTCGGCATAGGCCGTGGTGCTTATCTCCCCGGCGATAAAGGCCAAGCCGGTGGTGACCAGAGTCTCGCAGGCCACCCTGCCCCGGGGATCCTGATCCAGGATGGCGTCCAGGACTGCGTCAGATATCTGGTCCGCCACCTTGTCCGGGTGACCTTCGGTCACGGATTCGGAAGTAAAATAATAGCTGCTGTTACTGGCGATCATTGTCTCCTCCCGCTTTATTCCCCGGGTTGATTATCCCCCCGGAGATAAGTAGTTTGAACGAATCCTCCACACTCATATTTAATTGAATTACGTCCTCCTCAGGGACAATGAGATAATAACCTGAGGTCGGATTCGGCGTTGTCGGCACATACAGGTTTATCATGTTCTTTTCAGTCTTTTCCTGGATCTCGCCGGTGGCCGTCCCGGTGACATAGGCGAGGGAGTAGGCCCCGGACCTGGGGAACTCCACCAAAACCACCCGCTTGAACTCCCTGCCCGTGCCGCGGGCTACTGTCTCGATAAGCTGCTTTATGGACACATAGAACTTGCTGACCAGCGGGATGCGGAAGATAACCCGGTCCCAGACCCAGACCAGCTTACGGCCCAGGTAGTTACGGACCAGAAGGCCGGTGACAAACAGGATCACCACCAGAAGGATCACCCCCATACCGGGCACGGGAAAGGGCAGGACATTGTCCGGCCGGTAGGGCTCGGGGATGATCAGCAGGATCTGGTCCAGCCAGCGGATGGAGAACTTCAGGAAATAGAAGGTGGCCGCCACCGGGGTCAGAAAAAGAAGTCCGGCCAGCAGATTGACCTTTAGGGCGTGCTTCACCGCCCGCAGAAAGCGCCTGGACAGACTAGCCACAAGACACCTTCACCATTCGGTTGCTCTGGCCCACGAACACAAGCCTTGGTTTGTGCACAGGGATCTCCTGCCCGGAGAGCAGTCCATATACGGCAACTATCACCTTCTGTCCCACCTTACCTCTGTGCGCCGCCGCTCCGTTCAGACACATCTCCCCCCTGGCTCCGGAAATGGCGTAAGTGCTCAGCCTCTCCCCATTGTCCACATTATACACCTCCACCCGTTCATAGGGCAAAATGCCGGCCGCGCGCATCAGATCCGGGCAGATGGAAAGACTGCCCTCGTACTCCGGGTCCGCTCCGGTTATGGTCGCCCGATGGATCTTGCTCAAAAGGAAATACCTGTACATTCGGTCCTCATTCTTGCAGCAGGATATTGTCGATCAGCCTGGCCCGGCCGAGGCGCACAGCCGCTGCAGCCAATGCGCTTCCATTAATGTAATCCATGTCCGTCATCTCCCCGGGGTGGACTATCCTGCAGTACTCCACCTCCCCGTCCGGGATATTGGTCCGGCAATGGGCATAAAAATCCTCGATCAGGGGCTTTGTCTCTCTTTCCCCGGCCGCAAACCTCTCGCGCAGGCGCAGAAGTCCGGCATATATATATCCGGCCTGCTCCCGCTGCCCGGCAGTAAGATAAGAGTTCCTGGAGCTCAGGGCCAGTCCGTCCGGCTCGCGTACTGTCGGCCGGCCCACTATCCGCACCGTCAGGTTCAGGTCCTGGACCATACGCCGGATCACAGCCAGCTGCTGCCAATCTTTACGCCCGAAGACCGCCATATCCGGGCAGGTTATGTTCAGGAGCTTGAGGACCACAGTGGCCACGCCCCGGAAATGCCCGGGCCGGCTTTTTCCGCACAAATTGGCGCTCACCCCGGGCACGTCGACCCAGGTGTCGAATCCGGGCGGATACATAAGCCCTGTTTCCGGGACAAAAAGCACGTCTGCGCCCTCTTTTTCAGCCAGCTCCCGGTCCCGGTCCAGAGTACGCGGATAGGAATTTAGATCCTCTCCGGGACCGAACTGGGCCGGGTTGACAAACAAGGACACAACCACAAACTCGCTGTTCGCCGCAGCCCAGCGGATAAGACTCAAATGGCCCTCGTGCAGACAGCCCATGGTCGGTACCAGGGCTGTTTCGCCCTCCCCGGAGATACGTAGACAATAGTCCTGAACCCTATTAGGATCGGTAAAAATCCGCATACGCGAAACACCCCTGAAACAAAACTTAATCAGGGCCAAATATACGCCAATGCCGAACCAATGTCTACGGACGGGCCTTGTTCAAAATGTCACAAAACCCCGTATCTATCCCGTTCCAGAACCAGTGCATCCTGTGCGGTCGCTGCCTGGAGGTCTGCCCCCTTTTCCGGACCAAAAACAAAGAAGAGCTAAGCCCCCGGTCCAAGGGGCTGTTTCTGCTCGATCTGAACGAAAAAGGCTGCGGGAGTATCGCCGCCCGTAAGCTGGCCGGTTTGTGTCTATCCTGCGGTCGATGCCAAAAAGCCTGCCCGCAGGGGCTGGACATCCCGGACCTCGTTTCCCGGATCAAGGCCTCTTCCCCGTCCTGGCAAAAATTCATGTGGAAGGAGATAAACCGCGGTCTGCCGGTTTTGCTCCCTGCCCTGTCCCGGACCAGGGGTCTTGTCCCCGCCCCTGGGGGGCTAAAGCCTTATGCACAGGCGCTCAGACGCACCAGACCCGAACCAATCTTCCGGATCACCGGAGACCAGGGACTTCAGGGTCAAAAATTCTTTCTCTTTCCCGGCTGCCTGGCTAAAAACTCCTGGCCGTGGCTCGGACAGGTGGCCCGGGATATTTTAGAGATGCGCGGGGCAGAGGTATTGGACGACCCGGGCTGGTCCTGCTGCGGCTACTCCCTGGCAAGCGCCGGGCTAAGGGAGCAGGCCGAAAACGGGCTTAAAAAAAACATCCTTAAATGGAAACAGGCCGGGCGGCCAAAGATAGCTGTCTTCTGCGCCACCTGCTTCCAGGGGCTGGGCTCGGCCGCGAAGCTGGGCCCGGATGCTCCGGGAAGCGAGGCCTTTGCCCAAAGCATAATTTATCTGCCGGATATTTTGTCCGGGATTGAGGCTGTTCCCCGCACACAAGCCCCCCCGGACATATTCTGGCATGTTCCCTGCCACGCCCCGGCAAAAGAGCATATCCCCGAACCGGTTCCCTGCCTTGAAAAGGCGGGGACAGCAGTCCGGGTGGAGAAAGATTCCTGCTGCGGGTTGGGCGGATCAATGCTTTTGGAGGACATGGGGCTCTGCTCCAGTGTGGCCCAAGATTTCTGGACAAAGACGAAAGAGTTGAAAGACCCCCTGGTGGTCACCGCCTGCAGCGGCTGCGTTTTGCAGCTCACCGCCACCCGGCCGGGAAACAGGCAGGTAATACACTGGCTGGAACTTTTTAATGTCTAACCCGGCCTTCTCCGGATAGAGCTGCTTCTCGCGTCTGGTACTTATTTTATTGGCTCCTCGACAAAATAAGTGCATCTTTTATCTCTTCGCCTGCACCCTTTACCGGGGCCCCAAAATACCAGGCGGAGGAAATCCACAGCAAACGTCGAGGCTCCAAAACTCCGCCCATCTATTTGTTCTTGACCCTGGGATCCAAGATATCGCGCAGGCTCTCACCCAAGAGATTATAACCCAAAACAGTGATAAGGATGCACAGCCCGGGGAAAACCGAGAGCCAAGGGGCGATCTCCAGGACATCCTTGCCCTCCATGAGCATATTCCCCCAGCTCGGGGTCGGGGGCTGGACCCCGAGACCCAGAAAGCTCAAAGCGGACTCGGTCAAGATGGCCGCGGCCACTCCCAGGGTGGCCGAGACAAGCACCGGTGGCAGGGCGTTGGGCAGGATGTGCACGAGGAGGATCCTCCGCAGCCCGGCCCCGCATAGCCTGGCGGACTGAACGAACTCCCTCTCCCGCAGAGAAAGGGTCTCGGCCCGGACCAAGCGGGCCACTCCCATCCAGGAAGTAAGCCCGATGACAATCATGATATTGTTCAGACTCGGCTCTAGAAAGGCAATCACCGCCAGGATGAGAAAAAAGGCCGGGAAACAGAGCATGATGTCCACAAAGCGCATAATGATCTCGTCCACTATCCCCCCGAAATATCCGGCCACAAGACCGAAGAATATCCCCATCGCCGAGGAGATACCCACGGCAATGAAGCCCACCCACAGGGAGATACGCGCCCCGTGCAGGACCCGGGCCAAAACATCCCGGCCCAGGGCGTCCGTGCCCAGAGGATGGGCGGCCGAGGGGGATTGAAGAAGGGAGTTAACATCAATGGCGCACGGGTCCGAGGTAATAATCGGGGCCAGGGCCGCGGCCAGGCTCATGCCCAAAACAATGGCCCCGCCCAGACCGAACAAAAGGTACCTGCCTCTGAATATGCGCATCAATCCCCGCCTTTTATCCTTATCCTGGGGTCGGCCAGGGAATAAGCGAAATCAGCCAGCAGGTTCCCGACCAAGGTCAGCAGGGCTCCCAGGACCAAATTGCCCATGACCAGGGGGTAGTCCCGGGCCATGACCGCCTCGTAGAACAGCTTGCCCAGCCCGGGCAGGGCGAACACGGATTCGATGATCACGCTGCCGCCGATAAGCGTGGGCACGGAGAGACCCAGGATGGTTATCACCGGCAAAAGGGCGTTTTTCAAGGCGTGTTTGAAGACCACGGTATGCATGGGCAGGCCCTTGGCCCTGGCGGTCAGGATATAGTCCTGGCGCAGGACCTCGAGCATGGAGGTACGCATGTACCTGGACATGCCGGCCAGCCCGGTTATGGTAAAGACAAAAACGGGCAGGGCCAAGTGTCGGGCCAAGTCCCAGCATTTGCCCCAGAAGCCCATCTGTTCGAAGCCGAGCGAGGTCAGCCCGGAAATAGGAAAAAGGGGCAGGTATATCCCCAGCCAGAGCATGAGTAATAAGGCCAGCCAGAAACCGGGAACGGCAAATCCGATAAACACCAGCACGGTCATGGTCCGGTCAAACCAGGAATCCTGGTAGAGGGCGGAATACACCCCAATGGGAATGGAAAGCCCCAAAATCAAAATCATAGAAATAATGTTAATGGACAGGGTCAGGGGAAGCCTTTCTTTTATCTTGTCCCATACCGGGCGGTGGTCTCCGCTCATGGAGCGGCCGAAGTCCAGGCGGACCACTCGGCTCAGCCAGTTGGCGTATTGCACGTAAATCGGCTCGTCCAGGCCATAAATCTTCTCCAGCTTGGCCCTGGCGGCCGCGCCGGCCATGGGGTTCATGGTGGTCTGCATGTCCGTAGGGGTGCCGGGGGCAAGATGGATGACCCAGAAGCTGAGCACGGTAATACCCATAAACACCACGCCCAGCCACAAGAGCTTAAACAGGACACGTTTGGCAAGGTTTACGAGCATGCAGATATTTCCAGCCGGCAAAATAACAGGACAATCAACCAAATTATTGGCATCCCGGCAAAGCCTTCCTACTCGTATTTAAGGGCCCGGGTCATGAGCTCCCGCACTGCAACTTCCGGAGGCTTGTCTTCGAACAAAACCGCGTACACCTGTTCGGAGATGGGCAAATCAACCCCTCTTTCCCGGCCCAGGGCATGCACCGCCTCTGCGGTCTTGACCCCTTCGGCGACCATGTTCATCTCCTCCAGTATCTCCTTAAGGCGCATGCCCCGGCCGATTTTGAGCCCCACTTGGCGGTTGCGACTCAGATCACCGGTGCAGGTCAAAACCAGATCACCCATGCCGGCCAGCCCCATATAGGTCCTGGCCCGGGCCCCCAGGGCCTCGCCCAGGCGGCTCATCTCGGCCAGTCCCCTGGTTATGAGCGCGGCCCGGGCATCGTGGCCAAAGCCCAGACCGTCGGAGATGCCCGCGGCAATGGCCATAACATTCTTCAGGGCCCCCCCCAGTTCCACGCCGCGAAAGTCCTCGTTTACATAGACCCGGAAAGACTCGGCGGACAGACGCTTCTGTAGCCTTTGGCCCAGCTCCGGGTCCGGGCAACCCAAAGACACTGCGGTGGGTAGACGGCGGCTCACCTCGGCGGCAAAGGAAGGCCCGGAAATCACCGCATACTTGGGGTTTTTGCCCTGCAGGCTCTCGGCCACCACTTTGGACATGGGACTCATGGTAGACTGTTCAATGCCCTTGCTGGCGCAGACCAGGACCGGGTCGTCCGGGAACTCCCCGGCCACACTCTCCAACACCCGGCGCATAAACTGGCAGGGAACGACGATGAGATATACATCCGCCCCGCGCATGGCCTCCGGGAGCTGCGGGGTGATCTGTAGGGAGGGGTGAAGGGCCTTCCCGGGCAGAAAGCGTGTATTTTCCCTTTTGGCGAGCATCTCTTCGGCCAGGTCAGTCTCCCGGACCCAGAGATGCACATTCTCCCCTTTTTCCGCCAGCATATCAGCCAGGGTAGTCCCCCAGCTCCCGCCCCCGAAAACAGCTATCTTGCTCATTTCTCCTCCGTGGTTGTCCAAACGCCTCAATCAGTCCCGGACATATTCGGCAAGCCTCCCGCGGTCATTCGCCAAGTCCGGCTATTGGGCCATCAACCCATTGGTCTCCCGGCTGATCGGCTTGCCGGGCACCTTGCGGTCATCCCTCCCGCTCGAGTGGTAACCAAAATATAGTCCCCGGCCCCGGGCGTCAACTTCCCTCGGAAAAGGATTTTGCCCACCCGCGGCCAGATTCCCGGCAAAAAAAGCCGGCCCCTGCGGGCCGGAGCCGGCAGCGGCCCTTGCGCAGCGCCGCACATAAGTATACAATCCAGGGCATGGAGTACAGTAAAGACAATTATCCCCAATTCAATTCCCGGGAGCGGACCATCCTGAATATCGTGCAAAAAACCCTTCCCGACTCCCCGGTCCCTTTCCGGGAAATCGCCAAGCAGGCCGGGACTACAGAACAGGAGGTCCTGGATCTTCTGCGGTCTCTCAAGGACCAGGGGTATATCCGCAGGTTCGGGGCCACGCTCCGGCACCAGCAGGCCGGATACGGACACAACGCCATGGTGGCCTGGTTTGTGGAGGAGGAACGGGACATGGACCTAGTGGGCCGGATAATGGCCGCCCGTCCGGAAGTCACCCATTGCTACCAGCGCCGCAACTGCCTGGACTGGCCCTATAACCTATACACCATGATCCACGGTCAGAACAAAAACGATTGCCTCCGCGTGGTCCGCGAGCTCTGCCAGGAGACGGGCGTGCACCAGTACGAGATACTGACCAGCCTCAAGGAACTCAAAAAGACCTCCATGCAGTACTTCTAAAGGCCCGGCTCCACGGGCCGTTTTTGACCTTTTTTGGCTCAGCCCACCCTGCTCTGAAGCCGCAGACGAACCGATCCCTTTGTACTTTCCATTTTTCCGCTCCGTTGCCCGCTTGGCATAGCCCGCTACCCTCAATGGGAACAAAGCGGGGTCAAGAAAACAGGCAGGCCCTCCGTTAAAAACAGACAAAAGAATCAGGCGCCTTCTTCAAGCCTCGAGAAACCTCTTTTCAAGGCCGACTAAACAGGGCTTCTCACCTGGCAATCAAACCCGTCAAATATCGCCCTGCAGTAAATATCTGTTTGTCCCGGTCTGAAAATAAGGGTATAATTGTTAGTATATACTACCCCCTCAGCTTCATTTCTTTTATAAGGAGGACGTCATGCTCATCACATCCCGGTCTGTGTTTTTGCCCCTGCTCCTCTGCCTGGTCTTTATTGCCGGCCTGGCCGGAGCAGAGGAGCCGGTCACCGTGGTCGGCACAGCCCCCATAACCGCAGGCCAGTCCCAGGCCAAGCAGCAGGCCCTGGAGCAGGCCCTGCGCGCGGCGGTGGAAAAGGGCGTGGGTACCCTTATTGATTCCAAAACCACGGTGGAGAACTATCAGGTCCTTTCGGATAAAATCTATTCCCAGGCCTCGGGATACGTGAATAAGTACGACGTATTGTCCGAGGGGCCATCCCCGGACGGGAGCATGTATTCAACCACTATCCAGGCGGTGGTGTCCGCGGCCAATATTTCGACGGGATCACCGTGGAAGTGGATCTGCGCACGGTAGCCCCGGCCACTGCGGACATGATCGCCCAGAAACACGGGGATTTGTATGTACGGACCCAAAAAATCGAGAGTGACTACTACGAAGATATGACGGCCGCCAAGGCCGCGGACAAGGTGGGCAAGGCAGTGGCAGAAAGCCTGGTCGGGGACACGGTGGCCTATTTCGAGCGCCAGATCCACGGCGGGGCCAGATTTGACCTGTGGTTCAAAAATTTTTCCGAATCCGAGATCTACGATATATACGAGGTGCTGGAGGACATTAGCGGGGTCAAGGACCTAAACATCCGGCAGCAGTCCCCGGGGAACTTCCAGGTGGACGTCAACTATCAGGGCAAGAAATTCAACTTCCAGCGCAGCCTGCACCAGGGCCTAAAGAGCCGGGACATCCCCTTCCAAACCCAACAGGCCAAGGGAAACAGGTTTCTGTTCTTTAAGCAAGGCACGGACAATCCGTTTGCCGAGGAAAACATAACCGTGCAATAGGAGGATAAAAATGCCGCCCAAAACTTTTATCCTGCGGCTGATAATGACAGGCCTGTTTCTGTCCGGGCTCGGTCTCATCTATGCCTGCGCCCCCAAGACCAAAATCGATGCGGTGAGACCGGCAGAGGTCAGCCTGCCCGGGGTGCGCACTCTGGCTGTTTTGCCGTTCAGGGGGGACTGCGGGGAGCAGGTCCGGGAGGGCTTCTATCACCAACTGGATGAAGTGCGCCATTTCTCTCTTATCGATATGAGCCAGAGCAACGCCTTGGACAAAGTGCAGTGGGAGCAGATGGATGACCCCAGACATATGCCAGGATTCAACCAAATCCAGGCCGATGCGGCTATAACCGCATACACCGCAAGCCAGATTGAGGATGTGCAGGGCACTGACCAGGTCCAGATGGAGGAGGGGACCGGGCGCTACCGCAAAGTGAAAAAGGAGAACTTCTTCACCGGGGAGGAATACTTTGAGAACGAGGAGATAATGCGCACCGTGATCAAGCCGGTCCCTTATGTGCTCCGCTCCGCCTCCCTGACCGCCTCCATGAAGGTTATAGACCTGGACAGCAAACGAATCCTGGCCACGAAAAAATCACTGCGCTCTTCAAAGAGAAATACGGGGGTAAGCGGGAAAACAGCCCTTTGTTTTCCTCGAAGCAATCCAAAGGCATAAACGAACTGCCCACCAGGGAGGGCACCAAGGACCAGCTCGCCCGGCAGGCGGCGGGGTGCAGGTGTACTGAGATATCCCGGCGCTATTGAAGACATAAAAAAGGCGGCCCGCAGTGGCCGCCTTTTTTATGTCCGCCCGGTAACCGGATTCAACCCCTTGTCCCGGGACTATTTCTGCATATCCTCGATTATCTTTTTCAGCTTGGAGGCCAGATCGGCCAGGGTGGTCACTGCCTCGTTGCTCTGGGACATGGAGTCCGCGATCTCTCCGGCGATGCGGTTGATCTGGTCCGTGGAGTTGTTTATCTCCTCGCTGGCCGAGGACTGCTGCTCGGAAGCGGTGGCAATATTGCGCACCTGATCCGAGGTCTTTTCCACCATGGACACTATCTCCTTGAACACCTCTCCAGAGGAGTTGCTCTTTTCCGTTCCCTGTTCAATGATCTTGACCGTTTCCTCGGTGTTGGCCATATTCTTCTGGGCGCTCTCCTGGATATTGCCCACGTAGTTGGCCACCTCCTTGGTCGCGCCCATGGTCTTCTCCGCAAGTTTTCTGACCTCGTCCGCGACCACGGCAAAGCCGCGGCCGGCCTCTCCGGCCCGGGCGGCCTCAATGGCCGCATTCAGAGCCAGCAGATTGGTCTGGTCGGCTATGTCCTCAATGGTGGTAATGATATTCCCGATCCCCTCGGCCTGGTTTTCCAGACCTTTCATGTTCTCGGCCAGATCATTGGCCTGCCTGGAGACCTGGTTGATAAGGCTTATGGCCTCCTCCACCACGCGCAGACCCTCCTCGGCCTTCTCCTTGGTTGAATCCGCAAGTTCAGCTGACTCGGAGGCGTTCTTAGCCACCTCCAGGACGGTGGCGTTCATCTCCTCCATGGCAGTAGCCGCATCTCCGGTCATAGACCGCTGGTTCTCTGTACCCCTGTTGGCCTCTTCTATCTGGGAGGAAAGTTCCTCTGCCGCCGAGGAGACCTGCATGGAGACCTCGTTGGCTTCTTCAGCCGCTCGGGCTATGACCTGATTCTGAGCCTCGATTTTCTTCTGCTGCTTCTTGATATCCGTAAGATCGGTCATGACCACGAATGCCCCGAGCATCCTCCCGTCCAGGTCGCGCAAGGGGGCAATCTCGGACTGGACCTCTTTTTCCTCTTTACTATCGGTCTTAAGGGTGTTCTGCTTGCCGTAAAGCGGCTCACCGCTTTCCAGCACCTGGCTTATATAGCCCTGGATCTCGCCCTGATTGCAGATGAACTCGCCAACTCCCCGGCCTTTTTGCTCCTCAAGCTTCCCTTCCCAGCCCATGAGCTCGAGCATGGGCTTATTCGTCGAGGTTATGTTCTCTTTGGTGTCGCAGACAAAGAAAGGCAGGGGCATACCGCTCAAAATCCCCTTGGAAAAACCCAGCTCCTGCTTCAGCTGCCCGACCATCATGGACAGATTGTCCGCCAGCTTGCCCAACTCGTCTTTGTTTTTGACATGGAAATCAGCGTTGAAATCTCCGCCGGCCACCTGGTCGCTGGCAGCGGACAGATGGGTAATGGGCGCGATCACCCCTTTGCGGAAAAACAAATTCAAGGCCAAAACCAGCAAGACCAGGGCTGCGGCACATATCCCGCCAATGGCAAAGATCTCGGCCTGCATCCGGCCCACGCTCCCGCTCACGTCCTGGACCACCACCAGCTCGCCTAGGATATCGTGAGCTTTGCCGTGACAGTGACGGCAGGAAGGGGAGTTCTCAATGGACATGGTCCGGACGAACACGTCCTTATCATCCATTGTGGTCAAGGCGGAATCCTCGAACTTTTCCTCCAGGGCGCTCCGATTCATCTCGGCAATTTTTTCTCTTTCCAGGACCTCAAACACGTCCTTGCGTTCTGCGCTCTTGTCCGTGCTGTAAGTAATGCTGCCTTCGTAATCGGTCAGATAAATGGACACCCCGGAAAAGCTCTCTCCCAGTCTCTTAAATTCCTCCCGGGTCCCTTCATCGTCACCGACTATCATCGGCCTTTCAATGGACATGTACAAAGTCTGGGAGAACTGGGTCATGTCATCTTCCAGCTGTTCGGTCATCATCTGCTTCTGCAAAACAGCCATCACAATGATGATCACGGCAAACACGAACACGCTGACCAGGCTGACCAGAAGGGCGGTCTTATAACTTAACTTTCGGCTGAACAGTCTGAACATGGTCCCTCCTTAGTGTACGCCGCCGTATATCAGGGGCTTGAAATTGAAATCCTCGACCCGGGCCTCGTTATGGCAGCGTTGACAATCCTCCTGGGAGATCCTGTCCTTGATCGCGGCCGGATCCCCTCCGGTCTCCACATGCTCCTCGCCGGGACCGTGACAGGTCTCACAGCCCACATCCGCAAGCTCCGGGGTTTCTTCATAGGAGACAAACCCGCCGCGTTCATAGCCGGTGGTATGGCACTCCAGGCACTCCTTGAATTCCGAATCCTTGAGCTTGGGCCTCATCTTCGTGATGTGCTCCCAGGAATACGGCTTCTTGGAGTACTCCATAAAATTGTCGTACTCATACTCGTGACAATCGCCGCAGGTCTCAGTGCCCACATAATCCCCTTGGGCCCCGCCAGAAAAGGGAACGCCGAAAACCATAAAGAAAACGGCGGTCAAAAAAATGCATGCACCCTTCATACCTCACCTCTTCTATTACCGATATGGATGTTTATAAATAAAAAAACATTTTTTACTTTGACCTGCGGGATTTTTCTCCCATAGCGGCTGAACAATTTCAAGCAGTTTATAAAATTTCTCCGGGAAACAAGCCGCGGCTCATGCCGACCGCAGAAAACAAAAATCGCCCGGCAGGATTTTCCTGCCGGGCGATTTTTGTTTTCCTATAACTGTACAGCCCTCTTGCCCTCCAGATCGGAGATAAATCCGGATCTTTCCGGGACCTTTTTTGGGGACCGGGCTACAAAAAGGCATCAGGTGCCGGCCAGACGGCGGGTCCTTTTCTTCAGAATATGGATCCTACGCCGCAGGGCCTTGCG
This sequence comes from Desulfonatronovibrionaceae bacterium, assembly GCA_046539845.1. Lineage (GTDB taxonomy): Bacteria > Desulfobacterota > Desulfovibrionia > Desulfovibrionales > Desulfonatronovibrionaceae > CAYNNQ01. Next base: position 19,559 of record JBKHGE010000017.1, read on the forward strand.
CTTTTGTTTGTCCTTTTTGGAGGTCTCTGCCTTTTCCGCGCGCAGTCGCCTTATCTCTTTTTTCAGGTTGAGAACCTGTGCCTTGTACGGGGAACCCCCTTCCTCGTCCTGCTCTATGCCCAGGACCTCCTTAATGGATTTGAGCAGCTGCTCCTTGTCCATGCCCGAGGCTCCGGTTATCTGGGGTATCTTCTCCATGGCCAACTGCCTGAGCTCCTTGGCGGTCATCTTGTCCAGGGGCTTTTTCAGATCCAAATTGTTTTCTTCCGACATTCCTTTGTCCTCCTAAGATTATCTCTCGCGCTTCTCAAAGAAAGCAACGTATTTTTCGTAGCAGCGGGCCAGCTGCGAATCAGAAGGCAGCTTCCCCCGCAGGCGGCCCAGGTTCCGCGGACGCTGCGGTTCGCGGCAGGCGGGGATCTGGATCCCCGGCCGGATCTCGTCCAGCGGGGTGTGATCCTTTAGCAGTTCCAAGCGGACCTTGTCAAAATATTCTGTCTGCAAAAAGGAATTTACCCGACGCAATATCTCCTTTTGGAAATAATTCATCTCCTGCATGATCAAAGAATCCTCGCAACCGACAATCAGGACCTGCTTTTTGTGCCCCAAGGGCCTTAGCATGGCAGACATTTCCGGCCCAAAGACATCGCTCCAAGCCGACCACAGCCGGACAAGGGCCCTGTTTATGCCCCCCCTATCCAATCCGCGCAGGCAGTCCTGCAATTGAGAACCGGCCGGCTCCGGCATACCGCTCCCGCGCACGCCCATAAGCACCCCTTCCCAAAAAACCGGCCCGGATCCCACCGGGCCGGACTGGTTGTCCACATGTTTGCTTTCCGCTTAAGACTTGTCTTTCCCGGCCATGTCTGTCAAGCTGTATTCGGACAAAATCCGGGCCCAAAGACCCTATACCTGCAAGCAGCCGAACATGAATATCCTAACTATAAACCTCTCCCTGGCTAAAAACCTTCGGGAGATGGGACACAACCTGCTCCAATGCGACCCCCCGCCCGGAGCGGTCCTGGATGCAGCCGCCCTGTGTCGCAAGTCCGGGTTCAACCCGGACTGCATGATCCAGCAGGAGACCCTGGGGAAAAGGGTCCTTGTTCTGAATATGGACCCTGTTCCCTGTCCCTCGGTCTACTGGTCCATAGACACCCACTTGAACACCTATTGGCAACGCTACTACGGACTGAATTTCGACCTCTTTTTGTCCACGCAGAAAAAATGGACCTTTGAACTCCTGCGCCAGGGCATAAAGAACACTGCCTGGCTGCCCTGGTACGGGAGCGAACAGAAATGGCTGCCCTGGGAAAAAAGAAAACACGATATAAGCTTTGTGGGCCGGATCACCGAGGCCCGTTTGGCCCGCAAATGGATGGCTGAATTTTTGCGCGACAACTTTGTCCCGCATATAGTCCAGGACATACCCTTCAAGGCCATGCTCCAAACATACGCAAACACTAGACTGGTCCCGAACGAGGCCATTTTCGGCGAGGTCAACTTCCGCACCTTTGAGGCCGCCTCCTGCGGGGCAATGGTTTTGTCCCAAAAACTGGAGGACGGACTGGACAGCCTTTTCGATCCGGGGCGGGAGATTATCACCTATGAAAACGTTGTCGAGCTCAAAGGCCTTGTGGAATACTATATGGCCCATCCGAAACAGGCCAAAACGATTGCCGCTGCCGGCCGGGAGAGGGTGCAAAAGGAACACCTCCCCCAGCACAGGGCGCATACCCTATCCGGTCTTGTGCAGGACCTGTGCCGGGAAAGACGCCTCAAGCCGGACATATACGCTTGGGTGTCTTCGTTGTGGCTGCAGGAAAACTCCCTGACCGGGGAAAAGCGAGAATGCAGCCGCGCTCTCAACTCGCTTTCAGTCACCCCGGAAACCCTGCTCTTCCGGATACAGAACGCCTCCCGGGGAAACGGGGATGTCCTGCACTACTTGGTCCCGATACTGAAACAGGGCCAATTTGACTTTCATCTGCTTTTTAATACAGGATGCTCATTTGCGGCCCTGCAGGCCGGCCAAGTCAAACTGGCCAAGGCCTTTTTGCTCAGACATCTCCGGGACCGCAAACCGTACATGCTGGACCTTGCGGACCAGGGTGGTCTTGTCCGGGCCTGGGTGCGGGAACTTGTCCGGGCCGGGGAAAAGTTGCGCCCCGGATTTTTTTACCGCCCGGAGCTGCATCTGCCCCAAAGCGCTGTAGAATGCCTGATCTGGTGGCACGACAAGCATCCCGGAAACCGTTCCTTGCTTGCGGACATCAAAAATCTGCTCGGCGACATCCCCGGCTGCGAGCCGGTGGTCCTGGAGGCCTTGTCCCGGCTTAGCCTGCACAGGCAAAAGGACTGGAGATACAACCTGGAGCTGGCCCGGATAAATCTTAAGGCCTTCCGCCTGCGCCAGGGGCTGGAAGAGCTGGTTTTGGCCAAAAAGAACGCTGCTGAAAGCGGTGCAGAACATTGCTTGCGGTCCTGCCTGCGGCGAATGGACAAAAACGGCCTTCTGCGCACGGCACTGGACGAGGTCACTCATGCTTGAATTGCTGCGAATCAAAAACATGGCCCTGATCGAGGATCTGGAAATGGAGCTTTCCCCGGGCCTGAACGTTTTGAGCGGGGAGTCCGGGGCGGGCAAATCCTTTATCCTCCGGGCCCTGGATTTCATCCTCGGGGCGAAGATCTCCGCTGAAATGGTTAGGCCGGGACGGGACAAGGCCGCGGTCGAGGCCGTATTCGTGCAAAACGGAGAAGAGCTTTTGCTCAAAAGGGAACTATCCGCGGAAACCGGACGTAGCCGCTGCTATATGAATGACAGCCTGAGCTCTCAGGCCAGGCTGGCCGAACTCAAAGACAAGCTGCTCATCCACACCAGCCAGCACGGCCAGCAGAAACTACTCAAGCCCGCCTATCACTCCCGAATTTTGGATATGTTCTGGGACGGGAGCGGGCTGTTCCGGAAAAAGGCGGACAGGCTCTCCCGGCTGCGGGAGCTGGACGAGGAAGAAAGCCGGCTCAAACGCGAACTTGAAGAGGTGGCAGAAAAAAAGGATTTTCTTCTGTATCAAAAAGAGGAGATAGATAAGGTCGCCCCCCAAGCAGGGGAGGAAGAAGAACTGCAGCAAAGACAAAAAGAAATCCGCTCCCGGGCGGATCTGGAGGAGAATGTGACTTCGGCTCTGGATATCATCCATTCCGGAGGACTTTTGGACAATATTTTTGCCCTGCACAAAAAGGTGGAGGAAATGGCCCGCACGGACGAGGAATTCAAACCCTTTGCCGACCGGATGCAGGAAACGGCGGAATACGTGCGGGAACTGGAATCTAGGCTCCGCTCCGTGCCGATACAGGACGGGATGCAGGAACAGGAGGCCGTGGAGTCCCGACTCTGGGAGCTTTCCAGCTTGAAGCGGCGCCTTAACCGGGACATGGACCAGATCCTGGCCCTGGGAGAGGAAATAAATGAGAACCTCTCCTTTCTGGACCAGGGAGAGCTGCGTCTGAAACAGCTTTCCCGGGACAAGGAAGGGCTGAAAGAAGAGCTCGCCGGTCTGGTCAAAAAGATAAGCTCCGGACGGGAACAGGCCTGCCGGCCCTTGAAAGAGGCTTTGGAGTCCTCGCTTCGGCAGCTGGGTTTCCCAAAGGAGGTCTCTTTGCATTTCGAGTTCATCCCGGAGGAGATCTACCCCGGTATCCAAGAGCACAGGCCGCGCATCATGTGGGTACCCAACCCCGGACAAAGCCCGCAGCCCCTGGACAGGATCGCCTCCGGAGGAGAACTCTCCCGGTTTTTGCTGGCCCTAGTCGGACTACGCTCAAAGCAGGACCTGCCCACCCTGTTGTTTGACGAGGTGGACGCGGGCATAGGCGGGGAGACCCTGAACAAAGTGGGCCGGCATATACGCATGCTCTCGGCCTCCCGCCAGGTCATTTTGATCACCCACTGGCCGCAGCTGGCCAGACTGGCGGACAGGCACTTCCTGGTCAGCAAAAAAATCCTCGACCAGGAGACCACCACCCACTGCAGACGCCTTGACGCTGAGGAGAGTCGGGCCGAGCTGGCCCGCATGGCCGGCGGGGGAAATGCGCTGCGGGCCATAGCCGGGGACTTGGCCGCCCGCTGACGCACAGTCGGGGACAAAAAGTTGGCTCCTTACCGTAAGGTATGGTTTTTCTTCGCCTGACCCTTTGTCGCTCATTGCGGTTTATATTTTTGTATCCCCAAATCATGTTCAGATTTATGCACAACACCAAAAACTTTTCGCCCAAGGACCTCTCATGCCCCAGCCTCAATGTATATTCACGGCAGTAAAGGACATCTCGCCGCACGGTTCAAAGGATTTCTTCAGCCTGTATCTTAAGAACCCGGGCTGGGACTATGCACCCGGGCAGTTCGTCATGCTCCGCCCCGAGTCCTGGGGCCTGGACCCGCTCTGGCCCCGCCCCTTTTCCATCTGCCAGAGCACCGGCCGGGGGCTGCGCATATTCTTCCGCATAGCCGGGCGCGGCACCAGACTGCTCTCCGGCGCCGCCCCGGGAGATATCATGCGCATCTGGGGCCCCCTGGGAAACGGATTTGACTACTCCCCAGGGCAGAAAATCTTGATTTTGGCCGGGGGCATGGGGCTGGCTCCGTTCCTAGGACTCATGAGCAGCCACCCCCGGCCCGGGGATATAAGGCTGATCTTCGGGTACACGGCCGAACAGGCCAACTACCCCCTGGAGGAAATCCCGGAGAGACTGGGGCAGAAGACATTTTTCCGACAAAAGACAGCCAAGGATCTCGAGCAGTTCCAAAAAATCGTGCAGGATGGCATAGGCGCGGCCTCGGACCGGCTCATTCTGGCCTGCGGGCCGCAGCCGTTCCTCAGATTCATCCGGAAAAGATGCCTGGAGACCGGGCGCGAGGCCCAGATCTCCCTGGAGAACACCATGGCCTGCGGGGTCGGGGCCTGCCTGGGCTGCGTGCAAAAGGACACCCGGGACGAATACGTATCCACGTGTAAAAACGGCCCGGTATTTCCGGTTAAAGACATAAGGATCTAGGAAATGGACACTGCTGTGGATTTAAACGGCCTCAAACTCCAAAACCCGATAATAACCGCCTCCGGCACCTTCGGGTACGGACTGGAGTTCTCCCCGTACGGGGACTTGAGCACCCTGGGCGGGATCGTGGTCAAGGGGCTTTCCCTTGAGCCCCGGCCGGGCAACCCGGTCCCGCGCATAGCAGAGACCGCGTGCGGAATGCTCAACGCCATCGGGCTGCAGAACATTGGGGCCCGGAAATTCGTCCGGGACAAACTGCCCGCCCTGCCCTGGCGGGAAACCGCGGTCATCGCCAATTTGTACGGCCAGAGCCCTGAAGAATTCGGGGAACTGGCTGATTATCTGTCCCGGCGCGAGGAGATCGCCGCTTTGGAAGTGAATATCTCCTGCCCCAATGTCCGCCGGGGCGGGGTGCAGTTCGGCCAGAATCCGGACACGGCCGCCCGGGTCACCTCACAGGTAAAAGAACAGGCCCGGGGCAAGCCGGTAATAGTCAAGCTGAGCCCTAACGTGGCTGATATCAAGGAAGCGGCCGCAGCCGCTGAAAGCGGGGGCGCGGACATCATCTCCCTGATAAACACCCTGGGCGGGATGGCCGTGGATATCGAGACTAGGCAGCCCAGACTGGCCAATGTCTATGGCGGGCTTTCCGGACCGGCCATAAAACCGGTGGCCTTGAAGATGACCCATGAGGCGGCCGGGGCTGTATCCATCCCGGTTATCGGTATGGGCGGGATAACCAGCGCACGGGACGTCCTGGAATTCATGCTGGTCGGGGCCTGGGCCATTCAGGTCGGGACAGCGAACTTCATCTCCCCGGACAGGTCTTTTGCCCTGGTCCGGGAGACAGAGGAACTCGCCGCCTCGCTCGGCATTTCCTCCTGGTCCGAATGGCGCGGCACCCTGCGCCCCCATCCCGCTCTTGAGTAATTGCCGGATTCCGGCTAGAATCATGCTGCAATTTATGCCCGCAAGACGTTTCGTACCGCGATTCTGCTCGCCGGGACTCCGGGCAGAAACAAGCTGGCGTCCCCGGCCTTTTCAATCCGGACCCGGATGCAAAATACCCGGCGCCGAGCGGCATAAAAACCAATAAACGCAAGGCCGAAAAAGCAGCATCAACACCCCAGATGCGCTAAGGAGTAATTTCATGCCTCAGCCCATAAAGGACGCAGTATCCATCTGCAAGACCATAATGCGTAACGGAATGGACGCCTACGTGATCAACGCCCCGTTGCAGGAAAAGATCTCCGTGGACAATCCCCATGAAGTGGACATCTGCACCGAGATGGACATGGACGGGCTGGTCAAGCTGTTCCCCAGCACGGGCGAACCCAGGGTGGAAGGCGCGGCAGCCACCCTGACCGAAGGCCGGACCAGGTTTCATTTCTATCCCGTGGACGCAAGCGAGTCCTCATACACGGACACCGCACTCACCCGGCTGACCCCGCGGATGCTCAAGGAACTCGAGCAAAAAGACGAACTCTCCCTGGACCTGGCCTGCCCCTATCTACCGTGGACCAACGATGCCTACGAAGGGTTCCGGGATCCGGATCGGGGGGAGATCGCCTTTGTCCAGCTACCGGACGAAGCCCTGAAACGCGATTACCTGCGCGCTATCCGGGCCATGCGCTTTTCCGCGAACTACCACCTACCCATAGAGGCCAATTCCTGGCTGGCCATTGTCCGCAATGCCAAAAGGGTCTTGGACTACGTGCCGGTCACGGATATCATGGATGAATGGCGCAAGGTGGAAGCGGAAAACATGCACGCCTTTGCCCAGCTCCTATTCGACAGCATGATCCTGCACGGCCTGATCCCGGAACTCGCCGCCCTGAGCCGGGTGACCCAGATAAAGAATCAGGACCAGGGTGAAGAAACGGTGTGGGCGCACACTATGGGCGTTATGCGCTTTTATCCGGAGGAGCTGCCCTATGATTGGTACGGGGCCGTGGCCTGTCTGTTCCATGACGTAGGCAAACTGTATACCGGGGAGTGGCATGAGGATAAAATGACCTTTTACCAGCACCATCAGGTGGGGGCCAAGGTCACCCGCAAGATTCTACGCGCCCTGCGCTTCGAGCCGAGCGAGATCGATCTGATCTGCCATCTGGTCCGTCATCACATGCGTTTTCATTTCATGCTCACCGACAAGGGCATCCGACGTTTCAAGAGCCTGGAGGAGTACCCGCGCCTGATCGAAATAGTCCGGGCCGACCTCAAGGCCAGGGACGGAAATTACACCGAATTCAATCACAACTTAAAGATGCTGGAGCGGGCGGACATTGACGAGGACATGCTCGAGCCGCTTTTGAACGGACACGAGATAATGGAATTTACCGGGGTCAAACCCGGACCGGAGGTGGGGCTTTTGCGCGACGCCCTCCTCCAGGCCCAGATAGCGGGCAAGGTCACCTCGGTGCCGGAAGCAGTGGATTTTGTAGTCAACTACAAGAAAAAGGAGACCCTGCAATAAACAACCTCCTTGAACTGGACTACAGACAATTACGCGCCTGGCTTGAGTCCGCGGGCGAACCCCGGTTCAGGGCCCAGCAGATATGGTCCTGGATATGGGCCAAAGGGGCCTGCGAGTTCAGGGACATGACCAATGTGAGCAAGGGACTAAGACGTAGGCTGGAGGAATCCTGGACGATCCGGCCGCCGCGGATCCATACGGCAAAGACCAGCCGGGACGGGACAGTCAAATTCCTTTTGCGCCTTGAGGATGACTCCCTGATAGAGTCCGTTTTGATCCCGGAAAAGGAAAAAATGACCCAGTGTTTGTCCTCTCAGGTGGGCTGTCCCATGGGCTGCACCTTCTGCAGCACCGGGAAGATGGGCTTTGTCCGCAACATGCGGGCCGGGGAGATAGCCGGCCAGGTCCTGGCCGCCCGCAACTACATGCAAAAACACCTCCCGGAGAAGAGACTAACCAATTTCGTGTTCATGGGCATGGGGGATCCGCTTTTGAACTGGGAGGAGATGAAAAAGGCGCTGACTATCTTCCACCACCCGCTCGGGCTGGATATATCCAGGCGCAGGATCACTGTCTCCACTGTGGGATTTCCGGGTCTGATCTCCGGGTTGGGAAAAAGCGATTCGGCCCTGCTCGCGGTTTCCCTGCACGCCCCGACCCAAGAGCTGCGTCGCGAGCTCATGCCCCGGGCGGCCGGCTTTGAGCTCCGGGACCTTTTGCAGGAGCTGAAAAGATTCCCTCTGCGGCCGCGGGAGAGAGTGACCATCGAATACCTGCTCATCCAGGACAAAAACGACTCCCCGGAACACGCCCGGCTTTTGGCCAAAATCCTGGACGGGCTCAAATGCAAGGTCAACCTCATAGCCTATAACCCGGCCGGGGACAGCGACCATTTCCAAAGGCCGAACAAGGATCGGGTGTTGACATTCGAGAAAATCCTCTGGTCCAAGGGGCTGACCGCAACCCTGCGCAAGAGCAAGGGGCTGGATATAAACGCGGCCTGCGGGCAGCTGAAGGCGGAAACTCCCCCGGGGGCTTGAACCTCCAAGGCGCCAGATACAAAAAGTTTAAGACCTGAAGAGAATTATTGCCCTGAATCGGAAGGTGGTTTCCCTCGACGCTTCGCACTTAAATTTTTAATCTGAATGTGGGACTGGCGGTTCAATTTTCCGGTTATTTTAAACCAGGACAAAAACCAAAACAAACACGAAATATTAGGAGAGGACAAAATTGCAACCTGATTTCGCCAAATGCGGCGGTCTGGTCCCGGCCATTGTCCAGGACCACGACTCCAAGGAAGTGCTCATGCTGGCTTACGTAAACCAGGAGGCCTGGCACAGGACCCTGGAAACCGGGGAGGCCCATTTCTACAGCCGCAGCCGGGACACCCTGTGGCACAAGGGCGGGACTTCCGGGCATGTGCAGAAAATAAAGGAAATAAGGCTGGACTGCGACCGGGACACGCTTTTGTACAGCGTGGACCAGATCGGCGGGGCCGCTTGCCATAAGGGATACCGCTCCTGCTTCTACAACCGTCTCCAAGACAGCGAATGGTCCGTGTGTTCGCCGCAAATCTTCGATCCCAAGGAGGTCTACAAATAAAATGAACGGACAAAAGACTCTAAAGCTGGGCATCCCCAAGGGCTCCCTGCAGGAAGCCACCATGCGCCTATTCGAACGGGCGGGCTGGAAAATAAAACCCCATCACCGCAATTACTTCCCGGAGACCAACGATCCGGAGCTTGTCTGCTCTCTTTGCCGGGCCCAGGAGATGTCCGCCTACGTGCATGACGGCACCCTGGACGCCGGGTTGACCGGGAAGGACTGGATCCTGGAAAACGAATCCAAGGTGGTCAAAGTCTCGGATCTCGTATATTCCAAGGTCAGCAACCGACCGGCCAGATGGGTACTGGCCGTGGCCGGGAACTCCCCATACAAGCGCCCCGAGGACCTGGCCGGCAAAAAAATCGCCACCGAACTCAAGAACTTTACCCAAAAATATTTCCAAAACGCCAACATCCCTGTAGATGTTGAGTTCTCCTGGGGAGCGACCGAGGCCAAGGTGGTGGAGGGGCTGGTGGATGCCATAGTGGAAGTCACCGAGACCGGGACCACGATCCGGGCCCACGGCCTGCGGATAATCGCCGATCTTCTGGAGACCAATACCCAGTTCATCGCCAATCCCCGCGCCTGGGAGGACGAATGGAAAAAAAAGAAAATTGAAACCATAAACACCCTTTTACACGGCGCACTCCGGGCGGACCGGCTCTCCGGATTGAAAATGAACGTGCCCCGGCAGAAGGTGGACGAGGTGATGCAGATCCTGCCTAGCCTTACCGCGCCTACCGTGGCTGACCTGCACAATTCGGACTGGGTCTCGGTAGAAATCGTGGTCGATGAAGGCCGGGTGCGGGATCTCATCCCCGAGCTGCAGGCCAAAGGAGCGGCCGGGATAATTGAATACTCCCTGAACAAGGTTATTTAGTCCCGTCAGCCAGAGGCCGGGCGGAAACAAAAACAACGGAGGTGGAAAATGTGTGGATCCGCTATTCCAGTCAGAATACTGTCTTTGCTTATCACGGCTGTATTTCTGCTCAGCACCGGATGCGCCGGCAAGGAGCAGGAGGGGCCGGACGGCAGGCATCGGGAGGACAAACAGACCCGGGCCCGGCTGGATCTGGCGGAACGCCACCTCATCCAGGGCGAGAACAGGCAGGCCATGCAGCAGCTCAAAAAGGTACAAAAAAAGGATCCGGGCATCCCCAGACTGCATTTCGATCTGGGCTTGGCCTATACCGCGCTCGGAGACATCCCCGAGGCCATAGAGGCGTACGGGCGGGCGGTGGAGCTTAGAGAAGACTACGGCGAGGCCTGGAACAACCTAGGGCAACTCTATCTCTCACAGGGGAGGCTGGACGAGGCGGAAAAGGCCCTGCACCGCGCCCTGGACGTGGTCACTTACATGACCCCGGAAAAACCCGCCTACAACCTGGCCCGGTTGTGGATACAAAAGGGGGACAGAAACAAGGCCCTGGAGTTCGCCCGCAAGTCAGTACAGGAGAACTGGCGCTTTGTCCGCGGATACGAAATGGCCGTGGATCTCCTGCAGGAGATGGGCCGGGATGAAGATGCCCTGGAGCTGTTGCGGCAGGGTGCGGATGCTGCGCCGGGCAACACCGAGCTGATCCTGAAACTGGCCGAGAGTCTGGTACGCTTAGGTGATGAAAAGGAGGCCAAAGAGTGGTTCAGACGAATTGAGCAGGAGAACCCGGAGAGCGAACAGGCCGAAGTGGCCAGGGATTACCTGGAGTTTCTGCAATAGCTCCGCCCCGCGCATCCTGGGAATAAATCCCTGGATATACGATTTCGCAGCCTACAATCTGTGGTCCAGACCGGTCGGGCTTTTGGTCTGCCTGGACATGCTCAAAAAAGCCGGGGCAAATGTTGCCCTCCTGGATTGCCTAGACAATGGCGGGGCGGATATCCCCTGGCCGGCCTCCACCCGCTGGGGCTGCGGACACTATCCGAAGACAGAAATCCCCAAACCGGACCTCCTGCGGCATATCCCCAGACGCTACAGCCGGTACGGGCTGCCCAAAGAGGCCGCAAGACAGTCTCTCATAGAACTTACTCCGCCTCCGGATGTGGTGTTTATAACCTCGATCATGACCTATTGGTACCCCGGAGTGAACAGCATGATCCGGCTGGTGCGGGAAATCTGGCCGGACGTGCCCGTATGCGCGGGCGGGATCTACACCACCCTCTGCCCGGAGCACGCCGGAGAGCACCAGGAGGCGGACTTGCTCCTTACCGGATGCCTGGAGGACCCGGAAAACTGGGGAAAGATCCAGGGCCTTGTGGGCCGAAGCCTATCACAGCCCAACCAGGAAGCCGGATTCGTTCCGGCCCTGGAGATGTATCCAGAGCCCGGGTTCTCGGTGATACTCGGTTCGCGCGGCTGTCCGTTCAACTGCTCCTACTGCGCGAGCAATCTGCTGTACAGGGGATTTCGGCCCACCCCTTTCCAGGTCTTCAAAAGACTTTTTCTGTCCGAATACGAACGCGGAGTACGCGATTTCGCCTTTTACGACGATGCGCTTTTGGCGGACCCAGAGAAATTTTTGTGGCCGTTTACCGACCTCTTGGCCGAAAAAGACCTGCAGGTCCGGCTGCACACCCCGAACGCGGTTCACGCCCGGTATCTGGTAGATATTGATACCTGCACCCGGCTCAAAAGGGCCGGGCTGACCACGGTCAGACTGGGGCTGGAAACCGGGTTTGGCAACAGAAACGACCGCAAGCTGAACCAAGAACAGTGGGATGCAGCGGTAAGCAATCTGCGCCAGTCTGGATTTGGGATTGATGAAACCGGGGCGTATATCCTGTTCGGGCTGCCTGGACAAAGCGAGGATGAAGTGCGCGAGGCCATAGACATCGCCAAACAAAGCGGGATAAGGCCGCAACTCGCTTTATACTCCCCCATCCCCGGTAGCCGGATGTTCGCTTCAGCCCAAAAACACTCCCCCTATCCCCTGGATGAGCCCCTTTTTCAGAACAACTCCCTGTGGCCCTGCTATCCCGGCGGGTTCAGCTGGGAGGAACACTCCCGGTGGAAACGGATTGTCCACGGCCAAGAACCCTGAGTCGCCAGGACTTGGGTTAAAAAGGCCCTTCGGCCTGCGGGCAAAAAGTATACCTACATGGCTGGCTTTTCCGTCGGACAGCTTATAAAAAACGGGCCGCAAAAGCGGCCCGTTTTTTATAACTCTCGTTTCCAGCCCTTTTGCCGGCTAATCCTCTAAAGTGGAGGTATCTCCAACCTCCTCGCCGAGTTCCTCGGCGCGAAGCACCCGGCGCATGATCTTGCCGCTCCTGGTCTTGGGCAACTTGTCTCTGAATTCGATGCTCTTGACCACTGCAACCGGTCCGAGCTCCTTGCGCACGTGGTTCTTAAGGACCTTTATCAATTCATCCTGGTCTTCGAGTGCCCCGTGTTCCTCGCTCAAAAGGACAAAGGCCTTGGCCACCTCGCCCTTGATCTTGTCCGGGACTCCGATGACAGCCGCCTCGGCCACCGACCTGTGCGAGACCAGAGCGCTTTCCAGCTCCGCGGTCCCGATCCGGTGCCCGGCTATATTCAAGACATCGTCTGAGCGACCCTGGATCCAGATATATCCGTCCTCGTCCTTGCGGGCCACATCACCGGCCAAGTACACGCCGGGCATCTTATTCCAGTAGGTCTCCTTGTATCTCTCCGGATCCTTGTACAGGGTCCTGAGCATGGAGGGCCAAGGCTTTTTCAGGACCAAGAGACCGCCCTTGCCCGGGGGAACAGGTTCTCCTTTCTCGTCCACCACGTCCGCAAATATTCCGGGCATGGGTTTGGAAACCGATCCCGGCTTTAAAAGGGATATGGGCAGGGGGCTTAACATGATCGAACCGGTCTCGGTCTGCCACCAGGTATCCATTATCGGGCACTCGGAGCGGCCGATATTCTTGTAGAACCACACCCAGGCCTCGGGATTTATGGGTTCGCCCACGGAGCCCAAAAGCCTCAGCGTGGATAGATCATGCTTTTTTGGGTACTGGGTGCCGAAACGCATGAGCATGCGGATAAGGGTGGGCGCGGTGTAGAAAATGGTCACCCCGTATTTGGAGACCAGGTCCCACATGCGGTCCGCCTGGGGATACAAGGGATGTCCCTCATACATAACCGTGGTCGTCCCGGCCACCAGAGGTCCGTAAACCACATAGCTGTGCCCGGTGATCCAGCCGGCGTCCGCAGTGCACCAGAAGATATCCGTGGGCTTGATATCAAACACCCAGTTCAGGGACCGGTGCACCCCGACCATATAGCCGCCGTGGGTGTGCAAAATCCCCTTGGGTTTGCCTGTGGTCCCGGAGCTGTACAGGAGGAACAGCGGATCTTCGGAATCCATGACCTCGGTATGGGCCACCGGGCTTTCCTGACGGACCAGGGCATCGTACCAGATGTCCCGGGCCTCGACCATTTCCGCCTCCACACTGGCCCGGTGGACGACAACCATGGTCTCCACGCTCTCACAACCGCCGACCAGGGCCTCATCCACAATCTTTTTCACATTGAACACCCGGCCGTTGCGGTAGAATCCGTCCGCGGTTATTACCAGCTTGGCCGAGGCATCCTCGATACGGTCCCTTAGGGCCCGGGCGGAAAAACCGGCAAAGACCATACTGTGGATCCCGCCCACCTTGGCCACGGCCAGCATGGCCACTATGGTCTCCGGAAGGGGCGGCATATACAGGACTACCCGGTCCCCTTTCTCAATGCCCAGGGCGCGCAGGGCATTGGCAAAGCGGTTTACTTCCCGATAGAGCTCGTAATAGGTGTATTTTTTCGTGTCCCCGGGCTCACCTTCCCAGATAAGGGCCAGCTTGTTCTTGTTCGCGGTTTCAATGTGCCGATCCAGGGCGTTGTAAGCGATATTGCATTTGGCATTGGTGAACCACTTGTAGAACGGGGCCTCGGAATCATCCAGGACTTGGTCCCACTTCTTGAACCAATCCAGTTCCTTGGCCGCGTCCTCCCAGTAATCCAAATAGTTTTCCTCGGCCTGCTTCAGGGCCTCGGAATATTCCTGAGGATTGACGTTTGCCTCGATCACCATCTGCGGCAGGGGCCGAAATACCCGCTCTTCCTGCATCAAGGCATCAAGCGAACCTTTGTCTTCCATGATCTCCTCCTTGGGAAATGCTTTGGCAACCTGCTCCTGCTACTAAACAGGCAGGACTGCGTACACGGCAACTTCACGGGAATTATTGACTTAATTATCCAGAATATTCTCGACCTATAGACCAGAAGAACCTCTGTCGGGGAATTTTTAATCGACCAAAGGCAGCAAGCATGGGATAAACGGCAAAGCCGCCGGCAGTTCGCGGAAAAGCGGACAAACAAAAGCAGACCGCCGCCGCACACGGACCATCGCAGGACGTCATAGGCCGAGCAGCTGTTTGAGTTGCCCGATCCTTCTGCGGCTTATGGGCAGTTCAATTCTTTTCCGGCCGGCAGTCCGGAGCATGAAATTGCTCCCGGGCAAGGAAGCGATTTCGGTAACCATATCCAGGTTGACCAAGTACTTGCGGTGAACTCGGAAAAAGCGGTGATCACGCAGCCTCTCTTCCAGGTTCTTCAGCCGGTAGGAGGTCAAAAATTTCTCCTGGGAGGTATGCACGTAGCTGTAGTCCTCATAGGCCTCTATAAAGATTATCTGGTTATAGGGGATAAGGAGCAGCTTGCCGTCTATATTTATGGCCAGTTTCTCCAGATTGACCCTTTTTTCCGCCCGATAGTCCCAGGCCTTGTTCAGGGCCTGCAGGAACTTGTCCTGGTCGTCGTCTGCCAAGGGCAAATGGACCATTTCCTCGTCCATTTCGTTCCCGTCTCCGGCGATATCCCGGTCCGGGGAGACTATCCTGGCCTGGGGACCGGCGTGCATTAAGCGCTCCACAGTTTTCTCCAGCCGGGGCCGGGACAAAGGCAGCAGCAGATAGTCCGTGGCCCCGACCTCAAAGGCCTTGAAGGCCATGTCCTCCCGGTCCGCAACATAGACCATGGCTGGCCGGTACCTGCGCTGGGAAAGTACCTGGGCCAGTTCTATCCCGTCCATACCTTGGGGCAGGTCCAGGCCCACGAAAAAAACATCGTATTTTATACGCTCCAAGAGTTCCAGGGCCTCGAACGAACTCACCGCCTCGCCCAAAACCCGGATCTCTTCTACCTGGGCCAGCATGTCCCGGAGTTCTGCGGTGACTTCACGGTCGGAATGTACTATCAGGGCCTGCAAAGCGGACATAACAGCTCGATTTCTAATCTACCTTTACAATCTGGTGCGGATTTTTCTCCACCGCAATCCTTAGTGCACGGAGGACCGATCGGGAAACCCATACGGTATGTGGTGAAGAGTCCTTTGTTTTTTATTTATATTAGCCTGAAAAGTGATCGCTTGACAAGGCATTAAAATCTGCAAACAGATGATCACCGCTCATGCAAAAAGACCGCGGGGCTTGACCCCTTTGTCCCGCCTCCGGCAAAACTCCGCCTGCCGCAGCCTTGAGCAGAGGAGAAAAACATGGCATAAAAGGAACCTTGCTTACTGACCGCCGGAGCGGGAAAAGGTCCTAGGGCGGGAGATAAAAGCGGAAAGGAGCCGGAAATGCATTTGTGCCGGGAAGTCAAGCCGGAGAGGATATTTATGGGCAGACTGGAACGGGGAAGCGATCTCCTGGGCTCGCTTGGGGAAATATGTCTGGAGAAAGACATCCGCTTGGGCCGGGTGGAGGCTATCGGGGCGGTGGAGCGGGCCAGACTGCAGTACTACTGCCAGGACGACCGCACCTATCAGGACCTGGCCCTGGACCGTCCCATGGAAATACTCAGCCTGAAAGGGAATGTCTCCCTGAAGCAGGGTTCCCCCTTAATCCACGCCCACCTGACTCTGGCCGGGGAAAAGGGTTGGGCCGTGGGCGGGCATCTGGCCCCGGGCACGATGGTCTTTGCCTGTGAATACGTCCTG
Organism: Desulfonatronovibrionaceae bacterium; assembly: GCA_046539845.1. Classification (GTDB taxonomy): domain Bacteria; phylum Desulfobacterota; class Desulfovibrionia; order Desulfovibrionales; family Desulfonatronovibrionaceae; genus CAYNNQ01. The sequence goes on from JBKHGE010000017.1 coordinate 35,642, forward strand.
GAGCAGTTCTTGGGGCCTGATTTTTCCCGCGAGCATGACCAGACCACCGGTCTGCCCCTGTGGACCTCCCGGATATGAACCAGGAACCGCAAGACACCCCCCGGGTGCGGAGAGCAAAAAAAGACCCGCAGATGCGCTGCTACCCGGCGGACGTAAAGGCTTTCGCCCCGCACTCGGCAGTAGATGTGCCCCTCTATCTCTCCGGGGTCCAGGCCGGATTCCCCTCCCCTGCGGACGACCATATCGACAGACAACTGGATCTCAACGAATACTTGGTGGAAAACCCGGCCGCCACCTTTTTTGTCCGGGCCTGCGGAGACTCCATGCGCGACGCGGGCATCCACGACGGGGCCATCCTGGTCGTGGACCGGGCCCGGGAGCCCGGCGGCAGAAGTATCGTGGTCGCAGTGGTCAACGGGGAGCTGACCGTAAAGCGCGTCCGCCGCGAGGGAGAGAAAATGTTCCTTTTACCGGAAAACCCGGATTATCCGGCCCTGGAAATCACCCCGGAAACGGATTTCGAAATCTGGGGAGTGGTCACCGGAGTAATCCGCAAATTCAGGTGCCCCTGATCCATGCATAAATATTTTCTCCTGGTGGATTGCAACAATTTCTATGTAGCCTGTGAACAGGTCTTTGACCTCTCCCTGCGCGGCAGGCCGGTGGTGGTTCTGTCCAACAACGACGGTTGTGTGGTGGCCAGATCTCCGGAGGCCAGGGCCCTGGGCATAGGCATGGGCGAACCCTTTTTCCGATGCTCCCGCAGCCTGGAAAAGGCCGGCGGGACCGCCCTTTCCGCCAATTTTGCCCTGTATGGGGACATGTCCGCCCGGGTCATGCGCTGCCTGGAATCTATCCTCCCCGGCCTGGAGGTCTACTCCATAGACGAGGCCTTTGCCCGGGTGGCCTCCAAAACAGCCGCACGCACGGCCCGGCAGATCCGGGAACGCCTCCCCGCCTGGACCGGGATCCCGGTCTCGGTGGGTGCGGCCGCGACCAAGACCCTGGCCAAGGCGGCCAACCGCGTGGCCAAGAAAGACCCCGGCGCAGCAGGGATCTGCGTAATGGATGAGCCGCAGAACACGGATCGGATCCTGGCTGCCACCCCGGTGGATGATATCTGGGGAGTAGGGAAGAAAAAAGCACATTTCCTGCGCTCCCGGGGCATATTCACCGCCCTGGATCTCAAGCGCTGTGACCCGGAATTCGCCCGTTTGACCATGACCGTGCGTGGCTGGCAGCTGCGCACGGAACTGGCTGGCCGACCCTGCCTGGACCTGGAGACTCAGCCAGACCCGCCCAAAAGCATCGTCTCCTCGCGCTCCTTTGCCCGGGAGATCCAAAACCGCGAGGCCTTAAAAGAGGCGCTTTCCGCATTTGCCGCCAGAGCGGCCGAGAGACTGCGGAGCAAAACCATGCACGCCTCCCGCGTTCACGTATCCATCTCCACCAACCGCTTCGGGCCCGGTCCGCAGCACTCGGCGTCCGCGCACTGCGGGCTGATGCCGCCCACAGCCTGCTCCGCAACCATTGCCGCTCGGGCTTTGGAGGTACTGGAGGGCCTGGTCCGGGAAGGCACCGCCTATAAAAAGGCTGCGGTTATGCTCAGCGGTCTGGTCCCTGAAAACAGGCCAGCCACCTTTTTCGATCCCCCGGCAGAGGAGAGGCAAAAGGAGAGAAAACTGTTGCAGACCGTGGACAGGATAAACTCCAGGTGGGGGCGGGGAACGCTCAAGTGGGCAATATCAGGGACAAGGGGTCAAAAATCCTGGGCCATGCGCCGGGAAAAGATATCCCCAGCCTATACCACCAGCTGGAAGGACCTGCCCGTGGTCCGGACCGGATAGGATGTATAATTGGCCGGGAAAACACCTTGGTCTCCCTCCGGCGGCTAAAGCGCGTCCAGCTCCCTGACCATGGCGGAAATGGTCTTTTCCAGATCAGAAATCCCCTTTTCTATCTCCACTTGGTCCACTTCCCCGCCTTTGGCGGCCAGCTCCAGGGAGTACGCCGCCTGCTGCACCGCCTCCAGCCGCAGCTGCCCGGCGCTTCCCTTCAGACTATGGGCCAGGTCATGGAGCTCCGCCCAGTCCCCAGAAGCGGCCAGGGATCGGAAGCGCTCGGCTATATCCCTGTACTTGTCCCTAAACTTGGCCAAAACCCTTAACACCGATTCCCGGCCCACCCCCAATTCTTCCAGGGCCGCGTCCAGATCCACGACCTTTTTATCCGGGGAGAACTCCGGGTCGCGGCCGTAGGCAGCGGGCTGCTCCGCAGAAGCCAGCACCCGCGATCTGGACCTCTGGACCGCGTCCCACAGAGCGTCATACAAAACTTCCTGGCTTATAGGCTTGCTGACATACCCGGTCATGCCCGCCCGTAAACAGCGCTCTGCGTCCCCCTTGAGGGCGTGGGCGGTCATGGCCACCACCGGCGGAGCCTTTTCCCCCAGCTCCTCCTGGATGCGGCGGGTAGCCTCAAAACCGTCCATTTTCGGCATCTGTACATCCATGAGCACCACGTCCACGGCTTGTTCTTTTACCGTATCCAGGGCCTGACGGCCGTTTTCAGCCATTAAACATTCCAAGCCCGCGTTCTCCAGGACGTCGCGGATGATCTCCTGATTTATGGCATTGTCCTCGGCCACCAGGACCCTGAGCCCGGAGAGCTTCTTTTTGCGCATATCCATTGCAGACATCGCCTTTTCCCGTCTTTTTTCCTCCCTCTTCTCCGGACGGAACAGACCGGCCAGGGTGTCCATTATCAAGGACTGGTTCAGGGGCTTGGCCAAAAAGGAATCCACCCCGGCCTGTTTCATATCCGCGGCTGATACTTCGCTCTCGTACGCGGAGATCATAAGCACTGGCTTTTGCCTCCCGCACTTCTTCTTGAGTTCGGCACACAGCTTTAGGCCGTTTATCTGCGGCATACGAAAATCGGTGATCAAAAGATCAAAATCACAAATTGAATCCTCTCTTTCCAGGCGGTCCAGGACATCCTCAGGCGAGGTGTACCCCTCCACCTCCAACCCGGAATTGGCAAGGATACGGCTTATAAGGGAAACCACCTCTTCGCAGTCGTCTACAACCAGGACCCGGTGCACTCCGGCCTCCTCCGGCATCCGGCGGTGCAGGGGACGGGAATCCTTCTGCACCCCCAGGGGGACGCGGACATAAAAACGCGAACCCTGGTGTAATTTGCTACGGACGCCGATTTCCCCCTGCATTAGCTCCACGAGCTGCTTACATATAGCCAGACCCAGTCCAGTTCCGCCGTATTTGCGGGTGGTGCTGGCGTCGGCCTGGGAAAAGGGCTGGAACAAAAGAGACTGCTCCTCTTCGCTCATCCCCCGGCCGGTATCTGTGACCGCAAACTCCAGCCGGATATCATCCGCAGCATCTCCAGTGCATCGCCGCACCGAAAGCACAACCACCCCGTCCCTGCCCGTGAATTTCAGGGCGTTGCTCAAAAAATTGGACATGATCTGACGCAGGCGCAGGGAATCTCCGACCAGATCCCGGGGCAGATCGGGTTGCAGGTCAATAAGGAGTTCGACGTTTTTTTCTTTGGCCTTGTGCTCGAATCCGGACACACAGGACTCCAGGACCTCCCGGAGATCAAAGCCGTGGTTCTCCAGCTGCATCTGTCCGGCATCCGCCTTGGAAAAATCCAGGATATCGTTTACACTACCCAGGAGCTGTTCTCCGGACCTCTTGATAATGGACAGATACCGCCGGGTCTTCTCGGGCATCTCTTCCTGCATGGCCAGCTCCGCGGAGGTGATGATCCCGTTCATGGGTGTACGGATCTCGTGGCTCATATTGGCCAGGAACCGGCTCTTGGCCATGGCCGCGGCATCCGCCTGCTCCTTGGCCGCGAGCAGATCCTGGTTGGCCTTCTCCAGATCCCTGGTCCTTTCCGCCACCCGGCGTTCCAGGTCCCTGTTCATCTCGCGCAGCTCCTCCTCAGCCAGCTTACGCGCGGTGACGTCCTTGGCAAATCCCTCCAGGTACTCCGGCTCATCTTCCCGGCCACCCACCGCCTGGGCCTGGATCTGGAGCCAGATATGGGTTCCGTCTTTTTTACGGGCCCGGCGCTCTATATTCTCCACCCGGCCTTTCTCCAGCAACCGGCGCAAGAATTCCTCAGCCTCGGTGCGGTGGGCAAAGATATCCCTTATATTCTCCACCTCGCGCATGAACTTTTGCGTCGAGTCAAAGCCCATGATCTCAGCCGTGGCCGGATTCACATTCAGAAACTCCCCGTCCGGTGAAATCTGAAATATCCCGTCCAGGGAGTTCTCAAAAATGCTGCGGTAGCGCCTCTCCGAGTCTTTCAGGGCCCTTTCCGCGGTTTTTCTCTCGCTTATCTCCTGTTCCAATGCCTGCTCCCTGGCCTCGATCTGCCGGGCCATATTGTTGACCTCGGTATTCAGGGCGTTGAGGTCATGCTGCGGGAGCGACTCGAGCCTTTCCTGATAGTTTCCCGCGGCAATATCCCTGAATCCGAAGACCAGATCGCGCAGGCGGATATAGAGCATCCTGTGTAGGATAATACGGGTGATTATATAGATGGACAAAATCACCGCGGCCGTTAGCAAAAAAACGGTGCGGATTATAAGCCCGCTGGTCCAGTGCAGGGGCTCGCGGGAAAAGGTCAGGGTGGCCCGGCCCAGGCTTTGCCCCTTTCTCCGGATATCAATTTCCTCGCGGATAAGGCCGGGGGTGTCCAGGGCCCCTTTTTTATAGACCACCCGGGATCCACCATCGGCAAACGCTTCGCCAGTTTCGCTTACGCTGATCCCGGCGACAAATTCCCCCTGCAGGTAGGCGTCGGCAATACGTTTGACCCCCTCTCGGTCCACATTCCACATGGGATTTCTGAGCACCTTGCCCAGCTCCTGGGTCCGGGAGCGGGCCTTGTCCAAAAGCTCCCTTTCCGCCTGGTGCAGATACAGGGTCACCAGCACCGCGCCGAGTACGACAATAACCAAGCTCAGGCTGATCGAAAGCCAGAGGATGAGGTCGTTGACTACGCTTCTTTTCAGACCGATTTTTCTGAACATAGGTTTTGATCTGGGCTGTCCGACTGTTGAAAAGCACCTCGGGCCCCAGGAGCTGCAAAACCCTAGGGGAAGGCGCAAAAAAAGGCCAAGGCTAAAGCGTACTTATCTGAAGGTAAGGACTTTAACTTTTTTTGCTTTGCTACCCTTAGGGAATTCAAGGGCAGCCTGCTGAAGAATCTATTCTTTTCCTCTTTGCTGCCCTTCGAGGTTCCTCAACGGGCTGACAAGGCTTTCGCGCCGCAAGTCCGACAAGGGTCAAAAATGCTGTTAAAGCGGGACTTATACTACATTATTTACGTCAGCCTGCCCCTATATAAATTAAATGTCAATAATCCCTCTGATTTTTAGATGCTCTAAGAGGCTGCAGAGGCCCAGCGGAAGCACGCCCCCCTGGTTCTTTTAAATCGCCCCAGGCTGAAAACCCAATAAAAAGATCGGCCCTGCCGGGCTCCTGACCAGAAACAATGCCGAGGAAGACCCTGAAGATATCCGCGGGGCACTTATTAACCAGGTAAACAATTTTCAGGCCAGGCGAACTCTTGCGTTGCATACTGTCAAAACAGGACGAAGCCGTAAAGGACATACACAACCACCTTATAAGGCCTGACCCTTGGTTGACAGTTCCTGCTCTCTATGCTCTGCCTTATTCACTTGATTAATAATATTTCTGGCCAACATCTGGCATTTTGCTTGCTTTACGATTTGCAAAGGCCGGATTGTCTTTTTTCTGTGAAGGATCCGGCCCTTGACGGGGACGAAGTGCGCCCGGAGGCAGCCCTTCCCCCGGCAGACAAAAAGCTGACACCCCCTGCTTTTGACCGCGTTTAAACGCCAGGGTTGAAAGAAATTGGATCCGCACATGGCTATTGAGGAAAAAAACTTTTTTCAGCCCGGCAAAAAGGCCCGGATCCTCTATTTGCTTGAGACTTTGAGACTGGACAGTCGGATAAATCAGAGCGAACTGGGGCGGCGGGTCGGTTTGAGCGGGGCAATGGTCAATTCATATATCAAGCAGCTCCAAAAAGAGGGGCTCTTGAGGCTGGAGCCTGTAAACGGCAAGAGTTATGCTTACCTGCTGACCCCCAAGGGGGAGGAGGCCCGCACCGAAATGTTTGGGGAGTACGGCTCCGAAGTGATACGCATATATGCCTCGCTTAAGCAAAAGATACGAGACGGCTTGGAGAGGCTTAAAGACTCGGGAGCAAAACGAATCGTACTCTTCGGGGCCTCCGAGATCTGCGAGGCGGCGCTCTTTGCCCTGCAGGAAACCACACTTTGCATCATTGCGGTGGTGGACAACGATCCCGGCAAACAGGGTCAGGTAATACAGGGAATAGTGGTTTCCCCTCCGGAAATAATGTGCACTATCCGCTTCGACGCAGTGCTCATAACCTCTCTTGCCCAGCACCAGGCCGTTAAGAATCAACTCGCTTCCCTGCTTGAAAAGAAAAAAATAAAGGTCATGGGGCTTTAATGCAGACAAAACAGATATCCTTGCCCCGGAGGGGCAAAATCGGACCCGGCCGGCCGTGTTTTGTTGTCGCGGAGATCGGAAACAACCATCAAGGCAAATTCGACCTGGCCCGGGAAATGGTTTTATCCGCGGCCGAGGCCGGAGTTGACGGGGTTAAATTCCAAAAGCGCGATATCCAAAGCCTTTTAACCGCAGAAGGTCAAAACGCCCCTTATATCGGGCAAAACAGTTTCGGGCTTACCTACGGGGAACACCGGCAGGCCCTAGAGCTCGAAGTCCAGGAAATGGCTAAATTAAAAGAGCTAGCCCACCGGCTGGGTCTTGTCTTTTTCGCCTCCGCCTGGGATGAAACAAGCGCAAATCAGATGCAAAAGATCGGATGGGATATGGCCAAGATCTGTTCCGCTGACCTAGTGAACGTCCCCCTCTTACGCCGAGTGGGGAAGATGGGGATCCCCGTGGTCCTTTCCACCGGCATGTCTGATTGGGCGGAGATTGACCACGCTGTGGCCGAGCTGAAGCACTTCCACAGCCGGATAATCCTTTTGCACTGCAACAGCTCCTATCCCTGCCCCCCGAAAGATATCGGGCTCCCAGTCATGGACATGCTGTGGGAAAGATACGGGCTCCCTGTGGGTTATTCCGGGCATGAACACGGGTTCGCCCCCACTCTGGCCGCAGTGGCCCGTGGGGCCTGCATAGTGGAGCGGCATTTCACCATGAACAAAAACCTCCCCGGGACCGATCATCAGGTGTCTCTGGAACCGGAGGAACTGCGCTCACTCACGGCCATGATCCGGGAAGTGGAAAAGTCCATGCAAGTCCGGGACAAAATGGTCTCCGAAAAAGAGGCGGCCGCGGCTTTGAAACTCAGAAAGAGCATTGTGGCTGCCCGGGATATAGAGGCGGGGCACAGGCTCACGGAAAAGGATCTAACCGTAAAAAGCCCGGGAACCGGTATGAGCCCGCTTAAATGGGACGAGGTTGTGGGGAAAAAAACCCGGGTCCAAATACCACGTGACCGGCAGCTAAGCCCTGAACTTATCAGATAGCTGGCCTCAATAATCAGTTCGCAACGGCACCGGGAGACTGAGGGAAGGACCTCTTTTTCCCCGTTCTGCGGTTCCGCGTCTCCGGGAAAATAAAGACCCCCCGCAGGGACACAAAAAAAAAGGTTCACCCCATGCGCATACTGATGCTGGCCATAAATGACCCGGCTGGCACGGGTATCGCCTTTACCCGGGCCGTGAACAGGCATACCGAACACTCCTGCCGCCTTCTGACCCGGGAGATCCGCTATAATTTCATGTTCGAGAAAGACCTGCACCTGCCCTGGCTGGATTCGGTCGGCCTGGAAGAGGTCTCTGAACTGCTCAGTAAAAGCGATATCTTTCATTTCCACATGACCGCGGACGAAAACACTCGTTTTGGGCCATTTGTACCGGCGGAACATATGCAGGGCAAAGCCGTAATACATCACCATCACGGTCACCCGGATTTTCGCAGCACCCCGGGAAAATTTAGGGGAAAATACGCGGAGAGAAACCGCAAAAACCTCCTGGCAAGCACCCCGGATCTTTTGAAGCTCCTGCCCGAGGCCAGATGGCAACCCAATGTGGTCCCGGAGAATGATCCGCTTTACAACCAGGCGAAGGGAAAACCGGATTTACCCGTCCGCCTTGTCCACTCCCCGACCCGCACAGAACTAAAAGACACAGACAGGTATCAAGGCTGTGTAAACGAACTCATCCGGGAAATTCCGGGAAAAATCGAGTCGGATATAATCCGCAACACCCCACACGTTGAATGCCTGCAACGCAAACAAAGGGGCCATATCCTTTTTGATCACCTGCAAGGTTATTTCGGGGTGAGCAGCCTGGAGGGACTGGCCCAGGGTCTTTGCACCATAGCCGGACTGGATAAATGGAATAGGGAGCATATACAAAAATTCGCGGGAGTGGCTAAACTGCCCTGGTTCATTTCTTCCCCGCAGGCCTTAAAAAACGATCTAAAGACACTCATCCGGGACAGGGACATGCGCGAAGAGTTGGGGCAATATTCCCGGACATTCATGGTTAAATACTGGCCGGAGGAAAAGGTTGTCCGCTACTTGGTGGATTTTTATCAGAATTTGAAGTAAAATAAAGTTTATATGTTTAAACCCCCTAACATATAAGGGTTACACCCAAATGGATAAAAAATTTACTAATGAAGCCCTGGAAGTGCTTTATAATCTGGCAAAATATTATGTGTGGTGGAAAACTCCGGAAGATGCACTAAAGCACCCGGAAATAATAATCTCCCAGGTAATGAATATTGGAGATTACTCTGACGTCCAAAAAATGGACCATACAGTCAGCAAGGAATACATGCGTCAAGTACTTCTTCAGGCCTACGCCGGGCAATTCGACAAAAAATCATGGCATTACTGGCATTACCGGCTCGGGTTGGCCGCTCCAGGCAATGTCCCTCCCCTGCCGCAAAGAAATTTGACATGATAAAGTTGCAAACCCATTATGAAATTTTACCTCCGTCCCAAAGGAGCATATGGCCCGAACTAAAGGCACTAAAAAATATGGGATTCGTCCTTTATGGGGATACAGCTATAGCCTTGCGTTTAGGGCATAGGATATCCGTTGACTTTGATTTTTATACTAACGCACCGTTACAAAAAGAAGAGCTTTTGTCTCTGCCTTTCCTGTCCAAGATAAACCTTCTTCAAGACGAAAAAAACACCCTTACTGTGCAAATATCCGACGAAACCGATCCGGTAAAAATTTCTTTTTTCGGCGGGATTAGCACCGGACGAATCACCCCTCCAGACATTACTGAGGATAACGTACTCTATGTCGCTTCAGAGAAGGATTTGCTGGCTCACAAGCTCAAATTGATCATCCAACGTCCCCTGGCCAAAGATTATATGGATATAGCCTTTCTTCTAAGGGCCGGGAATGATCTTGCCCAAGGCTTGGCCGCCGCCCGAAAGATGTGGTCGGAGTTCCAGCCAGCCATCTCATTAAAGGCCCTGACATTCTTTGAAGACGGAGATCTGGACACGCTTCCTCAGTCCTACAAAGGACAGCTTATCCGCGAGGCCTCATCTGTCGGGGACCTACCGGAAGTGGAACTGGACAGCCAATCTCTTGCCAGCGGATTATAACCTCTGGAC
>JBKHGE010000018.1:0-41936 GCA_046539845.1 Desulfonatronovibrionaceae bacterium
CTTTCCCGGATCCACATGCAAATTTATATAATCGGATAACAGGCGACTTCCGGGCAAATTTAGACCCTCAATGTTAGAAGGGAATTTTATCCGTCTTACTTTTGTTCAATGCTTTTAACGAAGCATACCCACAAATTTTGCTGACTTCTTTGGGCCAATAAGATTACTTACTTACCTTGGTGCCGCTATAGGTAAAAGCCTTGCGGATCATCTTATAATAAGTGCCCTTGTCCAGCCCCACTACCCGTCCGCAGAGGCAGAGCAATTTACCATGCTTCTCCTCAGCATCCAGCCACTTGTCCACCCTGGACTTATGACAGCGAAGCACCGCTCCGGGTCCTATCTTGCGATATTTAAGCAGCTTTCTTTTGCACCCGGAACATTTGATGATCAGCATATAAATTTCAGGGTTAAAAAAGGCGCGCCTGCAGAAAACAAATGAATCTTAAACTCGCCTGATCCGTTTGGATACTTTAAACGGAAGGTTGAAGTATTTTCTAGTCCAACAAGTAAGTTAATGAATTCGAGCGGTTACATAAAAGAGCAAAGGCCGTGCGCTGCGGCTGAAATACACGTATCCCTGCAGGGAACAGACGGACAAGAACCAGGAAATCATTTGAAAAGATCCGGGTTGTCCGCTATGCGACGGACAAGATTACGGTAGTCCTCCGATCCCCTGGATCCGGGTGCAAACTCGAAAATGGTCTTGCCGTACATGGGCGCCTGGGACAGGAGATTATTATACCGGATCGGTTCACACAAGTATTTGGAATAATAGTCATTCAGCTTGTCCAGAAATGTGTTCACCTTCTTTTTGACCCGCAGGTCCAAAAAAGTAGGGACCAGATACTTGAGTTCCAGTTCCGGACGGTACTTCTGGATGGAGGAGATGCTCTTCAAAAACTCGGAAAGGCCCTGCAGGCTCATGATCTCCAGGGATACCGGGAGGAGCAGCTCCCGGACGTAAAAAAGCACATTCACTGTCAGCGGATCCCAGCCCGGAGAAGTATCCACGATCACAAAATCATAGTCGCTGTCCAGGGCCTTTAAGGCATTGGCAATGGTCCTTTCCCCGCCGAAATCCTGCCTGTCGATAAGCCGACGCACCCCGGCCAGGGACCGCCCGCCGGCCAGGACCCACAGATTCTTCCTGGCCTTGGTCAGGGCCTCCTGTGGCTCGAGCTCTCCGGTAACCAGCTCGGTAAGCCCGGCGGCCGGGTTGAGCCCCAGGATATAGCTGGCTTGGCCCTGGGTGTCCGCGTCTACCAAAAGGACCTTGTACCCAGCAAAAGCCAGTCCGGCGGAAATATTGACCGCGGTCGTGGTTTTGCCCACCCCTCCTTTGGACAGGGAAACCGCCAACTTCCGGGGCCGGACTTGTTTTCCCGACCCGGAAACGGTGTTATGGCTCTTCTGCAGCTGGGCCTTTAAATCGAATTTCTCCCCGCACACCTTGCAACGGGCAATTTTGACATTGTCCGGGATCTTGCGTTCATCGATCTGGAACTCATGCTTGCAATGCGGACAAGTGATCAACATTTCCCTCTCCAGACTGTAAAATATGACTGCCAGGCGGGCCCTTCGATCCGGAGACTATTCCGGACTGTGAAACCCTATATCCGTCTCTATGTAATCCGTGAGCATGCTTGCCCAGGGATCGGACTCGTAGTCGCGCAAAACAATACTCAGGGCCACTTCCACCAGATAGGATTTGCTGACTGCTGACTTCTTTTCCGGAGGAAGATAATCCATCAATCTTTTTTGAACCCGCTCCAGTCTCTGCAGGGTGTTGGGGCGCAGATAATAGGTCCGTTTTATCTTCGGTCCGGAAAACTGTTCCGGGACAATGATTTTTTCCCCTTGGGAAGAATATACCCGGACGTATTCTTCCTCCTCCCTGTCCTCGTCCTCACCGCGGGCCTGCTTGTGCGTAAACTCATCCACCAGCTCGGCCATACCCCGCAAATCATCATGCACTTTAGGAGAACTTTCGGAAAAAAGATCCTCCATAATATTCGCCCGGGGATGGGAATCAAACATGGGCTTGGCCACAGCTTCCAGACGGTGCCAGAAATAGGCGGCGATCGCCGCGAATTTAGCACCCAGATCCCCGGTCTGGCGGTCAAAGGGGAGATCACTTCTGCGATTGCCCAGCCACAGCAAGCCTTTGATCTCCGCCTCGGCCGAGATAACCGGCTGGATAAGAATTGAACGGTTGCTGGCCCTTGAGCCACCGGGACCCAAATGCCGGGGCACATCCCGAATAAAGACCCTCTTGCGGGTCTGAAACGCCCGGCCCAGAATACTGCCCGCACCCATCTCCTTGCGCTTCCCGACCAGATCCGGCCGGTGTGCGGCCAGGACCACCAGTTCTTCTAGGCGGCCGTCTGGAGCCAGCAGGTAGGCCCCGCTTCCGCCCACAACCTCTGCCAGACGGTTCAGGGCGCGGTTCATCCGGACCGGAAAGGCATCCTCCCCGTATTCAAGAATGTCCGCGATAGCGGAGAGCTCATTATCCATCTCTGCAGTCAATTGTTTAACCCGTATTGTTCTTGTTTAATCGCCCTTGAGTACGGTTCGCCTCTTTTCAAGAATAAACTTCTCCAAAAACTCCAGGTCCGGCTCACTGATTTCATAAAAATATAAACCGCAAACGAAGCGATCCGGATCATAAGAAGTAGTGTACACGACCCGGGTCCGAACCTCTATCTCCCGGTCCCTTACCAAGAGCTTCGTCTGCTCTAGATCGGTATGCACTCGGAAGCCGTCTTGGGAAAAATAAATGATCTGCACGCCCCGGGCGGACAAATTCCTTACCGGAAATTCCTCTCCCCGGACCGAAATCCGAACATGGTCCTCTTCCCCTACCGGAACCCGGAACTCTCTGCGGACAATCTTTTCCTCTTCTCCGGAAATTTTCTCCATCGCTCGCCTCTTTTAAAACCACCGGATTTAATTGGCTGTTGCAAAATTTCTTGTATCCCGGGCCGCTGAAAAAATTAACGGGAGCGGTGCAAAAAAGTTCAAGGTCTAAGCGCGTACCTATCTGTAGGTAAGAATTTGAACTCATTGCCGGCTTGCTGCCATTGAAAGATTTAAAGGCGGCCTGTTGAACCGGTCGTAATTGACCCAATCACATCCTTTGGGTTGATACTCGGCTCCCGACAATTGTTGATAAGCCAAATATACTGTTCCACTACCCCAGAGCCCAGCTGATTTCAACCGCTAACCGCATTTAAAAGAAATCGGCATAATCCCCGCGCTTCGCGTGAAAACAAAGAGCCGGCTGTTTTGAAGCCGGCTCCGGAGATCAGTTCTTGGTTTTCTCAAAATCAGAAAGGGTCTAACCCTTTTGCTCCTTGGCCCTGCTTTTAACAACGAGCCCAGCACTAAAATCTTGATTTGAATGCTTGATTGGCGGGTGTTAAAATTTCCGAGCCGCAAATTTGGCAGCCAAAAGATAAGACGGATAGATATTAACACCCATAAGTCTTGTCCCTGGCCCAGTCTTTATTTCTTGTCCTTATCCTGCAGACTGCAGGAATCACCGGCACCTCAGGGATTTATTCCTAGCTTGGGGAAAACCACCCGGACCAGGACTATCCAGACAACCACTATACCAACAATTAGAAGCAGACTTTTCATAACAATCACACCCCTATGGTATTGTACCCAGAGTCTACGTACACGATCTCCCCGGTCACCCCGGAGGACAGATTCGAGGCCAGATATACAGCGGTCCGGCCCACATCATCCTGGGAAACATTGCGCTTAAGCGGGGCCTTGTCCTCTATTGTCCGGAAGATATCCTTAAATCCGGAAACTCCAGAGGAAGCCAGTGTCTTGATGGGCCCGGCGCTTATGCCGTTCACCCGTACGTCCTTTTCTCCCAGGTCGACCGCCAGGTAGCGTATCCCGGCTTCGAGCGCGGCCTTGGCCACCCCCATGACATTGTAGTTTTTGACCGCCCGCACTGATCCCAAATAGGTCATGGCCATCACCGAGGCTTCCGGGGTGAAAAGGGGCTCAAAGGCCTTACACAACCGGATCAGGGAATAGGCGGATATGTCCAGGGCGGTATGATACCCCTGCCTGGAGGTCTCAATAAAACGCCCGGAGAGATCCTCCCGCTCGGCAAAAGCCACGGAATGGACCAATACGTCCACTTCGCCCCATTTTTCTTGCACCGTATTCGCGGCCAGATCAATATCCTCATCGCTACCCACGTCGCAATTAAAGGTGAACTCGCCTCCCAGCTCCTCGCTTATGGGGACTACCCTCTTCTCCAAGGCCTGACCCACGTAGCTGAAAGCCAGTCTGGCCCCCTGAGCGCGGAAATTTTCAGCAACGCCGTAGGCAATGCTTTTTTTGTTGGCCACACCAAATATCAACGCCTTTTTGTCCTTAAGCAGCATAATTACTCCTCATGCGTTTGGGATTCTTTCTCAGTCTATTTCCGGCTCTTTTCCGGTCAGCAGTTTATAGGCCTGGAAATACTTGTTTTTGGTCTCATCTATCACTTCCTGCGGCAGGGAGGGGGCAGGGGCTGTCTTGTCCCATCCCGAGGACTCCAGCCAGTCCCGGAGGTATTGTTTGTCAAAACTGGACTGGGGACGGCCGGGCTCGTAGCTCTCGGCCGGCCAGAAACGGGAAGAATCCGGGGTTAACACCTCGTCGATTATGTACATCTTTCCCCCGGCCAGCCCGAATTCAAATTTGGTGTCCGCAATTATAATCCCTCGTTTGGCCGCATAATCCCGGGCCCGGGAATACATCTGCAATGAAAGATCCTCAACAAGGCGGAAAAGGCCCTCTCCGACAAGACTTTTGGCCTGATGCCCGGTGATATTTTCGTCGTGTTCCCCAACCCCGGCCTTGGTGGAGGGGGTAAAAAGCGGTTTTTCCAGCTTCTGGGACTGAATAAGTCCCGGAGGTAGTTCATGGCCGCATACCTTGCCGCTTCTCTGATAGTCTTTCCAGCCCGAGCCGCTGATATAGCCCCGGACAATGCATTCTACCGGCAAAGGCTTGGTCTTGCGGACTATGACCGAACGACCCCGCAATTGATCCTCGTATTTGCCCAGATAATCCGGAAACTGGGAGAAGTCAGCGTGCAGGATATGATTTTCTCCCAGATCGGAAAACATATCCATCCAGAAAAGGGTCATCTGATTCAAAACCACACCCTTGTAGGGAATGGGGTCGGGAAGGACCACATCAAATGCGCTCATCCGGTCCGTGGTCACGATCAACAGCTGCTCTTTATCCAATTCGTATATATCCCGGACCTTTCCGGCTGAAAGCAGCTTGGCCTCCCCGATTCTGGTCTTGGTCACCACCTGCATTACTACCAGCCTCCTGTATTGTCTTGGTATAAATTAATTGATGCTTGTTTTCAGAAAACCCGGCCGGATCCGGTGCCGCCCTAAACAACAAGGCGGGCCTTAACTTTCCCGGAATTTCCCGGTGCGCATCTCTGCGCTACGCGCATGCGCCTCCAATCCTTCCAATCGGGCCAGGGCGGCTATCTTGTCCCCATGCTCGCGCATATATTCCCGGGATGCGGCCACTATACTGGTCTTCTTAGTAAAAAAATCCACGGACAAAGCCGAGGAATACCGGGCACTAAACAAGGTGGGCAGAACATGGTTGGGACCGGCGAAATAGTCGCCGGCTGCCTCGGGGGAAAAGTGGCCCAGAAACACCGCTCCTGCATTTTTCACCCTGCCCAACATCTCCCAGGGATCTCTCACGCACAGCTCAAAATGCTCGGGAGCAAGCATATTGATCAATTCTAAGCCTGTCTCCAGATCCGGGACTCTTATTAATGCCCCACAATTATTAAGCGATTCCAGGGCAATATCCCTTCGGGGAAGCGTATCCGCCTGGGCCTGTAGCTGCTGCCTGCAGCTGTCCAGAACTCTTTGTTCCGGAGAGACCAGGATCGAGGCGGCCAAGGGATCGTGTTCAGCCTGGGAGAGCATATCAGCGGCCAACCATTCCGGATGGGCCGAATCATCAGCCAGAATGGCGATCTCGCTCGGACCGGCGATCATATCTATACCCACGATCCCGGAAACCATTTCCTTGGCCGAGGATACGAATATATTCCCGGGGCCGGCTATGACATCTACCCTGGGGATTGTTTCCGTCCCCCAGGCCAAAGCGGCTATTGCCCAAGCCGATCCGCAGCAGAAAATCCGGTTTAGCCCGAGAACCCCGGCAGTGGCCAGGATATAGTCGTTCAAACTCCCGTTTTTACCAGGGGGAGAAACCGGACAAATATTCTCCACTCCGGCCACCAGGGCGGGCACAGCGGTCATTATCAGACTGGACACCAGCGGGGTTTTCCCCCCCTGGCCACCCGGGACATACAAACCTGCGCTTTGCACCGGGAGATTCATCTGTCCGACCATTGCCCCGTCCGCGCCTGGATCAAACCAGGAATTTTCCCGCTGCCTTAGATGATAGCTGCGGATGCGTTCCACTGCCTCCTGTATATTGCGCAGTTGTTCGGTATCCACCCGGTGCATGGCCTCTTCCATATCCCGGGGGCCAAGCTCCAGATCGGAAGCAGAAAAATCAGGACAGTCAAACCTGCGTGTATATTTTACCAGGGCCTGGTCCCCGTGGGTGCGGACATCCTCCAGGATAGGCAGGACCTTGTCCCGGACCCCACCGGCCTCAAGCCCCCTGGACTGAAGACGGTCCCGAAGGAAAATAAAATCAGCCGGAGTACGGAATTCAAAATCGGCTATATCCATAAATAGAAATAAATCCTTAAATTTAAGGGGTTGAAACGTATAGGGTCAAAAGGCCTAAAAAGCCGCCTGATGCACATCATTAAGCGCTTTGCCCGGGCAGGTCAAGAATGGCCGACACAGCAGAGGGTCATCCTCGAGGGAAATTACTCCTTGCAAAAAAAAACCGTTTTATCTATAAAACCACCTTCCCAAACGCGGAGAGGTGTCCGAGCTGGCCGAAGGAGCACGATTGGAAATCGTGTGTGCCCTAACCGGGTACCGAGGGTTCGAATCCCTCCCTCTCCGCCAGGAATAAACCCAAAAAACGCAGGGAAGCCGGGCGGCAGTGGACCTGTGAACCCCGTCAGGCCCGAAAGGGAGCAGCGGTAACAGGCATTCACTGGGTGCCCGGTTTCCTTGGCAGGAGCGATAACAATCGTTCCTGCTTTTTTTTATTTGCAACCCCGGCTTGCCTTTGTCTCCCGTCTTAAATCCATGCGAATTTCACGCCTCGGCGGCTGAACATTTTTGTTTTATAAATAGATTAATAAAATAAGTTACTGGCCTCGAATCCGAAAAACCTTCTCCCAATCCGGATTACATTCAGCCTCGAACTCCGGGAAAACTATCTTTTCATGATGCAGATAGAGACGCCCTCCCTCTCCGGGCGGACCATAAAGACAGTCTCCGAGAACAGGATATCCGAGCGCGCCCAAATGGGCCCGGATCTGGTGCCTCTTGCCTTTTTTGATCCGCACCCGGACCAGGGTGATGTCCGGCCCGGGCATTCGTACCGGCAAAATCTCGCTGTGCCGCAGCGGGTCAGGATCAAGCATTTCTTTTACCCGCACCTTCCTACGCCTGGACTGATCAATGTATGCGGTTATTGTGCACCGCCCTTCCAGCCTGCCGCGGACCACGGCCGCATAGGTCTTGTCCACCAGACCCTGATTTTGAAGACATATATATGTTTTTGCCGCCTCAAAAGACAGCCCGACCAATAAAATCCCACTGGTGGCGAAATCCAGCCGGTTCAAAAGGGTCGCACCTCGGCCCGGGAACAGATCAGACAGCAAGGCGGCGACATTATTTTTGCTCCGGCCGGTATCGGAATGCACTCCGGCCGGCTTATACACAGCCGCCCACATTCCTCTCACGCAAAGCACAGCCACGCCGACCGGTTTTGACTCCCGGACCTGTCCGCCTGAAACGGTAATCTTCCGCCCGGATTCAACTATAAACGCCTTGCGACGGACAACTTGTCCGTCCATTCGGACTCGGCCGGAGGCAATCAACCCCCTGGCCAGGCGCAGGCCGCATCCCAGCCGATCACGCAAAAGCCGGTCCAGTCGGACCTCAGGACCCAAATAGGTAAAGGAGGTAAGTTCCCGGAGCATATTTATCACTGATTCTGCTCGGCCTGGAGGGACGAGTACCTCTTCAGGCGTGACGCTTAGCCGCATGCGGCACTTCTAGAATGTTTTACAAACAAGAAGGCCCAGCCCGGAATCAAATTGGCGGTCATTAAGGTAACAAACACCGACAGTATCTTCTCCGGTTATGAGTATCGTGCATAAATCGTCTCCAGAGATAAAATCTTGCCCGGCAGAAAACCGGACTTTACGTCTTGGAGAAATTTTTTCAGGGCCTGAGGGCCAATCCGATGCGATTCAATGTCAGGTGAATATGAAGGTGGCCATGCCCAAAAAGAAAAAGAAACCTGCGCTGTCCGTGAGCATGGTCAAAAAAATGGACGAGGCCTGGGCCGGATCCCGGCCCATCTCCTTGAGGATAAGAGGAATGGAAGCTCCGGCCACAGCACCCAGAAACATGTCTCCGCCGAGCGCTATCCCCACCACCAGGGACAGCGTTACATTATCCGTCCACAAAAATATGGCCCCAATAACCAAAAAGGAGAGCCCGGCCCCGTTCAAAAGTCCGATCCTCGCCTCTCTGAGCACAGCGGACCACACCTTTCTGCGATCAAAGCGTTCCAGGGCCAATTGCCGGATCATGACTGCCAAGGATTGCTGCCCGGTATTCCCGGCCTGATTGGCCACTATGGGCATAAGCACGGCCAGAACCGACATCTGGGCGATAGTACCCTCGAATAAATGGACCACCCAAGCGGAGACAGCGGAAGTAAAAAGGTTCATCACCAGCCAGGGGGCCCTTTTTTGCACCGAATACAGCCACGGTGAATCAATGGTTTCATCCGAAGCGGCGCCGACCATCGTCTGCAGGTCCTCGCTGGCCTCCTCCTGAATGATGTCGATCACGTCGTCAACAGTAACGATCCCCAGAAGCCTCTGCTCCAAATCCACCACTGGAAGCGCGAGTAAATCATATCTGCCGATCAGCTTGGCTACCTCTTCCTTGTCCTCGTTATAGGCCACGTATATGAGGTGCTGATCATGAAGAAGATTCTGGAGCTTGGTTCCGGAAGGGGCGAGCATAAGATCCCGGAGAGATAAAACCCCTTTTAAGTGCCTGAACTCATCAACTATATAGGCGTAATAAGGGATCTCTATTTCCTCTGCGCCCTTGCGGATCAGGGAGATGGCCTGGTCCACAGAGAGTTTGCGGTCCAGGACCAGAATTTCGGTATTCATGACCCCGCCGGCCGAATCAGGGTCGAATTTCAAAAGATCGTTGATCAGAGCGGCGTCACTCCGATCTATATGCTTGAATACCTCGGAACGCTGCTCCCGGTCCAGATCGTCCAGGATATCCGCAGCGTCATCCGGGGACATCTCGGAGAGCATATCCGCGACAAAGCTTCCGGACAGCCGGGATAGAAGCTCCCTGCGGTCGTGCTTCTCCATCTCCACCACATACTCGGCCGCTTCCCCAGTCGGGCTTTCCTGCAGGATCTGTAGCTGCTCTTCCGGGGCTGCGTTCTCCAGGTGGTCGGCTACATCAGCGGGATGCCTGTTGTCGAATTCAACAGAAGGCCATTCCACTGTCTTGTAATCCTTAGGATCGTGCTTGGTCTCTGATCTTTCTGGACGCTGCATAAGTAAAAAAATATACTTTAAAACCAGTTTAAGGTCAAAAGGTTCACCGCAGATAACCCTCGGAGACAAATATACCCTCGGCCGCAAGATGTATAGCCGTTTGCTGCTAAAAACCTTATGACCCAGGCCGCGGAAGAAATCTCCAAGGACGGTGCAAAAAAACCAAGGCCTAAGCTGCTTAGCTGTAAATAAAGATCTGAACTTATCGCCGCCATATCGGATTAAAAGATTTAAAAACGGGTTAGTCACCACGCCGCAGCTTGACCCGGACGGACTTAAACCTTAATTTTAAATTGGGACTTAATTTAACCGTAATCCGGCATAAATCACAGAAAAAACCGCCCGGATAAACATAAACTGGACATAAATGAAACTTTTCAGCCGCTTCTTTACTCCATCCCGCCTGGCTTTTCTGGACCAAAGCATTTCTTTGGCCCTTGCCGAAGACGGCCGGGATCTGACCTCAACTGCTGTATTCAGAAAACAGGACCGGCTGGAAGCGGAAATTGTGAGTAAAGAAAAAGCGATAGTCTGCGGTTTGCCCATTATTTCACTTGTTTTACAACACATAGGCGGGGATATATCCTGCAATCTGATGGCAAAAGACGGGGAAACAACAGAGCCGGGACAAGTGGTGGCCGAGCTTTCCGGTGGAGCCGCCAAACTGCTCAAAGCGGAGCGGGTGATTCTAAATTTTATCTGTCATCTGTCCGGAGTGGCCAGCCGAAGCAGGCAATTCTGTGAAAAGGCCGGGAACTTTGGGACCAAAATCCTGGACACCAGAAAGACTTTGCCCGGACTGCGTTACCCGGAGAAATACGCAGTTCTAGTTGGAGGCGGCGAGAATCACCGCCTGGACCTGGAAGAGATGCTCATGCTCAAGGACAATCACATTGACCGCTGCGGGGGTATAAAAGAAGCAGTTTCAGCGCTTCGTAACACTTACTCTCCCTGTCCGCCCGTAGAAGTGGAATGCCGCAATATAAACGAAGTCCGGGAGGCGGTTGCAGCCGGGGCGGACAGGATTATGCTGGACAATATGCGCCCGGAACAGATACGCAGCCTCCTGCCCCTGGTCCCGCAGGGCATAGAAACCGAAATAAGTGGGAACATCAGCCTAAAAAACTTGGCTGCATATGCAGGCCTGGGGGCAAACTACATCTCAATCGGCAGCCTGACTCATTCCGCACCGGCCGCAGATTTCAGCATGAAAATAAAGGCCCTCAACTGGCAGTCTACATCAAGGACTTAAATCTGAAGATAAGGGAAACGCATGTCCTCCAAAGACATCCATCAAGAGATTGAGAGAATAAGAAAAAAGATGGGCCGAGATATGGTCATTCTCGGCCATCACTATCAAAGCGACCAAATCGTGCGCCATACCGACATCCAGGGCGACTCCTTGGAACTGGCCCGGAAAATAACCGCCCTGGAGGCAAGATACATAGTATTCTGCGGGGTGCATTTCATGGCCGAGACCGCGGCTGTACTGGCCGGATCCGAACAGTCGGTGTTTTTGCCCGACCACGGGGCGTCGTGCGTGATGGCGGATACCGCTCCAGGAGAGCTGGTCCAAAGGATACTCACCAGATTGAATGCCCAGGGCAAAAAAATAATTCCGGTAGCCTATGTGAATTCCGGTCTGGACATCAAAGAATTGTGCGGAGAATTTGGCGGCAGCGTGTGTACCTCAGCCAACGCCGCCAAAATGCTTGCCTGGGCCCTGGAAGAGGGTGACGGGGTGCTCTTTTTGCCGGATCGACATCTGGGAATAAATACCGCCAACGACCTGGGGATCCCGGAAAAAGAAAGGCAGATCCTGGACATCCGCTCCGCGGGCGGGAATATTGACTTTAGCGCGGCCGCGGCAAAAAAGATGCTCTTCTGGCCCGGGGTGTGCGCGGTACATCACAGGCTGAAGCCGAAATATCTGCACCGGGTAAGAGTAAACGACCCGGAAGCGAAGATAATAGTCCACCCGGAGTGCTCTCCGGAGGTGGTGGAGATCGCAGACAGCAAGGGGTCGACCTCCACGATAATCAATTATGTCCAACAGGCCCCGGCCGGGAGTACCATATATGTGGGCACTGAAGACAACTTGGTTCGCCGCCTGGCTGCGGACTTCGCTCCTAATAAGGCAATAAGACCCCTTTTTCCCACTTACTGCAGCAACATGGCCAAAATAACCCCGGAAAAGCTCCTGGACACCCTGCAAGATTTGGATCCGATAAACCGGGTGGAAGTGGATCCGAACATGGCCCTTCAGGCCCGCAAGGCCCTGGAAACCATGCTCAAGGTCTGCTTTTGACTCCTATTTTACAGGACTCTGCAATGACTGAAGACAGGATAAGGACTCAGGTCCTGGTGCTAGGAGCCGGGCTGGCCGGGGGAACGGCCGCGCTCACTCTGGCTGAAGCTGGGTTTGAGGTCCTTCTGATCTCCGCTGGCCCGGACCTCCTGGACGGCAATTCCGCTTTGGCCCAGGGAGGGATTGTCTATTCCGGGGATAATGACGATCCCAAGCTTCTGGAAAAAGATATCCTCACTGCCGGCTGGGAGCACAATTACCTTCGGGCGGTACGTTTTCTGACCCTTAAGGGTCCGGAAACTGTACGCAAACTCCTGATCGACAAACTCGAGGTCCCGTTCGAGTCCGAGGACCATTCTTTTCGCCTGACCAGGGAAGGAGGACACTCCCTCCCCCGGGTCCTGTATTGCGCGGACTACACCGGTCGGATCATAATGGATCGTCTGACAGAGGAGATCGCAAAGCAACCC
Organism: Desulfonatronovibrionaceae bacterium; assembly: GCA_046539845.1. Taxonomy (GTDB): domain Bacteria; phylum Desulfobacterota; class Desulfovibrionia; order Desulfovibrionales; family Desulfonatronovibrionaceae; genus CAYNNQ01. The sequence continues at coordinate 12,539 of JBKHGE010000018.1, forward strand.
GGAATCCGGCAGCTTACCGACTGCACAGCCATTGACCTGCTTACCTCCCACCATCACAGCCGGGAAATGGACTTCAGATATAATACAAGCAACCAGTGTGTGGGTGCGTATCTCTTAAACAACCAGACCAACAACGTGGTTACGGTCACGGCCGACTATACGGTCCTGGCCACGGGCGGGGTGGGTCAAATCTACCTGCACACCACCAACTCTCCTGCTTCTACCGGTTCCGGTCTGGCTATGGCCCACCGAGCCGGGGCCAAAATAATGAATGCTGAATACATCCAATTCCACCCCACCGCCCTTTTCCATCGCTCCAGCCGTAAATTTCTCATTTCCGAGGCGGTCCGAGGTGAGGGGGCCCGCCTGGTTAACTCCAGGGGCGAGGCCTTTATGAAAAAATATGACTCCCGGGGCGATCTGGCCCCGCGGGATATAGTCACCCGAGCGATCATCGAGGAGATGCTTCATAACGGCGACGACTTTGTATTTCTGGATGCAGCCAATCATGTACCCCAAGACCTGAAGCATAGATTCCCGACTATCTACAAGAACTGTTTGGAAAACGGGATAGACATCTGTAAACAGGCCATTCCAGTGGTCCCGGCCGCCCACTATTTCTGCGGGGGGGTCCTGGTGGACCTGGCCGGAAAGACGACCATAGACCGGCTCTATGCAGCGGGCGAATGCGCCTGCACGGGTATACACGGCGCCAACCGTCTGGCCAGCACATCTCTTCTGGAGGCCTTGCTGTGGGGGCACAACCTGGCCCTGGACATCGTAAACCGTTACCACTCCGAACCCAAGGTGAGCAAAAGGCTTAGGGAGTCCATCCCGGACTGGGAATTCTTAGGGCAAGAGCACAACGACGACCCCGCCCTCATAGCCCAGGACTGGACGACTATCAAAAACACCATGTGGAATTACGTGGGTATCAGCCGAAACACTCCAAGGCTCAAGCGGGCATTCGAGGACATGCGCAATCTGAACAAACGCCAGCACGATTTCTACCGATCCACCCCGGTTTCCAAGCCGCTTATCAATCTGTTCCACGGCTGCCAGGCCGCATATATCATCACCACTGCAGCCTTGAGAAACCAAAGAAGCAAGGGCTGCCACTTCCGGAGCAAATGAAAAGGCTGGCGGAAAGAGCAAGATCCACTGTTCCTGTACAAGGGTCAAAAAAACCCCCGGGGCCTTATACGGCTTCGGGGGTTTTTGCCAAAAGAAAGTCAAGATCAGTGCTCGGCTGCAGTTTCCTCAGCAGGCACTTCTTCCACCGGCCTGAATCCCAGAAGTACCGGGCTAGCCACATAGACCGAGGAGTAGGTCCCGACCAAGACCCCGACCAGGAGGGCAAAGGCAAAATTGTGGATCACTCCGCCGCCGAACAGGAACAAAGACAAGATAACCACAAGTGTGGTCCCGGAGGTCATTATGGTTCGGCTCAGGGTCTGATTGATGCTCTTGTTTATGTTCTCCTTTAGGGAAGTGGAGAGCTTGCCGCGGATATTTTCCCGGATACGGTCAAAGACTATGATGGTATCGTTCAAGGAATAGCCGATAATGGTCAGAAAGGCGGCAACAATAGACAAATCAAATTCTTTGTTCAGAAGCGAGAATAGGCCCAGGGTGATCAACACGTCATGGATTAAAGCGACCACCGCGCCCAGGGCGTAATTCAGCCTCAGATACCAGCAAAGGCCCAGAGTGATCAGTGTGGCCGCGATAATCAAAAAACCCATGGGCAGATAAAAAAGCTTAAGAAGATACACGCCCACTGCCAAGCCTCCGGCCATGACCGCAGCGGTCATCCAGCGTTTCTCAAACCGGCCGGAGATATAAATGGCAATGAGCAAGACCGCATAAAAAAGAGCCTCCAGGGCATTGGAACGTAAATCAGAGCCCACCTTGGGTCCAACCATTTCCAAACGCTGAATCAAAAAATCATTGTCCGGAAAGGAGCTTTTTAATTGCGAACTGACCTCATCCCGGAGTTCTTCCGGGGATCTTTTGTCCTCCGAGGTACGCAGGAGATATTCGTTGTCCTGGCCGCTACCAAAATCCTGGACTGAAAATCCGGGCAGCTCAAGGTCTTCCAGGCTGTCCTTGAGTCCTCGGGTGTTGACCTGCTCATCGAATTTGACCTGGATTATGATCCCCCCGGAAAAATCGATCCCGTATCTGGGACCGCCCTTGGCCACAAGAGAAATCACCCCTATGGTTATCAACAGGGCGGAGAGCGCGAAGGCCACCTTCCTTGCCCCGATAAAATTTATATCAGTATCCGGTTTTATGATCCTAAGTCCCATTTAAAACTTCCTCCGAGATTATATGCTCAAGGTAGAACCGGCTTTTCTCCGCTTAAGCCAAATGTCAAAAACCGTCCTGGACACGAAAATAGCGGTGAACATAGAAGCCAGGATCCCCAGGGTCAGGGTGACCGCGAATCCGCGCACTGGACCGGTCCCGAACTGATACAGGATAATGGCCGCTATTATGGTGGTCACATTCGCGTCCAGAATGGTCAAAGTGGCCCGGCCGAAACCTTCGGATACAGCCATGCGCGAGGAAAGACCGCGCCGAAGCTCTTCGCGGATACGCTCGAATATGAGCACGTTGGCGTCCACAGCCATACCAATGGTCAGAATAATTCCCGCGATACCCGGCAGAGTGAGCGTGGCTCCAAACAAGGCCAAAGCGGCCATGACCAAAACGATATTAAAGACCAGGGCCACGTCGGCGACTAAACCGGCCATCCCATAAAAAAGGACCATAATGATCAAAACCAAAGCACCCCCGAACAAAGCGGAGAAAATACCTTTGTCAATGGATTCCTGTCCTAGGGAGGGACCGACGCTACGCTCCTCCATAATCTTAACCGGGGCCGGAAGCGAGCCGGCGCGAAGAACTATGGCCAGATCATGGGCCTCTTCCGCAGTGAACTGTCCGGAGATGCTAGCCTTGCCTCCGACGATTTTCTCCTGGATCACCGGAGCGGAATGGACATTGCCGTCCAAGACAATGGCCATACGCTTTTTAACATTCTCCTCGGTGATACGTTCAAATCGTTTGGCTCCGCGGCGATTAAAAGAAAGGGATACATACGGCTGGCCGTAGGAATCGAATGCCACCCGGGCATTGGAGATATTCTCTCCGGTCATGACCGCTTCCTTGTACAAGATTAGCGGTTTGCCTTTGTCCCCCTCCTTGCTATCCATATGCACCAATTCGCTATCCGGGGGGACGATGCCTTGCTCAGCCTTTTGTATATCCGCTTCCTCATTGACGATCTTAAATTCCAGATGGGCCGTCTTGCCGATAATCTCGATGGCCCGGCCCGGGTCTTCGAGTCCGGGGAGCTGGACCTGAATACGGTTGTCTTCCTTCTTTCTTATATCCGGCTCGGCTACACCGAACTGATCAATACGATTGCGTATGGTCTTGACCGCCTGGTCAATGGTCATGGACTGCAGCTCTTTTAAGGCCTCTTGGGTATACTTCAGGCTATAGCGGATTTTGCCCTCTCCCTCCCGGTTTTTGGCGGTCACCTCTAGCTCGGGAAAATCGTCGGCCAGCAGCCCATCCAAAATTTTCTGCTTATCCTCTTTTAACAAAGTAAACTGCAGGGTATCCGAGTCTTTGACATCAGGCCTGAGGACAAAGACATCCTGCTCCCTGGCCAGAGAGCGTATATCGCGTCCGTTCTGGGCCAGGGCATTTTCCACTGCTTCTTCTACGCCCACTCCCAGGGTGAGATGAATCCCGCCCTTAAGATCCAGGCCGAGGTTTATCTGGTCGTCCGGGAGCTTTTCTCTCAGGGAAGAATCCCGGACTTGGGGGATGGAAGGAAAGACATAGACCAAACCGCAGATCAGAACTATTAAAATCAGTATAATTCTCCAGCGTAAGCCACCCATTTTCAGATCCTTGTTCTATATTGCATTAGCCGCATCCCGGGTCGGCCGCCTGCTCGCAGACCTAATTTTGCCCGGAACATAGGGCGACGGAAAACGTAAAAAACCGGCCTGAAACCAGAACGGATAATTACCCATTTCCGGGTTTATCTTGCGATGACAACGGGGTACGGACAAAAAAATAAGCCTGCAGACATGCGTCAAACAGGCTTGGCTGTAACTCAAATTCAATTGATTGGCTACTTTTTTTCCTGGGCGGTTTCCGGGGTCTTTTTATCCGGATCAGCCAGCCCGGCCACATATCCCCGATTTATACGCACTTTATGGTTGTCGCTCACGCTCAGGGTCAAAACATCCCCGTCCATGTCCACGATCCGGCCATAAAGTCCACCATTGGTCAACACCCGGTCCCCTTTTTTCAAATTCTGCAGCATGATTCTGTGATTTTTGGCTTTTTTCTGCTGCGGACGGATAAGGAGAAAATAGAAAATCGCAAACATAAGAATGAGGGGGATGAATGCGGAAAACGCATTCCCCTGACCCTGACCTTCCGCCTGGCCCATTGCATGAGCTAAGTTATTAAAAAACATAAAACCTCCGGGAAAATATTATTCATTGTCCCGCTAGTTCGGCACGTACATATTACCGTACGGACGAAGCAAACGGGGCCGAATGCGGAGAAATGTGCTGTCCATGACCGCGGATCTGTCCTGTCCGAATTCACGACAAAAATTGGTCACAAAGCCGTCGATCAAGTCCAGATCTTCCGCACCTGCCTCTTCAACAAGCAGATTCTCTGCTAACTGATATTCCGAAATTTGTCCACGGACAAATATGGTCCCCCCGTGTATTCCTGTACCCAGGCATCTTCCGGCGATAGGGGCATCGCTTTTTACTCCGAAAAGGCCCAGGAGGATAATTACTCCCCCGGCCATATACTCGCCCAAAAAATCACCTGCCCGGCCGCCGATGATCAGGGTGGGCAGTTTATCCTTGTAGGCCTTCATATGGATGCCCGCCCGGTATCCGGCGTCACCCAGGACATGGACCTGCCCGCCGCGCATGGCGTAGCCAAGGACATCCCCGCACATACCAGTGCAGAACACTTCTCCCTTGTCCATGGTATTGGCCAGTCCGTCCTGGGCATTACCGTTTATGCGCAACTTCGGCCCACACATAAATGCCGCAGTGTCCTGCCCGGCCACACCGTTTATAGTGATTTCCAAATCCCCTTCCAGAGCGGTACCTATATATCTCTGGCCGCTGACGTTGAGCAGCTCAAATTCCCTGGTCCCCTCTCTAGCCGCCTCCCGAATGCGCTCATTCAGGTCCCGGTAGTATATCCCCTGAGTATCGATAACCATCCTGGATTTCATTACTGGCCCTCCACCTCGGCTATTACCGGTTCACCCGCCTTGGGCGCCCACAAACGCTCCGGATCAGGACAGGCGTTACGGATAGAGCAGTCTTCGCTGGCCATATACACCAGATCCCCTTTCTCTGCCACTATCAACGGACGGAGTTTTATCCGGTCGTTCAAGCCCACAAGGCTGTGTGCATCCGCAAACAACACGGCAAACGGACCATTGAGCATGCCCGAACCGTAGACCATGCGCAGGGCGGTAAACGCCTTTCTCTCTTCCTCTTCCATACGGTCTATCTCCGCCCAAAAAGGCGGGGCAAAGACCTTGGCAGCCATATCCTTGGACATGTTGTGCTTGCGGATGAACATGTCCAAAAGATACGCGACCACTTCCGTATCGGTCATCAATGTGCACTCGTAGTTATGCTGGCAGAGATAGCGCCGGTTTATGCCGTAGGAGGATATTTCCCCGTTATGGACTATAGACCAGTCCAGAATGGTGAACGGATGTGCTCCGCCCCACCAGCCAGGTGTATTGGTTGGAAAACGGTTGTGAGCGGTCCAGATATAGCCCTTGTACTCGTCAAGGCGAAAGAATTCGCCAATGTCCTCGGGAAAGCCGACCCCCTTGAAAGCGCCCATATTCCTACCACTGGAAAATATGTACGCGCCAGGGATTTGCTTGTTTACGGTCATCACCACCCGGACCATGTAGTCGTTTTCGCTCAATTCGGTCCAGCAGGGACGGTCCTCAAGCGGGAGGACAAAAAACCTCCACAAAACCGGACTCTCGCCCACTGCCGGGACCTTACGCACCGGGATGGCCTCGGAGAGATAGATATCAAAATGCCTTTTGATTATCTCCTCTGCCCGGTCCAGGGCGGCCTTGTCGTCACACATAAGATGCAGGGCAAATTTGTCCGCCAGATCCGGGTAAATCCCGTATGCGGCGAACCCCCCGCCCATACCGTTGCCGCGCTCCCTTTGCACGGCTATGGCATCTATAGCCGTCCGACCGGAAAAACGCGCTTTTTGCCTGTTGATCACTCCGAACAGACCGCAACCGGAAATATCTTTTTGAAAATCATAATCCGCTCTGGGCATATGCATGTATCAAAGCTCCTTATATAAGTACCTGAAAATGCGCCCTATCTAAGTCTGGCCCGCGGGTTCCATTCCCGGCAGAACCTTTCCTCCGGCCATTGCAGGGCAGTGGGCTCTCCTTGAAGAAGGCGGCTTTTCGCGCTCTTGTCCAGGGGGAGCTGAAAGCGGATATAGCCGTTATACTGTCCGGCCCGTGATATGTCCCCGACCAGAACACAGCCCACAAGCCGGTCCTCTTTGAACACCAGCTTGCGGTAGTTCTGCTTCCCGGGATTTATATCCGCATGTACTTCAAAATCCGTGTCCTCCGGGGGATTGACTATGCCTATGGATACAGTGGACAGGCCGTAGAAACCTATGGAATTCATGGCCAGCCCACCTGGATATTCGGACCGGCTTCCGGCCATGTTTCGGCCAGCGAACATACCCTGGCTGTAGGCATTGGGCCAGATCGGGGTCACCCGGCGGTCGCCCCACAAAAGGTCTCCAGCCTCAGCCACATCCCCTGCGGCATATACTCCTGATACACTGGTCTGCAAAAAATCGTCGACTACAATCCCCCTATTTACTTCCAGGCCGGCCTCTTTGGCCAGTTCGATACGGGGAGAAACTCCGATGGCCATAACCACTGCATCGGTTTCCAGAAAATCGCCGGCCTTCAAAAACACCCCTCTGACCCGACCGTTTTCCCTGCGCTCAATCCTTTCCACAGTATCCTGGCAACGGATATCAAAGCCCATATCCATGAGCCTGGAGGAGACCAGCCCCCCGGCTTGATCATCAAACGCCACGCTCAGAATCCGGGGAGCGAGCTCAACAATGGTCACCTCCACACCGCGGTCAAAAAGGGCCTCGGCCGCCTTGAGGCCAATCAACCCACCGCCGATGACCACGGCCCGGCGCATATCTTTAATCGCCCCGTCCAGCTTACGGGCGTCCTCCCAGCTTAAAAACGTAAACACATCCGATCCTTCCGCGCCCTGGATCGGGGGGAAGATAGGCGCCCCCCCGGTGGCCAGAAGTAGACGATCAAATTCCTCTTCCGGGCCGTGCGCAATTCCCAGGCGCAAACTTTCCCCATCCAGATCCCTTACCTCGGTGCCCAGCCTGGTCCGGACCTTGTTTTGCTCGTAGAATTCTTCCGGCCGCAGGAACATCCTGTCTTCGGGCACACCCCCGGCCAGGTAGTAGGAAATCAAGGGCCGGCCATAGGACATATCCGGCTCCCTGGAAAACAGGGTAATCTCTCCTCTGGGATCCAGACTGCGGATACCCTCCACCGCGCCCAGGGAAGCGACTCCATTGCCCACTATTGCGTAGCGCATACGCTCTCCTCCTCGTTTTCCTCCTCCCTGTATTCCAGGGCCTTGTTCGGGCAGGCGGACACACAGGCGGGCATGTCCCTATCCGGGCAGAGATCACACTTAACAATTTTGTCCCGGACCGGATGCTGCTTTATGGCCCCGAAGGGGCAGGCCATGAGACAGGACCAGCAGCCCACGCACTGCTTTTCCTCATAAAGCACCCGCCCGGACTCCGGGTCCTTACGCAGGGCCCCGGAAATGCAAGCCTGGACGCAATACGGGGTGTCGCAGTGCCGACAGTTCAAAGAAGCGGTGATCCAACCCGCCTCTTCAACAGTGTTTCGGGGCAATAATCCCTGCGGCTCTTCATTCTTGACCGCCAGGATCAAATCCTTGCTCTCGGAATGCTCCAGCTGACAGGCCAGCTCGCAGAGTCTACATCCGATGCATACTTCCGGGTTTGTGTATACTCTTTTCATTGCCTTACCTTCCGGCGTGCTTGACGCCCAAAATATCCATTTCGGTTTCATTCAGACCCACGGCCCGGAGCTTTTCCCGGTTCCCGCGCAGACTTTCTATGGAATTGAGCCCCATTCCGCCCAAAAGCTCTTCTATCTCGTGCCCCCAGGCGTGGATCAGATTGAACAGTTTGCGGGCGGCTATCTCCGGATTCTGTCGTTTGGCCAGGGCCGGGACATTGGTGGCTATGCCCCAGGGACATTTGCCGGTATAACACTTCTGGCACATGGTGCAGCCCACCGCCACCAGGGCGGCCGAACCGATATAGACCGCATCCGCCCCCAAGGCGATGGCCTTGGCCACATCCGCGCTACATCTGACTCCCCCGGCGGCCACTACAGAAGCGTGATTACGGATACCTTCGTCACGCAGGCGCTGATCCACGGAAGCCAAAGCCAGCTCAATGGGAATTCCAACATTGTCCCTGGTCATGGTCGGAGCCGCGCCGGTCCCGCCCCGCAAGCCGTCAATTGCGATAATATCCGCCCCGGCCCGGACCACTCCGGCGGCGATGGCCGCTGAATTATGCACCCCGGCTATCTTAACCGAGACCGGAACCCGGTATTCCGAGGCCTCCTTAAGGGCGAAAATCAGCTGCCGCAGATCCTCGATGGAATAGATGTCATGATGCGGTGCCGGAGACAGGGCATCCGAGCCCTGGGGTATCATGCGGGTCATAGACACCCCGGCCCCCACTTTCTCTCCCGGCAGATGGCCGCCAATCCCCGGCTTAGCACCCTGGCCGATCTTGATCTCAATCCCGGCCCCGGCATTGAGATAATTGCGGTCCACTCCGAACCTGCCGGAGGCCACCTGGACAATTGTATTCGCTCCGTACTTGTAGAGGTCTGGGTGCAGCCCCCCCTCACCGGTGTTATAGACTATGCCCGCCTCGGTCGAAGCCCTAGCCATAGCCATATGCAGATTAAAATTTATGGAGCCGTAGGACATGGCCGAAAACATGATCGGATAATCCAATTTGATCTGCGGCGGGACCTCGGTCTTGAGCCGGACGTTGCGGCCGCCTTGCTCCTCGAACTGCAGACTGTCCGGCTTGCACCCCAAATAGGTCCTGAGTTCCATGGGTTCGCGCAAAGGATCGATAGAGGGATTAGTCACCTGGCTGGCATCCAACAGGAGATGATCCCAGTATATTGGATAAGGCTGGGGATTGCCCATCCCGGACAAAAGCACACCGCCGCTGTCCGCCTGTTTGTAAATATTTTTCAAAAAACTGGGCTGCCACAAAGAATTCTCCCGAAACTGGGAGGGATTGCGGCGGATGGTCAAAGCCCCGGTGGGACAAAAGGCCTCACACCTGTGACACCCTACGCACTTGGTGTTGTCGTGGGCCACCTTCTGCCGATTTTCATCCCAAAAATGAGCCAGATAGGAACACTGCCTCTCACAGACCCGACAATTGATACACAGGTTTTCATCCCGCTCAATTACAAAATCGTAATAATTGGAGTTAATGGGCTTGTGCAGCAAAATAAGCTCCTGCAATTATAGTTACTATTCACAAGATAGATTGGGAAAAACTATCGAGGCAACCAAAAATAAAGGTGGCTGCAGTTCAAGGAGACTCGTCCATGGAGGATATCTACCTAGGTCAAAAGGATGGGAGATGTCAACTGTGTGCAATAACGAGCAAGCCAGAAAAGCGCAAAAATCAAAAAAACTTGCTGAAATAAATTAATTATTGTGGAAAGGGGTATCTATCCGATCGGTTACCAGTATTTAGAGCGTAGCTTGAATTCCTTTTCCAGATCCTCGACCTCTTCTTTTTGCTCTCTGGTCTCTGCCAAGGCCGGCAGCTTTTCCAGATATAAACGTAGGTTGGACCTGTTCTCAGAATACAAAAATGAATAGGCCATCTGCAGGTGGGCGTCGAACATCTTTTTCTGGCGGGCATATACCCTGGCTAGAGTCCGGCGGACATCAGGATTCTCCGGGAGTTCCTTCAATACCCGTTCCAGAAAGGAAAGCGCCTGGGCATCCTTATTCTGCTCCGCCAGGACCCGGGCGTAATAAAATAGGGCCAGGCCATCCCTGGGAGAAAGAAATACCGCCTTTTGCAGGTACTCGGCGGCCTGATCAAGCTCGTCATAAGAGTAATAGAAACGCCCGGCCTCGCGCAGAAAGAGGGCATCGTCTTCGTTGCCGGACAAGGCCTTTTCAAAGACTTGAACGGCCTCTTCGATCCGATTCAGGCGGCTAAGAGTGATTCCCGCGCCCAATTGGCTGAGATCCGGGGAAGGCCACCCAGACTGGAAATGGCGTAGCGCGGTGGACGGATCCGAATATCTGGCCCGAAGCAGGGTCTGAATCCGGTGCAGACGATGATCCTCGTATTCTCGCTTGCGGTATTCCGCTGACATCCGGTCCACTCTGTTCTCAAGATACCCCAACCTTTCATTCACCCCGGGATGGGTGCTCAGATAGGAGGGGATATTACCGCCACCGGCTCCAAGTCGACTGGCCTTGCGGATTTTGTCAAAGGCGGAGACCATACACTCCGGATTGTACCCGGAATCCACCAAAAAGGACATGCCCAGCTGATCCGCCTGGCGCTCATGGTCCCGGCTGTATTTAAGAAGAGCGCTTTGAGAACCGGCCAGACTGCCGGCCACAATGGCCTCGGACCCTTCAGAGGACTGAGAGCCGATAAACACCCCGGCCAGCACGCCCAGAATGCTTCCCAGGGACAACCACTGCGATTTTTCAATATTTCGGGCTACATGGCGCTCAGATACATGGGCCAGCTCATGGGCTATCACTGCGGCCAGCTCGTCCTCGTGCTCCACCTTCAATATGAGCCCGGAAAAAACGAACATATATCCGGCCACCGTGGCAAAGGCGTTCATGGAATTGTTGTTGATCACATTTGGCTTCAGGGAAAAGGGCTGGGGGGGCATGTTTTTCTCGATCCGGTCCACAATATAGCGGATATACCCGGTGATTTCCGGATCATCGACTAGTTCGAATCTGGACCGGATCATCCTACTGAACTTTTCTCCGAGCTCAGCCTCCTCCTTAAGGGTAAATTCGCCGAACCCGGCCCGGGCATGGACCGGCAACCAAAGAACATAAAGGAGTAAAAAAAGGAGAGAAAAACCCTTGCATACCGGGCGGTTCAAAATCATATATTCACCCGGACCTGTCACTTGTTCATCAGGTCCAAAAATTCCTGGTTGCTTTTGGTCCCTCGCATTTTCTCTAACAAAAACTCCATACTGTCAATCGTGTTCATCGGGGCCAGTACCTTGCGCAGTATCCACATCCTGTTCAAGACTTGTTCGTCGAGCAAAAGCTCTTCTTTCCTGGTCCCGGAGCGATTGATGTCCAGAGCCGGGAATACACGTTTATCCGCCAAGTGTCTGTCCAGATATATCTCCATATTGCCGGTGCCCTTGAATTCCTCGAAAATGACCTCATCCATCCGCGACCCGGTGTCTATCAATGCGGTGGCTATAATGGACAGACTGCCGCCTTCCTCCACATTGCGGGCAGCACCAAAAAACCTCTTCGGCCGCTGCATGGCGTTGGCATCCAGCCCTCCGGAAAGCACTCTCCCGGAGGAAGGGATTATGGCATTAAATGCCCGGCCCAAACGGGTAATACTGTCCAGAAGGATAACCACATCCTTCTTGCGCTCCACCAGCCTCTTGGCCTTTTCCAGGACCATCTCCGCCACTTGCACGTGGCGCTGTGGGGGTTCGTCAAAAGTGGAGCTGACTACCTCCGCCCGGACCGTACGTTCCATATCCGTGACCTCTTCCGGCCTCTCATCGATCAATAGGACAATCAAATACGCATCCGGATTGTTCACACTTATGGAATTGGCGATAGTCTGCAAGAACATGGTCTTGCCGGTCCGGGGCGGAGCAACAATCAAACCACGCTGGCCGGTACCAATGGGTGCAAGCAGATCAATTATCCGGGCCGAATAATTCTCGCTCCCGTTTTCCAGCCGAAAGCGCTTGTCCGGGTAGATCGGAGTCAGATTATCAAAAAGGACCAGATTCTTGGAATGTTCCGGAGTATCGTACCCCACCTCGTTGACCCGAAGCAGAGCGAAATAGCGCTCACCCTCCTTGGGCGGCCTAATCTGGCCGGCAACGACATCCCCGGTCCTCAACCCGAAACGCCTTATCTGGGAGGGGGAGACATAAATATCGTCCGGACCCGGCATATAACTGTACATGGGGGAACGGAGGAACCCGAACCCGTCAGGCAGTATCTCCAAGACCCCCTCTCCGGAGATGCTCCCGTTCTGAGAGGCACAGGCCTGCAGGATGGCGAATATAAGCTCCTGCTTGCGCATACTGCTCGGGTTTTCAATGGAAAATTCCTTGGACAGTTCCATCAATTCAGGCATTGACTTACTCTTAAGCTCCGTCAGGTTCATGCACTTTTCTCCTTAAATTAACTGATATGTGGATCAAAAATATACAGACCGCAGCCTTGATAGGCGGCCTTCCACACTTGGAGTGGATTTTATCTACCCCAGGTCCGAAGGTCGCAAATGGAAAAAAACATATTACCAAAACGGCTTCGGGCCTTCCATGAAAAGGCTAGTCAAGAGTCCGACGTGACGGACCACTTTTTTCCTGCGAACCGCCCAAAGCCCCGATAAGTCATGCTTCCATTCGCACTCTTTAATGGGCCTTTGCCATTAGGCCCGGTGCACTCAAACGTAAAGATGGATTTTGAACACTTATTCGCCGGGCCCGTGAAGGACTTCGAAAAATTAACGGCCTATAAAAGAGCGTATCCGCGCTTATTTAGGAAAGGCCCGGACCGCCTGACCACTACGTGGCTGGCGACAAAGACACGAAGATAACGATACTCCCCAAAATTTGCATATAATCTCCAGGGACCCCAAAATACCCGATTTTGACCAAATACAGCTGGACAATAAGTCCCAGCGGCTACCGTAGCTCGGCACTCGGAGCTGCATTGTAAAGAAGTTTGCGGGGACGGCTAGGGTATTGAAAAGAAAAAATTTCCCGGTAATTGAATAGAGTTAATGCATCGAGCCCCAAAAACACCCAGTGATTATTGTCTTCTGGTGGACTGCAGCAACAACTGTTAATATTGTCAATATACGCCACAGATACAGCCTCAATCCCAATTCTGCTCTGGCCTGATAGGTAGTATTGCGTGTCGAATTCAGGGATGGACGGTGCACTCAATACACCATTTCCGGGATAAAATTATCCCTGCAGACTGGGCGATAAAGGCCTGAGCACTATTTTTTGCTGAAACGATATAATTAATCCGGCAGGATCGTTCATATTAGCGGTTAATAATTTTGAATTAATACAGCCTTGAAAACTAGGGTACCTCAAGGGCCGGCCGAATGCAACAAATAATTGTGTACTTTGTATTCTATGCCGCCCGAAAATTATCTTCAGAATTGCAGAGCAAATAGGCGGTTCGGTTTTTTCCAATAAAAGGAATGCTCAATCCGGCCTAAACCTGGGAGGTTGATAAAACCTGGATTCCTGTCGGTCAAGCAAAAAACTGGGCGGGGCTCACAGACTGTTTTCTTCTTCGTCCTCGTCACCTTCTCCGGAAGCTGACTCTTCCCTGGCCGCAATAATATCCGAAAACAGATCCTCCACCTTGGTTTTGGCCTCGCTCTGGGGGATGTCCAGGGCATAAGACAACTCCATAGAGATAAGGCCCATGGCCTGTTCCATCAGCCGCCTTTCCCCGAAGGACAATTCCTTGTCCTTGCTTATCAGAAAAAGCTCCTTCAGGACATAGGCCACGTCCCTCAGATCCTCGCTCTTCAATTTTTCGGAATATTCGCGATACCGGCGGTTCCAATTCTGGCCAGAGTAGCCTGTAAAATCGGAACGATCCTGGAGGTAATCCATAATCTGCTGCCCTTTTTCCCGGGAATATATGGACCGCAGACCAACATTTTCCGCGTTGGTCACAGGCACCATCAGGGTAACATTGTTGCTCAATATACGGACTATATACAGCTCGGTCTCTACACCGCCGATGGTCTGCTTCTCAATCCCCTCTACTTTACCCACTCCCTGTGCGGGATAGACAACCAATGCTCCGACTGAAAACACTCGTACCTCCAGAATAAAAAATAATGACCGCGCCAATCAGCAGCTGTGTACAGCATAACTGAATTTAAAGGAATAGTCTATGGCCAGAAGGACAATTTTGTCCGCGGAGGCAAACAAAAAATCCTGTAAACAAACCGGGCTTGCCGGAACAGCCCCAGGACCAAAAATACCCGGCGGAAGGAAGCCACAACAAACGACGAGGAACCAAATAAAGGTTAGGGGTTATTGGCTGTTAACCCACTGCTGGGCCTTGGAAAAGTCCTGCTCCAGAAAAATGATTATCCCCTTAATCGCCGTGTTTACGGCCGCGGGCAGCTCTTGCCTTTCACCGGGGGTAAGCTTCTCCAGGACATAATCTGCTGTATTCGTGCCGGCCAGAGGCCTCCCTATCCCCATGCGAACCCTGGGAAATTCCCGGGTTCCAAGGGACTCGGCCACAGAGCGGAGTCCGTTATGCCCAGCCAGACCTCCACCCATCTTCATTCGAACCGTGCCCGGCTCGAGATCCAATTCATCATGGACTGTCAAAACCCGTTCTGGAGCGGTCATGTTTTTGCGCAGAATTTCGGCCACAGCCAATCCGCTGCGGTTCATATAGGTCGAGGGCTTTAAAACCGCCGTCCCCGGACCGAAGCCGGTTTTTTCGCAGACAAAACCTTTTGCCCTGCTGAGCCCGGGGATCTCCTTTACTCTCCAGTCAGAATCTGAAGCCAGGGCGTTGAGGAAAGCGTCAACGACCATAAAACCCAGATTATGTCTGGTGCGCCTGTAGCGGGGACCGGGGTTACCCAATCCGACAATCAGTGTTGACAGATTCATCCTATAATCGCGCAAAATAAAAGCCCCTGCTCGGGGCTTTTGTTGTTTTGAAAACCAAAAAGAGAAAAGAGTTAGTCTTCGGATTCTTCCTGGTCTTCTGCTTCATCTTCCCCAGCAGGCCCTTCTTCTCCGATGATTTCGGCTTCCTCCTCCTCAATCTCGGGCTCAATAGCCTCCTCAACATAGTGGCTGACCCCGACAATGGCAAAATTCTCATTTTCGTCAAATATCGGAGTGACCCCTTCAGGCAAAGTGAGGTCCTCGATGTTGATATTGTCGTTTATATCCAGCTCACTGACATCAATGCTTATCTCATTGGGGATATTGTCCGGCAGGCAGGAAACTTCAATACTCTCCCGATAGACCTCCAACACACCGTCGTTGTCGGCCACTCCCTTGGGCTCTCCGGTAACCACCACCGGTACGGAGATGGTCAATTCCTTTTTCATGTCCACACCGTAAAAATCGGCATGGATATAAAAAGGCTTGACCGGATCCGAATCTACGGCCCAAATCAGAGCCGGCCTTTTCTTGCCGTCCACATTCAGCTCCACCAGCTCCGTGGTTCCGGCCTGCTTCCAAACTTTGGTAAAGGGGACATACTTGACCTTGATGGCCACGTTATTGCCCTTGGTATCATAAAAAACAGCCGGCAGGTAACCGTTATCTCTCAGGGAGCGCAGGGCCCCTTTGGCCCTCTCCGGCCTGGATTCGGCGTTTAAATTGAGTTCGCTCATCTCATGCTCTCCTTTATATTGTAACTATTTATGCCCGGAAAAATCAGCGGGAAAACAAAACACTAACCGAAGATTCGGTGTGAATATTATGAATGGCCTTGGCCAGTAGACTGGCCACAGATATGACCCGGACTTTACTCGACTTTTCCGCCTCCGGATTCAGTGGGATAGTGTCGGTGACAATTACCTCTGAATACAAAGAATTCTCCAGCCTGTTAACCGCAGGTCCGGACAGGATGGGGTGAGTGGCGCAGGCCACGACCTGCTTGGCCCCGCTGTCGGAAAGTACCTTGGCTGCCGCTGCTATAGTCCCGGCGGTATCAATCATGTCATCCAAGACTATGGCTATCTTGTCCCTGACGTCCCCGATTACCCGCATGGCCTCCGCTTTATTGGGCATATCGCGCCTCTTGTCCACAATGGCCAAACCGGCACCCAGCCTCTTGGCAAAGGCCCGGGCCCGCTCGGTTCCGCCGGCATCCGGGGAAACAATCACCAGCTCACCGTCGAAACTGTGCATATAATCGAGTAGTACTTCCGCGGCAAACAGGTTGTCCACCGGGATATTGAAAAAACCCTGTATTTGCCCCGCATGGAGGTCAACGGTAAGCACCCTGTCCACTCCGGAGGTGGCAATAAAGTCAGCCACGAGCTTGGCACTTATAGGGACGCGGGGTACCACCTTGCGGTCCTGCCGGGCATATCCGAAATAGGGGACCACGGCAGTTACCCGCCCCACGCTGGCTCTGCGCAGGGCGTCCAGCATGAGGCAAAGCTCCATGAGATTATGATTCACCGGGGCGCAAGTAGACTGGACAACAAAGACATCATCCCCGCGTACGTTATCCCCGATCTCTACCCTTATCTCGCCGTCACTGAAGGCGCTGACCATGGTCGGAGCCAGGGTAGTGCCCAAGTGATCGCAGATGCCCTCGGCCAGCCTTTGATTGGCCGTACCAGTAATGATTTTCAGCTCCCCGTGCCTGGCCATGGAATACTCTCCACAAAATTGGTTATCCGACGTTAGCAATGGATCGGAAAAACAGGCCTGTTTGGGATCGGAAAAATCCATACCAAACGTCGAGCGGTAATAAATTGGCTGGGGCGGAAGGATTCGAACCTTCGCATGACGGGACCAAAACCCGTTGCCTTACCGCTTGGCTACGCCCCAGTGCGAACACTCCAGCTCATAACTCAATACACCCCTCTTCTGCAGGCGATCCCTAAACCGGTCCCGAGCCCGCCTACCCCGGAAAAAGGCAAGCATTGCCGATCCGGAACCGCTCAGGATGCATGCAGAGGCACCGTGCCGGAAGGCCGAACATTTAATACCGGCCAGCTCCGGATATTCTTGGAAAACAACCCCTTCAAAGCTGTTATAAAGAATCAAGTCACGGATGAAGAGCGATTTTTTATACACACGCTCAAGATTTGTCAAGGTCCGTGTCTGCGGGAGTCCGGCCTCGTCCCAGGCTTTGTACGCCCAGGCGGTGGAGATCCGGATATCGGGATAGATCAGCACCCCTAATGCCCTGGGATCCTGGACGTATACGGGCTGTATCCTCTCTCCCGCCCCGGAAACCCAGGCCGGAGTATTATCCAGGAAAAAAGGCACATCTGCCCCCAGGCGCATGGACATTTGTCTGAGTCTCTGCAGAGGCAGGGCCCTGTCCCCGGCCAGATCGTTCAAAAATCTGAGTACCGCTGCCGCATTGGAACTCCCGCCTCCCAGACCGGCCCCGTGGGGTATATTTTTTTCCAAATACACACTTACCCCGGGGCCAAAACCCGTACTCCCGGCAAACAGCTCAAAGGCCTGAAGGACTATATTGTCTCGACTTAAATCCGGGACCGAGCACTTAAAATCAATGCCCAAGGTGGATTTAGGGATGATGAACAGGCGGTCAAAAGGGCGGTCCAGAGGCAAAAACAGGGAACGCAGGTCGTGAAGGCCATCTTTGCGTCGGCCGATAATACGCAGATAGATATTTGCCTTGCAACCACAAACTATTTCCTGTTCTCTTGGCACTAAAGATATCCTTAATTCAGGTGAGAGGCGGGTATCGCCGGGCGCACCAAAACAAGAGCCCCGGCCGGTCGGCCGGGGCTGAAACAAGACCCCTTTCCGGATCTATTTCTCTTCCAGATCTATGGACAAAAACATGTTCTTCCCCTCGCGTTTGATAAGCAGGAGCAGGACTTCTTTCTTTTGGGCATCTTTTTCATAGATCTCTTCAAAGCCCTGGACATCCTGGACCATGCGGCCATTGGCCTGAAGGATAATATCTCCGGGCCGCACTCCGGCATCCGCAGCTTGGGACCCGGCCCGGACATCGGTTACCACTAGCCCGACATCAGAAGGTATGTCCATTGCCCTGGCTTCCTCAGGCTTCAACTGGCGCAGGACAAGTCCCAGGGAGCCTTTTTCTCCCTGCGGACCTTGGTCTTTTTCCGCCTTTTGAGCGATATCCCGCTCTCCCAGCTCCATATCTTTTTCCAAAATCTTGCCGTTGCGCCACAGGGTCAGATGTATTTCCTTTCCCGGAGTGAGCTGGCCGATCTGCCGGGTCAAATCAGAAGCGTCTTCCACCGGGTCCCCGTTTACGGAAACAATTATGTCTCCTTCCTTGATCCCGGCCTTGTCCGCCGGATCTCCGGGCTGGACCGAGGCCACCAGGGCCCCTGTGGATTCGTCAAAGCCCAAGGCCCGGGCCGTGCTTTCGTCCACATCCTGTATGGACACCCCAAGCCAACCCCTTCTGACTTTTTTATGTTTTTCAAGCTGCTGGATCACATCTTCGGCAAGATTGCTGGGAATGGCAAAACCTATCCCTTGGCCAGAAGCAACTATAGCGGTGTTTATGCCTATGACCTCCCCGTCCATATTCAATAGGGGACCGCCGCTGTTGCCAGGATTAATGGAGGCGTCGGTCTGCAAAAAATTGTCATACGCTCCGGCCCCGATAACCCGCCCTTTGGCGCTAATAATTCCCGCGGTCACAGTGTGGTCCAGCCCAAAGGGATTTCCAATGGCTAACACCCACTGACCGACTTGCATGTCTTCGGAATCTCCGAATTCCAGAACCGGGAGTTCTATATCCGCATTTATTTTTATCAAAGCCAGATCCGTTTCCGAATCCGTGCCGATTACCTCGGCCGGATAACTCTTCTCTCCCTCTTTTTCGGTCCGAAATTTGACATTAATTTCATCTGCACCTTTGACCACGTGGTTATTGGTCACGATCAGCCCGTCATCGGAGATAATAAATCCGGACCCCAAAGACCTCTGCTCGCGGGGGCCGGAAAATCTGTCCCCAAAAAACTCCCGGAATTGATCAAAAAATTCCCCGAACGGGTGACCGCCTTTGGGCATACCCTGGAAAAAATCCTGCGCATCCGGCCCCTTGACCGTCTTTACCGTATAGATATTCACCACGGCGCTTCCGGCTTTGTCCGCGAGTTCGGTGAACTCCGGAAGCCCCTGCCTGGCGCATGCGCTGGAGCAGACAAAAAGCCCTATGAGCAGTATTGTAAGCAGAATAGTGGTGATCTTTTTATAAGCCATTGTCAAACCTCCTGATTCTAAATTTGCATTTTTATCACTTAAGCATTTTGTTTTATTACGCACGCAGATGTCAACTCCAGGCTGAGAACAAGAACAAGAACAAGGAAATAATAATTACGCAAACATGTTTGTAAAGAGATCGCCCGGTTACTCCAAAAGACAAGCTCCCGGCCGGCGGCCTTGAAGCAGCAGCCGGATCAGACCAACCACCCGACTGAAAAGTTCTTAACCATAGCCCCAAGACCTGGTTTCAAAACCGAGGACCATACCTCAGTTTTTTAGCCACAAAGTACCCCTCCTTTGGAAGAGAAATTGCGTATTGATTTGCACTTTGATTTACTTTACGGAAAGCCTGAACAACAGGAAGGGAGAGAAGCGCTGATGAACAGTAATGAAGAGATAAACCGAGTCTGGCTAAAGAGCTACGACAAAGACGTATCCTTCCAGCTCAACTATGAAAATATCCCGGTCTTCGAATACCTGGATCGGGCCGCGGAAAAATATCCTGACCACTGGGCGATAGTCTTCAACAATTGGAAGATTACCTACAGCGGACTGCGACAAACAACGGAAAGGATGGCCGCCAACCTCCGGTTCGCCGGACTCAACCCCGGAGACCGGGTGGCGATAATGCTCCCGAACACCCCGCAGGCAATCATGAGTTATTGGGCGGTGCTCAAGGCGGGGGGCACAGTGGTCATGACCAATCCGTTGTATATGGAAAAGGAGCTAGTCCACCATTTCAATGATTCCAGAGCCAAATTTTTGATAACTTTAAACCTCTTGTGGCCCCGGATAGAGAGCCTCCTGGACCAGCTCCATCTGCAAAAGGTATTTGCCACTTCCATCTCCGACTGCCTGAGTTTCCCCTTGAATGTTCTTTACGACCTGAAGGCGAAAAAGAGCAAAGAGACCCCTACCCTCCCTTTTGACGAAAAGACCCTTATCCCCTGGAAAAAGCTCCTTAAAAAAGGGGAGATATTTATAAAATACTCACCTAGCCCGCAGCAGGAATTAGCCGCTTTGCAGTATACCGGTGGCACCACAGGCGTATCCAAGGGGGTAATGCTCACCCATTACAACCTGGCTGCAAACGTACAGCAGTGCCTAGAGATACTGCATTCGGTCGGAGACGAGCGGGATACTGTTTTGGGCATTTTACCTTACTTCCATATCTATGGCTTGACCGTGTGCGTAAACTTCTCCACCGCCATAGGGGCTACACTGGCCCCATTCCCCAGATTCGTGCCCCACGACATCCTTAAGTCCATTCAAAAGCTCAAGCCGACCATTTTCCCTTCTGCGCCGGCCGTGTTTTCCGCGCTCCTGCAGCAAAAAGACATCGAGCGTTTCGATATCTCGTCCATCAAGTACTGCATTTCCGGGTCCGCTCCCATACCGGTGGAAACCATAGAACGATTCAAAGAACTTACCGGGGCGGAGATTATCGAAGGCTACGGACTCACAGAGGCCTCACCCATCACCCACCTCAACCCCTTGAACGGGGAGCGAAAATACGGATCCATCGGACTGCCCTTTCCGGATACAGACGCCAGGATCGTGGATATGGAAGTGGGCACAGTCCCCCTCCCCCCGAGAAAAATCGGGGAGCTAACCCTCCGTGGCCCCCAGGTCATGAAGGGGTATTGGAACAGACCAGATGAGACAGCCACCGCCCTGCGCAACAATTGGCTGTATACGGGCGATATCGCCTATATGGACGAACAGGGGTATTTCTACATCGTGGATCGGAAAAAAGACATGATAATCTCCGGAGGCTATAATATCTACCCCCGGGAGATAGACGAAGTCCTGCACGAGCACCCCAAGATCCGGGAGGCGGTCACTGTCGGCGTTCCGAACAAGAC
The DNA here is from genome assembly GCA_046539845.1 of Desulfonatronovibrionaceae bacterium. GTDB lineage: Bacteria > Desulfobacterota > Desulfovibrionia > Desulfovibrionales > Desulfonatronovibrionaceae > CAYNNQ01. The sequence goes on from JBKHGE010000018.1 coordinate 33,830, forward strand.
CCGCGGGGAGATAGTAAAGGCGTTCATCGTCCTGGAAGACGGGGCGGAGCTTGGCAAAAGCGAGATAATCTCCTTTTGCCGCCAGAAGATGGCCGCTTACAAGATCCCCAAAAAGATCGAATTCAGAGAGGAACTGCCCAAGACCATGGTGGGGAAGATACTGCGCCGCGCCTTACGGGAAGAGGAGATAAAAAATACCCGCTCCGCCTCTGAATAGTGGATAAGACCCGCTCTTCGCCGCTCAGCTCTTTTCCATCGGTTGCACATTTGCTTTACGATCAGCGAAAGACCGGGAGACGCCCGTGTGCTGGCCGGACGATAAAACAGCAAACATTCCTTGCTTCTTTGCTCTTTCCGGGTTAAAGTGAAATAAACATCTTTATGCCGGGGGAGGATCATGTACTGTTTAAAATGCAAATACACATCTTTTGACAATCTGAACAAATGCCCCAAGTGCGGCCAAGACTGGACCGCAACCAAAAAAAAGATCAATCTGGAGTGGATTGGCTACAGCGAGACCCCGTGGCTGGAGGTAAGCGAAGGTGATCTTGGATCCGGTTCGGCCAAAAAGAATTCCAATAACATCATCTCCGGATTCAATGTTGACGAGGATCTGGATTTTGAATTCGCAGATAGCGGCGCAGACGAGGACTTCGAGGAAATAGTCAATGATCCCAGCCCGCCGACTGAAAACGCGGAAGAAGAAAACATTATCGACTACTTCGGTGAAGAGGGAAACGAGGCTGGCCCAACTCTGGATCTGGGTCTGGACGAATTTGAAAATCAGTCCGAGCAGACTTTGGATGAAGACGGGGAAGAAATAGACATCTCCCAGCTGGAATGGGAAGAGGACGAGCTGGACCAGGGAACGGAGCAAGCGGCATCCGGGCCTTCAGGCGAAGAGGAGGCAGACATCGCCGATCTGCAGGATGTAGAGCTGGAAGGCATTGAAGTGCCGACAACAGAACAACAAGGCACTCGGTCCGGCCAAAAACGGGAGGAAAGCCCCGAACAGGGAGTTGAGGAGGCCGCCGGAAGCGACGATTCCGGGGACAACGACCTGCTCGCGGACCTCTCGATTGAAGACCTAGACGAGGAGATCTTGGAGCAGGCCTCGGCTGACTCCGGGCAGAGCGGGAAAGAGTCCGCCGGGGACAAAAAGCCCCCGGAAATGGAAGGAGACATAGACTACCCGGAACTGGATCTCTCCGAGGACAAGTAGCCGCAAACTAATTTCGGCCTTTGACCGCCAGAACCCTGAAATATTTTTTTCAGGGACCGGAACGCTCAACGGATTCTGCCCTTTTCGGCTCAAAAGACAACAGTCAAAAGCTGATCTTAGTCACTAAGCGGTGGCTGAGCGCTTAGTTGCTCCGCCTCGCCGTGACTGTCACCAATGGGGATCCCGGGGATATAGTCCTCGATCATGTCCACCTTGGATTCCACAGAGACGAGCTTGTACCCGAGCATGTTCACCACTTCCTCATATTTGTGCATTACCTCCTCGTGACTGTCCCCGGGAATATCCAACACACAGTACCGGTAGCTGTCTGGATTATGCTTGAATTCGGACAGATTGAATCCCTCGTGAACCAGATTGCGGACATGCACTTCCGGATATTTAAGATGCAGTTCTTCGTACGCACTCTGGGTCGGGGTCTGGACAATCCTGGCGTCCACAAAACTGTGGAGCTCAAAATTATAGCACAGATTAAAACACTTATCCCTTATCGGGTTCAGATCAGGCTTTTTACCCACGGCCACATCGCACTGTAAATGCAGAGGATCAAACCCGCAGACCATCTCAATCGTCTTGGCGAACTGAAACGCAATCCGACTGTTGACCTCGACTATCTTAAAGGTCTCGTTTTCCTCGTCAACCCTTATCTCCACATTGAAAAAGCTGTTGGCCAGCCCTAGGGCCGGAATCAGTCGAGACAATTCTTCTTCTATTTTTTGGGTCAGCCCGGGAGTAAATGAATAAGGAAAGGAGTGATAAAAGAAGCTATTTGTATCCGAATGATAGTTGGCCTTGGTCACTCCAAAAAAGGTTATCTCCCCTTCAAAGACATAGCCATCCAGTGTAACCTGCACGCCATCAATAAAATCCTCACACAAAAAACTGTTACATGTGGCTATATTCATTGCATTTCGGTATGAAGGCCGCCGGGAAAGGGCATCCAGGTAATACTGATTGAAGCGGGCGATATCTATGCTCTCCCGAGTTATATAGTCCTCCAGCTCTTTTTGCGATTCAACCCTGTGCGTCCCAAAAGAGATATTGGAGCGGACAGGTTTGATAAAAAAAGGCAACGACAGCCTGGACGGATCGCGCAAATAGTCCAGGGCAATAGCATAAGCCGGACAGGCCTCGGGCACTACCTGCTTCTGTATTCTCCGGCAGAGATACTTGTTCTGGCAATTGACTACGGCATCCACCGAGGCGAAGCGCTTTCCGGTTTCCTGGGCGATTATAGCCGCAATAACCGCGGATGAGTCATGTGTGCCCACTATTCCGTCATACATCTCTGGGTTCTTGTTTATGCGCTCGATAGTCTCCTCTAAATAATCAAGAACACCGAAACGCAGAATCTTTTCAAACGATTCTATGGCTGTTTCATATTCAGGATGATCGGCAAAACTTTCAGTGACCACATCTATATCACTTGCATCACAAAGATAGAGTATTTTTTTCTTGGACATAACTCACCTTCCTTTATGTGTATGAGAAAATTTTCAAAATTTGGGACCGGACCGCCAAATAATCGCGGCTCCTAAGAAAAAACTACTTTGAAAAAAACCGAAAACAGGCAAGCAGAGTGCGAATCGATCAAAGACCGCCGTTTACACACGGAATAAGAAGCAGGCAACCTTTAAAACGGGTTTGAGGCCGAATCCAGTCCTCCCCCCCCAGCAGGGCGGAAAAACAGAGGTTCTTGATCAGGCCGGTCCAAGGGGTGAAGCAGAAGACCACTGCTCCACGTCCACCTCTCCCTTGACTGCCTCCCCGCCCTTAAAAACCAGAAGGATCTCGTCCAGAGAGGCCAAAACCTCAATATCCTGAAGCGGGTCCTTTCTGAGCACCAAGCAGTCGGCCAGCTTGCCCTTTTCCAGAGTGCCCACCCGTTTATGCAGACCTATGCCCTCGGCCGCGGTCCTAGTGGAGGCGACAATAGCCGACATCTCATCCATTATCCCGGTCTTAACGAACTGGATCACTTCCATGGCATTTTTGCCATGAAAATTATATGGAGTGCCGGCATCTGTGCCCATAATGATCTTTACTCCCATGGAGTGCGCCCGATGCAGGTTCTCCCGCCTGATTTTGGCCACCTCGTTGGCCTTATCAGCCATAAATTGGGGCAACTCATTCCTGTTGTCCGTTTTCAGCATCCAGAAATTGGAACTCAGAGTCGAGGTCAGATAAACATTATTGTCCAGCATCATTTTTAGGGCCTGTTCATCGGCCAGGGTCCCGTGTTCCACGGTTCGCACCCCGGCCCGGACTGAATTCTTGATACCCTCGGCACCGTGGGCGTGGGCCGCGGTATGCTTGCCCACCTTTTTGCCCTCCTCAACCACGACCCGTATCTCATCCGTATCTAGCTGCGGGGCACCTGGCACTCCGCCGGGATTCATTATCGCCCCGGTGGCCATGACTTTTAAAAAGTCCGCCCCGTGCTTAAGCTGCTCCCGGGCCGCCCTGCGGTTCTCATCAATACCGCTGCCCTCCTGGTACAGGCCGTTGAAATATTCGTTCCCGGCCGCGTGCATACAGATTATTTTACCGCTGGCCAGAATTCTCGGCCCGACAATCAGCCCCTCCTCCACCGCCTTTTTGACCGCGATATCAATATAGTGCGCTGAGCCAGCGTTGCGCACCGTGGTTATTCCGGCCCTAATCGTATTTCCCATCTCCAGCCCGGAGCGGATAGAACGTAATTTGTCCTCCACCAGACTCTCATGATAGGTATCGGCCATACCGTGCATATCCAGATGGATATGCGCATCTATAATCCCTGGCATTACATATTTTCCCTGCAGGTCGTATTCCCTAGCCCCCTCCGGCAGATTTATCTCTTGAGTCCTGCCCACATCACTGATGACCTCTCCGTCAAAGACCATGGCCGCATCCTGGAGGACCCGCCCCGTACCATCAATTAAGGTCATATTCTTTAAAACCGTATGCATTTGATCCGCCTATATTTTCCAAACATATTGCAATATATGGTTATTCGTGGAAATGCCAATAGACACTTATTTAAGCAAAAACCCGCATTAGTCAAGGGCAGGCCTTAATAACCGGACTGATGCTCAACAGCCCGTTCATTAAGACGGATTAAGGGCCTCTTTCAAGACGCTAGGCCCGGATTTATGGAAACAAGATTTCTCCACGCGGCCGGTGGATCCCTGAGACTGCCGGTTTCTTGTACCTTTAATGCGAAAAGCCCCCGTCCGAGGCTGATAAACTCCCAAGTGCCGGAGCAGAGCGCTTGAGATCAACTTTCCTGCTCAGACAAAAATCAAAGGAAAACCCTTGACTAAACCCCAAGAAAAAAATAGTGGTCTCTGCTGTTGCGCCAGTAGCTCAGTTGGATAGAGCGCCGGACTACGAATCCGTAGGCCGGGGGTTCGAATCCTCCCTGGCGCACCAAAGAAGATTCGGGGCCTGAGGCAAATGCATCAGGCCCCTTTTTATTAGGCCCGTTGACCAATATGTTTGAAGGACTTGAACTGATATCATTCTTGACTGTCTGGGCCGGGCAGGTTTTTTTGCAGTGCTGCCAAAAGCTCATCCCTGTCCGCCGGCTTGGGGATATAGTCATCCATGCCCGCCTCAAGGAATCTTTCCCGGTCCCCGTCCATGGCATAGGCGGTCAGGGCGATGATCGGGAGTCTTCTTCTACCCAGGCCAGCGGATTTTGATCCCTTCTCTATATCCTTCTGCCTCCTTATCTCCCGGGTGGCTTCCAGGCCATCCATAATGGGCATCTGCACGTCCATAAGCAGGCAATCAAACTCGTTTTCCGCCAGCTCATTTAGGGCCTCCCTGCCGTCCCCAACCACAGCCACCTGAAAACCGTATTTCTCCAGAAGACGTCTGATATGCACTTGAGTCACTGGGTCATCATCGACCAAAAGGATGTGCTTTCCATAAAATGGATCCGTGCCCACCCCGGACTTGTCATCGCTATTTTGCTTATCCTGAAATTCTTCAGGGACGATGAAGGGCAGACTGACGCTTACCGTGGTCCCCTGACCACTGGAAGTGACTATGGAGGCATTGCCGCCCATAAGCCGGACCAGTCTCTTGACCAGGGGCAGGCCCAGCCCGGCCCCTTCATACTGCCGGGTATAGGGGGTCCCGGACTCATTGGCCTGGGTAAAGGTCTCAAACACCTCATCCAGCTTGTCCTCCGGGATACCCGGGCCGGTATCTTCGACAGTAAACAGAACGCGGCAGCTTTCCGGACCCACAGCAGGCAAAAACGAGGCCTGGACCCGGATTTCTCCCTCATGGGTGTATTTGACTGCATTGCCGGTCAAATTGAATAAGATCTGGGTCAGGCGGGTCTGATCTCCGATCAGAGATTCCGGGATCCGCTCATCCCGCTCAACATGCAAAGAATTCTTATTCTTCTGGCAAGAATGGCGGAAGATATCCTCTATGGACTGCAGGACTTCACCCGGCCGAAATACTTCCTCGCTAAGCTCCAGCTTGCCGGCCTCAATCCGGGACAGATCCAGGATGTCCGTAAGGAGCTTATTCAAACGCCTGGAGGATTCATTGGCCATGCGCACGTATTCCTCCTGCTCCTCGTCTAGGTCCGTGGACTGCATGAGTTGGTGCATGCCCATGATCCCGTTTAAGGGGGTGCGGATCTCATGGCTCATATTGGCTAAAAACTCCGACTTGGCCCGGTTCGCGGCCTCGGCCTCCTCTTTGGCCGCGCGCAGGCCGTCTTCCGCCAGCTTACGGTCAGTCACATCCCAGACAGTGGAAACAACCAGATTGCTCTCCGGCAGGGGGATGTTCTGGGCGGTTATATAAAACGGCTCCTCGCCCGGACGAAATATCGGGACATCCTCCCAGTACATGCGCTCCGGGTCTCCGCTGGCGCAGTCCTTCAGCACCCTGTCCCTTATCTTTTCCCGGAACTCCGGATCCGGGTAAACCACCTCCCAGAAATCGTTCGGCGGGGCCAGAGCCTCTCTGGTGGTCCGGTAGAAGCGGACAAAATTGTCGTTCATGTAGGTAAATTCCACCTCCGGATCGATCGAGTTTATGGCCACGCCCACGGGCAGATTGTCCAGGGTGGAAGTGATAAAGGCCTCGCGTTCCCGCAGATCCTCTTCCATTCGCTTGCGCTCGGAAATATCCCGACAAATGCCGATAATCATGTTCTGGCCCTGAATGCAGGCCCCGGAGAGGCTGACCTCAACATCGTACAATGAACCGTCTTTCCTGCGGTGCCGGCTTTCAAAAGTGGCGTCGAACTGGGGAAGATCTTGGAACTGCTTCCGAATCTGATCCTCAGACATATTCGCTTCATAATCCCAGGTATACAGACCCCGCACCTCATCCGGGGAATAACCGAGCATGTCTGCAAAGCTCTGATTGGCCTCGATTATTCTGTGCTCCTGGTCAATGATCACGATACCGTCCCGGGAGCGGTTCATAAGGGCCTGGCGGCGCTCATCCACAGCCTTAAGAGAAGACTTGGCCTCCTCCAGTTCCTCTAATTTCTTTTGCAATTTGTGCTCGGCCCGCACCCGTTCACTAATGTCCAAGGCAATCCCGAAAATGACCGGCTGCCCGTTCAATGTGCTTGGGGTCAAGCGGACTTCAACCGGGAATTCGGAGCCGTCCTTGCGGGTATGATAGGAGTTATGGAGCCAGGTCTCACCCTCTTGCAGGTTATGCCATATGCCGGTGAAATGGTCCTTGCTTTTGGCCTGTCTGTCTATATCCTCGACATTCATGCCCAAGAGTTCTTCCTTACTGTACCCGGTAGATGTGCAGGCGACATCATTGACCATCACAATCCTGCCATCCAGATAATGGACAAAAAGCCCCCCGGGCAGGCTTTGCAGAGCGATACGCAGACGCTCCTCGCTTTCCGCCCGGGCCTCCTCGGCCATTTTCTTGTCCGTTATATCCCGGGCCACCGCGATAATGCCCACAATACTTCCCCGGGCATCGCGGTACGGGGTCTTCAGTGTATCCAAAAGCACTGTCCGCCCGTCCGGATAAGTCACCCATTCCTCGTTGTGCCTCGGCGCCCCCTTCTCTAGCATCAATTTGTCGTTTTTGCGGAAAAAATCAGCCTTTTTTTTGCTGTAAAGGTCATAGTCGGATTTGCCGATAATCTCCTCTTTCTCCCGGCCCACATGCCGGGCGAATTCGCTGTTGCACCCCAGGTATAGGCCATCAATATCCTTTATAAATATTATTTCCGGAATGGAATCCAGAACTGAGTTTATGAAATTGGACTGCTGCCTGGAGTTCTCTTCCTCTTTTTTCCGGGCACTGATATCGATCAAAAAGCCCTGATAATGGCTGACCTCGCCCCGGGAATCAAAGATGACCCGAATATTCTCCAGGGCCCAGAACACAGAGCCGTCCCTGCGGCAAAGCCGGCATTCATAGTTAAGCACCCGGCCCTGTTCCCGGGCAAGGCCCTTGAAACGTTCCCTGTCCTCCGGGTCCGCGTATATCTGCCCGGCAATATCTGTAACCGAGTCCATAAGCTCCTCGGGACTGTCATATCCAAACAGCTCGGCCGTGGCCATATTGGCTGAAAGGAAACCCCCGCCAGGTGTAGATGTGAATATAGCAACCGGGGCATTCATCAGGATATCCTGGGGATCCTGAAACAAAGATTGACTGTTTTTTTTACTGCCTGTTGAGGACATGGGTATATCACCTCCCGGGAAGGGAAAATTAAACCGTAACGGAAATTAAAAACAGGTAAACGGCCTGTATAAAGAGCGATTAAAGCCCCGGAGTACTGGTTTGCGTACCAAAGACTATTTTTTTACTAACTAAATCCACTAGTGTCCCAACAATAAATCAAACAATGTTAGGTGCTTATGTTTACCGCTA
>JBKHGE010000019.1:0-41276 GCA_046539845.1 Desulfonatronovibrionaceae bacterium
ACTAGCGCTTATGTGGGTTTTAAATTGGGTTATGCTGAACTGGTTGAATACATCTCCCGGGCGGAGGCCATCTTTGTATCTCCCATAGTATTGGGTGAACTCATATTCGGATTCCGGAACGGCTCCAGGTTTTCCAAGAATTTGGAAGAGCTGGAGGTATTTCTGTCTCATCCCGCAGTTGAATCCATAAAAATGAGCCAAATTACTGCCGACAGGTATTCAAGAATCGCCTTGCAGCTTAAGCAACAGGGAACACCCCTTCCTTCAAACGACATCTGGATAGCGGCCCAGACCTTGGAAACCGGGGCTGAACTTGTAACCATGGATAACCATTTTGATAAAATCTGCGGTCTTGTCTACCGCCTTTTTACTCGCCCTTAAATCTTTACCGGGACAAAAAACAATCTCCATCTACAAATTTTACTTGCATTTTCTATATAGCCGAGGCACAATTTGTCTTATAAAAAAGACTAAAGCAAACACAGCACTTACAAGCAAGACAAATGCCTAAAACAAAAACCCGCGCATATTCCAGATATACTCTTCAGGCGGTTCAGCTTCTGGGCCGGCTTATCCGGACCGCCAGAATCGAAAACCGCATGACCACCAGGGAACTATCCGAGCGGGCCGGGATATCCCGGGACATGCTGTACCGCATAGAAAAAGGCGATCCCAGGGCGGAAATTGGAGTGGCCTTTGAACTGGCGGCCATCCTCAAAATCCAGCTTTTTGAATCCGAGCGGGACACCCTACGGACCCAAATAAAACGGACCGAGGATAGATTAGCTCTATTGCCCAAGGCCATACGGAGCCGGAAAAAAGAGGAAGTGCCGGATGACTTTTAGTACAGACATCCGGGAACCCAAAGAAGCATTCGTATGGATATGGCTTCCCGGACAGACGCAACCGGTAGTGGCCGGACGTTTGGCAAAAACCGAAAAAGGGCTGCAATTCAACTACGGAAAAAGTTTTTTGCAACGTCAGGATGCTATTCCCATCTATTTGCCGGAGCTTCCGCTCAGGCCCGGCAGCTTGCCTCTCCCGCCCGGCCTTTCCATGCCCAATTGCCTGCGTGATGCCTCGCCGGACGCTTGGGGACGACGCGTTATTATAAACCGAGTTCTGGGGAAACAAAATAAGAATATTGATCCCACCGCATTGGGGGAACTAACCTATCTGCTGGCTTCCGGGTCGGACAGATCCGGGGCGCTGGACTTTCAAGCCTCTCCTACGGAATACAAACCCCGGCTTAGCGAGCAGGCATCCCTGGAACAACTCATTCAGGCCTTGGATTATGTGGAAAAGGGAAATCCCCTGCCTCTCGCATTGGATCAGGCCCTTATGCACGGGACCTCCCTGGGGGGAGCGCGTCCAAAGGCCCAGATAGAGGACGGCGGACATAAATATGTGGCCAAATTTCCGAGCAGCACGGATATATATTCCGTGGTCAAGGCAGAGTTCATTTCCATGCGCCTGGCCGAGGTTGCGGGACTTAATGTGGCCCCGGTAAAACTGGTCAAGGCTTTGGGCAGGGACATTTTGCTTATCAAACGCTTTGACAGACGCAAAACCGAGGAGGGATGGCAACGAAAAGCCATGGTTTCCGGGTTGACTCTCCTGGAGCTGGATGAACTGATGGCTAGGTACGCCAGCTATGAGCAACTGGCGGAAGTTATCCGACACCGTTTTACCAACCCGAAATCCACTCTGCGGGAAATGTTCGCCAGAATGACCTTTAACATCCTCTGTTCCAACACGGACGATCATGCCCGAAATCATGCCGCTTTCTGGGACGGCTCCGGTTTGAATCTCACCCCGGCCTATGATATCTGCCCTCAGCCACGCACCGGAAATGAAGCCACCCAAGCCATGCTGATCCATGGAGAGAATCGTTTCAGCCGCCTGGATGTGTGTCTGAAAGCCGCTCCGAATTTTTTACTGTCGGAAAAAGAAGCCCGGAGCATTATAGACGCCCAGATTGAGAGTATCCATAAAAATTGGAATCCGGTTTGCGATCAAGCAGAACTATCAAAGGTGGACAGGAATCTTTTCTGGAAACGACAGTTTCTAAACCCGTACGCGACGCGATTCTATTAAAAGGAGAACCACAGAACATGTTTTTCGCGGACAAACCGTATGTATCCGATTTTTTTAAAAAGACAGTAAGAGACAACGCCATCCCGGTAGTGAAGACCGAGGCGGCCAAGGCCCTAGACCTCCTGCCGGGAACAAATATCATTGACGAAAATAAGGCCGCGGAGCTGGCCGAGGATTCAGCCAATCTCCGGGCCTATGCCCTATCAGAAAACTCCATCGGCTGGATCGCGGAGCATCTTGGGCATACCGATCTTCCGCAAAAGATCGACCGCTTCAAGGACAAGCTCAAATTCCGGGAATTTACCCGGGATATTTTCCCGGATTTCTATTTCCAGGGAGTATTTGCTGACGAGTTGCAGGAAGTGCGCGCGGAAGAACTGCATTTCCCGCTTATAATCAAACCGGCGGTCGGCTTTTTCAGCATGGGGGTCTTCAAGGTCGCCGCAGCGGCACAATGGACCGATACCGTTAAAGCGATCCGCGCGGAGCTTGAAAAAGTCCGGGACATCTATCCCCGGGAAGTCATGGACGCGAACCGATTTGTGCTCGAAGAAAACATTGACGGGGATGAATTCGCGGTGGACGTGTATTTCGATGCCACTGGCGAGCCGGTGGTCCTTTCCATATTCAGGCACACCTTTTCCTCGGACGCGGATGTAAACGACCGGGTGTACACGACATCCAGGGATATTATCGAAAACAACCTGGAGGAATTCACTGCTTTCGCCCGCAGAATCAGCCGGGCCACAGGCATAATAAATTTCCCGGTGCACATGGAGATCAGGCGGGATAAAAACGGACAGATCCTGCCCATAGAAATAAATCCGCTTCGCTTCGGGGGCTGGTGCACCACCGCGGACATGACTTATCACGCCTGGGGGTTCAATCCCTATCTTTACTATTACCTGGACCAAAAACCGGACTGGACCGAGCTCCTCCGGGGAAAAGAAGGGAGTCTCTTCAGTATCATCGTTTTGGACAATTCCACCGGGATAGAGGCCGGGGAGATCCACGCCTTTGATTATGAGCGGCTTATGGCCGGCTTTGAAAACCCGCTGCAGCTCAGAAAGGTGGACTATACAAAGTACCCGGTATTCGGTTTTCTGTTTGTGCAGACCAGGGAGGAAAACTCGGGCGAGCTTGAATACATCCTGAATTCGGATCTCCGGGAATTTGTGGAGACAAAAGCCGGATGACTGGAGATAGGAGCTAGAGTTAATAACATGTATATTTTTACATCTTGACTACTTAATGTTTTGATGCATAGATGTATTTATGCAAAACATAAACATGGAGAAAGACTCTTATGGGCCGTATGACCATAAATCTTGATGATGAACTGCAACGCGCTCTCAAGGAGACCGCTGTCCGCCAAGGACAAAGCGTAAGCAAAATAATCGAGGAAAGTCTTCGGCTGCGAGGGATAAAATCCACGGAGACCGCCCGTCAAATTGTTGCTCGAGTTCGTCAGCAAGCCGGATTGAATGAAGAAGAAGCCCTTAAGATGGGCATTGAGGAAACCCAGGCCTATCGTTCGCAGTGAACAAGCGAATTTTTGTAGTCGACACGAACATTCTTGTTGCCGGAGATAAATTACTTATCAGCAACCCTCCATCTCAAAATTCAGTTATCCCCCCGAGAAGCTGGGAGCATTTTTTCCAGAGAACATTCTGAAATTACCGCCAAAAAAGGCCGCACCAGGGCAAACCCGGATGCGGCGTTTTTTCAAGAACAGACGCGGATACATCCGCGCTTTAAAGCAAACCATTCCTTTTTCATTATCCTGCAGGTGGCTATGCGGAAATTGTCGTCCGCCTCCATGTAGCAAAACTCCATTTTCTCCCCGAGCATTTCCGGTTAATACACTCCATGCATCAGTACTCATTTTCTGATCAACTGCCGCCCCATACTGGCATCGAAGAACTTGCCTATCCCGTATTCCCGGCGGCGGAAAAACCTCTCCGGGCTGGGACCGATTATCTGCATCTCTGGATATTTCTGCTGCACTTCCAAAGCGATCTGCATCTCCTTGGTACATCCGGTGGAATAGGTGGCATCCTTGCCCGCCCAGACCGGGGGGATTTTTTCGCCCATGAGTTCAAAGCTGACCTCGATATCCGAAACAGTCTGGAAGCGCCAGACATCTATGAGCCCGCTGCGCTGGACGATCTCCCACATATACATGAGATCGTCCGCGTCCATGCCCGACTCAAAGTGCTCGGCCGGATTGATGATAAACGTCTTTTCCAGCTTCTCCCGCAGGTAGGCAATAAAGGTATTCAACACCGAGATGGCGGTCTGGGTCTGCCCGGGGATGCTGCCCACCACCGCGCTGTAGAACATGACCTTCTGCCCCTTGGTCCGGGCCTCGGCCAACCGCCGCTTGATTCCCTCCGCCTTGCGCACCAGCTCCTTTTCCGAATAAATGCGCACCCGGGGAGACTTGTGCTTGAAACTGAAATCCATCACGCCCTCGGAATCACGGTAAAAAGCCAGAACATCCCGGGTAAACTTATGCGAGTTGTGGATCAGGCGGCGGTAATTGCCGTTGCCCTTGGCAATGACCACGTCCGCCTCTTTCCAGGCCCGGGCAAAAGTCACCGAAGTACGATAGATATTCAGCCTCTCCCTGGTGCCGTCGGATATAACCACCACATCGTTGGCCCGCAGGGTATCCAGAAGCGTGTTCTTGGAGACGTTGCTGTCCTCGACCATACGTGCCTCGCTCAAATAATCAAAGAGCACCGGATCGTTCTCATAATCCCAGAACACCGGATAATCGTAATAAAACCCCTCCTTCAGGGCCAAAATCACCTTGTGCCCCAGCCGGACAAAGGCCCGGACAATCATGAGGTCAAAAAGGATCCCCCCGGCGGAGTTGGGCATATACAAGATTTTCTTGCCGCGATGGCTGTCCGGGCCGAAGACCTCGCTCATGACCTCCTCAAAATCGGCCCAGTCCCGGTTAATCTCCCTTTCCACCTCATGGGAAGCCGGGGAAAAATCCTTTTCCTTCCAGATCGCGCACCAAGTGGAAAGAGAAAAAAGCCTCTTGAACTCCAGGATATCCAAATGCCAACGCAGGTCCTGGATCCTCTCACAGCCCATGGTCGAAGCCGGACAGGCGCTTATGAACCGTCTGAAAAGCGGGCTGTATATAAAGTCATGCGCGCGGCGGTTGAAGGCCTGTTTGCGTTCCTGATACGGGTCCTGCATGGTGCTCTGACTCAGATAAATGGTCAAAAGCCGCTTAAGGAGTCTGGAAGGAATCACGAACGGATAGCGCAATGAGTCCTGGAACTTGTGTCTGCACAAGGCGACAATCTTGCGGCGCAGGTAGTTATCCAAGGGGATATTGCGGATCACGCGGATCAGCTTGCGCCACGTGGCCCGGTACTCGTTGTACAGATCCGAGGTCATCTCCGAATTGAGCAGATTATCCAGCATCCAATCCGTACACGGCGCGAAAAACTGGCCCTCCTCCAGATCCACCAAAAAGCGGAGCTGATCCAGGGAGGCGTTCTTGTCCGGAGAAATCAAATGCTCCAGATCATTTTCGGTCATAAAGTGCAGAAGCCAGGCATCCAGGTACGGATCCCGGCCGTATCTGAGTTCGGTAATGGATTCTATCTCCGGCAGTTCACTCAAGAAAGTCCTCCCCGTTACTCAAAAAACCGCGCTCCAAAAGCCGGGCCACAAAATATTCCGGCCCGGCAGTGGACAAAATGGTCATTTTTTTATCCGCCCGGCCGATTTCCAGCTCGTCCCCGGCCCGGATCTCATACCCGGCCTGACCGTCCACGGTCAAATACATGGAAGGATTTGTATCAGAGACAATAATCCTTATCCGGCTCTGTCCGGGGACAACCATGGGCGCGAACTTCTGCAGAAAGGGACACACCGGGGTAAGGATGAACGCGTCCACCTCCGGGTAAACCAGAGGACCACCCGCGGAAATATTGTATGCAGTGGACCCGGTGGGGGTGGAGACAATGATCCCGTCCGCGCGCATCTGCAAGTCCGGAGAGCTGTCCACCCGGAGATCGAACCGGTTCAAACGGGCCATACCGCTTCTGTTTATCACCAGGTCATTGATCCCTTGCCCCTGATAAACAATCTTTTGCCCCCGCCTCACTTCAAAATCCAGGACCAAACGGGGAGACAAAAAATACTCGCCCGCGAGCACCCGAGAGAGCTGTTTTTGCCACTGCCCGGGATCGATGTCTGCCAGAAACCCGACCTGACCCAGATTCACTCCCAAAAAGGGCACGGAATTGAATCCGATTTTTCGAGCCACGCTGAGCATGGTCCCGTCCCCGCCCAAAATAAGGATCAAGTCCGGGGAATTTTCGCCCAGATCCAGGGTCTTTCCCCGGACCTGGTTGTCCACGCAGACGACCCGACAGTCGCGCCACTGCAGCCACTGCGAGATTTCCCCGCCCAGGGCGGCGGCCTTTTTATTCCCCTCCTTGGTCACCAAGGCTATCTCGGCGAAATACGAACTCATAAGCGGCATGCTATCCCAGAACCCGCGGCCATTCAAGGGCAAATCCGCAGGTCAAGCGGCTTCAAGAAAGCCTCTTTTCCCCACCGGCCCTATACCTCCCAGACCCCTTAACCTCAAAATCACATTTTCTTTAAAAAAAACCTAAAGTTTTCTTAAACGCGGCCGATAGAGATGATGAGTGAGTACAAATATGAGCGAACAAAATCCAATCCCAAAGAACGCGCTTAAGACCTATGACCGGCAGCTGGATACCGGACGCAAGCTGAACCGACTACGGAAATATTTGCGTAAGCGCCAAAAAAAAGATAATGTCTATCTGGGTGAGGAAAAAAGACGGCAAATGGTGGAGAAGATCTCCGCGGAGATAGTGGAAAACCTGCTCACTTCCAAAAGCGATAATGAATTGGTCCGGGAAATCAAAAGGGAAATGGAGGAAAATCTGGGCACCAGCCTGTTTTTCTTCTACCCCCCGAACGGAGAAGAGATGCAGATCTTAAAGAGCGACCCTAAAGAGGACCAGGATATGACCGATAAAGAAAGGGAGAGGGTGATGCGTACTCTCTGGGAGACCACGGTCAGGGTCGTGGATCGAACAATGCTTTAAACTCCTGATACAGGAGGCGGGATATGGAAATAAGCTCACTTTTAGCCAGTATTAAGGGCTACACACAACCTTCAGTGGACAAGGCGGCGGACAAAAAGGCCGAGGCCAAGTCCGAAAATGCCGGCCATGAGGACAAGGTCTCTTTGTCCAATCAGGCCAAGCTCTTGCAGCAGACCCAAAAGAGCGCCTCAGAGAGCCCGGAAACACGCCAAGAAAAGATCGAGTCCTTTAAGGCCAGTATTGAGAACGGCACCTACAAGCCGGATAGCTCCAAAATAGCGGAGAAACTCTTGCAGGACGAGATCGACATCCTGATTTAGCCGGTCTCCGTCTCCCCGTTTTTGCCTTCCCGTGTAGACAAGTCCCGGACATAGACCTGCGCTGGCTTGCCCAGCAAAAGTTGCGGCACCTGCAACCCAATCTTTTTTTTCTTGTTCACCAAAACGGGTCCGGCCAGATTGAGCGCAGTCTCTTCCGGCTTCCCCGGGGGGATGGAAACCGAGACCAGAATGGTCAGGTCGTCTATCCTCCGCACCTTGAGGATCTTTTCCTCCGTGCTCCCCACCTGGACCTGATAGTCCGGGACAAACCCGAAGGGCTCAACCACAAAGAGCCCCATCTGGTGGTTATCCACGCTCTGCAAAAGCAAAAACGCAGAGTTTTCCCGGAGCTGGATCAAAACGAACTGCCTGAGCTGGGGATAACCCACCAGTCCACGCGGGAAATGGATGATCCTCTCCCGGTCTATCTTTATCCGCCCAACTTTGGAGGGTATGTCCATCATTTGTCCGCTTTCCATAGATCCGCCACCATCAAAATGTCCTCGGTACCCGCCTGAACCGCCTGCACGTTTTCCGACTGTATCTTTTTGTATAATTCATCCCTGTATACCGGCATGTCCTCGGGCACCTTGAGCCCCAGACGCACCTGCCTGCCCTTCATCTCCAGGACGGTGACCTCGATCTCATCGCCCAGGTGGATGCTTTCGCCAATTTTTCTAGTCAAAATAAGCATCTTTTCCAGCTCGGCTACAGGTAATTCATAAGGCTCATCTGCATGATCCGGGAGCTGGACTGCAGCGCCGCCCGATAGGCCACCTGCTGACTGCTCAATTTGGTCATGAGCTCGGCTATATCCACATCCTCCAGATTGCTCATCCTCTCCTTTTCATTGTTTATCAGCGAGGACATGGAGTTTTCGGCCACCTCCAGCCTGTTCTCCCTCGCGCCCACGTCTGCCAGGTTATTGGAGATATGCTTTATGTTTTCGCCCAGGCCCTCCAGACTTTCCTGGATCCCCTGCTGGTTGTTGGTCTTCAGATATCCGATAAACTCGCCCAGGGTCTCGAAGACATTGTCTTCAGAGCCGCGGCCGAACACGGTTTCTTCAAAATTCCCTTCCTCGTCCTGAATAACTCCCCCGAACACCTCCTTGCCGATATTGTTCACTGGCAGGGACTCGTCCGGGGAGATCTGGAAATCGATCTTGGCCTTGTCCGGGCGGATGGAGAACTGATCTCCTTCCTGAATGCTGCCCGCGGTAACCTCCATTACCCCGCCGGGAAGCACATACTTATTTTCGCCCGTGGTTGTCTCATGCCCGGTGGACCAGTTGCTTCCCCCATCCGTGCTGTATGAATACTCCACATCCCCGGAGTCCAGGGAATCGATGCGAACCACTGTCCCGGAATCAAAATCCCCTTTGGCCTCTACATCCAGACCTGCAGAATTCACAGCCGCTTTATCCACCTGAACATTGTCCTCGCCATCCCCCAGATATCTGGCCGAAGGACGGACCCAGAGCCAGGTCCCGGAGGAGTCTTCGGTGTCCTCGGAGGCCTCCACTTCATAGCCGTTATTCAATTCCACCTCGGTCCCGCCGAAGTTCATAGTGGTGTTGGAGGCGCTCAAGGCATCCGGATCCCCGGAAGCAACTTCGGTCCAGTTCTTTCCCCCATCCGCTGAATATCTGTAGCCGATATCGTCCGTACCAACGGTTCCGGAATCCGAAAACTGCACCAAGACGTTCTGGCCCTTTTCCCCGGTTATGGAGACTATATCCTCGTCTTGAATATCCTGATTACTGCTTATATTGAGCGTACGCTCAAAGGCGTTTCCGTCCACCTTCTGGCCGGCGAAGATACTCTTGCCCTCGTAGGTGGTATTGGAAAGACTGATCAGCTGCTCAAATATCTGCTCCACTTCGTAGGCGAGCCCGTTTCTCTGATCCGCGGTGAGCGTGCCTGTGGCCGCCTGCTCGGCAATGGCCTTGGCCCGGGTCAGAAGATCGTTTCCCTGCATCAGGGTCTGGTCCGCCAGCTCCAGCCAGCCCTTGCCCGTATCGACGTTCTTTTTGAACTGTTCCAAAGCGGAAATGGAGTCCCGGTACTGCATGACCCGGATGGTGCCCACCGGATCGTCGGACGGCTTGTTTATCTTTTTCTGACTGGCCGCCTGATTATTAAGCTCCATCAGCCTGGAGGACCCCAGATTCAGATTGCTCAGGAGATCGGCAAACATACTCTGGTGAGTGACACGCATAACTTCCTCCGTTTACGGCCGGATGGACAAAAGGGTCTGGACCATGGAGTCCGCAGTGGATATCAACTTGGCCGCTGCCTGATAGGACTGCTGGAATTTGATCAGGCTGGTCATCTCCTCGTCCATATTCACCCCGGAGACCTCCTCCTGACGGTTGTAGAGATCCTCGGCCAAGGAATTATTGTAGTCATAGTTGAAATCAGCCATATCCTTATCCGCGCCAACTTTGCCCACCAGGGAGTCATAATACTCCTGCAGGGTCTGCCGGGTGGTACCCTCGGAGATGGTGCTTATGCTCACCTCTTCTTCCTGCAGGTTGGCTATGGCCCGGGCTATGGTATTGTCCCCGGAATTGCTCTCGTCTTCCCCGTTTACGTGTCCGGCATTAATAAAGGCCACGTTGTTGCGTACCTGACTGTTGATCGCCAGATCAGCGGCATTAGAGCCTTCGAAAAAGGTGTTCAACCCCAATCCGGCCAAAAGCCCGCTGGTATCGTCGCCGAACGCGAAATCATATCCGTCTTCCGCCTCCAGCTGCAAACGCCCGCTGACAATACTGGCCGAGATATGATCCACATTATCGAACGCGTCCCGGACGTCTTCCAGGGAATGCACCGAAGGATCAAAATTCTGAATCCCTGCTGTGCCGGTGTCAAAATCCAGCGGACCGGAGCTGTCCAGATCACCGTCAGAATCATAGACATACAGCATGGCGTTCCCGGATTTCAGCTTGTCCCCGAAATCCAGACCCGCTCCCGCATCTCCAAGCGCAGTGCCTTCATTAAGAAGCGAATAGGTGCCCAGGACATCGGTGAATCTCTGTTCCCCCGCGCCTTGGGCATGCTGCCTGTTCACCTCCCAGGCCAGACTCTCGGCGAATGCGTTCAGCTTTTCCTCGTATTCGCCCACATTGTGATCCCGAAAATTAAAATACCCGGCCAGGGAGCCGCTGGTCAGCCGCCTCTCATTGGAAAGCCCGTTGGGCAGCATCTGCGGGGTTATGTTCACCTTGGAGGAGGTATTTTTATACCAGTAAAGGGATTTCTTGGGGACTATACTAAAACTATCCCCCTCACTCAGATCGGTGGTGGCAGGAGCGGAGGAATCATTGCTGTCCCCGAACCAGATCTCCACCTCACTGCCCGGAACCTTTATCCGGTTGTCATAGTCATCAGCCGCGAAAGTGTCGTTGCCGTTCTCGTCCTTGAGCCAGGTCCGGCCCCCATCTACAGAAATTTTGTATTCCGCGGTCCCGTCGGCAGCTCCTCCGTTGACCACCTCCACCTTATACTCGTTGCTGGAACTGCCCTGGAAATATATCTTGTCATCAAAAGAAGAGTCGGACTCAAGATCGGCAAAGGACTGCGGTCCTTCAAAGGCCAGACGATAGGTATCCTGGCCGTCCACCAGGGTGTGTCCGGCCTTGGTCAGGATGGTCACATCCCCCTTGCCGTTGTCCACGTATTCTATGTCCATCTTTTCCGACAGCTCCCGGACCAGCTTGTCCCGCTTGTCCCGCAGGGCGTTGGCGTTTTTCTGCCCCTCCACCTCCTGGGTATTAATCTGCTTATTTATCTCGGCGACTTCATTGATTATCTCGTTAACCCGCTCCACATCCTGGTCAATATAATTGTCCATCTGGCCCTGGATGTCCTTGAGGTTGTCCACGGTCTGGTTCACTGTCCGGACCAGGGTCTCGGAATTCCCGAGCAACGCGGTGCGCACGCTTTCCGAATCCGGGCTGGTGGAAAGATCCTGCCAATTCTTGAAAAACTTAGCCAGGGCCGCGTTCGTACCTCCGGTGTCGGATTCGTCAAAAAGTATCTCCACATCCCCCAGGCTCTGTTTGAGCTTATCCCACATCTCACGCTGTCCGGCCTGGGTATTGTACTGATTCTCGATGAACTGATCAAAATGGCGGATCACTTCCTTGGTGTCCACCCCGGTGCCGATCTGTCCCGGACTAACGTTTAAGGAAGGTGACTCCTCCAGGAGCACCTCCTGCCGACGGTAGCCCTCGGTGTTCACATTGGCTATATTGTTCCCGGACACCTCCAGGGAGGTCTGGGAGGCAAAAAGCGCCTTTCTGCCTATATCCAATATGGTCCCTATCCCGGCCATCAAAGCCTCCCGCGGACCAATCCGGCCTCCCGTCTGCGCCTGCTGAACCTGGCCTGGGAGGAATACATATCCCCCTGCTCCACACAGACCTGTTCATAAAAGAATCCAAGCAGGGCGGCGCTCTGTTCGGCCAAGGCCCGGGCCAGGGAATTATTCTTGGAGGCCTGGGTCGCTGCCTTCTGCTCCTCCTCCCGGGCCTCGTCCCAAAGCCTTTTTATCTCTTTTTGCCCCTGGTGCTCCCTGAGCCAGAGCTCAAGGGAAAAGAAGCCGGACTCCCGGATATTTTTACTCAAAAGCTGTTTCTCGCGCATAAGCTGCTGCAAGAGGTCCTGCACGGAAAGCTCCACAGCGGCAATTTTTTTCGGATCATGCTCCTTTAAGGCGGAAAATTCTTCCTGCATCAGGGTGTGCAGAAGAGAAAAACCCTTTTTCAACCGAAACAGCACTGAATACAGATACTTGTTCATTTCTACCCCGCAAAGCCCGGTTGTCTGTTCTTAAATGGCCCTAATACTCCGCCTCAGCCGCGCGCCTCGCCCACCGAGATCCCGGCCAGGGTACGATCCCTTATCATCTGCGGATTCCAGGCCTGATCCCCCTGTCTGAGTTCAAAATGCACATGGGGACCGGTGGACCTTCCTGTATCCCCGGATGTTGCAATTCTCTGACCATCGCGGACATATTCGCCCTCGCGGACCAGATTTTCCCGGTTGTGGCCGTAAAAACTCTTCCACCCGTTTTCGTGTTCCACTACCACCACCTTGCCGTAGCCGCCCTTCTCGCCGGAAAAAACCACCTTCCCCGGCCAGCAGGAGCGTATATCGCTGCCTTCCTCCGCACCTATATCCACCCCGGCGTGCCAGGCAGGCTCACCAGTAAACGGGTCATCCCGCCACCCGAACCCGGAGGTGACCCGGCCGTCAGCAGGCCAGTTCAGCTCGGGCATAAGCGTTGAAGAATACTCGCCTTTATCCAAAGCGGTGGACTCCGGAACATGCTCTGGCTTAAGTCCACCCGAGGGCTCTCCGTATCTGAGCTCGATGTGTCTGGCCAGAATATCCGCCTTGGTCCGGGGATCCTCCACGCCCTGCATGATCGAATTGAGCTCGGAGAAATACTTTTCCTTGTCCTCGACTGCAGGAGCGCCTCCTTTGGATTCTTTGCCCGGGACCTGCACACTGGTGTCCAGTTCGGGTTCACTCTCCCGGCTGGCCTTCTCCAGCCTGGACTCGAGCTGATCATAGATCATGTCCCCCAATCCGATTCCGTCCTCGCGGGACATCATCTTGGCGAATTCCTGGTCGAACATGGACAGATACATATCCTCGTGTTTGTTGTGCAGATATCCCTCCTTGGGCACGGTGGACTTCATCTTCTCCCACATCTTTTTCAGAAAAATGGACTCAAAATCAGAGCAGGCCTCACGCAGGGCCTCTTTGGAATTGCCGCCGGATAGCTCCCGGGTAAGAGACCGGAGCCGGTCCTGTTCCCTGGACCCCTCCGCCTCTCTGGTCCCGGCAAGCATGTCTGCGTGCCCGGAAAATTCCATCTAAATCACCTCCAGTTCAGCATGCAGGGCTCCAGCCGCCTTAAGCGCCTTGAGTATGGAAATTAGATCGCGCGGAGTGGCCCCTATCCGGTTCAGACCCTCGACCAGCTCGTTTATGGTTGCCCCGTCCACCATCATCAACTTTTTTTCATCCTCGACCACCTCCATATCCGTACGCGGGACAACCACAGTCTCTCCATCCGAAAACGGAGCCGGCTGGGAGACCTGAGGCTCCTCCTGGACCACGATATCCAGATTGCCGTGGGCTATAGCTACCTGAGAGATGCTCACGGACTGACCTATGACCACGGTCCCGGTCTTTTCGTCCACTACCACCCGGGCCCTGTTCTCCGGGCTGACCTGCATGTTCTCTAGGGCGGCCATAAACGGAACCAAATTACCTTTGAAGGAATCCGGAATCTCGATCTTGATGGTCGAAACATCCTCGGCCTTGGCAGTGTGTTCTCCGAAATTGGAATTTATCTTACCCACCACCTGACTGGTGGTGGAAAAATCCTGGACATTCATGTTCACAGTTACGGTCTCCTGCCTGTTGTACTCAAAGGAAACCTTTCTCTCCACTACTGCCCCGTTGGGGATGGTAGCCACAGTAGGCACGTTTTTGGTGGATGAGGCGGCCTCCCCGTCAGTAGAATATCCGCCGACCACCAGCGGACCCTGGGCCAGCCCGTAAATCTTTCCGTCCACACCTTTAAGCGGGGTCTGGACCAAAACTCCGCCCAGCAGACTCTTGGCATCGCCTATGGAAGACACGGATACATCGATCTTGGTCCCCGGTTTGGCCGAGGCGGGCATCTTCGCGGTGACCATGACCGCGGCCACATTCTTGACCTTCAGATCGTCCTTATCTACGCGCACCCCCATGCGCTCCAGCATATTATGAATACTCTGGGAGGTGAAACTCATCCCGCTTTTGTCTCCGGTCCCGGAGAGGCCGACCACCAGGCCGTAGCCCACCAGCTGATTAGAGCGGACCCCACTGAAGCTGGCTACATCCTTCAGGCGAGTAGCCTGGCCGCTTTCCCCGGAAAGGACGAATACCGCCAGAACCGAAAGGACAAATACTATTTTGCGCATTTTTTGACCCGCTTTATTAAGAATACTGCTCTAAAACACATCTCTAAATCCTGGTTGCGGTTTTATATAATCCCGGCGGGACCCGGCCATGATCTAAAACGGCCAGATATTGTCCAGAATCCTGGACAGCCATCCCGGCTTCTGCTTGTCTGTGAGTATGCCCTGTCCGTAAATATCTATATGGGCGTCAGCCAGATAGTCTGAGCTTATCTCGTTGTTCGGCCCGATATCCTCGGAACGGACCAAGCCGCGGACCACTACGATCTGAGTCTCGTCATTCACCCGAAGCTGTCTGGCTCCCTCGATCTGGAGCAGCCCCCCGCCCAGGTCCTTGACCACCCTGGAGGCCACAGTGGTTGCGATATCCGATTCCCTTTCAGTTGCCCCGTCGCCCTCGAATTCGCTCGAAGATCCGGCCCGGACAATGGGTGTGGATCCGATATCACCCTCCGGCCCGATATCCCGTCCGACTCCGAATACCGATTTCAAGGGCACGGCCCGCATGCTGTCCTGCCCGAACAAATTCTGCACACCCAGATCCACACTGGAACTCCTTTCCGCGTCGGTGCTGGCCTCGTTTTTGGCGGACAGGGACTCGACCACGCTGACCCGGACAATGTCCCCGACATTCCTGGCCCGGTTATCACTGAACAGATATTCGCTTCTGGTATCTGCGAACAGGGATCCGGGATTCTCCTCTTGCATTTGGGCCTGGCTTATCTCCGGAGGCTCGGGGGTCATGGCCGGCTCCGGTGTGCTTTTGTGCTTGGCCGGGGCACAGGCAAAAAGCATAACGCCTGCCACACAGATCACTACTGTACGCAGTATGATATTCATATCTTTCTCCATTTCTCCCTCATCGGGCTACCAAGGTCTCGCCGTCCCGAACCCTGGCAGTTACTTCCTTGTCGCTCTCCAGGTTTCTCACCTTAACCGTATCCCCCCTGCCTGCGTCGGCCAGGACCTCGACCGGCACGGAAAGGCGGATGAAATCGCCTCGATACAAGAGTTCGGCCTTTTCCCCGCGCTGGAAAACCGGGAGGGGATCCAATCTGTCCTTGGTCAGGCATTCCCCACGCCCCATGGACCGGGAGGCCATCCAGCTGCCGCTCTTGCCGTCCCAGACCTCGCCTCGGATATAGGCCAGATTCTTGCGCTCAAAGCGCACCGCATCCATGGTCACCGGCTCCCGCCTTTTGAGCGGCCGGTCCGTGCAGGGCACTGTCTTCCACACATCTATAAACACCCCGGCGCTGTAGGTGTCGCGCACCTCGCCGTACCCGTCTTTGACCTTGATTCGAAAATTGTTCCGCCCCGGTTTTATCTTACCGGAGCCTTCATCCAAGACCAGCTCATCCGAACCGCTGGACAAAAATATTGCCTCTGGCAGCCGAAAATCCCTGAACTCCACCTCTTCGCCCAGATCCCGGACAAACGGAGTCAAAAAGCTGACAACCTTGTCCCTTAACTCTTTCGGTCCCAGGACATTATCCCCCCTTTTTATAACCATCTCCTGGGGATACAGGCAGCGCTCGGCAACCAAGGACAGGCGGTTATCCATAGCCCGCTGCAGGCGGCCACGGTTTATGACCACACGTTTGCCTTTTCTCGGGGCCTTCCACAATTTCTTGTCCTTGAGTTCGGACCACAATTCCTGCCCGCTTTCGCTCACCGGCTCAGCCAGATCCCCGAACCGGACATAGTCCCCGGGGATATTGGCATGCCTTTTGAGCATAAAATCCTGATCCGCGGCCCGGGCCGGCTCAGGGCCGGACAGAACCAGAAACGCCCCGATAAGCAGCCCGGGCAGTAAAAAGGCAACTACAACTCTGTTTGGCATATCTGTCTCCGGAAGCCCGCTTGCTTTAGCAAATCGTTTTTACCTCTTCATGTTGTTGGCGGTCTGGAGCATCTGATCCGAGGTGCTGATGGCCTTGGAATTTATCTCATACGCCCTCTGACCGACTATCATGTTCACCATCTCGTCCACGAGCTCCACATTGGACATCTCCAAAAAGCCCTGGCCTATGGTCCCCACGTTCTCTTCACCCGGCACCCCCTCAACCGGGTCTCCGGAGGCCTCGGTGGGGAGGTACAGATTGCGGCCGTCACTGTTTAATCCGGCCGGATTGGCAAAGGTATAAAGGGGAATATCCATGGAGGCCAGTTCCTCGCCCTGCTTATCCAATGCGGCCAGATGACCGTCCTCGCTGACCTCTATGTTCTGGGTCTCCGGAGGGACATTGAATTCCGGCTGTAAAGGATGACCGTTGGCCGTGACCACCAAACCGTCCTCGTCCAGCTTAAAGGCCCCGGCCCGGGTATAGGCCTCTTCCCCATCCGGGGTGGTCACCTGGAAGAACCCGTCGCCCTCAATGGCCAGATCCAAGGGATTTCCGGTGTTCTCATAGTCGCCCTGGGAAAACATCTTGTGCACACTCAACGGCCGCACTCCCATACCGATCTGCATGCCGGTAGGCGTCCGCTGCCCGGTGCCGGTCTCAGCCCCGGCGATCTTCAGATTTTGATACATGAGGTCCTCGAACTCGGCCCGGCTTTTCTTGAATCCGATGGTATTCACATTGGACAGGTTGTTCGAGGTGACATCAATATTCATCTGCTGGGCGACCATGCCTGAAGCCGCAGTCCATAAGGAACGCATCATAGTTTTTTCTCCTTAAAGGTATTTACATTTTAGGTATAGGACCCGACCTGCCGGATCACTTTGTCGTCAGCTTCCTTGGAAGTGGTCATGGATTTCTGCAGGGACTCGAAGGTGCGCATGGTATCGATCATATTGACCATCTCCCGGACCACCTCCACATTGGAGCCCTCTAGATAACCCTGACAGACCCGGGCGTTCTCGGCCGGAATCTCCTGGGCCTGGGCATCCTCCCGGATGCGGAAAAGATTTTCCCCCTGCTTTTCCAGGGCGCGCAGATCCTCGAACGTCACCAAACCGACATCAGCGATCACATCCCCGTCAGCTATGATCTGGCCTTGGCCGTTGACCGTCACTCGGGCGTTCTCCGGAATCTCCACCTCACCGCCGTCCCCGAGCAGAGTATATCCCTGCGGGGTCTCCAGGGTGTTGGTCTCGGAGTTGATGCGGAAGCTGCCGGCCCTGGTGTAGGCCTCTTGGCCGTCCGGGGTCCGGACCCGGAAAAATCCCTCTCCGTCTATGGCCAAATCCAAAGGATTACCTGTATCTTGCAAAGACCCCTGATTGAAATCGATGTAATCGCCACTCAGACGGGTCTGGGACAAAAGCTTGGCATCCGGCCACAATACCCGATCCTGCAGAGTCATGTTCGGATCCGCGTAATCCGAGGCAAAACGGATAAACTCGTCCTTGAACGAGCTTTGATCCTTTTTGAACCCGGTGGTATCCACGTTGGACAAATTATTGGCGATCATATCCATCCTATGTTCCTGAGTCAGGGCGCCGAAAAGTGCGGAATACATGCTGTTGTCCATAAACATCCTCCTTACCCATCTTAAGCAATTTTCAGGCCAACCAATCTGGCAGCTCCCCGGACCTAGCCCGGAAATCGCGGACAAAACGCCCCAAGCAGGAAGCGACCGGGCTTCGGCAAATCCTGCATACCGGAGCAAACCAGACAAACCGGTCCCAAAATCAGGGCAATAGACCGGGAAAGGGAAATGAACCCTTGACAAGCAAGGCAAAATGGACAAGATAAACCTGTTTTCAGAGCGGGTGTAGCTCAGCTGGTAGAGTACAAGCTTCCCAAGCTTGGTGTCGCGGGTTCGATCCCCGTCACCCGCTCCACTCCGATTGAATTTCGGCTTCAGCCGCATCAATTCAAGGAGTGGGCCTTGCGGTCCACTCTTTTTTTTGAAGCGGAGGCTTGGTTTTTGACAATGCAGGACGATAGACAAAAAAAGATACAAGAATTGATCCAACCCTTGTGCACGGCCATGGGAGTGGATCTTTGGGGCGTGGAGACCTCGTTTTCCGGCAGACGTGGCCTGGTCCGCATCTACATTGATACCCCGCAGGGGGTCACTCTGGAGCAGTGCACCGAGCTGAGCCGGGAGGCGGGCAACCTGCTTGATGTAGAGGATTTGATCCACGGCTCCTACAATCTGGAAGTGTCCTCTCCCGGCCTGGACAGGGTCTTTTTCACCCCGAAGCAGCTCGCTCAATATCTACAGCGCGAGATCCGGGTCATCCTGCATGAGCCTGTGGACGGACGGAAAAAATTTACCGGGCCTTTGCTCTCTGTCTCCGGAGACCGGGTATGCATGCGCATTGAAGAGAGCGGGGAAGAATTCTGCTTTGATTTTTCTCAGGCTGGGAAGATAAAACTTTTATTCAGGGGATAAGCCCTAAAGAACACAGGGCAAAATCTTAACACCTTTTAATTCATTGTTCAGTTGCCCCGGAGGTTTGCATGGGACTGGAGCTCAAAAAAGCCATAGACCAAATCAGCAAAGACAAAGGTATCGATCGGGATATGCTCGTGGATACCCTGGAAGAAGCGGTCCGCTCTTCCGTGCAGAAAAAATTCGACCGCGACCTGGATATAGAGGTCTCTTTTAACGAAGACAGCGGCGAAATGGAGGTCTATCAATTCAAAATCGTTGTAGACGAGGTCCAGGACCCGGATGCGGAGATAACCCTGGAAGAGGCTCAGAAACTCGATCCGAACGTGGAAAAAGACGACGAGGTGGGCTTCAAGATCAAGGTCGAGGACCTGGGCCGGATCGCGGCCCAGTCCGCGAAACAGGTCATCATCCAAAGGATGCGCGACGCTGAGCAGGAGATTATCTACGAGGAATACAAGGAGCGCGTGGGCGAGATCGTCAGCGGTATAGTCCAGAGACGGGACCGGGGCGGCTGGATCATAAATCTGGGGCGCACTGAGGCCCTTTTGCCCCGCGAGGAACAGATCCCCAAGGAAAGGTTCCGCCGCAGCGATCGGGTCCAGGCCTATCTGATTGAGGTCAAAAAGGAAGGACGCGGTCCGCAGATCATTGTCTCCAGGTCCCATCCGGAATACATGGCCGCCCTTTTCCGCCGCGAGGTCCCGGAGATATCCGATGGTACGGTAAAAATCATGGGCGTGGCCCGGGATCCGGGTCGGCGGGCCAAGGTGGCGGTAGTCTCCAGCGAAAGCAATGTGGATCCGGTCGGGGCCTGCGTCGGGGTCAAGGGTTCGCGCATACACAATATAGTCCAGGAGCTTCGCGGAGAAAGGATAGACATAGTCATCTGGAACCCGGATATCGCCACCTACGCGGTGAGCGCTCTGTCTCCAGCCCGCATTTCGCAAATCACTGTGGACGAGGAGGAAAAGTCCCTGGAAGTGATCGTGCCTGATGACCAGCTCACCCCGGCCATCGGTCGCAAGGGGCAGAACGTAAAGCTGGCCTCTAAGCTTTTGGGCTGGTCCATAGACGTGTTTACCGAGTCCAAATACGGCGAACTTTACGAACACAAGAAAATGCTCCGCCAGGTGGCCAGTACTGCGGAACTCCCGGCTGAAGCCTTTGTTTCCGCGGGTTATGACCATATCGAACAGGTCCGGGAGGCCTCGGACGAAGAACTTATGGACATAAACGGAATGACCCCGGAAAAGATAGACGATGTCCGGGCAGCCATAAATTTTCTGCAATACGATAGCAGTTTTTCCGGTAATCAAGATGGAGACGACTCCGGCGAACAAGGGGTCCGGGAAACAGCTGAATCCGGAGGAGTCGAGCCGGAGAACGACGACGCCAGGGCAGATGACGAAGACAAAGAAGAATAAATCCGGGCATACGCCCGTAAGGACCTGTATTATTTGCCGCAGAAAATTTTTCAAGCATGAGCTGACGCGTTACGCTTGCCCGGACAGGGAAGGAAAAGGGTTGATCCCGGATCCGGAACAAAAAAGGCCCGGAAGGGGATTTTATCTCTGCGGTAGCGAATCTTGCCGTGAAAAGATAGCCAAGTTCAGGGGCTGGCGAAAAAAATGCAAGGGGGTAAAAAATGGCTAGCAAGATGCGAGTAAGAGAGCTTTCCGCTGAGCTGGGGATGAGCAACAAGGAGATGATCCAGATGCTCCGGGACCTGGATATAAAGGTCAAAAGCCATATGAGCGGGCTTACCGAGGAAGAAGTCCGGGAAGTGCGGGACAGATTTCAGAAAAAAACCGCTGAAGATATAAAAGAAACCAAGGCGGACTCAGGGGTAATAATCAGGCGACGCAAGAAGAAAAAGCCAGCTGCGGAATCCGGGAGTGAACCGGAAGCGGCCGGAGAAGAGCCCGGAGTTATACCCCCCCCGGAAGAAGAGCCCCGAGAAAAGGCCCCGGCTTTGGAAAAAGAGGCCGGTCCGGAAACAAAAGAAGCAGAAAAAAAAGATGCCACCGCAGAAGAAGCGGTTGGGGAAGAGGAGCGGCAAAAGAAAAAACGGCCCCTGAAGAAGAAAAAACAACCCGAACCCAAGGTCCGGGTCATCTCTAAACCCGAGCCCCAGCCGGAGCCAGCCCCCTCTCCGGAAGGCGGGCAGGATTTAAGCCCCGAGGAAATGGCCCTGCGCCAGATCAAAGAGGAAGAGGAAAAATCCAAGGAATCCAAGGACCGGAAAAAGACCAAGAAAAAGGACAAGAAAAAGGACAAACGGGTTGTTGACGTCTCCAATTTCTACTCCGGGGAAAAAGAGACCGGCAAGGCAAAAAAAGACTTCAAGGCCCGGAAAAAGACTCCGGTCCAGGATAAAACCGGTGCAGCCGCCCGCAAACCCAGGGACAAATCCCGGCCGGCTGCAGAAGAGGAAGCCGCTACCCAAGCCAGCCAGCCGGTAAAAGCCTCCAAACGCAGGCTGCGCATTGACGAGGCCATACGGGTATCCGACCTGGCCGGACAAATGGGGGTCAAGGCCCAGGATATCATAAAGACCCTGCTCTCCTTAGGAGTCATGGCGACCATAAACCAGTCCGTGGACGTGGACACCGCAGCAGTGGTGGCGGCGGAATACGGATACGAAGTGGAACGAGTGGGCTTTTCCGAGGAGGAATACATCGTCTCCCATCAGCAGGAGGACAAAGAAGAGGACATGCTCCCCAGGCCTCCGGTGGTAACCATCATGGGCCACGTGGACCACGGCAAGACCTCGCTTTTGGACGCTATCCGCCACTCCAATATCATCGGCAAGGAGACCGGGGGGATTACCCAGCACATAGGCGCCTACTACGTATCCACCCCGGGCGGGGACCTGGTCTTCCTGGACACCCCCGGCCATGAGGCGTTTACCGCCATGCGGGCCAGGGGGGCGCAGGTAACGGACATAGTTGTCCTGGTGGTGGCCGCGGATGACGGGGTCATGGAGCAGACCCGGGAGGCGGTGAACCACTCCAAGGCAGCCGGTGTGCCTTTGGTGGTCGCGGTGAACAAAATAGATAAGGAAGGAAGCAACCCGGATCGGGTCAAGCGCGAGCTGGCTGATCTGAATCTGGTCCCGGAGGACTGGGGCGGAGACACCATCTACAGCCACGTCTCGGCCAAGGAACAATCCGGTATAGAAGAACTCCTGGAAATGGTTCTGCTCCAGGCCGAGGTTTTGGAACTCAAGGCCAATCCGAACAAACCGGCCCAGGGACATATTGTAGAGGCCAGACTGGACAAAGGTCGGGGCCCGATGGCCACGGTGCTTATCGAAGGCGGGACCCTGAATCAGGGCGACCCCTTTGTTTGCGGCCTGCACCACGGCAAGGTCCGGGCCATGTTCAATGACCAGGGCAAGAAAATGAAAAAGGCCGGACCGGCCACTCCGGTGGAGATCCAGGGCTTCAGCGGAGTCCCGGAAGCCGGGGACGAATTCGCGGTAGTCAAGGACGACAAGGCGGCACGCAAGATCGCCGAGACCAGACAGACCAAGCAAAGGGAAAAGGAACTGGCCAAGGAATCCAAGATCACCCTGGAGAGTTTTTTGGCTGCCAAGCAGGACGGAGAGGCCCAGAACCTGAACTTGGTTTTGAAATCCGATGTGCAGGGTTCTCTGGAGGCCATAACCGAGGCCTTGAACAAGCTCTCCACCAAGGAAGTCAGGGTGAATGTCATCCACGGCGGGACAGGGGCCATCTCCGAGTCGGACATTATGCTCGCCTCGGCCTCCTCGGCGATCATTATCGGATTCAATGTCCGGCCCACGGCCAAGATTCGAGAATCAGCGGAAAGGGAGCAGGTGGAGATCCGTTTCTACGACATAATCTACGACATGGTGAACGATATCAAGGATGCCATGGCCGGGATGCTCGCTCCGGTGATAAAGGAACACTACCTGGGCCAGGCCGAGGTCCTGCAGACCTTCAGCGTGCCCAAGATCGGGACCGTAGCCGGGTGCAAGGTAGCGGACGGCAAACTGCAAAGAAACGCCCGGGTCCGCCTGCTGCGGGATGGAGTTGTTGTCTACACCGGAGCTTTGAGTTCGCTCAAAAGATTCAAGGACGATGTCAAGGAGGTCTCCAAAGGCCTGGAATGTGGAGTTGGTCTGGAACGCTTCAACGATATCAAGAACGGGGACATCCTGGAGGCCTTTCTGGAAACCGAGGAAAAGGCCACCCTGGATTAACCGCCCTCCCGGGACAAAGAGATGTTTATCGGGGTTTTGAGCCTAAGGATCCGCCTGCACGCGGTGTTTTCACTCAAGGAGAAAAGGAAACTGAGTAACAGCATCCGGCAAAAGATCCGCAACAAATTCAATGTCTCGGTGGCCGAGATAGACAATATGGACGACAAGACCGAGCTTAGCCTGGCCATATCCATGGTCTGCAACGAGCGGAAAAGGATCGATTCCACGCTGAGCAAGGTTTTGTCCACTGTGGAGGCCTTAACCGACCAGGAAGTAAGTGCGGTGAACATGGAAATATTTGGAGCCTGATTCCATATGCGCAAAGGAACAACCAGGAGATCATACCGGCTGGGAGACCAGATCATGCGCGAACTGGCCGAGATCGTGGTCAAGGACATACGCGATCCCCGCCTGGAATTCCTAAACATCACCGGGGTGCGCATGAACAGCGACTTGAACGTGGCCGAAGTCATGTACACGCATATAAACGGCCACACCCCAGATCTGGACCAGGCCCTGCACGGGGCCTCGGGCTTTCTGCGCTCCGAACTCGGCCGCAGACTGAAGCTCAAATATGTGCCTGAGCTTAGGTTCGTATGGGACGAATTCCTGGAGAAAATGGTCTATGATTAGTAGCGACCGGGAAAATATCGCTGCTGTTTTAAAAAACAGGGACAACTTTCTGGTCACCGCCCACATCAACCCGGACGGCGACGCCCTGGGTTCCATGGCTGCGCTCGGGTATATCCTTGAACGGCTGGGCAAAAAATTCGTTCTCTACAATGAAAGCGGGGTGCCGGAAAAATTCCTTTGGCTTAATCTGCCCACGTCTGTGCATACCCGGCCTCCCCGCCAGCGCTTCGACTGGATCGTGGTTTTGGACAGCGGAGATGCGGCCCGGGCCGGAGACCGGATCTCCTCGTTTCTGGACAGGGAAAAGACGCTGAACATAGACCACCACCTAGGGAACCCCGGGTTCGGGAGGCACAATTGGGTGGAACCGGGCCGCTCCTCGGTCGGGGAGATGATCGCCCTGCTCGGCCGGGATCTGGGCATCCGGGCGGACGGCCCCCTGGCTGAAGCCGTGTATCTGGCCCTGGTCAGTGACACCGGTTTTTTTACCTATGACAACACCACCCCGGAAGTCCTGGAGTTGACCGCCGAGCTCCTAAGGAACGGTCTGGATGCACCGGCCGTAAACCAGCGCATCCAGAATGGATGGAGTGTGGAAAAACTCAGGCTGCACGGCCGGATCCTGGAAAGGGCCGAGATGCACTGCGCAGGACGGGTGGGAGTGGTCAACATCAACCGGCAGGACTTTGCTGCCACCGGGACCTCGCTTGAGGACTGCGAAGGTTTGGTCAATTATCTGCGTTATGTCTCCGGCGTGCAGATAGCCATGAGCATCCGCGAGGAAGACGAGGCCCGGATCAAATTCAGCCTGCGCTCCAGCGGAACGGTGGATGTGCAGAAAATCGCGGTCGCCCTGGGCGGGGGCGGACACAAAAACGCCTCCGGAGGCACACTGGAAATGGATATCCACCGGGCTAAAGACAGACTGCTGGAGATGATCCGGCGGAACCTGCCGGAAGAAGGATAAAAAACTCAGGCCATGGCTGCAAAAGGCAGACAACTGCATGGGGTTTTGGTCTTGTCCAAGCCCTCCGGGCCGACATCCACGGACTGCCTGAACCGGCTCAAAAGGCGTTTTCGCCCCACTAAGATCGGGCATGCCGGCACCCTGGACCCTTTGGCCGAAGGGGTCTTGCCCGTGCTCTTCGGGAGGGCCACCAAGCTGGCCCCGTACATTACTTCCGGGTACAAGATATACAAAGGGGAACTCCTGCTGGGCAAAAGCACGGACACCTATGATATCCAGGGCGAAATAACAGAAGAAAATGATATCTCCGGGATCACCGAAGAGCAAGTTGCCTCGGAAATCGATTTCTGGCATACTTTCACTTCTCAGCAGGTACCGGCCTACTCGGCCGCAAAACACAAGGGACAGCCGCTTTACGCCCTGAAACGCAGGGGGCAGGAAGTCCCGGAGAAAACAAAGGAAATTTCCATTTTTCGGGCCAAGGTCCTGGACATGGACCTTCCCCGGATCAGTTTCCGGGTATGCTGCTCGCCCGGCACCTATATACGGTCCCTGGCCCACAGCCTGGGGAGCCGCTTAGGGTGCGGGGCGGTGCTGACAAACCTTACCCGGGAATGCAGCCATCCGTTTACCTTGGATCAGAGTATCGGACTGGACGAGATTATGGACCGGGATGTGAACGACCATCTGATCCGGCTCAGGGATTGCCTGCCGGACTGGTCCAGATTCCATCTTTCCTCCGAAGCAGCCAGACTGGTGGGAAACGGGGCTTGTCTCCCTATTTCCGCCACCCCAGGATTCCTTGGATCCGAAGGGGACAAGGCGCTCTTGCTCGGTCCGGATGGACGGGCCCTGGCAATTGTCCAGGCCCATAAAACGGATGGGCAATTAAGGTGGGCCATTTTGCGTGGTCTATGGACCTAAGTGGCCGGTTTCAAAAGCAACAAAAAAATTATTGGAGGATACTGCTGTGGTAATGACTCCGGAAAAGAAAGCCGAGATCATCGAGGAATTCAAAACCCACGAGGGAGACACCGGGTCTCCTGAGGTACAGGTAGCCCTGCTCACGGAAAGGATCAAGTACCTGACCGAGCATTTTAAGAGGCACAAACAGGACTATCATTCCCGCACCGGCCTTTTAAAGCTGGTCGGAAAAAGAAGGAATCTGCTTAAGTACCTGAAAAAGAAAGACATCACCAGATACCGCAATCTCATACAGAGACTGGGACTGCGTAAATAACCGGGCCGGCCCGGCAAAAAATTCTGTCGGGCCCAAGCTTTACGAGGAAAGCAGAATCATGACATTTAGTTTTAACATCCACAAAGTCACAGCCGAAGCCGGCAGCTCAAACATTGAACTGGAAACAGGTAAACTGGCCCTGCAGGCGGACGGATCCGTACAGGCCCGCTACGGGGACACTGTGGTTTTGATCACTGCGGTCACCCAGCCGGTGGAGCGGGACATCAACTTCATGCCCCTGGTGGTCAACTATCAGGAGATGTCCTATGCCTCCGGGAACATACCCGGGAACTATTTCCGCCGGGAAATAGGGCGGCCCAGCGAACGGGAGACCCTGATATCCCGACTCATCGACCGCCCTATCCGGCCGCTTTTTCCGGACGGTTTTAGGGACGAGGTCCAGGTGATAGCCACTGTCCTGTCCTCGGAACCGGATTTTGATCCGGATATCCTGGCCTTGACCGGGGCCTCCACCGCCCTGCATATTTCCCGAATCCCCTTTCTCGGTCCCATAGCCGGGGCCAGGATCGGCTACATAAACGACAAATTCGTATTCAATCCCACCTGCTCCGAGCTGGAAGAAAGCAAGCTGGATATAATCATGGCCGCGGCCCGGGAGGGAGTGGTCATGGTCGAAGGCGGGGCCAGATTCATTCCCGAGAGTATGCTGGCCGATGCCATCTCCTGGGGGCACGAACGCATCCTGCCCTCTTTGGACGCCCAGGAGGAACTGCGCAGACAATGCGGCGCAAAAAAGCTAGAATTCGAGACCCCGCAAAGCG
Organism: Desulfonatronovibrionaceae bacterium; assembly: GCA_046539845.1. Taxonomy (GTDB): domain Bacteria; phylum Desulfobacterota; class Desulfovibrionia; order Desulfovibrionales; family Desulfonatronovibrionaceae; genus CAYNNQ01. The sequence goes on from JBKHGE010000019.1 coordinate 26,717, forward strand.
ATCCGGAAGTGGAGGAATTCATCCGGGAATTTGCCAGCCGGGACTTGGCCGAGTCTCTGGAGGTCCCGGAGAAGATGCGGCGCAAGGAGGCCAAGGCCAAAGTGCGGGAAGAAACCGTGGCCCGGGCGGCCGAGAAATTCGGAGAGGAATCAACCAAACTGGCCCTGGTAAAGACTGCATTCGAAGAGCTGGAGAAAACGATAGTCCGCGAGAAAGTGGCCTCCACATCCACCCGCATCGACGGCCGAGGCCTAAACGAAGTAAGACCGCTGTGCATGGAGACCGGAGTCCTCCCCCGTACCCACGGATCGAGCATTTTCGCCCGCGGGGAGACCAAGGCCCTGTGCATAGCCACTTTGGGCAGCAGCTCGGACGAACAGCGTATCGAGACCCTGGCCGGGGACAGCAGCAAACGGTTTATGCTCCATTACAACTTCCCTCCCTATTGCGTGGGTGAAGTGAAGATGATGCGCGGGCCATCCAGAAGAGAGATCGGACACGGCGCTCTGGCTGAACGGGCCCTGCAGCCCATCCTGCCCGACGCCGAGGAATTCCCGTTTACCATGCGCATAGTCTCTGAAGTCATGGAGAGTAACGGTTCCTCGTCCATGGCCTCTGTATGCGGCGGATCCCTGGCCCTCATGGACGCCGGCATCCCGGTCAAAGACGCGGTGGCCGGAATCGCCATGGGACTGGTCAAGGAGCAGGATGAATACCGCATCCTTACCGATATTTTGGGGGACGAGGATCATCTCGGAGACATGGACTTCAAGGTCGCCGGAACCAAAGACGGAGTGACCGCCATCCAGATGGACATCAAGATCAGCGGCATCCCGGCTGATGTGATGCGCAGCGCCCTGGAACAGGCCAAGGAAGCCAAGTTACACATCCTGAATCAGATGGACAAGGTCTTGTCCCGGCCGAGGTCAGAACTCTCTCCCTACGCCCCGAAGATGGAAATCATCCAGGTGGACACGGACAAGATCAAGGACGTCATCGGCCCCTCGGGCAAGAATATCAAGGCCATCACCAGCGAGACCGGCGCCAGCGTGGACATCGAGGACTCCGGAAAAATATCCATCTTCGCCCCCAGCGGCGAGGCCCTGGAAAAGACCAAAGAAATGATCTTGGTCTTTAATCAGAAACCGGAGCTGGGCAAAGATTACACCGGACAGGTGAAAAAGATCCTGGATTTCGGTGCGGTGGTGGAAATCCTGCCCGGAGTGGAGGGACTGGTCCATATTTCCCAGTTGGATATAGACCACGTCAACAGCGTAAGCGACGTGGCCAATATCGGAGACGAAATGAAGGTAAAGGTCATCGAACTCGGAGATAACGGCAAGGTCCGTCTGAGCCGCATGGCCGTGCTCAAAGAGGAGCGCGGGGAGACCTTTAATATTGAAGACGCCCTCCCCGGCGGTGGCAAAAAGAGGGGACCCGGAGGGGGCGGCGACCGTTCCCGCCGTCCGAACAGGAGATAGGGCCAGATAAAACCGGCAGCTGCGGCAATGTTTCCGCAGGCCATGCAAACCGCCCGGCGCTTGTTGAGGCGGTTTGTTTATTTTTATGCCCGAGATAAGGATAAGACATGTTTATAAAGGCAAACTTCGATCTATGTACCGGATGCAGGATGTGCCAGCTGGCCTGTTCAGAAAAAAACTTCGGCGGATACAATCCCCGTTTCTCCCTGCTCAGGATCGATCCCACCCCGGATCACCTCTGCCATTTCCCAGTACCCTGCAACCAATGCTCGAATCCTTTTTGCGCCAGGGTCTGCCCGGTCGGGGCCATCTCCAAGGACGACTCTACCCAGACAGTGCTCATTGACCAGGAGACCTGCATCGGCTGCGGCCTGTGTGCGAAATACTGCCCGGTGGGGGTGATCATCCAAGAGCCAGAGGGGAAAAAATTTGTAAAATGCGATCTATGCAGCGGAGACCCGGTCTGTGTTTCCGCCTGCCCCACTGGGGCCCTGGAACTGGCAGACACCGGAGGCGGAAATGAATAACAGCTACCATAACAGCCTTGTGCATATTGATCTGACTGAATCAAAGGCCCGGGTCCTGGACCTGCCGGAGCAGCTGCGGGAAGAATATCTCGGTGGCAAGGGATTTGCGGCCAGACTTATGTATGATCTGCTCCCGGCCGGGACACCGGCCCTGGACCCGGCCAACCCGCTTCTGTTTTTGACCGGTCCCTTGACCGGGACCAGGGCCCCGTCCATGCGTGGCTGCATTGCCACCAAATCGCCGCTGACCGGAATTTTTCTGGACTCTTATTTCGGAGGGGAATTTTCCCAGGAGATCAAATTCGCCGGATACGACGGGATAATAATCACCGGAAAGGCCGATGAACCGGTATATATTACCCTAAACGATCAGGAAGTGGAGATCGTTTTGGCCCAGGATTTGTGGGGCAAAGACGCCTTGGAGACGAACCGGGAGTTAAAAACCCGGCTAAAGGATACAGGCGTCAAAATCGCCGGGATCGGTCCGGCCGGAGAGAACCTGGTTCCGTTCGCTCTTGTAAGCTGCGAGTACAACCGTCAGGCCGGACGAGGCGGAGCCGGGGCGGTCATGGGTTCCAAGAACCTCAAGGCCCTGGCTGTGCGCGGGAACAGGCTGGTCCGGGTACACGACCCGACGGGCTTCAGGGAGGCGGTATCCAGGGCCGAATCCGAGCTTGACGCCTCCGAAGAAATAGAAGTCTTGCGCAGGACCGGCACAGCCAGTGCCGTAGAGTTCGCCAATGAAGCCGGCCTGTTTCCGGTGAACAACTTCCAGGGCGGCTGGTTCGAAAAGGCGGAGCAGCTCGGGGACAAGGGCCAGTCCAGGCATTTATGGCTCCGGAATATCGCCTGCCAAGGCTGTCCCATCCACTGCAGCAAGGTCGGCGTGATCAGGCGGGGCAAATACGCAGGTGTTGTCTCGGACACGGTGGAATATGAATCAGCCGGACTGCTGGGGGCCAACCTGGGAATCTCGGACATCCGGGCCGTGACCCATCTGGCCAGCCTGTGCGACCGGCTCGGACTAGATTCCATGTCCGCAGGCGGGGCGATAGGATTTGCCATGGAGGCCTGCGAACAGGGACTTATCCCCTCCCCTCCGGGAATTGAGCTCCAATTCGGGAACGTAAAGGCGGCCGAATATCTTATCCGGGGCATGGCCCTGCAGGAAAATGAGCTGGGGATCCTTTTATCCGGCGGGGTCCGCCGGGCGGCGAAAAAAATCGGTCACAAAAGCGAAGAGTTCGCCCTGCACACCAAGGGATTGGAGACCCCGGCCTGGGGTCCACGCGGGGTGCTAGGCACCGGCCTGGCCTTTATGACCGCGGACCGCGGCGGATGCCACCAGCGAGGCCTGCCCGCGCCTATTGAGGCAGTTTACGGCCATTACCTGGGTGAAAAAATCGACCCCCACACAACCGCGGGCAAGGCGGCCATGGTCGTGCACATGCAGAACTATTCCGCGGGAACTGATGCCTTGGTAAAATGCGATTTCGCCACTGCCGGGATAAGCGACAGCACCTATGCCCGGATGCTCACTGCGGCCACCGGGATAAAACGCGGCCCGGAGTTCCTGCATCACCTGGGAGCCAAAATATGGAACCTGATCCGGACCTTCAATCTCCGGGAAGGCCTTGATCCGGCTGAAGACCGCTTGCCGCAAAGATTTTTGCGCGACCCTGTGCCCGACGGCCCCCAAAAAGGGCAAGTCTATCGCCCGGACGATATCTTTGAAATGCTGCAGGACTATTATGGTTTGCGGGGCTGGGATGAAAAAGGACGGCCGAAGCCGGATACGCTGCAGGTCATGGGGATCGGGGAAGAACCGCTCCTTAGCCTGAAAGACCCCAAGGGCAATAAATAAAAATTCTCATTCAATAACCACGGTTTTTCTTGACCGGTATCATCCTTATCGCTAATTTGCGGATACAAAGCGGTCAAAATCCGCTTCTACTGGATATTCCGGTACTCCGAGCCCAGAACATGGAAAACGAGTCCCGGAATATTTTAATGCACCTATTTTCGCCGCCCGGACCCGGCGGCAAGCAAAGGTGACTCCAAGGATCCCGGGTAAAGCACGCCCTCGTCTAAGGACTGATACATGCTAAAAGACGGTGAAATCCGCGTCCTGCTGGTTGACGACGAACAGACCCTTCTCGAGTTTCTGGCCCGACGGCTGGAGCGGCAGGGCTTTACCGTCCACGTGGCTTTTTCCGGGGAAGAGGCCCTGGGAGAGGTCACCGAGAATCCCTATGATGTGGCTGTGGTCAATACCAATCTGAGCGGCATGAACGGGATAAGGACCCAGAACATGCTCCGGGAGATCCAGCCCGATCTGCAGTGCATCGTCATCACTCAGATGGATTGCGTCTCGGATGCTTTACCCTGGGAGACCCAACAATGCTCGTTTTGCCGTTTCTTGTACAAACCGGTCGACTTCCAGAGCTTGGCCTCGACTATTCAGGAACTGTACAAAGAAAGGCAGAAAGAAAAAAAGCAAAACCTGCAGGCAGAGCAGGGCTCTTTCCAATCCCCTCCATCCGGTTTGCGGGGGTTTTTGCGCAAGCTGAAGGGGCTCTATGGGATCCCTGGGCAATGATCGAGTCAAAAATAGAGTTCTGCTGAACCGGGCCTTGACCGGCTGTTGAAAATACCCTTATAGCCCAGCCGTTTGAAGGCCCAAGGTACGGGACACAAGGATTCACGGCCTCAACATACTGAACATAATACTTCGTACTTATTGTTGCTTTGCCGCCGTTGGGCCTTTAAGGGCGGCCAGTTAAACCCGGCCGGGGCTCAGACGGGCCGGGGACAAACAAAAGAGAGGGAAAGCATGAGCACTGTATCCCGGATCCCGGGAAACAGACCGGGCCCGGCCAAAGCAGCCGCCGGCCGCCTGACCCGGAAGACTGCCTCGTTTTTTTTGACCTTTTTCCTGATGTTCGGCCTGTGGATAGTGTTTTCCGGGGTATTTGAGCCCATGTTCTTGTCTTTGGGCGCGGTCTCCAGTCTTTTGGTAGCCGGGATGTACCATCAATTTTTGTTTCCTTATCCCCGGGCAATCTATCTGAAATTCGTGGTCGTGTTCACCGCATATCTGTTCTGGCTTCTATGGCAGGTGCTCAAGGCCAATCTGCACATTATGCGCCTCATCTTCCATCCCCGATTGATGGAGCTCATTGATCCGCATATCATCACCTTCAAAACACCGCTTAGAAATACCCTGTCTTTGACCACAATGGGCAATTCCATCACCCTGACCCCCGGGACCGTGACCATTAATGTGGATACAGAAGGCAAATTCCAGGTACATTCCATTGACCGACCGTCCTCTCACGGACTGATTTCCGGACCCATGGCGCAAAAAATAAAGCGTATATTCGGGGAATAACGCATGGATCATTTTACTCTCTTTACCGCCCTTTTTCTATGCATGCTCATGCTCATATCCCTGTATCGGGCAGTCTTCGGTCCGACTGTACTGGACCGACTCATAGGGGCCAACGCCATCGGGACCAAGACCGTTGTCCTCCTCCTGGTTATCGGCTTCTTATACGACCGGGTGGACATGTTCGTGGATATCGCTTTGACCTATGCCCTGCTCAATTTCGTGACCGTATTGGCCGCCTCCAAATACTTCTACAAAAAAAGAGGCCTGCGGAAATAACCGGAAAAGGGGTCTTACTCTTATGCTCGAACTTATTTTAAACGCATTGGTTATATTCTTTCTGTGCTGCGGGCTTATACTCTTCACCGGCGGAGGAGTGGGTATTCTGCGTATGCCGGACTTCTACACCCGGGTGCACGCGGCCGGCAAGCTGGACACCCTGGGCACCCTGTTTATGATCCTGGGTCTGGCGATTTACAATATTGACTGGTCCCAACCGGAACTCAGCCAGATACTTGCCAGCATAAAGATGCTGCTTATCGTGGTCTTTATCTTTTACGCCTCGCCCACTGCCACGCACGCCATTGTTGACGCGGGCATCAAGGCGGGTATGCCCCCCTGGCAGAAGAAAAAATAAAGGAGGAGTCGATGCATTGGCCCATTGACCTGATCATTTTGACTCTGGTCATCATCTGCGCGGTGACCGCGATCTCGGTGCGCGACCTTTTGGGCACCGCGGTTCTCTTCGGCGCCTACAGTTTTATGATGTGCCTTTTGTGGGCCAATATGGGTGCGGTTGACGTGGCTTTTACCGAAGCCTCGGTGGGCGCGGGGGTAAGTTCGGTATTCGTGATCGCCGCTGTATTCAGAACCACACGGAGAACAAAAGATTGAAGATCTTAGGTCTTGCCATAGTCATTGTCTGCGGGGCGCTACTTCTGTACGCCACTCAGGACTTCCCGGCCTGGGGGGACCCGACCGCTCCGGTGCATACCCATCTGTCGCCTCATTTCATCACCGAGGCCCTGCACGAAACCGGAGCGCCCAACTTGGTCACCGCTGTTTTGGCTGATTACCGCAGCTACGATACCATGTTCGAGACAGTGGTCGTATTCTGCGCCGGCATAGTGTGCATCCTTTTGCTGCGCACATATGTCCAGAGTACCCGGGGGCAGGAATACCGCCATGTGCCCACCGGGGTGATCCTGCATATCCAGAATCCGGAGAAAAGCCCTAAAAACATGCGCGAATTCGAATTCGTCGATAATATGTGGGTCCCGCAGGACCTAATAATCAAGACCTTGAGCCGCCTGCTCATACCATTCACCCAGATCTTTGCCCTGTATGTAGTGGCCCACGGGGACTTCAGTCCCGGGGGCGGATTCCAGGGAGGAGTCATTTTCGGGGCCAGTCTGATCCTTATGGCCATCTCCTTTGACCTGCGCTTTGCTTTGCGCAGGATATCGGAAAAGGTTCTCGGGCTGCTCTGCGCCCTGGGGGTGGTTATCTACTCCGGGATCGGAATGGCCTGCATGTTTCTGGGCGGGAACTTCCTGGATTACAGCCGGCTGGCTGCGGTTCTGCCTGTTGAAGAGCCCTATATCCGGGCCCTGGGCATGCTGGGCGTGGAAATCGGGGTCGGCTTCACGGTCATGGCGGTCATGGTCATCCTGTATACCAATATCGCCTCCCTGGGCCGGCACAGACAGGGGCTATAAAAGCTCTCGCATTGCGGACAAGAATCCGGGCGGGCCGGAGGGTCGAAAACGTCCGCTCAAAAACACAATTGGTACGGATATCACAAATGCCTGATCTACTTTCGGAAATTGTCAACAAATACAATTACTGGCTGTATATCATCCTCATGATGATCGGTCTGTACGCCATGATCGCCAAGAACAACCTGATCAAAAAACTGGTGGGCATGAATATATTTCAAACCGCCATTATCCTGTTTTTCATATCCCTGGGCTACAAAAAAAACGCGACCATTCCCATAATCTCCGGCGGACACGGCAAAGACGCGGCCCATCTAAGCATAGATGCGGCACAGTACATAAACCCCTTGCCCCACGTGCTTATGCTTACGGCCATCGTGGTTTCCGTGGCCACTTTGGGCGTGGCCCTGGCCCTGATCCTGATGATCTACAAGCGGTATCAGACCCTGGAAGAAGATGAACTCAGAATGCGGATTAAACAGAGATGAGCGAACACTATCCGGTACTGATAATCCTGGCCCCGCTTTTGGCCGCTTTCTTGAACTCCGGCCTACTGTGGCTCAACAGGCGGATGTGCTACCCGATTACCGCGCTCGGGATCGGGGCCAGCCTTTACTTCTGCATAGGGCTTTTGCTCCAGGTCCTGACTACCGGGCCGGTCACCTATCATTTGGGCGGCTGGGCCCCGCCCATGGGTATAGAGCTCAGGATCGACCACCTGAGCGCCTTGGTCCTCCTGCTTATCCCACCGGTAGCCCTGGTGAATATATTGGCCAGCCGCAAGAATGTGCACGAAGAACTGACCTTTAAAAGCGGGGCCTTTTACACCGTATACCTGCTTTTTGTGGCCGGACTCCTTGGCATCGTGGCCACCGCGGATCTGTTCAACCTGTATGTGCTCTTGGAAATCACCTCTTTGGCCGCCTACGCCCTTTTGGCCATGGGCGACCCGGACCGGGCCCCGCTGGCCAGCCTGAACTACGTATTTCTGGGGGTGATCGGGGCCAGCTTCTATCTGCTCGGGGTGGGCTATCTGTATATAATGACCGGTTCTTTGAACATGGGTGATGTGCACTCCCTGCTCCCGCCGATCCTCGAGTCTCCGGCCATCATGGCTGCTTTTGTCTTCTGCCTGGTCGGTGTGTGGATCAAAATGGGGCTTTTTCCCTTGCATACCTGGATGCCCAATGCCTATGCCTATGCCCCGGTATCCTCCAATCGCCTGATTGCCCCGCTTATGACCAAGGTCATGGTCTACGTGATGATCAGGATCATGATCTCTGTCTTCGGCCTGGACTATATCTTCGGGCAGCTGGCTCTGCAAAAATGGGTGCTTATTCTGGCCAGTGCGGCCATAATCGCAGGCGCGGTCATGGCCCTGGCCCAGAGGGATCTTTTGAAGATGGCCGCATACATCATTGTCTGCGAAATCGGCTATATGGTCGGCGGGGTGTGGCTTGGAAACAATGCGGGCATGACCGGGTCCATCCTGCACATAGTTAACGACGTGGTCATGACCTTTGCCCTGTTTCTGGCCATCGGGAACATAATCTATATACGGAAGAAAGCGGATTTTGAACACCTGCGCGGTCTATTCACCACCATGCCCTGGACCATGGCCGGACTATTTTTGACCGGGGCGAGCATCATCGGAGTCCCCCCGACCTGCGGGTTCTTCAGCAAATGGTATCTCTTGCTCGGGGGGATAGAGGCCGGGTCCTGGCATTTTGTCAGCGCCCTTATCCTGAGCAGTCTGGTATGGGCCATCCTTTTTTTCCGCATAGTGGAAATTGCCTTTTTCTCGGAAGAAAATCACTCCAGCCACGGCGGGCCCGACCCGGCCCCGGCATTAAACGAGGCCCCGGTATCCATGCTTATTCCCCTCGGCTTGGCCGGAACCGCGGTCATAGCCTTAGGCATATGGTCCGGCTACATAGTGCAGTACGTCATTCTCCCCTTTACTCAACAAGGTATTAGCTGATAATGGATGCGATCGTCTCTCTACGCCCTCTGTTTGCGGTCCTGGTGTCTGCACTGATCATCCCGGTGCTTATGTCCAGCGGGAAGCATCCGAACGTGCGCGAGGCCTGGACCTTTACCGCCGCGTTTGCCAAGTTCGGCCTGATTGTGTCCATGCTCCCCGGCGTTTTGCAGGGCCGGATATACATGTTTACCGTGAGCACCCCGTTTCCAGGCCTGCCCATTGAATTACGCGTGGACGCTTTGGGCATGCTCTTTGCCTTGGTGGCCTCGTTTCTATGGATATTCACCACTCTGTATTCAATAGGCTACATGCGGGGACTGAAAGAGCACGGCCAGACCAGATTTTTCTCCTTTTTCGCCCTGTCCTTGTCCAGCACCATAGGCGCGGCTTTTTCCGCCAACCTGTTCACCCTGTATCTGTTCTACGAGATACTGTCTCTGTCCACGTATCCATTGGTCGTGCACCACCAGGACAGAGAATCCAAGATCTCCGGCCGGAAATATCTGGGCTTTATTCTGGGCACTTCCGTGGGGCTGGTTCTGCCGGCCATGCTCATCTGCTATCACTACGCCGGGACCCTGGATTTTACCCCGGGCGGGATTTTGTCCGGTCAGGTCCCGATATCCATGCTCGTTCCCCTGCTTCTCTTGTTTGTCTTCGGGTTTGCCAAGGCCGCGATCATGCCTTTCCACCCCTGGCTGCCAGCGGCCATGGTCGCTCCCACCCCGGTCTCAGCTCTGCTCCATGCCGTGGCAGTAGTCAAGGTAGGCGCTTTCTCTGTGTACCGGGTAATTACCGGGATCTTCGGGGTGGACCTTTTGGCTGAATACGGGCTGAACGAAATCAGTATGTACTTGGCCGGGATCACCATAATCGGGGCCTCGCTTATCGCCCTGAGCCAGGACAACCTGAAACGCAGACTGGCCTTTTCCACCATCAGCCAATTGTCCTATATCGTCCTCGGCGCATCCATGCTCGGCGGCAGCGCTTTGCTTGGCGGGGCGCTGCATATCGCCAATCACGCGTTTATGAAGATCACCCTGTTTTTTTGCGCCGGGGCCATTTTTGTCCGGCACAAAAAGAAAAACATAAGCGAACTTGACGGGATCGGATACAAAATGCCCTTTACCATGGGGGCCTTTGCCATCGGCGCCCTGGGTATGGTCGGTCTGCCACCAGTAGCCGGATTCGTGAGTAAATGGTATCTGTGCCTCGGGGCCCTGGAAACCGGCCAGATCCTATTTCTGATCGTGCTTTTGCTGAGTTCGCTCTTAAATGCGGCCTATTTCTTCCCCATACTCTATCGGGCCTTTTTTCGCCGACCAACGGAATGGAGACCGGGACAAAGGATAGAGACGGCTGAAGCACCGCTCACTCTTGTTTTCCCGCTTTGTTGCACCGCCTTTTACTCCGTAGTTCTGGGCATATATCCGGATCTTCCATTCCAGATCATGCAGCTGGCCCAAACAGCGGTCATTCAAATCACACCTGGAGGCTGACCGGCATGAGCAGACAAGCATACATTACAGTGATAATCAGTCTGGGCATCTTTTGCCTCTTGGATCTGCTGCACACCCCAAAGCATCAGGGCGAATATTTCTGGCACGTCACCCCGGCGTTTAACGCCGTGTACGGCTTTCTGGGGTGCGCCTTGATTGTGGTGGTCTCCAAGGCCATAGGCAAATATTGGCTCTGGGTGGAAACCACCTCGGTGCCGCTGCCCAAAAAGGCCTTTGCCGCAAATGCCCGGGAAGTCACGGTTGTCAACTGGTTTGTCACTGAAGGCGATCAGGTGCAGGAGGGGCAGGAGCTGGTGGAGCTAAAGATCGGCGCACGGCGACCGATAATCGGCTCACCCCAGTCAGGGACTATAATGCAGCGCTTTGTGGATCAAAACGATATTATCCGCCCCGGGGAAACCCTGGTCAATCTCCGGGTGGACGAATCCATGGAACAGGTTGACGACAGGGTGATCATCAATGGTTAATTCGTTTCCCCCGGCCGTATTGTTCATCGCCGCCGCCCTACTCATTCCAATGTTCAGAGGCACGGCCCGGAAGGTTTACATGCTGGCCGTCCCGATACTGGGATTTATGCAGCTGCTTTACCTGCCCGCTGGCTCCCATCTGACGGTCACTTTTTTGAACGCCTATGAACTGACCCTGCTCCAGGTGGACCCCATCCGGCTCTGTTTTGGATATGTATTTGTAATCATGGCCTTCTTGGCCACCGTGTTCGCCTTGCACGAGGAAAAACCCTACCAGCACATGGCCGCGTTTTCCTATGTTGGCAGCTCACTGGGAGTAGCCTTTGCTGGAGACTTCCTTACCCTGTTCATCTTCTGGGAGATCATGGCCGTTACCTCGGCAGCCATCATATTTCTGCGGAATATAAAGGCTGCCAGGGAGGCGGGAGCCCGCTATCTTTTGGTCCATGTGGCTGGCGGGGCCTGCCTGATGGCCGGGATCGTGTTCCAGCTCTTACAGACCGGCTCTCTGGATATAGTCCGCCCCGAACCCGGATGGGCCTTTGGTTTTATCCTGGTCGGCTTCTGTCTCAACGCAGCAGTGCCCCCCCTGTCAGCCTGGCTCTCGGACGCCTATCCCGAAGCCTCGGTCACCGGATCCATCTATCTGACCGCTTATACGACCAAGACTGCGGTCCTGACCCTGGCCCTGGTCTTCCCGGGCACGGAGATCCTGGTCTGGGCCGGGGCAATCATGGCCCTGTACGGAGTGGTCTTTGCAGTCCTGGAAAACGATATCCGCCGCCTTTTGGCCTATCACATAATAAGCCAGGTCGGATACATGGTCTGTGGTGTGGGCCTGGGCACTGCCCTGTCTTTAAACGGGGTCACCGCACATGCCTTTTGCCACATTTTATACAAGGGACTGTTGTTTATGGGCGCGGGCGCGGTCATATACGCCACCGGCAAACGCCAGCTGAGCGAACTAGGCGGCATCTGGCGACTTATGCCCATCACCCTGACCCTGTATATGATCGGGGCCTTTTCCATCTCCGGGGTCCCAGGCTTTAACGGCTTTGTTAGCAAGACAATGATCATTAGCGCAGCCGGGTATATCCACCGTCCGGCCATTGAGCTCATGCTTTTAATGGCCTCCATAGGGACCTTTCTGCACACCGGACTCAAACTGCCCTATTTTACCTTTATTCACCCCCGGGACCGGGGGCTGACTGTGTGCAAGCTGCCCAAAAACATGCTCTTTGCCATGGCCGGCGGGGCCTTTCTGTGCATCCTGATCGGGGTCTATCCACACATTTTGTACCGTATCCTGCCTTTCAGTGCAGAATACCACCCCTACACTGCCGGCCATATCTTCAGCGAATTCCAGCTGCTGCTTGCCACCGGCCTGGCCTTTATGCTCTTTGTCAAACAGCTCGGCGGGCATCCGGCGATCACCCTGGATACGGACTGGTTCTACCGCAGAGGCGGCAGATGGCTGTATGCCTTTTTAGACAAGGGCCTAAACACGCTGCTCGCCCGATGTGAAACCGCGCTGGTCAAGACCAGCCAGGGCACGGCTGTCTTCTTTCGCGATGCCCTGGCCCGGATCCTCCTCTTTGTGATGGTTAATGTCTGGCTCGTTCAGGGATTGCGAGGCAGGTGCCTGGAATTCAAGAAATATAATCTGTATTCGGATGTAAAAGACGGCACCCTGCCCGTTGGGCTGGGAGCGGCTGTATCCACGCTGTTTATTGTCTTGATCTACGTGATGAGCTGACAAACGGCCCTGACCACTATCCGCAAAAAAGCTTTGCTCCGCGGGTGGCCGAGCCTGAAGAAATATTTTCGGAGGAACACAAATAATGGTTGATAAATACGAGTTGCGCAGGATCTCACTTATTCAGGACATGCCGGACAAAATGCTCGATCTGCTGGGCGAAGCCGGGGAGCTTAAGATCTTCAGCGACGGGACCACCCTGTTCAGCCAGGGACAGGTCCTGGATAAATGCTACATGGTCTTAAGCGGTACCGTGCTTCTGGAGGTGAAGCCGGTCCAGGACGTGATAATCACCCTGGACAGCCTGGGTCCGGGCACCTGTTTTGCCCTTTCCAGCCTGATCCCGGACAGCGTAAGCCAAAACAGCGCGGTATGCGGGGAGAGCTGCGAGCTGCTCTGTCTGCCGGCCCAGAAATTGCGCGAGATATTTGCCGAGCACACCGATCTCGGATACCAGTTCATGTACAGGATAACGGCCGCGTTCAAGGAACGCATGGAGCACAGGACCAGCCTGTTTTTGCGCGTTTTGCAGAACCATCCCGACCTAAAGGAGCTTTTCTCCGAATAACTCCCGGCCGTCAGGAGCAAAAGATAAAGACTGTTTTTGGACTGCTAAAATACTGAAGGTTCTTATCCGGGCTGAATCAGGGTAAAAGGAAAGGGATTTTGTGCTGGTGCCCCCGCCAGGACTCGAACCTGGGCTAACCGGGATTAGGAATCCCGTGCTCTATCCGCCTGAGCTACGGGGGCGCAGACTGGACTTGATATTTGCCTTTTTGGCTTCTGTCAAGATGCAAATACCTGCTTGCACCGCCCGCAGGACTGACCGGGCTGAATAGCAAAAAACGAAAAGCCCGGCGAACTTATTTCTCCAGGGCCCTTCGGCAAAAATCCATTATCAGCCGCTTGGACTTGAGGGCTCCGGCCCTGGGGTCCTTGGAAAGGAGCTGGACCCGCAGATATCCGTGCAGCAGAAAGGACAGAATGCGGGCGGTCTCCTGGACATCGACATCCGCAAAACGCCCGCTTTTCACCCCTTTTTCCACCGCCTTTTCCAGGCTGGAACGGATCAATTTGTTCTGTTCAGTCAGCAGGGTTTTACACGGAGTATCCCTATCCTCCATAAGAAAAGGGCAGACCCGGCTCAACATCTGGGCCTCCTGGGGGTATTTGCGGATAAAATCTGCGTGGAACTTGAATACTTCCTCAAGCATCTCCAGGGGATCGTCGCTTTTATGCACATATTCCTCGAGCATCTCGTTGTATAGCTCATAGATACGGTGCATGATCTTGACCAACAGGTCATGCTTGGATTCAAAATGCCGATACAGGTTTCCCTCGGACAGACCCGCTTCCACGGCTATCTCCGCGGTTGTGGCCCCGCGGTACCCATGCCGGATAAAAACAGACTGAGCGGCATGGACATAATTTTCCTTGACCTTTTTATTCTTTTCCTGGCGCTTACCCATGGTATCCCCCCTCATTTTATAGTTTCGGTTAAAAAATAGCTGTTTTCTAATGCTCTGTCATTAATTTTCAGAAAAAAGTCCTTAATAATTCTATAAACGGTTTTATTTTAAAATAAACGGTTTAATAGATCTAAATTTTTTATTCGCATTAAACAATTCACTTTTGAATCTCCCGAGTTACTTTTAACCACCATGTCTTTTAGGCCGACCAGCGGACAATTCTAGTTAGTATTCATTTTATCTTTGCCCG
>JBKHGE010000020.1:0-40447 GCA_046539845.1 Desulfonatronovibrionaceae bacterium
GTGTTACTCGACAAAGAATAAATTACAACTGAATAAAAATCGCTCGTTTTAGGTACAGGATATTATAACAAGTCAGCCCAAATGGCAGCCAAGACCAGCGGACTTCTGACAAGCAGGGGAAATTTGAACATTAAACAAATTTAATCAAGGCAGTGGAAGCCCTGGTTGCTCATGGCTTCCAACGCTAGAAGCACAAGGAGCCTAAGAGGTAATTGACCAAATGCCATTATTTGAAATGACCGAAAACAGTCTTTCGCCAGTTGCACAGACAAATTTCTCAGTCGAGAAAGAGCTGCAAGGCTTGATCGAGAAGAATTTAGCAGCAGTGTTTAACTGCCGGTTTGTTGCCTCGGAATTCTCTACTGGCGCCTTGCATGCCGGGCGTATAGATAGCCTTGCATTATCAGAAGATAATAATCCTGTCATTATCGAATATAAAAAGGTCGAATCGTCCGAGCTTATCAATCAGAGCCTATTCTACTTGCATTGGATTCAAGACCACAAAGGGGATTTTGAAATCGCAGTTCAACAAGCGCTGGGGAATGGTGTAGAAGTAGACTGGTCTGATGTTCGGGTAATCTGTATAGCCCCGAACTACAAAAAGTACGATCTCCACGCCGTTCAGGTCATGGGAGCAAATATTGAGCTATGGAAATATCGCCTTTTCAAGAATGGTTCGCTCTACCTTGAAGAAGTATTCCAAGCGAATAAGATACCTACATCCGTTCAAAATAATAGTAAAAATCCAGTAATGGTAGAGGCTGGAAGAAAAGCCGCACAGGTACGAGCAACAGCAACATATACATTTGATGAACATATTGATGGCAAACCTGACGCCATTCAATCCCTTGTTCACAGCATTCGAGAATTCATTTTTGGTCTTGATCCTGCTGTGGAGGAAGTGCCCAAAAAGTTCTATGTTGCCTACAAAATCTCTCAGAATATTGTTTGTATGGTAACGAAAGGCAAGAATATCAAGCTCTTTGTCAAATTAGGTGCTAGTGATATTGAATCTCCGCCAGCGTCGTACCGTGACGTTACGAACCTCGGTCATTACGGAACCGGAGATGCTGAATTCACACTCTCGACTGAAAGCGAATTTGAACAGGTCAAACCGTTCATTGAACTTGCATACAATAAAGTCGGTGGGTAATGCTTCTAACCAATCAGGATTCAACCGACGCTCGTACCTCGGGCGGCTGATTAGCGGCGTTCGCTCTCGCTTGAAGGTTTGGCATCCCTAAACGATAAATACGTTTAAAAGGGCCTATAACCCCACCCCCAGGGCAAAGCCTGGCATCCCGCTCGCAAAACCCAGTAGCAGGGCAATGTTTGATCCCGGACAACGAATTTGCCCCCTCTACTCTTCCCTTAGGGCCTCTATGGGGCTCATGTTGGCCGCCTGCCGGGCCGGATAGAATCCGAAAAAAAGGCCTATGACCACGGAAACCCCCACACCGAGGAATACCGCGGGCAGGGAAACCAGAAAATGCCAGTCGGACAGGCGGGAGATCAAATACGAGGCCCCCACTCCCAGGGCAATTCCTATCATCCCGCCCACAAAACACAGTATCAGGGACTCGATCAGAAACTGGGCCTGGATATCGGCCCGTCTGGCCCCAAGGGCACGGCGAATACCGATCTCCCGCTTGCGTTCGGTAACCGATACCAGCATGACATTCATCACCCCCACTCCACCGACGATGAGTGAGATGCTGCCGATGGCCCCTAAGAGGAGGGTGAACATCCGCATCTGTTTCTGCATCCTGTCGATCAGTTCTTCCGCGCTTCTAACGCGGGTTTTGACCCGGTCATGGTCTTGCAGATATTCTTGGAGCTGGGTCTCGGCCTTTTGCACCTCACCGTCGGAAGCCACCCGGACCGTTATACTCTCGATCTTCGGAGCCTTCGGAAACCGAAATGAAGTGGACACCGGGATAATGATTCCCTCGTTTATCTGATAGGGGCGCATGGAATTCATGGTCATCTCCTCGGCCACGCCCACTATCCGGAAATATTCCTTATTAAAAAGGATCCTCTTCCCCAGGGGATCGTTCATCCCGTTCTGGCGCAAAAAGCGGTGCACCTTGGCCCCGATCACGCAGAAATACATATTCTTGTCCAGATCAGAGATGAACCGTCCCCGGACAAGATCGATCTTGAACAGCTCCCGGGCCGACTCGGACACTCCCAGAGCGGGGATATCCAGGTTGTCTCCGGAGTACTGCAGTTTGCCGTAGTGCGAGGTCTGGGGGGTGGAAAGGGTGATCAGGTCGCACTCATAAGGTATATCCATAACGGTCTGCAGGGAAAACTCGTTTTTGTCCTGCTTGCTGTCCCGGCCCGAGGAAGTAGGTGATGCCTGCAGGATGTCCGTGCCCATTTCCTTAAACTGGCGCAGGGCCTCATTCTGGACTATGGTCCCGATGGAGACCATAGCGATGACTGAACCGATCCCGATCACGATCCCCAAAAGGGCCAGAATGCTCCTCTGTTTGGCCCCCAGCAGACTGCGCAGGGCTTCCTTTATATTCTCCCTGATCACCATAGCGGCGCCCCGCAGACAAAGGGTCCTTGACTTATGCGCTCCTGAGTGTGCATCGGTTACCCCGGGAAAACCCGGCCGTCTTCCATGCGGATCACGCGAGGGCACTCCCGGGCGATCTCCGGATCATGAGTGATTAAGACCACGGTGATCCCCTGGGTCTGATTCAGATCCCAAAACAAATCGATTATATCCCGGCTGGTCTGCTTGTCCAAGGCACCGGTGGGCTCATCAGCCAGGATCAGAGAGGGTGATGCGGCCAGGGCCCGGGCTATGGCCACCCTCTGCTGCTGTCCGCCGGAAAGTTCAGACGGTTTGTGGCCACCCCGGTCGGCCATGCCCACTTTTTCCAGCATACGCATGCCGATTTCATCCCTCTGTTTTTTGCCCATCCCCCTATACACCAGGGGCAGACAGACATTGTCCACCGCCCGGAGCTTGGGCAGCAAAAAGAACTGCTGAAAGACAAACCCGATCTTGCGGTTGCGGATGCCGGAGAGCTCGGAGTCGGACAAATCACGCATCTCCCGGTCCTCAAATATGTAGCGCCCCTTGTCCGGAATATCCAAAAAGCCCAGGATATTCATGAGCGTACTTTTTCCGCAACCGGAGGAACCGACTATGCACAAGAGCTCTCCCTTTTCCACCTCCAAGTCCACGCCCTTGAGGATCTCCACCTGCACCGGCCCCAGGTAAAATGACTTGCTGATATCCACGAGCTTAAGCATCAGGGAACAATCACCTCGTCATCAGGCTCTAGCCCTTGCTTGATCTCCACCATGCTCATGGTGGTTATTCCCGGCTCGACTTCAACACGCTGCACCTCGCCCTCTTTTTCCCCGGGCACGCGGACAAAATGCCCCTGGGAAGAAGAAGATACCGCATCTATGGGCACGAGCAGGGCCTTGGGGTTGGAATATACCTCGGCCTGCATATTCGCGGTCATCCCTAGTCGAATCTTTTCCCTGTCTTTGGAAGAAAGATCAGGGATCACCACCCGGACCGGGAAAGATGTTAGATCCGAGCGTTTGGATACCTCGGCCATAGTGGAGACTTGGTCGATTACCCCCTCAAAGGTCACCTCGGAGAAGCCCTCGCCTTGGACCTGGACCTTTTGTCCGGATTTAATCTTTTGCACATCCACCTCATCCACTTCCGCGGAAACGGAAAGCCCCTGCATATTGCCCACGGTGACCAGGATCCCTCCTTCTTTAAAGGAGCTGCCCTTTTCCAGACTGTAATCCTTGTCCTTGTCCTCCAAGGGGTGCAGAACCACTCCGGATACCGGGGCCTTCACCCGGCTGAGTTCCAGCTTGGCCTTGAGCCGGTCGAATTTCTCCTGGGCATTTTGCAACTTGAACTCGGCAACCTTCAACTTGTCCTTGTTGGCCTTGTCCTTTATCGCTTGCATATTCTCCCGGGCATCCGTACGACTCATTTTTGAATTGCGCAGCTCATCCTTGGCGCTCTGCAGCTGGTTGTCGGAGATTATTCCATTTTCGTGCAGAATCCGGGATTCCTCCAGTTTGCTCTTGGCCCGGCCGAATTTATGCTCGGCCTGAGAAAGCTGACGCTTGGCCTTGGCGTATTCCGTGCCCTTCTCCCAGTTAACCAATTTTTCGTATGCCTCCTTGGCCTCGATCAGATTGGTGTGCGCCTGCCGCAGATCCTGCCGGAGCTTTTCCGAATTGAGCAAAAGAAGCGTATCCCCTTTGTCCACCCGTTGTCCGAACTGGACCATTTTTTCCTCAATCCGGCCCTCGAACGGACAAAGGACATTTACCTTCTCCAATGGCTCCAGCTTACCGGACAGGGAAATCTTGGAGGTGACCGGCCGAACAGTCACGGGCACGGTCTTAAATCCCTTGTCCGAGGTCTTTTGTGTGTCAGCGGCCTCGAACTGGGCGGATAAATCCGCTTTTTTCCAGGTGTACAGCCCCAGCCCGGAAAAAAGAAAAACCACCAGGATGAACACAATTATGCGGATGGCCCGGACTTTTTTAAGAGCGGAGCGCAGGCTGAAGTTGGTTTCCTCGAGCTCGGAATACGCCTTGGTAAGGTCCTGGTTCAGGCGCTTTTGCTCCTCCTGCATCCGCATCTCATTGCTTATATCCGTGAAGACGACGACCACGCCCTTTTTTTCCCCGGATTCGTCCCGAAGCAGCGAGGATTTCACCTTCAAAACCAGGCTATCACCCTGTCCGCCCGGGACATCCACCACCCGCTCCTGATCCAGCTCCCTTTCCGCAACCGCATCCAAAACAGCCTGATTGAAATCGTCACTGCCCTCGATGTCCATCATGAACACCTCGGCAAACTTGCGCCCGGTCACATCCTCGGCCCGAACATCAAAAATGCGAGCGGCCGCGGGATTGAAAAGGGTTATCTTGCCTTCAAAGTCCAAGGCCATGGCCCCGTCGCTCAGATTGTTGAGGATATCCCGATAAAAATCGGATTGGGTATGCATATGTGTCTCCAGAGAGCGGCTAATCGATCATCCAGGTCTTGTCTTGCAGATATTTCTTTTCCATGGCTGGTCTGGATTCCTCGAATTCAATACCGTAGGTATCCAGCATGGTTCCCATGTATTTATCCAGGGAATTGACCGCCTCAATATAAGAAATAATTGCCTCACGCTCGGTTTTCTTGGCCTCGCTCAAGCGGTCCTGGGAATCCGTGAAATTATTATTAGTGATCCGCCCCAGGCGCAGCTTGAGCTCGTCCATCTCATAGTTCTTCCGGGCGATCTCCCTTGATTTGCGGGCCAACTCGACCCGTTTCTCCATGTATCGGACATTGCGCACCATATTTAACACGTCAGTCTTGAGGTCGCTTTGGGCCTCTTTTAACTGAATGCGGGCTTTATCTAAAGCTATACGGCTGGAAAGTACTGGCCTCTCATAATCATATTTGACCCCCCCAAAAAACTTCAAAGGGATCCTTAAAGTAAGTCCCACATCCCAGCTTCCCTGATTATATTCCTGGTCTGGATCATTATGACTAGTGTTTGTATAACTGCTTTCAAAAGAAAGGTCCCACAATTTATCCCGCTTGGCCTGCATCAAATCCAGTTTTTTCTTTCGAACCGCGTGCCTTGCCGCGATAATGGCGGTGTTTTTCCTGCGCGCGGTCTTTAGACACCTGTCCACATCCGGCACATTGGGGCGGAATGAATACTCTTCAGTAGCCATTATCTCTTTATCACTTTTAATACCCAAGGTATTTAAAAGATCCCTTCTGGACTCGTCCAAATTGTTCACCGCCTGTTCGTAGGACAACTCTTTGCGGGCCACGTTGGCCTCGGCCTGCAAAATTTCGCCCTCCGGCTTGCGTCCATTTTCGACCAAGAGCTTATTTATCTTCAACTGCTGCCGGGCGTCCGCCAGGGATTTCTTGTCGCTTTCAAACGCTTTTTGTGCCTTCCACAGGGAGTTGTACGCACCTATAATATTAACAATCTCCGCACTTATGTCATCTCTAATCCGTAATACCGCTTCTTGGGACTCCATCTCGGTCTTTTTAAGAGAGGCGGTATTATAGTCTATCCCTGCCCCCTTAAGGAGTGGTTGGGTAAATTTAACAGAACCTTCTCCCTCATCAGTCCATGCATCCCCACGCGCGGTATTATCATCGCTCCAGTCATAAGCATGGCTTAGGGTATGCTTGGCAATAATTTCCCCCCCGGTGGGAAGCTCCTGGACCACCTGGGGCGTGGCCGAGGCCGAGCGGGATTCAGTATGCTCATGCGTTGCATCCTGTTCTTTATAATCCGTATCAGTTCTGGAGGTTTTAATATCCAGTTCCCCCTCGACTGTTATATTCGGATAAAATTTGCGCCGCCTCTCGGCCAGGTCAAATTTCTCCAGCACCCGGTCCATATAAGTAGTCTTTATCTGCCGGCTGTAGCGCAGACCTATGGAGATGGCCTCCACCAAATTCATTTCCAGGGTGTTGTTACCGGAATTATCATACTCCCCAGCCCCCTCCTCAGCAAAAGCAGTAGTTTCCGCGGCTAGCGGGGCACACAGGAAAAAAACTGTTAAGAACAAGCCAAACAGTTGCCACCCTGTTTTGGAAAATAGTCCAATATTTAATCCGGAAAAAGACATAAGACAATTTACCGAGTGCCAGCGATGAATCAGGCTAATCTTCAATTTCCTCTAAGAGCGCGAATCCGACTATCCGCTTTGCAGTCACTTCAAACAACAATTTCATCACTTCCTTTTTACCCCCCGCACATAATTGCCCACCGCCTCCTGCAGGGTGCCGGCGGCCAGAAAGGCGCAATGCTCGTTTTCCTCCGGCAGCCCGCCGATTTTTTCCAGGATCAGTCCTCCGGTAACCGAGGCCGCGTCTTCCGGGTCCTTTCCCTCGGCCAGTTCACAGGCCAGATCCCCGCAGACAACGCTCGGACCACAGCCATCACTGACAAAAGAGGCCTTCTTGACCCTGTTGTCCTCAACCTGCAAAAAAATCTCGATACTGTCCCCGCAGCTCCCGGTGAGTCTAGCCCGGGCGTCAGCAAGATCCATTGCCCCGAAATGGGTCGGATTCTGCCAGCGTCTGGTGGCCTCCGCCCCGAATTCCTGCTCGGTCTCCTTGACTATCCTGTCCTGCAAATCCTGCAAAAAAGCATCCATCTGTTCCATTATTTTCTCCCTTATATTGGCTCTTATGACTATTAAGAATTATTTCAAAGAGTTGTGCAAGACATCCCTACGAATTCAGGGATCGGGAGTAACAAGACCCACTCGATTAGCGCGGAATATATACATTGCCGGGAAAGGTCCAATATCCGCGTACAAAAGAGGCGTCCCTTAAACAGCAGACGCCTTTGAATATCTTTATTGTCCGGAATCATCCTAGGCGAAGATCTCGCTCGGAGCAAACGGGTGGCCGCCCTCAACCACCTCAATCCCGGCCTTGGCCCGGATCTTTTGCACCAGGGTATCCTTGTACGGGCAGTTGTCCACTATGCACGGCGCGATATGAATTTTTGTCGGTTTTTCCTGCATGGGCGCGTTCCACAATTTCACCTGAGCCAGCCGGGTGACAATGGCCGAACCGGGGCAGTCCCCGCAGTTCAAAAGACCCATGAGTTCGGCGTCCTCCCCGTAATCGGCGAATTTTCCCTTGCGGCGGTTAAAGCCCACCAAACAGCGGGAACAACCGATGCAGACATCATCCATGATCTTTTTGCATCCCACGATCAGGATCTTTTCCATAAATGAACACCTCCAGGCTTTCCCCCTCCCGCTGGAGATCGGGCCGCCATCAGGCCATTTTCAGCCTTTTTTCCAAATCGGATGATATTTCCGTTACAACAGTTTCCCGAACCTTGTCCACAACCACCTCTCCCTGGGGGGCTCCCTTGACCTTGCGCACATCCCGGACCTCGCAGCAGATGACTTCCGCCTGAGCATCGTTTTTGCGGTAGCTGGCCAGGGCAGCCAGGCAAGCCGCCTGGTGCATGCTCTGCTCCGGGACCTCCTGCTCGGGATGATCCCTTTTAAGGATCAAATGCGCCCCTGGACCGCCCTGGATATGGAACCACAAATCGAACGGGCTGGCCGCGCGGGACAGAAGCTCATGGTTGGCTCGGCTGTTCTTGCCCCGAAGGAGCAAAAAGCCGTCCTCGGTCTTAAACACATGCACGGCAAGATCACGGTATCTGTTGGGAAGTCTGCTTTCCGGGGCCGCTTTTCCCTGGCCTGCGGTCGGTCTGGAACCGCTCCGGGATCCTCCGGGCTCATCAAGCATTTTTTGGACTTCCTTTCTTCTCTGAGTTACGAATGCCAGACCGCGGTTTCCCTTGCGTCCCCGTTTAAACATGCCTTGCATGTTCTCCAGCACCGTAAGGGCGGGATCGAGCTTTATCTCTATCTCCCGGCCCTGGCTGTCAGGTATACGGACGGATCCCTTCTTATCGCCCTTGTTCAGCCGATACAGGTTATCTTGAATTAACCCGGCAAGCTCACCTTCCTCTTTCATACGCAAAAGACGAAAATGTTCTTCCTCCAGCCTTTTTAGCGTCCGCCGCAGACGTTTTGTCCGTCTTTTTTGTTCCGGCTGATCCGCAACACTCCGGCCGGACCAGATTCGGGAATCTCTTGCACCCAGGCATTTCACGGCCTCAAGTGCGGAAGAGAATTCCCGTACCCATCCGGCCTCCGCTGGCCTCCAGGCATAAACGGCCTCCGGTTCTTGTCTACCTGCCGCACAAAACGCCTCGGGACGCCCGGAACTCAAAAGTGCGTAAAGGGCCTGCGCCCCCTCCTCGGAACGCACTGCCAGCTCATGGCGAAGGGGTGGAGAAAGCTGGGGGTATTCCCTCCATATATCCGGGTGGCTCAAAACCGATTCAAATTTAGGCCAGGGAACCTCCGCCTCGAATTCAGCTCCCGGCTCTTCGGTCATAAGCAGACCCTCCCGCAGGTCCAGGATAAGGAAACCCGGTCCCGGCCCACACAGTTTAAAGGCCGCCCGCCTGTATTGCCAGGCGGAGAGAACTGTCTGGATACGCCTGGAGCCGACCTGTTTGCGCAGTTTCATCACCCGAACCGGTGGGGAGTCCGGGTTAACAGGCTTGGATCCGGACAGAAAAAAAAGGCCCCCCTTACGGGAGGCCTTTATAATCAAGTATCCGGCCCGACCCAGGTCCAGAGTCCACAGATCCGAGGCCGGTGCGTATATTTTCTGCACACGCAGGCCCTCGACCTGCGCATGCAGTTCGCAAACCGCGAAACGGAATAAATTGGCTTCCATACCTTTCGGCGCTAGTCCCCCAGGACAGTTTCCTGTTCTTCCTGCTTACTTTTGCACTGGATGCACAAGGTGGTCACCGGACGGGCCTCGAGCCGGGGCCGGCTTATGTCTTCCCCGCATTCGTCGCAGATGCCGAAGGAACCATCCTCAATCCTTTCCAAAGCAGCATCTATCTTGTGTACCAGTTTCCTGTCCCTGTCCCGCAGGCGCAGGGTAAAGGCCCGGTCTGACTCCGCGGAAGCGCGGTCCGCAGGATCGGCATACATGGCCCTTTCCTCGGTCATGTCCTCCAGAGTGTCCTCTCCCTTCTGCAGGATCTCCTCACGCATTTTTTCCAGTTTTTCGCGAAAATATTCAATGTCCTCAGGGTTCATCAGATGCCCTCCGTAAAAAAATTTAAGGAATACCGGCTACACCAAATCTCCGGCCTTGTAAAGAGCCCGGCCCCCGGGATCATGCCTATAGGTTCCCGTACAGGCGGTTAACCATTTCAAAAGCAGGCCTGGACCGGTAAGACCAAAAGAGTATTTTCCCTTGACACTCAATGTGTGCTTGATTATCAAAACTACTTCTCCGAAGGCGGGAGTAACTCAGTGGTAGAGTGCAACCTTGCCAAGGTTGAAGTCGCGGGTTCAAATCCCGTCTCCCGCTCCAGATAAGGCGGCATAGCCAAGTGGTAAGGCAGAGGTCTGCAAAACCTCCATTCTCCGGTTCAAATCCGGATGCCGCCTCCATTTTTTTTTCAGCGGGAATAACTCAGTGGTAGAGTGCAACCTTGCCAAGGTTGAAGTCGCGGGTTCAAATCCCGTTTCCCGCTCCAGATCTCAAGCCCGCCCCTAAGGCGGGCTTTCTGTTTTTTGACCGGCCTTGACCCCGGCCGCGAAACCAATTAACCACCTTTACCTGCGCAGGTCCGGGACGTATTGCCTGTCGTCCCGGAGCTGCTTAAGACAAGGAAGAGCGCATGTCTCCCATGGGGCACACACGAATTGCCCATATATAATGACACTCAACCCTTAATCGCTGACAAAATAAAGATGAATGAAAACAACCTTGAGCATTTGCTGGATAACGCCCAGAAAAAATTCAGGGTCGGTTTTGAGCCGGTAAAGATAAACAATACCGTTTTAAACATCCTGCAGATCCAGAACCTGGATGAATATCTGGAGACACTGGCGGACAAAAGCTCGGGTACTGATCCTTTAGAGCTCCCGTTTTGGGCCAAGATATGGCCGGCCTCCATTCTCCTCGCCTACTCTCTGGATCGGCTGACAGAACCCGGGGACCCGCACAAGCAGACGGTTCTGGAACTTGGGGCAGGCACCGGCCTTTGCGGGCTCTATACGGCCGCTCTGGGCTTTGCAACCACAATCACAGACAACAACAAAGACGCCCTGCTCTTTGCCCGTATCAACGCACTTAAAAACGACCTAGCCTCCAGGGTTAAGGTGGACTATGCGGATATGGGAAAGACAGTCCTTGATACCGGGTTTGATTATATCCTCGGCTCGGAGATCTTGTATATCCAGGATCTGAACCGGGCACTGGTCAAATTTATCTCCAGGCACCTGAATCCGGGCGGACGGGTTATCCTGAGCGCGGACTACAAGCGGCAGTCCAAAAAATTCTTCAATCTGGCGGCCGAGGAATTCGATATCAGCCACAAGACAATCGGATATAAAGAAAAAAACTCCCAGGGAAAGCAGGAAAGATTCTTATGCAGCATATACACCCTGACGCGCAAAAGAGATGATTAGGATATACCCCTCGCCAAAAGCATACACCCTGGATCAGGACAAGGCCCGGGACCCGGAGAAAACCGGAGAATGGGCCAAAGAAGCCCTGATAAGCGGCGGCCGGGTCCTGGAGGATCTGATCCGCGTGGACTCCGGTCGCTTGGGAATCCCGGTATATATGAGCGTGTGCACCCGGGAGGCGGGCAAAATCCTGCCCGCGAGCAAGCAGATGGGCAAAGGGGCCTCCCCGGAGCAGGCCCGGGCCTCGGCCTTGATGGAGCTTGCGGAACGCTACAGCTTCTTTTGTTTCTGGGAACAGGGCGGCCGGACCATGACCTGGACGGAAGCGGAAAATGAATTCGGCCGGTGTTTGATGCCCCTCCGGCTGATCGCCGCGTCCGTGGGCAACGACCTGCCCGAAGAAGAAATCCGCAGGATAATGGATCTGGTCCCCTGGCGTTTTGCTCCGTGCACGAATCTGTATTCGGAAGCTGAATACCACGCGCCTGTGGATTGGTTCCGCATGCTCAACGAGTTCAACGGCAGCTCGGCCGGGAATACGGCCATGGAATCCATATTCCAGGGGGCGTGTGAGCTGGTGGAAAGACATGTATGCGCCCGGATATCCGCAAATGACTTGGTCACGCCGGGCATTGATCCGTCCAGCTTCAATCCCGGTCCCCTTCAGGAACTGTTTTTTAAATTCACTGCCAAAGGGATCAAGGTGATCCTCAAGGATTTTTCTCTGGATATGCCGGTACCCACGGTAGGCGCGGCTGCCTATGACCCGAAGACTTTTCCGGACAAGAGCGAAATCGTGTTTACCGCGGGGACAGCCGCTTCCCCGGACAAGGCGGCCATCCGGGCCCTGACCGAAGTGGCCCAGCTGGCTGGGGACTTTGAATCCGGACGACCCTACGAGCCCTCCGGGTTGCCCAAGCTGGCCGGTCTTGAGGAACTGGACTGGCTCCGAAAAGGGGGCCAAAGACCCCTTAACGCCCTACCGGACATCTCCAGTACTGATTTCGGAGAGGAACTCCGCGCTTTGATCTGCAGACTCGGAGAAAAGGGCTTTTATCTACACGTGCTGGAACTGACCTGTCCAGAACTCAATATACCTGCCCACTATAATTTTGTTCCGGGATTCGAGTTTCGCGAGCGCAGCCCCTCGGCCGGCGTAGGGATGTTTACCGCCAAGAAGATCGCTGCGGAGCTGCCTGTCGGCCGAGCCCGCCAGGCCTTGAATGAGCTGGCCCGCATCCGGCCGAGTGCTCCGTATATCCCTTTTCAAAGCGGGATGATCGCCCTGCGGGAAGGAGATACAAAGCAGGCGCAAACGGATTTTTTAAACGCGGCCGAGCTCCAGGAAAACCCTCAGGAACAAGCCCTGGCCCTGTTCTATGCCGGATACGCCCAGAGTCTGGAGGGAAACTGGCCCGGGGTACGGGAAAAAGTGACCCGGGCCCTGGATCTGGATTGTGAAGTCAAAGAGTACCACAATCTCCTGGGGGTGGCCCTGTTCAAAGAAAAAAAGTTCTCCCGGGCGGCCGTACATTTCCAAAAGGCGCTCGAGCTGGACAGTGCTTCGGCTGTGGACATGGCCAACCTGGGCCTGTGCCACAAAAACATGGATGCGCGGGAGGAGGCCATATCCTGCCTCTCCAGCGCCCTACAGATAGATCCCGGCCTGGAGTTTGCGCACAAAGAACTCCTCGAACTTCTTTAGGCCGAGTCTCAGTTTTTGGCTAAAAGGGATTGACAAAGGGGCTATTCGGTATTTAACTGAGAGTAATATTTGCTTGAGACGAAATTCACTTGTTTGGAAAGATTCAAACCGGAAAATGAACTCAAGCAGCGTGGCGACTTAAATGCATAAGGTGTAGGTTCTGTTTAATTCCTTACAAACTATTTTTAAGGAGGTAGTTAATATGGCCACAGTGGAATTCAAGGGGAAACAGTTTGAAGTAGACGAAGACGGTTTCCTTCAGAAGTTTGAGCAGTGGAGCCCGGAATGGGTGGAATATGTAAAGGATCAGGAAGGAATCCCGGAGATCACTGAAGAACATCAGAAAGTGATCGATTTTCTGCAGGACTACTATCAGAAAAACGGAATCGCCCCGATGGTCCGTATCCTGTCCAAGGTAACCGGCTTCAAGCTGAAGCACATCTACGAGCTGTTCCCGTCCGGCCCGGGCAAGGGAGCCTGTAAGATGGCCGGACTGCCCAAGCCCACCGGGTGCGTGTAGAACCAGCTGCGGCAAATACGGAAATCCAAAGCGGGTCTGCTTACAAACAGGCCCGCTTTTTTTTGCCGTCCTCGGAGTATAGCCCGAAAAGACGCAGCCGGCCTTTCCGGATAGCTTACCAAAAAGATTGGTTCGCCTGTCAATCCCTGTTCAGATATTTGTCCCTATCGCGCTCAAAGCGAAGTGTGGTCAGGACCGCGGCAATGCCCAAAGAGACAATGCTTATAATCAAAAGCCCCAGTTTCTGGGCCTCCCATCTCTGGGCAAAAAGGGAATGGGCCCAGCTTTGTCCGCTTTTCATGCCCAGGAACACGGCCAGGGGGAATACAACCACCCCGAATATCAAGGCCAGAGTTTCGATGACTAGGAAACGCTTGAGCAGGAAGAACGAGAACAGAAAAATATCCCGGAACTTGCTGACCACAACCAAGTTGCGGCGCAGCTCGTCCAGGATTTCCTCTGCCTCCTGGATATAAATATATCCCTGCCTGAATCCGTCCGGAGATTCCAGGCTCAGATCCCCGAAATTGTTCAGCCTGAGCGCGCAATCGTTGAACAGCCGGTTGGTGCGGCGGAGAAAGAAATGTTGAAAAGGGAACCAGGAATACTCCCTTTCCACCCTGTGCAGCTCCTTGAGCATCCAGTCCCGCTTCTTCTTTAGTTCGAATATGCCCTGATCTATCCGTTTGTTGATGTCCTTTTGCAGCTGAATAGTTTCCAAAGACAGCCGCCTGACCGCGGTGTAATTGTCCCATTGTTTGAGTTCCGCGGTTTTCTTCAGCCGGCGGAGGAACTCCTCCCGGGCAGGATGATTGGCGTCAAACCATTTCTCGACCCTGCCCTTGAGTTCATCCAGGCTTTTGGCGGCCTGGGTAGCCCTTTTCCTGGCCTGATCCCAGACATCGTAAAATCCGGACAAGAGGTGCAGGTGCCCGCGTCCCAACTCCGGATCAATGAGGGCCTTTAAAAACACCTCCGGGCTGTTTTCCATTATGGCTGTAAGCACTCCCAGGGCCTGATCCGGGAAACCCAGTTTGACCAAGCATACCCCCTGCCTGTATCTGGCCTCAACCATGTCCGGGGAAATCTTCAGGGCCTCAGCATAGGTCTGCAGGGCGTTTTCAATGTCCTCGTCCACCTCATACATCCGGCCTCGCAAATAGACATGGTACCCCCGCTGCAGGGGAGTATAGGACAGGCTTTCCGCTTCCACCCAATAGTTCAGGGCCTCCTTGCTGCGGCCCTCCTCCATGGCCAAAAAGCCCTGCAGGGTGCGGGGCTGATAATTCTTCCCGGACCGGAGCACAGCCTCTTTCAATCTTTTGGCCGCAAACCCGTGCTCGCCCATACGCAGGTTCTCCAGGGCAGTCCGCAGGGCCGGATCTTCATTCTCTGCCACGCTGCGCAGACCTTCCGGCCACCTTTGTCCCCGGCTGCGGAGGATTTGACGCAGCATACGCAGCTGAGAAAGGCAATTTAGTTCCAGAATTCCCTGAGTCAGACGGCCGCTGTTCTCCCCCGACCCCTGAAGATCTCCGATGCCTTTGCCTGCGGCCAGATCCTGACCGATCTGTTCCAGGCCAGCGGCTATTTGGTCCAGATTCATCTGCTCCAAAGAAGACCACACCTCGGGCTGGGGGGACATCAGACTGCGCGTCGGGCACTTGGCCGGTGGATGTTCCTTCAAGCCGCAATAAAAGCAATGCCCATATTTTCCGGAGACCAAAGCAGAGGGGAGGTATACCTCCAGGGCCCTGCGTCCGGTCTGATCTCCGGAGGCCGCATCCAGTTGGAAAAGATCGGTTATCTTTTTACCCTCCACTCCGGTCCGCGAGCTCACGGGCCGGACCCTGTCCCCGAGCTGATAGATGCTCTGCAAAGGGAGATAGAGGAAGTCCGGTTCGAGCTGCCCCCAATCCACAGAAAGGCGTCCGAGCACTGTAGGGCTCAGGGCAAAATCCTGCTTTTCCACTCCGACAAAAAGACAGGGGACCTTGTATTCGGAATCCTTCTCATTATTCAAGAGATCAATAAGATTCTGGGTCCAGCTGGAAAGCTGCTTGATATTTTCCAGATGGAATATATACTCGTATTTCTGGTTGGTAGTGTACTTGATGTTCAGCTTCTGGGCCAGTCCGGCAAAGACCTCGCGGTACTTACGCCATTTGTCGAGAAACTCCTTTTCCTTTTTTTTGCCCAGGGGATCGATGATAAAGAGCCAACTCAAGGTGGGGGTGTAATTGACCTGCTCGTCCGGATTAAAGACAAGCCAGTTCCTCCCGGGTGCCCCGGATGAGGAATAGGGCTTTTCAAAACCAATGCCCGGCATTCCGGCGGAAACGTCCTTGAGCTTAGGATGGGCCCAGACCTGAAAGGAATCACCCGGATTGGTCTGCAGGCCGGAAAATTCGTCACCCAGGGATAAAGAATACTTTAGAGTGGATCCGATCAATAACTTGCAGGGGAAAATAGCCACCTTTATGACTACCGGATTAATCCGCATCCATTTGGAAATCTGGGCCCAGGCGGGCAGAATATCCCGATTGGGGAAAAACCACAGGACCTGCCCCTCTTCAGAGGCTACCTCCCAGCCCCCAAAGCTGGACAGGGTCTGGGGGATGGATCCGGGAAGGGATTTGCCCCAGACTATCCAGGAGGCGTAGCCGGAGTGCAGTATATCGGTCCGCTCTATGCGGGGTATTTTTTGCAGCAGAGAAGAAATGTTCAGCATAAAAACACTCAGGAGGAAATATGGATTCGCAGGCGGTTATACACGCCATGAAAGAAAATCCCGACTTTGCCGCACGCGTGGGCATGATACTAGTCCATAACGGTGTGGTTCGGCAATGGTCAAGAAAGGATAACTCAGAAGTTGTCCGCCTCGAGGTGAAAGTGGATCACTTAAGGATTGCGGATATAGTCAGGCAGGCCGAAAGCAGGCCGGGGATATACCGCGTGGTAGCCGAAGCCCGGGAAGGGGAGTTTTTCCCCGGCGACGACCTGATGCTGGTGGTTGTGGCCGGAGACGTGCGGGAGAATGTATTCCCGGTTTTGCAGGCGACAATCGACAGAATAAAAAAAGAGGCCCTGAGCAAAAGGGAAATAACCGCCGGATCCCCGACAGATTGATAGCCCGGTATTCTGGGCTCAGAAATAACCGAGTGAACGCAGGGTATCCAGTATCCCCTCCTTGGAAGCGTCCCTGCCGGAACGCTCCCCGGGCCCGGAGCCGCTCTCAGCAGTGCACGGCATACAGCCCAGAGAGCGGTATCCGCGGTCGTAAAGGGGGCAGTACTCCAGGTTCTCCTTCCAGATAAAGGTCCAGACGTCTATCTCTGTCCAGTGCAAAATTGGGTTGACCCTGGGACAAGGCAGCTTGGCGGTCTCAAAATAGGGGCGATCCCTTCGTGAGGGATGTTCATCCGCTCGGACTCCGGTTATCAGGCATTGGATGCCCAGGCGATTAACCGCTTTGTTCAGCGGGGCAACTTTTAAGTCCGTACAGCACTTCAGCCTGTCTTCGGCTGCTGGATAGCCGGAGAGATCAAACCCTGGGCGGGCGATACAAAGCCCTATATCCCACCTGGATGCAATTTTGTCTCGGAATTCAATGACTTCCGGGAACTTGAACCCGGTATCCACGTTAAGGGCCCGGACTTTTGCCTTTTCTTTCCGCGCCTTAAGCACACCGGCCCAGAGACGCAGGGCCAAAGTGGAATCCTTGCCCCCGGTCCAAGCCACATATACCCGATCTGGATCATTA
This sequence comes from Desulfonatronovibrionaceae bacterium, assembly GCA_046539845.1. Taxonomy (GTDB): domain Bacteria; phylum Desulfobacterota; class Desulfovibrionia; order Desulfovibrionales; family Desulfonatronovibrionaceae; genus CAYNNQ01. Next base: position 17,056 of record JBKHGE010000020.1, read on the forward strand.
TTCTCCAGGACCTGCATCAACTTTTGCCGGGACAGCTCCAGCTTGCGCTCCAAATCGGCGGACATGGGCAGCCTTACTGCCGGGAAACCGGAATATCCAACTCCGCCAGCCTGATCTCACCCTCCAGGGCGGCCATAAGCGGCTGCATGGCCTCTTTGAACCTGGGCATGTCCTGCTCCGGCACCGGTTCCACCGACGGGGATTTGATATCCAAAGGGTTTACGTACCGGCCGTTTTTTTTCATCCGGAAATCTAGATGCGGACCTGTCGAATATCCGGTTGTCCCTACATATCCTATGGTTTCGCCCTGCTTTACAGTCTCGCCCTCGCGCAGCCCGCGGGCGAAAGAGGACATATGATTATACACGGTGGTATACACACTATTGTGCCTTATCTTTACATACCTGCCCGCGGCCTTGGCATACGCCTTGGCCTCTACCTTTCCGTCCCCGATCGACTTTATCGGCGTACCCCGGGGGGCGGCATAATCGATCCCCAGATGCGGACGTCTCTTCTTGAGGATGGGATGTAGCCGGCTGTGGGAATAACCGGAGGATATCCTGGAAAATTCCAGGGGGGCCTTTAAAAAGGCCTTGCGCACTGATTGGCCGTCCTCGTCAAAATAATCGCACCGGCCCCCGGACTCTTCAAATAAAAACGCGTTAAAGGCAGTGCCCTTGTTCACGAATCTGGCCGCCAAGATCTGGCCGTACCCGGAGAATTCCCCGTCTCTGTATCTCTTTTCTATCAATGCCCGGAAGGAGTCCCCTTTGCGTATATCTCGGACAAAGTCCACATCCCAGGCGAAAATATCAGCTAAACGCACCGGCAGAGCGGAACTCTCGCCGATCCTCTTGGCGGCCAGGAAAAGACTGTCTTTTATTTCCGCCTCAACCAGAACCTTTTTTACCTCATAGGGGATGTCCTTCTTTGCCGCCAAGAATTTTTCCCCGGAGAGTTCCACGCACAGCTTGCTCTCCCGATCAATTTCGTATTCAAATGCCTTTAAATCCCCCTGCTCGGTAGTCAAAACACGGTAGATATTCCCGGACTTGATTCGGTGCACAGGAAACACATCGGCGCAGGCGCGGGACATTTCATGGATCCGGGCCGGGGGCAGATAATCACCCAGTATGGAAGAGATAGTCTCCCCGGGACGGATCGTACCTTCATGGACTTTTAGCTCCGGTTCAAAGGAGTTGTCCTTTTCAGCCTGCTCCCCGCCCTGCAGGGGTTCAGTAGGCTCTTGGAGGATAACCGGAGGATTGTCACCAAAGCGGGACAATTCGGACCGTTCAAGATCCACGGGATCGGAATCCAGGGAAGATACACTGGCCTCTATGGGCGTACTGAAATCCTCGCCCCAGAAATAGAAAAAGGTACCGGCAAACAAAATACAGGTAAAAAGGACCGCCCACAGAGGCTTTTTACTCTTTTTACGCTTCAACCTGACCTGTCTGAGCTTCCGTACCTTGTAGTACTTCATATAATTTCCCTAAAAGTAATTGAATTCCGGAAAGATAGAGCAAACAATATAAATTTTCGCCCCGCATGCTTCTGGGTCTTTACAATAATTCCAGTATGGTTTTTAATACTGTTTAACTTATTCCCAAAGCATGTCAAGAAAAAAATCATATATTCCGGTTAGATCGAAAAATCAATTTACATATGAACCCAATAGAGCAAAAAGAAATTATTACAAGGTGTTACTTGAAGGAGAAAAACGGGTTTTCCGGGCCCTAATTGACTGTTTAAAAACACCTGCACCTCAGTCTGGAAAGGGCGCTGACCAATGACCAATTACGAAGAAGTAAAAGTTTTTTTTCAAAAAAATGACCGGCTTGGACAATACCTGGGAATAGAAATCGACGAAGTCCGGGAGGGCTTCTCCAGAACCAGGGTCAGACTTAGGCCGGAACTCCTTAACGGGGCCAACATCGCCCACGGGGGGACCATTTTCGCCTTGGCCGACATAGCCTTTGGTGTGGCTGCAAACTCCAAAGGCGAGCTGGCCATAGGCATCGAGGCACACATCTCTTATATCCGTCCGGGAAAATCCGGTACCCTTTACGCGGAAGCAAAGGAAATCGGACAGAACTCCCGGACCTCCACCTATCAGGTCACGGTTCTGGACGAGGCAAAGCAGGTCCTGGCCCAATTCCAGGGAACCGCCTTCAAAAAAAAGGAGCGGCTCTTCTAAATTTTGTTTGGCCCGCCTCTCCCACAGTCAACCAGTCCACATACCCTGTAGTACTCGTTAGTAAGCTTGTCTCGATTTTTTCCAAAATCTTTTGACCAGGATATTCTGTTGCCGCCCATGCCGGCTGGGAATCCCGCTTTCCGGACAGACGAACCCGGCAAAGACGCCGGGGTTTATTTGCCGGAGCAAAGTCTTAAACAGGGGCCCACTCTTAGGGTCAGTATTGACAATCAGCCATCCGGACTTAAATTTCACACAGACAGATAAATGCCGAAATCAAATCCAACGGGAGTACATAATGAGTGAAGACAGAAACAAAAACGCAGAGATAATGATTGAAGACCCTTCCGTGGCGGACGAGGAATCCCGTGACGAAGAGATGAACATCCCGGAATCCCTGCCGCTTTTGCCGGTCAGGGATATTGTGGTCTTCAACTATATGATCCTGCCCTTGTTCGTGGGTCGTGAAAAGAGTGTACGTGCGGTGGATGCCGCCCTGAACAGCAGCCGCTATGTCCTGATCTGTACCCAGAAGGACGACAAAGTGGACGACCCAAGCGAAGAGGATATCTACCGGGTAGGCACCGTGGCCATGATCATGCGCATGCTCAAGATGCCGGACGGCCGTTTAAAGGTCCTGGTCCAGGGCTTAAGCCGGGCCAGGATCAAGGAATACGTGTCTGGCGAGGAATATAATGAAGCCCGGATAGAATTGATCAAGGAAAGGGAGATCAAGGAATTCGGCCCGGAGGGCGAGGCCCTGCTCCGCGTGGGGAGGGAGCAGACGGAAAAGGTGCTCAGCCTGCGGGGGATAGACTCCTCGGAGATAATGGCGGTTTTGAACAATGTGGACGAACACGGCCGCCTGGCCGATCTTATAGCCTCCAACCTGAGGATGAAGACGGAAACCGCCCAGAAGATATTGGAATGCGAAGACCCGGTGGAGAGACTGAAAATGGTCAATGACCAACTCTCCAAGGAGGTCGAGGTAGCCTCCATGCAGGCCAAGATCCAAAACTCGGCCAAAGAGGGCATGGACAAGGCGCAGCGGGAGTATTTCCTGCGCGAGCAGCTCAAGGCCATCCGCAAAGAGCTTGGAGACACCGGAGACAATGGTGAGGAAATAGAGGAACTGCGGGAGAGTCTGGAAAAGGCCAAGCTTCCGGCCAAAGTGCACAAGGAAGCGGAGAAGCAGCTCAAACGCTTGGACGGCATGCACCCGGACTCGTCTGAGGCCACCGTGGTCCGGACCTATCTGGAATGGCTGGCCGAACTCCCGTGGCAAAAACTTTCCAAGGACAGGCTGGATATTACAAAGGCGGAAAAAATCCTAAACGAGGATCACTACGACTTGGAAAAGGTCAAGGAAAGGATCCTGGAGTACTTGAGCGTACGCAAGCTAAACCCGAAGATGAAGGGCCCTATCCTCTGCTTTGTGGGGCCTCCCGGAGTGGGCAAGACCTCGCTGGGGAAATCCATAGCCCGTGCCCTGAACAGGAAGTTCGTGCGCATGTCCCTAGGCGGGATGCGGGACGAAGCCGAAATCCGCGGCCACAGAAGGACCTATATCGGGGCCATGCCCGGCCGGATCATCCAGGGCCTGAAGGAAGCCGGCAAGCGTAATCCGGTGTTCATGCTGGATGAGATCGACAAGGTGGGCACTGATTTCCGGGGAGACCCCTCTTCCGCGCTCCTGGAGGTCCTGGATCCGGAACAAAATTACACCTTTACCGATCACTACTTGAATGTACCCTTTGATCTGTCCAAGGTCATGTTCATCTGCACGGCGAACATCCTGGACACCATTCCTTCCGCGCTCCAGGACCGCATGGAGATCATCCGCATCCCCGGATACACGGAGCAGGAAAAAATCCGGATCGCCCGCAGATACCTTTTGCCCAGGCAGATCCAGGAAAACGGGCTCAGCGACTATCAGATAAATATAAGCGACAACACCATCTCTCGGGTTATCCACGGCTATACGCGGGAGGCTGGTCTGCGCAACCTGGAACGGGAGCTGGGAGGGATTTGCCGCAAGCTGACCCGCAGAGTGGCTGAAGGACAAAAAGGACCCTTCCGGGTGACCCCGAATCAGCTGGAAAAACTCCTCGGTGTCCCCCCGTACATGGAAGAGGACCGGGAGAAAGAACTCCCCCCAGGAGTGGCTCTTGGACTGGCCTGGACCCCGCACGGCGGGGAAATACTACATGTAGAGGCCAGCACCATGCCCGGCAAGGGGAAACTGACACTGACCGGCCAGCTGGGAGACGTGATGAAGGAGTCCGCTCAGGCGGCCCTCAGCTATGCCCGGGCCCGGACCGGAGATCTGGGACTGGACTCGGATTTCGCGGAGAAAAAGGACGTGCATATCCATGTCCCGGCCGGGGCCACTCCCAAGGACGGGCCCTCGGCCGGGGTCACCCTGGTGGCCGCTCTTATCTCCGCTTTAACCGGGAATCCTCTCCGCGACGATTTGGCCATGACCGGGGAAATCACTCTGCGCGGCCGGGTCCTGCCGGTGGGCGGGATCAAGGAAAAGATACTGGCTGCGGCCGGAGCGGGTATAGAGCTGGTGATCATCCCGGAGAAAAACAAAAAAGACTTCGAGGATATCCCGGCCGAGCTCAGGCGCAAGGTAAAAATAATGACAGTGCAAAATATCGATGAAGTCTGGCCGTTGGTGATCGAGGAGGATAAACGGCAATCGGCCTCCGCAACCGAATAGAATATTTTCCTGGACCATTTGCGAGTATAGGCCAAGAGCATATAAGAAGTATATTGGATCGCAAAGACGCGAAATACGCGAGGTTCAATGCTGACTTTCAATTTGCCGTTTCCCGGCAAATTGAAATATGCTTTTCCTTGGCTAGTTTCGTGCCCCCCGTCCGGCACTCAGGATCACTGAGTGCCGGACGGGGGGTTTAAAAACTCATTTTCGATCAACTGACTTTGTCCTCGTTACGGGTACGATGAATAGTTACAATACATTATTCATCCCCTTGGGAGGCTTAAAGGCGAGCGGCTACCACTCCTCCACGTCCCGGGCAATCTCCTTGTACAAATCCGACAAAAGGATCAGACCCATTATCCGCCCCCCTTCGGCCACAATCGCTCTGCCCCGGCGGTAGTCCAAGAATATCTCCATTATCCGGGCCAAGGGGTCGTTCGGTTTAACCACAGGCACGTCCTTCTGGACGAAATCTTTGAGCCGGACCTGGGAACACAGCCGGCAGGCCCTGTTGAACGCCTGGTCCCAATCCACATCGCGCTCCGTGAACCCGGTGCTCTTGAGCAGACAGGGGCCCATGGCCTGCAATATATTCCACATGGAAACCACACCGACGTACTCATCCCTGGAGGTGAAGACAAGCCCGCAATTGATATCCGGCTGCTGCCTGCGGACCTTGTTCATCTCCTTTATCACCTGAGTCAGACTGGCATCATCCTGTACCCGGGGAAATTCTTCGCGCATTATATCCCAAGCCCGCATGCGTAGAAGCATCTATCCCTCCCTGCTGTTTAGTCCTTATCCAAATATATATACTATCTTCCCGCTTTAGTGACTACTCCTAAAACCCGCTCTAGAAATATAAGGCCTCGGATTTAAATAAAAATCTCAGTCAAAATCAGCCAAAAGCGCTCCGATATGCAGTTCGTCCAGAAGCGAGACCTGCTGATACCTGCTCCGGATACGCCATTGGGCCTGCTGCAGCTGTTCATTGGTTATTCCGTTCCTGGTCGCGGTATAGGCCTCAATAAAAGCGGCCAGATTGTCGCAGACCTTGAGCATCTCTCCGTCCTTGGGGTCGAAGCGGTCCGAGTTAAAGTCCTTTTGCAGAGCTTCCAGAGATACCCGGCTGACCTCTCCGTTTTGGATAATCGAGGAATTGAACTCCGAACCAACCTCCATGCCCAGCAGATACTTGATCCGATTTTCCAGGCGGTGATATCCGCCGGTCCGTAGCGGACTGAATATCCGGCGCTCCAGCTCGGAATTCTCGTATTCCTTGATGAGGTCGCCTATACGCATGACCGATTGTTTGACCGGGGAAATGATGTCCCGGGTCAAGAGCTCGGGTACGTCATGCAGGAGCCCGGCAAAGAAATTGTTCTGGCAGCGCAAAGGGCACGCCTTCAGGGCTAGGCTGAAGAAATAGGCGTAACAGGCAACAATAAACATGTGCCCCAGAACCGAGGTCTCCGGGATACGCGGGGTCTGGGACCACCTCTTCTGGAAACGTAGCTGCCCGCAGACGTGGACAAACCTGCCCAGCTCGGTGCTCGGCCCGTCTATGAGCTCCCTCATTCCCTGCAAATCCGCATACTCCTCCAAATGGCGGGAAAAGGTGCCCTCTATCTCCAGGAGCTCGTCATCCACGGGATTGACGCCCTTGATAAGATCAAACTCCCGGGAGCTGGCATAGACATGAGCGGCCTGAAGGATGCGGGTGCCCAGGTCATTTTCCCCGGGATCCAGAAAATAGCTCTCCATCCCCTTGCAGAACTCCTCGCCCAGGGGCTGCAGCCTCGGCTGGAGCTGCTCCAAAACCCAGCGGGTCAATTGCTGATAGTGCGCCGGATTGGCCTTGATCTTATAAAAGACCGGAGGCTTGATATCGGTTATAATCAGTCGGTAGAGATACTCGAATATCCCCCCGCGGACTATCTTCGTGCCCAGCCGGGCCGCCTCTTCCCGGGACATGTCGGAAGTGTTCAGCTGGAACAGAACCAGGGCGGCAATCATTTTATGCGCCTGCTTGTCCACTTCCACCAGTTCCATGGGACGCATCTTGTCATTCCAGCGTTTCATGAACGAGCCGGAAAAAATAAGTTGCAAAATCCCCTTTCTTATACTAGGCACTTTCCCTCCAGCGTTTCGGAGTTATTTCGTTTTTCCTTCACCCGCTACATTCGTGAACGAAATCAACTCGTTTTGTTTTTTAAGCCAAAAGAGGCGCAGGCGCAAGATCAAGCTCAAAAGCGTGCTTATTTTATTATTGACTTTTTTAGAGCGTCAAACTAAAAGTTTCTGTTTTCGATCACCAAGGAGAAGGCAGCATGAAGACATATAGCCCCAAGCCCAATGAAGTGGAGCGCAAATGGTACGTGGTGGACGGGACAGGCAAGACCCTGGGCCGCATGGCCACCGCGATCGCCCGCAAGCTGAGCGGCAAGGACAAACCAGAGTATGCCCGGCACGTGGATACCGGGGACTTTGTTGTCGTGATCAACGCGGACAAAATCAAATTGACCGGAAACAAGACCGAGCAGAAGAAATACTACCGGCACAGCGGATATCCGGGCGGGATCAAGGAAACCCCGTTCACGGTGATGCTGGACAAAAAACCGGAGTACGTCATCAAGCATGCGGTCAAGGGTATGCTCCCCAAAAACCGGCTGGGCACCCAGCAGCTCAAGAAACTCAAGGTCTACACCGGCGGCGATCATCCGCACGAGGCCCAGCAGCCGCAGCCGCTGCAAATCTAATTTCACGAGGGAAAGAAAAACATGAGCCAGGATTTTTACTACGGAACAGGACGCAGAAAGAACGCAGTCGCCCGGACCAGGATGTACGAGGGCCAAGGCCGCATTTTGGTCAACAACCGCCCTTTTGACGACTATTTTCCCCGGGCCACCCTGCAGATGGTTGTCCAGCAGCCCCTAAAGCTGACCAAAACGGACAGCAAGGTGGACATCAAGATCAATGTCCAGGGAGGCGGACTCGCTGGCCAGGCGGAAGCGGTCCGGCACGGTATAAGCCGCGCCCTTCTTAAATATGATGAAGACCTGCGTGCCCCTCTGAAAAAAGCCGGCTATCTGACCCGGGACGCCCGGGCCGTGGAAAGGAAAAAATACGGTCAACGCGGTGCACGGGCCAAATACCAGTATTCCAAACGTTAAACCGTTCTTGCTAGCCGTTTCCCAGATACAAAAGGCAGGGTGTCCACCCTGCCTTTTTTGGTTCAGTCGTTAAAAGGCATGAGTTATCCATGGGCAAAAAAATAAAGCCCGGCCTGGTCTATGCGGACCGGGACGGAAATATATTCGACGAGCCGGAGCTTTTGATGCTTTGCAGGCAGGGCCGGGAAATCACACTTCCCCGGCCGGATGAATTGATGCCCCTGCCCGAGGAAAGCGAGCTCTACCTCCTTCCGGACCGGGACGCCCTCGGATTTGACCCGCATAGCGGGAAAATAGAAAGAGCCCCTTTTTCTGCTGTGGCCGCCTTTGTAAGTCCGGGGCATACCCTATCCGGCACGGCCGCTTATGGCTCAAGACCGGAAGCGGAAAAACTCCCCCTCTTTTCCTATGCGGCTGTGGGGTATGCCCGAGGCCGCTTCTGGGTGACCGCCCGCCGGGTGGACGAAGATAAAAGACAGGTATTTTCCCATATTGACCAAAAAGATGTGGAAAAAGGTGCTGCCCGGCTCCTTAAAAAATTCCCCAGCAACCGTCTGGTCGCCCATCTGACCCGCTGCGCTCTTACCTATTGCTGCCCTGCGGCCAAAAACCTGGCTCTGGGCCGGTTTGAATGCCCTCTGCCCACGGCCAGGCACTGCAACGCCCGCTGCGTGGGCTGTATTTCCAGGCAAGAACAGGAGACGGGGCTAACCCCCCCGCAGAACAGAATCGATTTCCGGCCCAGCGCAGCAGAAATAAACCAGATCATGGATGCGCACGCGCAAAAAGAAAAAAGGCCTATTTTTTCCTTTGGCCAGGGCTGCGAGGGAGAGCCCCTCCTGGAGTCCGAACTTTTGACCGGGGCTGTGGAGCAGTACCGCAAAAACGGTGGTCCGGGCACGGTAAACATCAATACCAACGCCAGCCTGCCTGAAAGCATACCCAGACTGGCCGGGGCCGGGTTCGACTCTGTACGGGTCAGTCTGAACAGCGCCCGGCCGGATAAATATCACGCCTATTACCGTCCGGCCTCGTATACCTTTACCGATGTCCGCGCAAGCATCAAACAAGCCAAAGCGCACAGGTTATTTGTGTCTCTCAATTACCTGTTCTTTCCGGGCGTAAACGATACGGAGCAGGAGTTTGAGGCCCTTGTCGAGCTTATCCGTTCCTGCGGCGCGGATTTTATCCAGATGCGCAACCTGAATCTGGACCCGGAACTCTACCTGAACCTGGTGGGAAGGGAAGACAACGGCGGGGGAAGGATGGGGCTGAACAATTTCCTGCACAGACTGGGCAAGAAATGCCCCGGGCTGCAGTTCGGATACTTCAATCCATATCTGTCCGGATGAAAAAGAGAACACTGCCCGGCTGACCGGTAAAAGACAACTTATCTTTCAAGCGGCTGAAGATCCCAAAGGCAAAGTGCAGTTATCAGCAAACAACGGCCTGAAGTCTTTGCCGCTTTGCTGCCTTGAGTGATTTTCAACCGACGGCTAGAAACCGATCCGGACCTGCTCCTCGCCGGAGACATTCTTTTTGCCCCGGCTTATCCTGCCGATGACCCAGGCGGGGATATCCATGCCCTGCAGCCGGGGCAGGATATCGTCGCACTCATCCTCGGAGACAACCAGGATATATCCCACCCCGCAATTGAATATCTTGAGCATTTCTTCCCATTCCAGACCCGCCTCCCGGCGCAGCCAGTCAAAAACAGGGGGTATGTCCCAGGACCCAAAGTCAATGTCCGCACACAACCCCTGATAGAGGATACGAGGCAGATTGTCGTAGAAGCCGCCACCGGTGACATGGACCATCCCCCTGATCTCCATATCCCGGAGCAGGTTCTGCACCGGCCGGACATATATGCGGGTCGGCTCGAGCAGCACGTCAGCCACAGTCCTGTCCGTCCCCGGAAAAGGATCACTCCCGGAAAGCCCGGAAGCGGCCAGCACCTTGCGGACCAAAGAAAAACCGTTGGAATGCAGTCCTGAGGAGCCGAGTCCGATCAGCTTGTGTCCGGACCTGATGGTTGTTCCGTCCACAATCTTATCCCGGTCGACAATACCCACGCAGAACCCGGAGAGATCATACTCACCCGGGGGGTAGAAATCGGGCATCTCAGCGGTTTCGCCGCCTAAAAGGGCGCATTTGGCCTCCTTGCAGCCCGCGGCAATGCCGCTTATGATCTGTTCTCCGATCTCCGGATCCAGCTTTCCGGCGGCCAGATAGTCTAGAAAGAAAAGCGGCTTGCCCCCCTGGACAAGGACATCGTTTACATTCATGGCCACCAAGTCCCGGCCTATACTGGAATGCCTGTTGAACTCGAAACACAGCTTCAACTTGGTGCCTACTCCATCAGTGGCTGAAACCAAAACCGGCATGTCCATATTACTTATGTCCGGCCGAAAAAGCCCGCCAAAGCCGCCGATATCACTCATCACCCCCTTGGTGTGCGTGGCGTTAACAAGGGGTTTGATCCTCCGGACAAAAGTGTTGCCCGCCTCGATGTCCACGCCGGCTTCCTTGTAAGCTCTGTCTCTCTGGGTCATTTAAATTCTCCGGATTAAATTGACCTGATGCGCGGTCTGTTAATTGCCTTCAATATTGGACAAACAGCACGATCAGGCATATATATAAATATAACCACCCGGCGGCAAGGTCAATACAAAACAAGCAGCCTCCCCGTCCGGAGCGGGCCTGGGTTTAACCCGGACCCGGCCGGAAGATCAAGGGTATTTTTCTCTTCAGGCAGCTTTCCCGAACCGGGCTGTTTCGGGCAAAATAGCGTTTGCATCCTGCTTTATTAGGAGGAAGACATGAACAAACACCTTTTTTTAATCCTTGTGCTCTTCGTGCTGGCGGGCCAAACCTTTTTTTCGGCCCGAGCCGGAGAGAAGCCCGGCCGCACCGGGTCCATCAGTATGAACCGGACCGATGACGCCCGGACCATCCGGGTAAAACCGGGCCGGCCGGCCCAGACAGGACCGGATTACAATATGACCGAAGAAATAGAGATCAAGCCGGAGATAGACATCTACTGGGACAAGAATAAATAACACCGGCTGTCCCGGCCCGGAGAAGTGCATGCCGCCAAAGGTCTAGCGAAAGATCCCGGGCAGGATGAGGGCCATATCCGGCCAGAGCAAAAGGGCAACAATTACCAGGACAAAGCAGGGGACAAAGAGCAAAACCCCCTTGAACACCCGGGACAAAGGCACGTCCGGGGCCATGGAGGCGACCACGAACGTGTTTATCCCCACCGGGGGAGTTATCGCGCCCAGACTGGTGACCAGAGTGATATACACCGCGAACCAAACCGGGTCGTACCCCAGGGCCTGGGCCAGGGGGAAGAAAATAGGGATGGTTATGATCAGAAGGGCCAATGCATCCATAATCGCCCCACCCAGGACATAGATGGCGGCTATGGCCAGCATTACCACCCAGCCGGGCACATCCAGTGCGCCCACCCCTTCGGCCACTGCATAGGGTATCCTGGTCACGGTCAAAAAACGGCCGAAGATAACCGCCCCCCAGATAATAACCATGATCATGGCGGAAATACGCAGGGTGTCCCCCAGGGCCAGACAAAAGGACTTAAAGGACAGATTCCGGCCGCAAAGGGCAATGAACAGGGCCAGAAAAGAGCCCACCGCCCCAGCCTGGCTGGGGGTGAAAAAACCGATCACCAACCCAAACATGACCAAAAAAAACAAAAAAAGCATTTCTACCGAGCCCTTCAGGGAGCGTAGACGCTCCGGCCAGCCGGAGCGCTCCGCCCGGGGGGCGGCCTTTTCCTGCCTGCGGCAAAAGATCAGCACAGTGGCCACAAGGCCCAGAGTCATGACCAGCCCCGGTCCCAGGGCGGCCCAGAAAAGGACCCCGATCATCTGCCCGGTCTGCAGACCGATTATGATAAGGACCACACTGGGCGGAATTATAACTCCCAAAGTGGCGCCAGCGGCCACGGAGCCGGTGCTTAAAAGCGGATCGTAGCCGTATTTGCGCATCTCCGGCAAGGCCACGGAACCCATGGTCGCGGCCGTGGCTGTATTGGAGCCACAGATAGCGGAAAAGCCGGCGCAGGCCAGAACCGAGGCCACGGCCATTCCGCCCCGGATATGCCCGGACCAGGCGTGGGCGGTCCTGTACAGACGGCGGTTCACTCCGGCGTGAAAACAGATCTGTCCCATGAAGATGAAAAGGGGGATAACCGTGAACCCGTAGGAGGAAAAGGCCTTCCAGGTCTCGTCGCCGAGCATGCCCAGGGCGGCCTGGAAGTTGAGACTTACTCCAAATCCCAGAAATCCGACCATGGCCATGGCAAAGCCGACCGGCAGGCGGAGGAAAAAGATAACCGCTAGAAGAAAGGCGATCCCGGATATCCCAAGGGCGGTGGGGCTCATTTCCTTACCCCCCAAACAGCGGCTGCCGTCTGGACGGCCAGGTTGAGCACCAGCAGTATAAACCCTCCCCCGACGACGAACAGGAGTGGATAAAAGGGCAGATGCAAGGTTTCCGAGAGTTCGCCGAACTCCTTTAGTTCCAGCCCGAGCTTGAGCATCTGCCAGGCCACAAGGAGAAAAAACGCCTGGGCGGCAAAAAGGGAGATGGCCTCCGAAAACCTGCGCACCGGGCGGGGGAGAAGGCCCTCCAGGATATTGACCTGGATATGCGCCCTCCTGGCCTGGGAATCGCCCAGGGCCAGGGAGGCGAGCAATGCCCCGCCAAAGCCCATAAGTTCAAAGGTCCCTTTGACCGGCTCCCCAAAGATGCCCAGAACAACATTTAAAACAGCCAAAAAGACCATGCCGCAGAGCACCGCCCCGGCAAGGCTCAGGCAGGCCAGGTTCAGGATCGCAGCAGCCCTATTCAGGCGCATACTCGTCCCGCAGCCTGCGCACATCTTTGAGGACCTCTTCCGTCTCTATGCCCTGCTTTTCAGCCCTTTCCTCCCATTCCCGGACAAGAGGCCGGACCTGCTCGAACATGGCCTGACGTTCTTCAGGGGCGAGCTCAAACACCCGGGCATCGTACTCCTGTTGGGCGTAACCCACCGCTGTCCGGGCGTGCCCGTCCATGTATTCCCCGGTCCATTCTGCCTGCTCCGCAGCCAGATCGTTCATCACCTGGCGCACATTTTCCGGAAGGGACTCCCATTTGTCCTTGTTCATGACCACGGCAAAGGGGTATACTTGGAGATCAAGCCGGGTTATAAACGGGCAATAGACGGCAAAATTGAGGTCCTTTAAGACTTCCAGGGAAGAAAAGACCCCTTTGACCATCCCTTTCTGCAAGGCCTCCGGGGTCTCGGACATGGGCATGGACACTGGCGTGGCCCCCAAAAGCTCCAAAACTGAGGATGCCGCTCCCGAGGCCCTTATCTGCATCCCTTCCATGTCCTTAAGCGACCGGACCGGCTTTTTGGTCATCAAATTGCTGGGCGCGGTGGTGAACATGGTCAGCACCTTGACCCGGTCGAACTCCTCGGGCTCGTACTTCTGATACACATCCCACAATACCCGGCTGGCCTGCTTTGAACTGACAAACCCCAGGGGAAGTTCCACTGCCGTTGTCAACGGAAATACCCCGGGCTGATAGGACATGCAAAGACAACCGATATCCGCCTGGCCGTTTACCACCCCCCGAAACATGTTCTTGGCCCCCAGCAGGGTCCCGCCGGGAAAGGTGTTTATCTTTACCTGACCGTCTGTCCTTTTTTCCACCTCGGTTTTCCAGCGCTCCATCTGCACGCAGGGAAAGGTGCCGGCCGGGGGGAAATTGGCGTAGGTCAGGGTGACCTCCGCGGCCAAAGAGACTGCAGGGACAAATGCAAGGGCCAAAACCAGGACCAAAATCTTTTTGAGCATGTCACTCCTCCTTGGGTCTCAAGCGGCTGTTTACTGACTGTTGAAAAAGCCTTAGTAACGCGGGCCGTTAGAAAATCCCAAGGGACGGGGCAAGAAAGTTCAAGGCCTACATGTACCTATCCGTAGGTAAAATGAACTTTTTGCCGCTTTTCTTCCGTTGGGAGTAGTGCACGGCCTGGAAGCAAAAAAAAACCGCAAGCTCTGTTGCCTGCGGCCGGTAAACCCTGAATCTGTTAGGTCTGATCACTCAGCGCGTTCATCCGGACCGCATCTGGATACACCCCGCCACCACCACAGCCAAACCCGGATATTAGCGCTGATCAAATCTTTGTTGTTCATATGTTAATTTTGAGTTAAAAGGGATAAAAAGACAATACAAAGGCCGAATTTAAAAACACAGGCAATCCCGGCCCGGAAGCGGAAACGCAGGGTCTGGATTTACTCGAATACATGAAGCCGGTGCGCCGCACAAGGAGGGCTTATGGGGCTGAGTGAGGGCATCCTGTATAAAAAAATAAAGGAAGGCAAGGTACAATGTAGGATGTGCAGTCACTTCTGTCTGATTGAACCCGGGCAGCGCGGCACTTGCGGAGTCAGGGAAAACAGAGAAGGAGAGCTGTACACCCATGTCCGGAATCGCGTGGCCGCCGCCAATATCGACCCAGTGGAGAAAAAGCCCCTGTTCCATTTTTTGCCCGGGACCCAGACCTTTTCCATCGGGACCATGGGCTGCAATTTTTCCTGCTCCTTCTGTCAAAACAGCACCCTGTCCCAGACCCCCAAGGAAAGCGGACTGATAAGCGGAGAGACCTTCAGCGGGGACAAAATAGCTGAAGCCGCGGTCCAGGCCCGGGCCGGGAGCGTATCCTACACCTATTCCGAACCCACAGTGTTCACCGAGCTGGTCCTGGACACGGCCCGCCTGGCCCGGGCCAGCGGACTAAAAAACATATTGGTCAGCAACGGGTTTCAAAGCCCGGACTGCCTGAAGGAACTGGGCCCATACATAGACGCGGCCAATATCGATCTCAAGGCCTTTACCGAGGATTTTTACCGCGATTATTGCGGGGCCAGGCTGGAACCGGTATTGAAAACGCTTAAAAAAATAAAAGAACTGGGTTGGTGGCTGGAAATAACCACCCTGGTCATAACCGATCTGAACGACTCCGGGGAGGAACTGAAAAGGATCGCCGGATTTATAGCCGAAGAACTGGGTTCTGAAGTCCCCTGGCATATCTCCAGGTTCCATCCCACATACAAGATGACCGACCGGCCGAGCACGCCGGTGGAAAGACTGGAAAAGGCCTGGGAACTGGGCAAAGAAGCCGGATTGCAGTTCGTTTACACCGGGAATGTGTTCGGGCACGACGGGGAAAACACCTATTGTCCGTCCTGCGAACAGCTTTTGGTACGGCGGACCGGATTTTCCGCGCAAAACGCGGGGCTTGCCAGGGGGAAATGCTCAAAATGCGGGCATAAAACCGCCGGAGTCGGCTTCAACGGCCTGGATTAATAACGAAAGGTCTGCATGTCCTCTTTCTCCGGCACTCAAATTTCAGATTTGCGGGCCAGAGAACACATCTAAACATTGACTGGTGACAACCGGATAATACAACAAGCTTGTCCTGCAGTGGTTCAAAAATCAAAGGGGCGGCATCTTGAAGCAGGTCCTTGTGTTTAAAATTCAATGCCCATGGTTGCCTTCTTACCCTCCTGGAAAGGGTGTTTGACCACCTGGATATCAGAGACCAGATCCGCCTCCTGAACCACCCAGTCCGGAGCGTTTCTTCCGGTCAAAAGGAGATGTACATTTTCCTTTCGGCAGAGGCGGATAAGACCGGCCAGCTCTTCGCGGCTAACAAGCCCCATGCCCAGGGCGTACAAGGCCTCATCCAAAACCAGCATATCCGGACGGCCCCGGATTTTGCGCCGGCACCAGTCCAGAAGCTCGGCAGCGGCCTCTCGCTGCTCATTACGCTGATTTTCCTGCAGAAAGAATCCGGAACCGCAGGAGCAGAAATCCCGGGCGAGCATTTTTTTGAGCATGATCTGCTCCCCGGCCTGATTATCCCTTTTCATGAACTGTCCGAAGCAGACCCGGAAACCCCAGCCCAAGGCACGCAGGGTCTGACCCGCGGCAGCGCTGGTCTTACCTTTACCGTCCCCGGTGTAGACAATAAGCATTAACGCCTCCCCAAAAGGTCGGTGACTGTTTTGCGCGCCTCATCCACCACTTCCGCCTCCCCCGGCACGCAGCGCCCGTTCATAAGCACGCGGCCGTTGCAGATCGTGGTGTCTACGCACCCACCGTTGCCGGAATAGACCATATTGGAAATCAGGTTGTGCATGGGCACCATCTGCGGATGCCTCAAATCCACCAGAATACAATCCGCCAGGCCGCCTTCTTCAATTTTCCCGGCCTCGATCCCAAAGGCCGCGGCCCCGTTCTCCGTGGCGCAGGCAAAGGCCTCTTGGGCGGGCATAGCCGTGGGGTCGTTGTCCTGCGATTTGGCCAGCATGGAAGCGAATTTCATCTCCTCCAGCATGTCCAGGTTATTGTTTGAGGCGCATCCGTCAGTGCCCAGAGCCACCCGGATACCCTTCTTTTGCACCGCGCTGTAGTTGAAGGTGCCCGAGGCCAGTTTGCGGTTGGAAGCCGGGCAATGGACCAGGGTCACCCCGTGGTCGGCCAGAATGGATATCTCCCGGTCGTCTACCCAGATCCCGTGCGCAGCCAAAACATTCGGCCCCAGGAGACCGATTTCCTCCAGGTATTCAACCGGCCTTTTGCCGTGCTCCCGGAGGCAGTCTTCCACCTCTTTTTGTGTCTCCGAGAGATGAATATGCACGAACATACCCTGCTCTCGGGCGAATTCGGCAACCCAGGCCAAAGAGTCTTTGGACACGGTGTATATGGCGTGCGGACCCAGGGGAAAGACCACCCGTCCGTCGCAGCTCTCTGAGTCTTCTGCCAAGCGCCTGGCCCGGGAGCGGAATTTCTTGGCTTTCCCTAAATCGCCGAGATCTATAAAAACCGAGGAAAGACCGGCCCTGAGCCCCATTTCCTTTACTGCCTGCAGGGTGCCCGGCATATGCCAATACATATCGTTGAAAAAGGTGGTCCCACTCTTGATCATCTCCAGGCAGGCCAATTTGGAGCCCACATACACGTCCCTCTCGGTCAATTTCCCTTCCAAAGGCCAGATATACTCGCTAAGCCACCTATACAGTTCCATGTCCTCGGCATAGCCGCGGAGCAGGGTCATGGCCGCATGGGTATGGCAATTGAAAAAGGAAGGGAGAATGGCCTTGTCCGTGCCGTCAATCACCTCCCCGGCCTCGCAGCCCAGACCACGCCCGATATCTTGAAAGCGGCCATCTTTTATCCACACGTCCACCGTGTCATTTTCCCAAAAGACATTTTTAATCAAAATGCTCATATTAACGCCTTTGCATTAAACGCCGTGAAACCTGGGCCGCTCAGACCGATGCATTGCCCCGGCCATATCCGGCAGGGCCAGAAGCCTGCAAGAGACCGAGCCCCGGAGAAAAAAGCCGCTTGTTCACGGCCTGAGGATGGGCCTTACCAAAACCGGCACATCTCCACAAGCCGGACCGGAGCGTCCCGGTTTATAAGGCGCCCGACCCGGGACTTAAACCGTAAAAAACCTGCCGGCAAAAAACCCGTACACCGGGCACATCCGAGTCTTGCCAAAATAAAGGGGAAAAGGTAAAATTATGAAGTAAGTAGAACAATTTTTTCAATATAGCATCTGAAAACAAAAAAATGCGCTTTGCCCCTGCAAGCGCTAAAGATACAAACGCTTTGCTTTTCCGCCAGGTCTTCGCAAACTTGGTAATTGAAGGGGACATAAGCAGTACCCCCAAAAATGGGCCTTGCCTGAGAGGTACAGAATCGTCCCCAAAACCAGGCCTAACTCCCGGGTCATTTACCATTGATCCGGATTTTAGCTGGGCATACGGATTAAACCCGGTCGCTATGCGGCGGCAAAACTCAAAAGACATTTTCAAGGAGGAGAGATGAAACGGATTCTAAGTCTTTTTGTCATGTGTGTATTTATGGTTACCGCGGGATCCGCTTTTGCCGGCGAAAAGATCACGGTGGCCCACGACACCAATTTCATGCCCTTTGAATTCAAAAAGGACGGGGAATATGTCGGATTCGACATCGACCTCTGGAAAGCCATCGCTGAGGAAAGCGGTATCGACTACAAACTGCAGGCCATGGATTTCAACGGCATCATACCCGCTTTGCAGTCCGACAACGTGGATGTGGGCATTGCCGGCATAACCGTCACCTCGGAGCGGGAAGAGGCGGTGGACTTTTCCTACCCCTATTATCAGTCCGGTCTGCGCATCCTGGTCCGGGAAGATGAAGAGGACATTAAAGAGCTGGATGATTTGGCCGGGAAAAAGGTGGCCACAAAGCTGGCCACCAGCAGTGTGGATTTTTTGAAAAAAGAAATGCCCGATCTCGACCCCAAGCTCTTCCCTAATATTGACGGTGCATTCATGGAGCTGCGCTCCGGCGGAGTGGACGCTGTCCTTTTTGACGCCCCTGTTGTCCAGCACTACGCCAACACCTCCGGCGACGGTGCGGTGCGTACAGTGGGCCCGGTCTATGAGGGGCAGTACTATGGCATAGCCTTCCCAACCGGCTCAGAGCTGCGCGATAAGGTGGACGTGGCCCTGCTCAAACTGATAGAGGACGGCACATACGCAGAGCTGTACGAAAAATGGTTCGGAGAGGCCCCGAAATAGTCAGATAACCCTTGTTCCGCAGTCCGTCGGGAATTTCCAAGCGGACTGCTAAACCCCGCCCGCAGACGCCTTCCCGGCCTCGGGCGGGTGCCCGCCGGATGAACAGCGCGTCTGAGGCGCGACCGATTCCAGTCGAGGGGAGGCCGGGGGCCAAAACTGCGGCCGCCGAGGTGCTTTCGGCCCCCCTCCTTTTATGTTGGTCCAACAAGTCAAGAGCACGGAATATTTATGAGCAATTTCACCTTTCACTGGGAAGTGGTCTGGGAATCAGTGCCCGCCCTGCTCCAGGGCGCGGAGGTGACCATAATAATTACGGTCACCGGCCTTTTGATCGGATTTGCCCTGGGTGCGATATTTGGACTGATGAAAATCACCCGAAGCAAAATACTCAGAAAAGTAGCCGGGCTATACATAGAGTCCGTGCGGGGTACCCCGCTCATGGTCCAGGTTATGTTTCTGTATTTCGGGCTTCCCTTGGCCCTGGGCACCCGGATAGAGCCGGTTACTGCGGGTATCACGGCCATAGCGGTCAACTCCGGGGCATATATCGGAGAAATCGTCCGCGGGGCGGTACAGTCAATCAATGTGGGACAATATGAAGCCGGACGCTCCATCGGGCTCAGCCGGAAACAGACCATGGTCAATATCATCTGGCCCCAGGCATTCAGGCGGATGATCCCCCCCTTGGGCAACCAATTCATAATCAGCCTCAAGGATACTTCCCTGTTGGTGGTTATCGGAGTGGCCGAACTGACCCGCTCCGGTCAGGAAATCATCTCTGTGAACTTCCGGGCCTTTGAAGTCTGGATCACAGTGGCTCTGATGTATCTGGCCATGACCATGTCCATCTCCAAGATCCTGGCTGTCACAGAAAGAAAACTGCTTCGGATAAAGAGATAAGTTATGATCAAGATAGAGAGACTGATCAAGAAATTCGACGACCTGACTGTACTGGATGAAATCGACCTGGAAATATCCCCCGGGGAGGTGGTGGTCATAGTTGGACCCAGCGGTTCTGGTAAAAGCACACTCCTACGGTGCATTAACCGCCTGGAAGATATCACCTCCGGCCGGGTCATCGTGGACGGGCAGGACATAACCAGTCCCAAGACAGACATAAACATGATCCGCACCGAGGCGGGCATGGTCTTTCAGCAGTTCAATCTTTTCCCGCACATGACTGCGCTGAAAAATGTCACCATCGGCCCCATAAAGGTCCGGGGGATGAAAAAAGAGGACGCTGACCAGCTGGGGAAGGACCTGTTGAAGAAAGTGGGCCTTTCGGACAAAGCGGACGTTTACCCGGACCAGCTTTCCGGCGGACAGAAACAGCGGGTGGCCATTGCCCGCTCCCTGGCCCTGCGGCCTAAAATGATGCTCTTTGACGAACCCACCTCCGCCCTGGACCCGGAACTGGTCGGCGAGGTACTGGAGGTCATGAAGGATCTGGCCTACGAGGGCATGACCATGGTCGTGGTCACCCATGAGATGAGTTTCGCCAAGGAAGTGGCCCACCGGGCCATCTTCATGGATGAGGGCAGGATTGTGGAAGAAAACACCCCGGTGGAATTTTTCAACTCCCCCAAGACCGAGAGATTGAAATCATTTTTGCGCCGGGTCCAGGCCCATTAAAAGAAACAACCGCCAAGGAACAAGGGACGCCCATATAAAGACCTTTACTCTCGGGTGACGGCAATAAAGCGGACCAAGTCAAAGCGGCAAACCCTGCTTTGTCTCATTCTCACCTTCGCATACTTCCCGGCTTGGCGGTTATAAAACCCATAGACCCCCTATGACGCTAGCCTATCTGGCCCTGGTCGGCCGCATCCTGCTCCTGGGAGTGGAGCGGATAGTGGTCAAAAAGATGGGAAGCGGGTCGGACTGTATGTCCGCCGCTTTCCTTTTCTTCTTTATCGGCGCCTTCTTCGTTTTTCCCTTCACCTTCCTTGAAGACGCGGCGTGGCTGGAAATGGTCCCGCGCACGCTTTCCAGCGGCGTTTTTTACAGCCTGGCCTTTATTCTGTACGTAAAATCTTTGTCCCTGGGAGAGGCCTCGCTCGTTAGCCCGCTGTATAATTTCAACGTATTTTTTCTGGCCCTTTTGGCCGCTTTTTTTCTGGACGAGAATCTGGGGATACAAAAGATACTGGCCCTTATCCTTCTGGTCTATGGGGCCTCGTTTCTGCACCGGGGCAGACACGCCTGGGAATCTCTTTGCTTTCTGTGGAAGGACAAAGCCTGCATCTACATGATGGCCGCCTCTTTGCTCATAGCCGCCGGCCGGGTTATAGACAAGGCCGGGATGGCTTCGTTTAAGCCGGTGACCTATTGCTGCGTGCTCTATTTCTGCATCAGCCTGTATATCTTTTTGTATATTGCAGTGCGGCAAAAAACCGGGGAGATCGGACTTCTTCTGCGCACCAAGCCCGGGGTGACCACTGCAAGCGGGATGATAAACGGCTTTTCCTACCTTTTCCTTTTGTTCGCCCTGACCGGTCTGGATGTCAGCGTGGCCGAACCCTTGTCCATGCTCGGGATCCTGGTCACACTTGTGCTTTCGTCAATCGTCTTCCGGGAAAAAATTGGCTTCAGGCTTATCGGGGCGAGCATCATGATCGCCGGGGCCTGGATCCTGGTGGTGTAAGATTAGCGCCTGGCCCGCCGTAGGATCTGCTTTTCTGCACATACATTAGACAAAGCCCTGCCTGACAGTTGAAAAGCCAGCCGCCCGCCCGACACTCAGGATTCCTGACCAGGGGCATAAATAACGAAAATGGGCAATCCGTATGAGTTGATAAATATCCTCTTGTTGAGTTCTTCCACATTCCATCACTTGCACTCAAATTTAAAATTTGAGTAGCGGGGGTGGAGCAGAAATAAATAATAGCCAGCACCCCCCATTTAGACGAATTGACTCCCCTTTTTTTTCTCGAACATTTTCTAAGACATAATTATGGCATGGGCCTTGCTTTCGTCTGTGGACAATATTTAAGGCAACAATAAATTTTTATTGCCTTTTTAAGTTAAAAGTCACCAAGACAGGAGTTCCATGCCGGAGAATTTCGAGAACCTGATTAAACGGGCAGCCGCCCAGGGCTATTCTGATTTGCACCTGTCCGGGAACCACCCGGTGGTAGTCCGAAAAAACGGTGCATTGGAGTTTCTGCACGACCAAGTACTATCCCCGCAGGAAATTGAGACTCTGTGCCTCAGGCTGTTGAGAAAAAGGGAACTGAAAGACTTACGCTGCAGGCAGTCCGTGGACCTGGCCCGCTCCGTCTCCGGGGTGCGCCTGCGCCTGAATGCCTTTTACACCGCCCGGGGGCTGAGCCTGGCCATCCGCTTTTTGCCGGCCACAGTGCCCAGCCTGGAGAGCCTCAACCTGCACCCCTCGCTGCGCGATTTCTGCAGCATGGACTGCGGCCTGGTCCTTTTCACCGGGGCCACCGGGAGCGGCAAAACCACGACCATAGCCTCACTGATTGACGAACTTATCGGCAAACGGCCGGTCCATGTCATCACCCTGGAGGCGCCCATTGAATACACGTTCTACTCCAGAAAGGCCTTTGTCCAGCAGCGGGAGCTGCACGAACACTTCCCATCCTTTGAGCAGGGACTGGTGGATGTTTTGCGCGAGGACCCGGATGTACTCTTTGTAGGTGAGCTGCGGGACCCGGAGACCATCAGGCTGACTCTTAACGCGGCCGAGTCCGGGCATCTGGTCTTCGCCACCATGCACTCCAGCAGCCCGGAAGACGCGCTTTACCGCATAAGCAACGCCTTCCCCATGGAGGCCCAGGACTACGTGCACAGCCAGCTAGCGGCCATAACCGCCGGGGTGATCACCCAGCAGCTGAGGCCCCTGCCCCATCTAAGCTACCGGGTGCCGCATCTGGCCATCCTGCGCTCCTCCCAGGCGGTGCGCAACAACATTCGGGAAAAGAAAATCGCTCAGCTGGAAAACACCATGGGCATGGCCTCCAGGCAGAACATGTTCACCTTTGAGCGCTACAGAAACGAGTATCTTTTGCCCAAAAAGGATTTCACCCCCCCGTGGCAGATATTTCGGGCCAGTAAAGACGAGGAAAAACGGAAAGAGAATTCACTGCCGAAAATCGGCGGGAACGGGACAAGCTATCCACTGGAATCTCGGGACCCGGAAAGCCGGGGCAAGGAAAATGCGCTTTATCCCTGGGGAAAAAACACATCCCGTGATTCAGACAAGAAAAGCATGGACAATGCTTTCTCTATCGAGGGCGAGCCCAGCCTGGAGGATGTGCTGCAGGAGATTTCGCATAGAGACAATTGAACCACCGGGGCTATCTATCACCAGTTTTCGGCAGCATAATCCGAGGGCACATAGGTCACATCTATTTCATTGCCCAACTGCATCTCCCCAAGCACATAGTACCCGCCTATAAGCTTGTTTTCATTATCTACAGACAAATCATTGGCAACCAGCAAAGTCCCAAAAAAATCAGATTTATCATGTATACTTACATTGCCGTGTGATTCAAAATATACCTGTCTTGCCAACTGCTCGTCGACATCATCCATTGGAGTATAATTTGTTCCATCCGTTGAAACAAGTATGTCCAAACTATCGCCCCAAACAATATCTCCGAGGCTGAAAAAAGTA
>JBKHGE010000021.1:0-36705 GCA_046539845.1 Desulfonatronovibrionaceae bacterium
TCCGAAATTATTGTTAATGTGCTAATTATGGCTCCTTAAACCTTAAAGTCGAGTCAAAGAGCCATTCATCCCGGAAATTGAATAACCGGGAATTCTTGCTCAATTTTTCTTAAAACTTAAAAACCAACCCAACTATTGACTAACCCGGTCCTGGACATCTATTCTTTAGGTCAAAATACCCGGTCCGCGACCCGGCGGCCCTAGCTGTGGAAAACCGTTCACCCCAGGAGGATATATGCGGTTCCTTGTGGCTGACGACAACGAACTCAATCTCAAGGTCATGGAAAAGCTTTTAAACGAGATCGGTGAATGCGAACTGGTCGTCAACGGCCAGGAGGCGGTTGACGCCTACCGCAGATCCCTGCAGGAGAAACGGCCGTTTTCCGCCGTGTTCATGGACATCATGATGCCGGTCATGGACGGGCAACAGGCCTTGCAGGCCATCCGGGAAATGGAAAAAGGGGCCGGGATCAAATTGAGTCGGCAGGTACCCGCCATCATGGCCACCGCCCTGGAGGACACCAAAAACGTGACCCAGGCCTTTTTCCGGGGCGAAGTCAGCGCCTATATCGTCAAGCCCTTTGACCGGGAAAAGGTGCTCGAGGCCTTGCGCGAAGCCGATCTCCCTGTTTAATGCCTTTACCCGCTCCTTGGCGGGCAACCTGCGCCTCCGCGGTTCAACATCCTTGTCCCCTGAATGCCGGTCTTGAGGTTATTCCTTGAACCCGGCCGGCTGATAATAAATGGCCCGCATGTAACGCTTGGGGACCAATTTATCCGTTACCCCGGTCAGGGACTCGGTGGACCCGATGATCAGGTACCCGTCCCTTTCCAGGACCCCGGCTAGGCGCTCAAAAAGATTTTTTTTGTCCTCGCTGCTGAAATAAATGGCCACGTTGCGGCAGAAGATGATGTCATAGCGCTCAAATCCGGAAAACGGCCGCATCAGATTTTGCTTCTTGAATACGGCCATGGCCCGGATCTCGTCCTTTATCCTCCACTGCCCGTCCTCCGTGGGGTTGAAATACTTGCGCAGAGAATCCCCGGCCATGCCCCTTTCTATCTCAAAGGAATTATACTTGCCGTAGCTGGCCCGGGCGATGGCCTCATCCGATATGTCCGTACCCAGAATGGATACCTGGTATTTGTTCAGATCCGGCAAAACCTCACGCAGGGCAATGGCTATACTATATACCTCCTGCCCGGTGGAGCAGGCCGCACTCCAAATGCGGATTTTGACCGGGGAGCCCTTTGCGGCCGCGGCGCTGCCCCGCCTGTCTATGAGATCAGGGATTATCTTGTGCTTCAAGAGTTCAAACGGGGCCTTGTCCCGGAAAAACAAGGTCTCCTTGGTGGTGATAGCGTCAATGATCGCCTTTTCCAGGCGCCCGCTTTTGTCCGCCCGGGCCTTGTTGTACAGATCGCGGAAGCTTGTTGCCTTTTCCCGGTCCATAAGCCCCTTGAACCGGTTCTCCAAAAGATATCCCTTGCTCTCGTCCAGACTTATGGCGGTCAAATTATATATATACTGCGCAAAAAGGCGCAGATCTTCCTGGCTTATCTTCATGCTCATCCGCGGAGTATTCTGGTTTCGAAAATGCCGCTTTTTATTTAATCCACACCCCAGCCAGCAGCCAAAGGCCGGCTACAGAAACTCAGTCCCCAAAAATAAACCGCCCGGCAAAAAAGACTTGAACGCAAACCAAAGTATTGTCCCCAACCGGGATTTGGCTTTAAACAAGGCCGCCATGCAATCTGCAGCCTCTAGCAGATAATACTGGTTTACCTGGCAGCACTTGCCGCTTAAGCGAAGCGGACGGCTAAATGAGCCCGTTTAGATGCAGGGCCCGAGCCGGTTTGGGGATATGGCCCACAAACGCCCCGGCCATTCCTGACAAAAACAAACTATTTGACCGTATTGACTATCTCTGCGGCTATTTTATCAAGCGGGGCTATGATATCCACCACTCCGGCCTCTATGGCCGTCTTGGGCATGCCATACACCACGCTGGTCTCGGCATTCTGGGCGATACTCACCCCGCCGAAGGACTTGATCACCCGCAGACCCAGGGTCCCGTCGCTGCCCATCCCGGTCATGATCACCGCGGTAACCGCGGAGCCATACTCCCTGGCCACGGAACGGAACAGATAGTCTGCCGCCGGCCGGCAATTGTTCTCCGGCGGATCATCAGTTATGCGGATAACCTTCTTCCCGGCCGCCCCGGTAACCACCTTCATCTGCTTCTCGCCCGGGGCGATATAGACAATACCCGGATCAACGCCCTCCCCATCCACAGCCTCCCTGACCGCCAGGGCGCACTTGTTGTCCAGACTGTTGGCCAGGGATTTGGTGAAAAGCGCCGGCATATGCTGGACGATTAATACCGGGACCGGCAGATCCCCGGGCAGCTGGGGCAGCATCCGGGTCAGGGTGTTCGGTCCGCCCGTGGATATCCCCAAGGCCACGACCGCGGATTTTTCCGTACGCTGCCTTGCCTTTTCCCGGGCCGTGACCTCATCCGGGGCCGAAGGGACAAGGACTTCCGCTCCCGCCTTGGTCACTCTCTTGCCTTTCCTAAGGTAGCGGCGCACCTCCAGCCGGTTCTGATAGGCCCTTATCTTGGGCTGAAGGGCCTGACGGAGAGTCTTTATGCCCTGTTCCCTGGTCTCGGTGTCCGGCTTGGCCAGGAAATCAAACGCCCCCAGCTCCAGGGCCTGCATGGTCGTTTCGCTGCCCTTCCTGGTCAAGGTGCTGAGCATGATCACCCCGACATCCAGGCCTTCTTCCTTTATTTTCTCCAGGGTCTCAAGACCATTCAAAACCGGCATTTCCACATCCAGGGTGATAAGATCCGGCTTAAGGGAACGGATGCGGAACAGGGCGGACTTGCCGTTACTCGCGCTGCCTACCACCTCCACTCCCGGGATCTCGGCCAAGAGGTCGGAGACAATCTTGCGGTAGACAATGGTATCGTCCACAACCAAAACCTTAAGGGCCATTTCTATTTATCCTCCGCTTCGTTCCCCAGGGCATAGGCCAGGATCGTGGCCTTAAGCTCCGGATCATACCACAGCCTGCTTGCGTACTTGCGCATAATGGTAACCCCCCAGCCGTGCTCCGGACAAACAGATGCCGGATTCGTGCACTCCGGCCGGCCTTCGGGGTCGAATCCCGGGCCCGGATCCTTGATGCACAAAAAAAGCCGGTCCTTGTCCCGGTGCACGAAAAAGAAAACTGTTTTCTCCGGATCGCTCCCCGCCCCGTGGACCACGGCATTGTTCAGGGCCTCGCGCATAAGCAGGGTGAACCGGAACAGATGTCCGGCCAGCTTCCGGTCTGTAAGCCACTTCTGGATCCGGTCCACCGCGCGGTCCACCTCCTCCAGGCGGGCCGGGATGCTGCCGCTCAGACCGCAGGCGTCCTCTTTAAAGCGCCCCGGCATTCAGATCTCCGTGCCCATGATGATCGTGTCGTCCTCAAAACGACAAGGGTCGGGGCACATATGACGGCGTATATCCTCTAGATCGCGGCCCAGGGGGAGATCAGCTGCGGCTGCACAGGCGGACAAAAGCTCCCGGCCCCAGACCGGACCGCGGCCGTGGATCAATCCATCCGTATACAGATAGACCCGGTCCCCGCTTTGGATCTCCCTTTCCAGGCAGCCGGTCTCGATATTATCAAAGGCCCCCAGGACATCCCCGTTACTGTGCAGATATTTTGCCTCTTTTGTGGACCGGACGAGCACAGGCGGAGTGTGTCCGGCATTGAAGTGCTGCAGGCTGCCCTGTTCCCTGTTTATCAGGGTTATGCCCACGGTCAGGAACTGGTCTTCCGGAAGCAGGCGGCGCAGGACCGCGTTGGCCATGTCCAGGACTTGGCGCACCGGCTGTTTCGGGGTCAGATTCTCCCCAAAGACCACCTTCAAAGCTGAAGTCAGATAGGCCGTACCCAGGCTGTGTCCGGAGACATCGGCAACCAAGTAGGCGAACAAACCGGGCTCCAATTCGACTACATCCAAAAAATCCCCGCCCGCCTTCAGGACCGGGTCGAATATATATTCAAACCGCGCCCGGGGGAGGTCTTCGGGCTGGATGAGAAAAGACTCCTGGGTCTGTTTCAGCTCCTCCAGGATCTTCATCTGCTCCCGGACCAGGACCTCCCTGGTGTATTTGAGGCTCAGATGGACCCGGACCCGGGCCAGGACCTCGGCCCCGGCAAACGGCTTGCGGATGTAGTCCACCCCGCCCAGATCCAGACCGCGGACAATGCTCTCGGTCTCGTCCATTGCAGAGATAAAGATGACCGGAATGCCCGAGGTCTTTGGATCGGACTGCAGCTCGCTGCACACCGTAAACCCGTCCATCCCGGGCATCATTATGTCCAAAACAATCAAGTCCGGGACCTGCTCCCGGGCCAGGGCCAGGGCGGCCTTTCCGCTGTCCGCCTCCAGCACCTCGTGCCCGTCTCCCTCCAGAGTCTTGCGCAGCACCTTGCGGTTTAAGGGGTGGTCGTCCACTACGAGGACAAGGGGGTTGGTGCGCATATCAGCCGCGCTCCGCCTTGAGCTCCAGGACCTTTTCCACGTCCACAATGGCCACCAGACCGGTTTTGATCCGGACCACGCCCTGGAAATAGGTGCCCCGCACGCCCTTTATATTCGAAGGCGGCGGGGAGATGTCCTCCTCCTGCACGGTATTGACATCCGCGATCCTGTCCACCAGCAGTCCGACAAACTCGCCCTTGGACTGGACGATTATCACCCGGGAATAGGCAGTCATTTTGGTCCGGCCCAGTCCGAGCTTTTTGCCCATATCGATTATGGTCACGATCCTGCCCCGCAGGTTCATGATCCCCAGGACATAGTCCGGCGACTGGGGCACGTCGGTAAACAAAAGCTCCTTGTTGATCTCCTGGACCTGGCTTATATCCATCCCGCACAAGGCCTTGCCCACATAGAAACAGGACAATTGCAGGGTGCCGCCTTTTTTTTCCTTGGCCATATAAGCTCCGCTTGTATAAGAGTTCCCGCCCCGGGCCACAGACAAAAACGCCCCCGAACGCCGTCCGGACTAGACCTTGAACCTGGAGACCAGGTTCTTGAGCCTCTCCGAGAGCTTGGACAGCTCGTCCGCGCTCTGCCTTACCTGGGCGCTGGAGTTGGATATCTCCCCGGCCGAATTGTTCACCTCAGCGATCTCCCGGGCGATCTCCCCGGCCACGCTGGAACTCTGGGACACGTTCTCGTTTACCTCCTGGATCCCGGACGCGGCTTGGCCCACGTTCTCGGCAATATCCCGGGTGGTTGTGGACTGTTCCTCCACGGCAGCGGCAATGGTGCTGATAATGGAATCAATATCGTTTATGACCTGGCTTATCTCCTCGATCTCGGACACGGTCATGCCCGTGGCGTCCTGTATGGCCTGAATCCGGCCTTTGATCTCGTCCGTGGCCGAAGCGGTCTGCTGGGCCAGTTCCTTAATCTCGTTGGCCACCACCGCAAAACCCTTGCCCGCCTCCCCGGCCCGGGCGGCCTCAATAGTCGCGTTCAGGGCCAGGAGATTGGTCTGCGAGGAGATGGCGGTTATGCTCTCTGTTACCTTGCTGATCTCCGAAGCGGCGTTGCCCAGTTCATTGACCCGCTTGGAGGTCTCCTGCGACTTCTGCACCGCGTCATTGGTGATGTTCTTGGCCCTTTCCGAATTCTCCGCTATCTCGGAGATGGTCGCACTCATCTCTTCCGAAGAGGAGGCCACTGTGGAGACATTGGTCGAGGCCTGCTCCATGGCCGCGGCCACTGAATTCATGTTCGAGGACATCTCCTCCGCGGCAGTGGCCACGGAGTTGGCTTTGGAAGCGGTGCCCTCAGAGCGCTTGGCCATGTCCTCGGAGATGGTGTTCAGCTCGGTCGAGGACGAGGCCAGGGTATTCACCCCGTTGTTTATATCCCTGAACATTTCGGCGTTGCTGCGGACCATCTCGTTTAAGGCCCGGGCCAGGCTTCCCACCTCGTCCTTTTGGTCTATATCCAGCTCACTGCTGAAATCACCAGCAGCCATCTTTTTGGCGAATTGCACCCCCTTGTACAGGGGCCGGGTGATGCTCAAAGTGAGAATACTGCCCAGAACAATCGCGATTATGGTCCCCAGGACCATGCCGGCCAGGGTCAGGATCTGAATAAATCTGGCATTGCTATCCGCATCTTGGACAGCCTGTCCGGCAATCTGCTCATTTAAATGGACCAAATCTTCAACCCCGTCCATAACTTCCTGGGCTTCAGTATAGACAGGGCCCATGGCCAGCTCATTCAACTCATCCCGGAGTGCATCCACCTCTTCAGCCAGTGCCAGCAATTCATCGAAATAGGAAAAGACCTCTTTGGAGGCGGGCTGCATAACATTTTGGTATACCCTTTGAGCCTCATTCATGTTCCCCGTATTTATCGCCTGCTGAATATCGTGCACGGCTTGATGGAAGCGGTCATGGGGAGCTTGCATATCCTCCAGGAGTTCAACCAGCTGGGAGTTGTCAAAATCCGTCCTGGCCAGCCATTTGCCAAAATTACAGGCCGTGGGGTCATCATCTCCTTCAAAGGCCTGTTGCTCGTAAATATGATCGGCCACCCTGACCTCTGCCTGGTAATGGTCCCCTCTAAACAAGCGCAGATTGGATACCAGCCTGGTCGGATCAAGTATCTCGGCGGCCTCGAACTCTTGGTTAAGGGCCAACCACTGCTCATTGAGTTCCATCCATTCCTCTAGCTGCCGATCTAGCTCATCACTGA
This sequence comes from Desulfonatronovibrionaceae bacterium, assembly GCA_046539845.1. Classification (GTDB taxonomy): domain Bacteria; phylum Desulfobacterota; class Desulfovibrionia; order Desulfovibrionales; family Desulfonatronovibrionaceae; genus CAYNNQ01. The sequence goes on from JBKHGE010000021.1 coordinate 6,783, forward strand.
TCTCAACTTCCTCATCAGTTGCCGGCAGGGCTTTGAACTGCTCCCACTGCTCAAGCATGGACTCCCTGGCTGTTTTTAATTTCTCCACTTGAGCCCGGCGCTGGTCCATGTTTAAAGACTCCGACATCAAAGTCCGCTGGGCGACCATCATTTTCTCGATATTAACCTCGACCTGAAGCAGGTTTTGGATACTGGGCAGACGAACATCTCCTACTTCATGGATGTCTCCGCCCAGCCTGACCGCGCCCATCCAACCGGTAATCCCCACGGCCATGGTTATAAGGGCCACAATGAGAAACCCACCGATAAGCTTCACACTCAGTTTAACATTCTTCATGTCTTTCTCCGAAAATATCTGACTGGATGTTTAAGACTAACCTGGCTATGTACAAAGCAAAACTTATCCGCACTTACCGGATGTATCCTTTATTTAGCCTGCGCTCCGCTGTTTATATCCCCAAAAAGCCACCCGTTCACCGCCCCTAGGGCCAGAAAGATAATGATAAGCACCCCGAATCCGCCTGTGATCTTTACCGCCGGCCTGACATCTTTCATGCATGCCTCCCTGCATCCCAAACTTTAGCTGTTTACGAAATCATATATACTCTGCAAAAGTTTTTTCTTGTCCAGCTTGATCTGGTAATCGTCAATGCCCACTTCCTCGCCCCGGGCCACGTCCTCTTCCCCGGCCAGGGAGGTCAGGGCCAGAACCGGCAGCCTGGAGAAACGCTCATCCGCCCGGATGTGCTCGGTGAGCTCAAACCCGTCCATAACCGGCATCTCCAGGTCAGTGACCACTATGCGCACCTGATCCGGATTTTTTTGCAGATAATCCCAGGCCTCGTTCCCGTCGGCCGCGGTCATCACCGGATATCCGGCCTCTTCAATAAATTTCTGGACCTGACCGCGGAAGAAATCCGAGTCTTCCACCAGAAGCACCCGGTCCGCAGCCCCGTCCGGAACGGATCCGGCTTCCGCCTCTGTGCCCCGGCCCTGGAACCAATGCGGATTCAAAGTCTCCATGAATTCAAATATATCCACCATGAGCGTGGTCTTTTTGTTCACGATCATAGACCCGGCGATTCCGGTCTGTTTTAAGGTGAAATCGTCTATATGCACTCCGACCTCCACGGCGTCCACCGGAGGCGAGGCCAAAAGCCCCACTTCGCGATCGACCATGACAAAGACAATAACCACCATCTCCCCCTGGAGTTCCAGATGACCGACATCGGCAACTTCCTCCAGGGCGAACACAGGCAGGCTGCCTCCCCTGTACTGAATGACCTTTTTCCCGCCCACCTCCTCGATCTGGTCGGCCTGAATCATCTCTACCCTGGAGACCAGGCTAAGGGGCACGGCACAGTTCTCTTTCGGGGCATTATTGAACAAAAATAGAGAATAAACCTCTTCCCGGCGGGCCTTTTCCTCTTCTTCGGACTCCTCCTCTTTTTCCAGACCGGCCACTGAAGACAGTTTAGCCAGCCGGGCCAGTCCGACTATATCCAGGATAAGGGCCACCTTGCCGTCGCCCATGATGGTCGCTCCGGCATAGCCCTCACAGGACTTGAGGTGCCGGCCCAGGGGCTTGACCACTATCTCCACGGTATCATGCAGGGTATCCACCACCAGACCGTACTTAAACGAGCCAGCGGAGACTATGACTATGCTCAGATCCCGGCCCCGGTCCAGGCTGATCCCGGATTCCGGACACTGTTTTTGGCCTTTTTCCTTTTCCCCGGTTTGCGGTTGATCTGCCTGCTCCGGAGCCGAATTCTCCCCTTGTTCGGCGCAGGCTCCCGCCCCGCTGGACCCTTGCACGCCCAAGACACTCTTGAGCTCCATAAGCGGGATGAGTTCGCCGCGCAGGACCAAGACCTCGGCATCGCCAACCTTTTCCACCTTTTCGGCCACCTTTTCCGCCGGGATCTGAATGAGTTCAACCACGTTCACCTGGGGTACAGCGAAACGGTCCTCGCCCACTGAGACCAAAAGACTGGGGATAATGGCCAGGGTCAGGGGGAGCTTTATCAAAATGGAGGTCCCCCGGCCCAACTCTGTATCTATCTCCACCTGCCCGCCCAGCTTGTCCAGGTTGCTCTTGACCACGTCCATGCCCACGCCCCGGCCGGAGACGTCCGAGACCTGCTCCGCGGTGGACAGCCCGGGCATAAAAATCATCTGCAGTTTGTCCGACTCGGACAGGGTCTTTACCTCCTCTTCGGAAACCAGCCCCTTTTCCACCGCCTTAGCCGCGATCTTGTCCGCGTCCATGCCCCGGCCGTCGTCGATAATGGCGATATTTACCTGCCCGGCGGCGTGATAGGCCTTGAGCGTGATCCGTCCGGTGCGCTTCTTGCCCGCGGCTTCCCGATCTTCCGGGGATTCTATCCCATGGTCCGCTGAATTGCGGACCAAATGGGTCAGCGGATCGGACAGGCCCTCCAGGATGGTCTTGTCCAGCTCCACTTCCTTGCCTTCCATTTTCAGATCGATTTCCTTGCCCATCTCCCTGGAGATATCCCGGACCACGCGGGGAAATTTGTTGAACACATTGCCCACCGGCTGCATCCGGGTGAGCATTATCGCCTCCTGCAGCTCCGAGGTGACCAGGTCGATGCGCTGGGCCGAGCTCTGGACGGCCCGCTGGTCCTCCACGGATACGGACTGCATGAGCTGATTGCGGGACAAAACCAGCTCCCCGGCCAGATTCATAAGGTTCTCCAAAAGGCTGACCTGCACGCGCAGGGAGTCGGACTGCGCGGCCGCGGCCCCCTTTTCCACCCCCTTTTGCTCCTTCTTTTGTTCGGCCTTCGGCTCTGTCTTTTCCTGCGCCTCTCCGGCCGGCTCTTTCTCGGGTTTTTCTTCCGGGGCAGCCCGGGCCAAGCCTTCCTGATCCGATTCCTCCACGGTCTTTTGCCCGGCCTCTTGCTCGGTCTCTTGCCCGGCCTCTTGCTCCGGGCCATCCGGCTCCGCATCCGCCGCCTGAGCCGGGGAGGACTTGTCCTGCACCGGCAGGACCCGTTCCGGATCCATATCCAGAAAAGTGGTGATTATATCCGGCTCAATAATGGTCGAGAAGAGGACGAACATGGGTAAAACATTGACCATTTGCTCGTCATCCAAGGACCCCACCGCCTCGAGATCGGTCTTGATCTCCACTATATTCCCCGTGGACTGCAGCTCCTTGATCAGCTCCAAAGGTTTTTTGTCCTTGCGCTGCACGTCATGGATAAGGTCGAATTCCAAAAGATAGAGGTAGCTGCCCCCCTTGGTGGCCTGGTTGTAGTCCAGCTCGGAGATGGTAAAAATGCTGCGCTCCTTTCTGTCCCTTATATCCACCTCCCGGACCACGGACTCCTTTTCCTTCCCGGGCAGATTGTTCGAGGTCACGGATGTCAGGGCCCGGACGTGCTCGGAGATATCCATCTCATTGCTCTCAGACACGTTGTCCACGAGCTCGCTCAGGCGGTCAAAGGCCAAAAGGACTATATTGACCACATCCGGGGTCGGAGTGAGCTCGTGATTGCGGACCATGTCCAGGACGTTTTCTATCCTGTGCGCCAGCTCCTTTATATTGGTCAGCCCCAGAAAACCAGCTCCGCCCTTCATGGAATGCGCCGCCCGGAAGACCTTGTTCACCTGGTCGGGATCAAAATCGTCCCCGGCCTGCTCCACATCCAGGAGATTAGTCTCTATATCCCCCAAATGCTCCCGGGCTTCTTCCACATACATGTGCAGGGTTTCGTCATCCATCATAATCGCAATCCTTAAACGGCAATAGATTGTCTATGAACCGGGACATCCAGCGAAATGGTCCCGGAGACCCCCGGGCTTCAGCCTTCTCCCGCGGACTGGATGCTGAAATGCTGATCCAGGCGCATAGTGGTAAAAAGCTCAAGTATTTCCTTGTCCACGTTTATCACCTTGAATTCCACCTGCTTATTGCGGCAGGAATTATACGCGGCGATCAGCACCCCGATGCCCATGGAATCGACGTACCTGGTCTCTTGCATGTCCAGAACCAGACCCGGTGGCTCCTGGTCCAGAGCCTCCTTCAATCGGGATCGGAGGTCCTCTGCGGTGGTGGAGACGATATTTTCCGGCATCTTAAAAACTGCTTCCTCGGTCATCTGTTGCTCCCTAATAGCCTTTCCAGGGCTCACCCCCCCCCGTATCCGGCCGGGTTGCCGGGCCAAAAGCAAAATAAAGCCACCCGGGCAGGAGTTCATATTTTTACCCAAACTACCTGCGCGTGCCTTGAATATCAAGCACAAATCCGGACCGCCGAGGTGACAAAATCCCGGCTTACCCAACTGAATTAAAATTTGCCAAAACACATGGATTTAGATACTGTATGAGCCATAAAGTCAGGGGGAATTAGCCGCGTTTGCAGGGCATAAAGGCCGTACGCATGTCCTGGGCAAGGAACCGGGCAACAGACCTCGACCGCCACCCCGGATATAGCCCGGGACGTGAGCAGTATAAGCGAGAGCTCCAAACAGATAAACGTATCCAGCCGCAGGGTGGGCACAGCCTCTAAGGGCCTGTCCTCCATCTCCGCGGGACTCAAAAGGCTGGTGAAAAGATTTAAGCTCGGTTAGCAAAGCGATCCGGGGAAATGGTTTGCCCCGGCCGGACAGAGTGCATCTTTCGAACCCAAAAACGGGGTTTTTCAACTATGCTCGCAGGTACACTTTCCGGCACATCCAGAAAGGAAAAAGTCCTGGTCGTGGATGATGAACAGCACAACCGGCTGCTTTTGGTCAATCTGCTCAAGAGCCGGGCTGAAGTGGAGGAGGCCAAAAGCGGGGCCGAGTGCCTGGAAAAGGCGGATGCGGACTTCGACCTCATCCTTTTGGACATAATGATGCCTGATATGGACGGGATCGAGGTCTGCTCCCGGCTGAAAGAAAATCCCCAAACCAAGGATATCTCGGTCATTTTCCTCTCCGCGCTGCAGGATAGCGCCACTAAGGCCCGGGGGATCAAGGCCGGAGGAGTGGATTTTGTGAGCAAGCCGTTCGACAAAAGCGAGCTCACGGCCCGGATAGACACCCATCTCACCCTGCGCCGTCGGACCCTGGCCCTTGAGGACTACTCCAAAAGACTGGAGGAAAAGGTGGCCGAGCGTACCCAGGCCCTGGACCGCCACCTGCAATGCGAAAAAGTGGCCAACTCCGTCCTCAAGCTGACCCTTAAAGAGGGCCACTCCCTGACCTCGGCCCTGCAGGCCGCGCTCAAGGAATTCATGGACCTTTCCTGGCTCAAGTGCCAAAAGCAGGGCATGCTCTTCTTGGTCCGGCCGGACGGGGAGACCATGCACCGGGTGGCCGAGGAAAACCTGCCCCCGGAGATAGAGACATCCTGCCGGGAGATCAAAAAGGGGGAGTGCTTATGCGGCCGGGTGTGGTCCGAAGGCAAACCCGTGTTCCTCCCTGATCTTACCCGGGAGTCCATATCCGTGCCTCCCATCCGGTCCGGATATCTGTCCCTGCCCCTGAAGACAGAGGATGAGGTTTTAGGGGTTATCAGTTTGTACACCTGCCTGGACACATATCTCTCCGAGGAGGATATTGAGAGTCTGCAGGCGGCTGCCGATGCCCTGGCCACCCTGGTCATCCGGCTCAGAAAACAGGATGAGCTGGACAGGACCGAGGCCAAATACCAGACCATATTCGAGACCACGCGCAACGCCACCGCGCTCATTGACGAAGACACCGGGGTCATAACCACGGCCAACTCCCAATTCGCCGCCCTGGTCAAAAAGGACCGAGAGGAGATCGAGGGCCGGATGCACTATCTGGAGTTCGTCCATCCCGAGGACCAAAAGACCCTGGAGTATTATTTCCGGGAAAGGGGCCGGGATGAATCCATCCCCACTGAATACGAATTCGCCTTTGTCACCAGCAGCGGGGAAAAAAGGCACGTCATCTCCAACGCCGGTCGCATCCCGGAGATGAAAAGCCGGGTGGTCTCCTTTCTGGACATCACGGAAAAAAAACAAATCGAAAACGAACTGCAGAAAAAGACCTTTTACCACAGTATAACCCAGCTGCCAAACAGGTCTTTGTTTAAAAACCGGCTGAAAAAGATCCTCAAATCCAGGGAGGCAGAGAACGGCAACAGCGGATTTGCAGTCTTCCTCCTCGATCTGGACCGCTTTAAGCTGATAAACGAGAGCCTGGGCAGGAAGGCCGGGAACGAACTGCTCAAAAAGGTCGGCTCGCGGCTGGAGGACATCCTCTCCCCCAGGGAGACTGTGGGCCATTTCCATGCCGACGAGTTCGGACTTTTAGTCCAGATCGAAGACGTGGCCGAGGCTGCCCTGTTTGCGGAAAAGATCAGGCACAAATTCACCCACCCGTTCACGATCGAAGGCCAGGAGCTGTTTATCTCCGTCAGCATGGGCTTTACCCTCTTGGATGAATACACCAGTGCCGAGGCCATGATCCGGGATGCGGAGATCGCCCTGAACCGGGCCAAGGACCGGGGAGCCAACTCCTATATGATGGCCGATCAATTCATGAACCAGGAGGTAATGGAGATCCTGGAGCTGGAAAACCATCTGCGCAAAGCGGAGCAGAACAATGAGCTCAGGCTGTTTTATCAGCCCATGATGGACTTAAGGACCGAGGCCTGCCTGGGATTCGAGGCCCTGATCCGCTGGCAGCGGGAGACCGGTATTGTCCCCCCGGACAAATTCATTCCCCTGGCCGAGGAAACCGAACTGATAATCCCCATCGGCCGCTGGGTGTTCAACCAGGCGTGCAGGGATCTGATCCGGCTGCAGCAGGATTTTGCCCGCCCCCTGGGCATGCATATCAACCTGTCCGGCATCCAGCTCAAAAACAAGAACTTTTTGCCCACCCTGGAACAGATCCTCAACAGGACCGGGGCAGACCCGGATCAAATCGTGCTCGAGCTGACTGAGAGCGTTATCATGGCCAACGCCCAGGAGGCCATCTCTATTTTGCAACGCTTGAGTTCCATGCGCTTCCGGCTGGCTATCGACGACTTCGGGACCGGATACTCCTCTTTGAGTTACCTGCAGAAGTTCCCCATGGACACGATCAAAATAGACCGCTCATTTATTAACAACCTGCACGACCAGGCCGGCTACAATCTGGTCAAGACAATTGTCGATCTGGCCCGGAACCTGGGTTTACAAACCGTTGCCGAAGGCATAGAAACCCGCGAGCAGCTGGGGATTTTGCGCGACATGGGCTGTGTATTTGCCCAGGGCTATTATTTCGCCCGCCCCATGCCGCTGGACGAGGCCCTGGAATTTCTGGGACGGGAACAAACGGAGTGAGATAAATGAGCCGAGCAAAAGTCCTGGTCATCACCGGATACGGGACCAACTGCGAGAGAGAGACCGCACATGCGGCAAGAGAGGCGGGAGCGGACCGGGTGGACATCCGCTTTTTTTCCGACCTGGTCTCGGAAAAGGCCTTTGTTTTGGACTATAATCTCCTTATCTTCCCCGGGGGGTTTTTGGACGGAGACGAGCTGGGCGCGGCCCAGGCCGCCTCCCTGAGATGGCGCTACAGCCGGACAAAAAGCGGGCGGCTTATCTTCGACGACCTGAAAGAATTTGTGGACCGGGGCAACCTCATCCTGGGCATCTGCAACGGATTCCAGCTCATGGTCAAGCTGGGCCTTCTGCCCTCCTGTGGCGGGAAGAGGTTCGAGCGCCAGGTGAGCCTCAGCTACAACGACTCCGCCCGCTTCGAGGACCGCTGGGTGCATTTGGCAATCAATCCGGACTCCCCGTGCGTGTTTACCAAGGGAATAGAGCGCATGTACCTCCCCATCCGGCACGGGGAAGGCAAACTCGCGCTCCGGGATCCGGAGCTGCTCGGCCAGATAAGCCGGGAAAACCTGATCGCCATGCAGTATATAGACCCGGAAAGCGGCGAGCCCACTCAAAACTATCCGGCCAATCCCAACGGATCACCCCTGGGCATTGCCGGGCTTACCGCCCCCGGAGGCCGGCTCTTCGGACTCATGCCCCACCCGGAGGCCTATAATCACCGCACCAACCACCCGGGCTGGACCCGGGGAGAGTCCGCCATCCACGGCACAGAGCTGCTTGCCGGGGGCGTTCGCTATCTACAGAGCAATTAGGGTCCGCCTTGCAGGACAGAAAAAGAAACAGCAGAGACCTGTTCACCTACAGACCCCGGGAAGAGGATGAAATCCGTATTCCCGCCGGATGGGATTCCTGGCGGGAGATAATGGCCTTTCTTCTGCAGTCCGCGGGCCGGACCGGGAAAAGCGGGGAAGTGCCGATAAGCGCGGCTGTCCTGGACTTGAAAGGCGGAAAAATCTTGGGACAAGGGGCCAACTCAACCATTACCCGAAACGATCCCGCCGGGCATGCGGAAATAAACGCGCTCCGCCGGGCGGCCGCGGCCCGGGGTAACCACCGTCTGCCGGGAACCGTTCTGGCCGTAACCCTGGAGCCGTGCCTTATGTGCCTGGGGGCCATGGTCCAGGCCCGGATAGACGGGCTGGTCTTCGCCGCCTTTGACCCCAAAGCCGGGGCGATTATCTCTTGCCTTGACTACCCGGGCATGGATTGGCTAAACAGTCGCTTCTGGGTACATGGAGGCGTACTTTCTCAGCCAAGCGCCGCCCTATTGCAAAGCTTTTTCCGGCGCCGCAGAAACGCGGAGAGGTAGCGAAGTCCGGCCGTAACGCGCCCGACTCGAAATCGGGTTGTCCCTTAACCGGGGCACGTGGGTTCGAATCCCACCCTCTCCGCCATTTAACTGCCCAAAATAATTGGATAAATACAAAGTCCAACTGACTCCTTTTCAAAGACAGCCCCTATCCGGGCACAAAAACCGCAACTCCCTTCCCCTTATCCAGCCCCCTCCAGCGGCGTGCAAAGTTGAAGACTGCAAGCTGTACAAAAAATCCATACCCTCCGCATCCAATCCATAAAAACTTCTGGAATTAGCTCTCAAAATAAGATATCTTTAATATACTATACAATTGAATCAGTAGGCCCGGACTCCCCGTGGGCAAGGACCGCCAATCTAAAACAGGATTTTAATATGCCCAAGCTGCTTTTGCTTCTCGCGCTCCTTGCCGCTGGATGCTCCGCTGCAGGCCCGGACTATACCCGCCCGGAAATCGACCTCCCCGGAGAATGGAGCCAGACCAGAGACCCGGCCCTGACCCCGAACAAAGAAGAAATCCGCAATTGGTGGAGGGTGTTTCGCGATCCGGTCTTAAACCGGCTCATCCAAGACGCCGCCGGGCAGAACCTGGATCTGCGCTCTGCCGTGGCCAGGGTAGACGAGGCCCGGGCCAAGCTCAAGGAGGCCCGGGGCGGCTACTGGCCCTCCATCGATACAAGCGGGGCTGCGGCCAGACAAGAGAGCCGGGGTACAGAACTCCAGCCCCAAGGCACCCTGGACACCTATTACACTGCTGGCATGGAGGCCGGCTGGGAGCTGGATCTCTTCGGCCGTATCCGGCGCTCTGTACAGGCCTCGAGCGCTGATTTCCAGGCCAGCCAAGAAGAGCGCACAGACATCATGATCTCGGTATACGCGGAAGTGGCCCGGACATACATAAATATCCGCACTCTGCAGTCCCGCCTGGACACCACCCGGAAAAATATCACCTCGCAAAAGGAGATCCTGGGGCTGACCAGAGCCCGCTTCAAACACGGCCTGGCCAGTGACCTGGACGTGGCCCGGGCCGAGCAGGTCCTGGCCAATACCCGGGCCCAGATCCCCCCGCTTCGCACCGAGCTAACAGAGAGCAAAAACAGTCTGGCCATACTCCTGGGCCTGCCCCCGGGGGAACTCGAAGAGACACTCGGAGAATCCGGAAAGATCCCGGTCCCCCCCGAACGCACTGCCTACGGAGTACCCGCTGACCTCTTGCGCAGGAGACCGGATATCCGCAGTGCCGAGCGCAGCCTGGCCGCCCAGACCGCGCGCATAGGCGTGGCCGAGGCGGAGCTGTATCCGGCCTTCTCCCTTACCGGCTCCCTGGACTACATGCACACCGGGCTGAACGACATGTTCATACCCGCCCACCGCGCCTTCAGTTTCGGACCCTCCGTGCGCTGGAACCTGTTCAACGGGGGCAGGATCCGGGCCCAGATCGAAGTGGAGGACGCCCGCACCGAGCAGGCCCTGGCCGCGTATGAAAAGACCGTGCTAACCGCCTTGAGCGAGGTGGAAAACGCAGCCACCGGATACTGGCAGCAAAAAGACCAGCTCGCAGCACTTCGGGATGCGGTACAGGCCTGCAAAAGATCTTTGCACCTGGCCGAGAGGCTATACAAGGACGGGCTCTCCGACTTTCAGAATGTGCTTGACGCCCAGCGGGAACTGTTCTCGGCCGAGGACCGCCTGGATGCAGGCCGGGGCAGCGCGGCCATGTACATGGTGGATCTGTACCGGGCCCTGGGCGGGGGGTGGAATCCGCAGGCCGGAAAATCCGACATGCATCCGGGGCCCGCCAAGGACAATGACCACCCGGAAAAAAGCCCGAACAAAGGAGACCAGGGATGAAAAAAATCCTTCTCTTTCCGATACTGTGCCTGCTGCTTGCCGCCTGCTCCGGGGAACAGAACACCTACCAGGACCCCCCGCCGCCGAAAGTGACCGTGGACAGCCCGGTGCTCAAGGACATAACCGAATACTCCCATTTCACCGGAACCACCTCCCCGTTCCGGTCGGTGGACCTCAAGGCCCAGGTAAGCGGATATCTTGAAGAGGTAAATTTCAAATCCGGGGAACGAGTAAAAAAGGGTGATCTTCTATTCGTTATCGATCCGGCACCGTATCAGGCAAAGCTGGATCAGGCCCGGGCGGATCAAAAAGTGAAAAAGGCGGAACTCAAACTGGCCGAAACCTCCTTGAGCCGTAAAGAGGCCGCGTACAAGGACCGGGCGATAAGCGAAGTGGAAGTGATCGAGGCCCGGGCCAAAAGGGACAAGGCAGCGGCCTCGGTCCAGGCCGCTGAGTCTATTGTCAAGGAGGCCCGCATCAATCTGGACTACACGCATATCCACGCCCCCTTTTCCGGCCGGATGACCCGCAACCTGACAGACGAAGGCAATCTTGTAGACCCGGCCACCCTTTTGGCCACCCTGGTGGATGATGACCCGGTCTATGCCTACTTTGAGATGAGCGAAAAAGATCTTTTGCAATTTATGGACGCAGCCAGAAGCCAAAACGCCTCTATAGCCGACGCCGAGACCGGACACCCGGTGGAACTGTCCCTGGTTAATGAACAAGGTTTCCCCCACCAGGGGCATATAGACTACACCGACCCCGAAGTGGATTCCTCCACCGGGACCATCCAGCTGCGCGGGGTGTTTGCAAATAATGATTACGACCTGGTCCCCGGCCTGTTCGTCAAGCTGCGCCTGGCTGTAGGCCGGAGCAAAGATGCCGTTCTGGTCCCGGATTCGGCCCTCGGGGCGGATCAGCGCGGCAGTTACGTTTTGAGCGTGGATAAAGAGGACCAGGTGCAGTACAATTCAGTGCACACCGGCCCCCGGATCCAGGGGCTGCGGGTGATCAGATCCGGGCTAAAGCCGCACTCCCGGGTGGTGGTCAAAGGACTACAGCAGGCCAGACCGGGAGCCAAGGTCTCCCCGGTCGCGGCGGACAACGCCAACTCCACCTCTGGAGACTAAAAAGTGAGCCGTTTCTTTATAAACCGCCCCATATTCGCCTCGGTGATCTCGATCATTATTGTCATCGCCGGGCTGGTCACCCTGTACAACCTGCCGGTTGCCCAGTACCCGGAGATCTCCCCGCCCACCGTACAGGTCACTGCCTCCTATCCCGGAGCCAGCGCCAAAGTGGTTTCAGAGACAGTTGCCCAGCCCATAGAGGAACAGGTCAACGGAGTGGAGGGCATGATGTATATGTCCTCGACCTGCTCCAGCGACGGGAGCTACCAGCTCACGGTCACCTTTGAGGTGGGCACGGATATGGACATGGCCACTGTTCTGGTCCAAAACCGGGTGGCCATAGCCGAGTCCTCGCTTCCGGATACGGTCAAGCGGCTGGGGGTAACCACCAAAAAACGGTCCACTGACATTGTACTCATGCTCGCTTTGACCTCGCCTGAAAAGGGCTTTGACGGGCTGTACCTGAGCAATTACGCCACCTTGAATATAAAGGACGAACTGGCCCGCCTGAACGGTGTGGGCGACGTGGCCATATTCGGGGCCGGGGATTACAGCATGCGCGTCTGGCTGGACCCGGAGCTGCTCAAGGTCAGGGATCTGACCACCAATGACGTGGCCGCGGCCATTGAGGAGCAGAACGTGCAGGTGGCAGCCGGTCAGATTGGCCAGTCCCCGGCCCCGGAGGGTCAGGACTTTCAGTACGTGGTCAACGCCCGGGGCAGGCTGGAACAGGCCGAGCAGTTCGGGGAGATCATTGTCAAGAGTGAACGCGGGCGGGTGACCAGACTCAAGGACCTGGGCCGCATCGAGCTGGGCTCAAAGGCCTATGGGGTCAACAGCAGATACAAGGGCACGGACACCGCGCTCCTGGCGGTCTATCAGCTCCCCGGGGCCAACGCCTTGGATTTGTCCGAACGGGTCCTGTCCAAAATGGATGAGCTAGAGGGATACTTTCCCCAGGGACTGACCTATGAAGTCCCTTTGAACACTACAGATTTTGTCCGGGCCTCCATCAACGAGGTGGTACAGACCCTCTTCATCGCCGTGATTCTGGTCTTTATGACCATATTCGTCTTTCTGCAGGACTGGCGGGCCACCCTGATCCCGGCCGCGACCATCCCGGTCTCGCTCATCGGCACCTTCGCGGTCATGGGCCTGCTGGGTTTTTCCCTGAACATGCTCACCTTGTTCGGACTGGTCCTGGCCATTGGTATTGTGGTCGACGACGCCATTGTCGTGGTGGAAAACACCTCCAGGAATATTGACGAACTGGGACTGGATCCCAAAGAGGCCACTATCCGGGCCATGCAGGAAGTAAGCGGGCCAGTGGTGTCCACCACTCTGGTTCTTCTCTCCGTGTTCGTACCCACCGCGTTTATGGGCGGCATAACCGGCCAGATGTATATGCAATTCGCCCTGACCATCGCCGCCTCCACCGTGTTCAGCGCCTTAAACGCCCTGACCCTGAGTCCGGCCTTAAGCGCCCTGGTCCTCAGGCCCTCCAAGCAAGGGAGGAAAAATATCCTTTTCCGGGGTTTCAACCGGGTATTTGACGGCGGACACAGCGGATATATGCGCTTTATGGGCGGACTGGTCCGCAAGCCGCTTTTGGTCCTTATGTTCTTCTTGATTCTGAGCGCGGCCACGGGATGGGGATTTATGCGCCTGCCCACCGGGTTTCTGCCCACCGAGGATCAGGGCTATGTCATGGCCACCGCCCAGCTCCCGGACGGGGCGTCCTTCAGACGGAGCCAAGAGGTCACCGGCCTCATAAACAATGAACTCACGGATATGGACGGGATTAAGAGCTGGGTCACTGTGGCCGGCTTTTCTCTTCTGGAGGCGACCAACTCCCAGAACACGGTCACCACCTGGATTATCTTCCAGCCCTGGGAGGAGAGGACCGATCCGGGCCTGAGCCAGAAGGCCCTGCTCAAAAAGCTGTGGGGCAAATTCGGGCGGATACAGGAGGCGACCGTTCAGGTGTTCGCCCCGCCCCCCATCTCCGGACTGGGCACGACCGGGGGATTCTCCCTGCAATTGCAGGACAGGTCGAACGCCGGATTTGTTGCCCTGCAGCAGATGGCCCAGGAGATAAGCAGGGACGCCTCCGCCCAGAGCGGGCTGCAGAATGTGTACTCCACCTTCAGGGCCAACGTGCCGCAGTATTTCGTAGAACTGGACCGAACCAAGGCCAAAAAGATGGAAGTGCCCCTGTCCAATGTATTCAACGCCATGCAGACCTACCTGGGGTCCTCCTATGTCAACGACTTCACCAAGTTCGGCCGCAACTACCAGGTCAAGATGCAGGCCGAGGGACGCTTCCGGGCGGACGTGGAGGACATATCCAAACTGGAGGTCAGAAACAGCCGCGGGGATATGCTCCCCTTGGGCACCCTGGTGGATGTCCAACAGGAGTTCGGGCCGCAGATAATCACTCGGTACAACATGTACCCGGCGGCCGCGGTAAGCGGCAGTCCGGCCCCGGGCCTAAGCTCCGGGCAGGCCATGCAGCTCATGGAATCGCTTATGGACAGCAAGCTTCCACAGTCATTGGGCTTTGAATGGACCGGGATGTCCTATCAGGAAAAACTGGCCGGGGGCAGCATAGTGATCATTTTCGCCCTGGCAGTGGTCTTCGTCTACCTGGTCCTGTGCGCCCAGTACGAAAGCTGGAAGACTTCCTTCGGGGTCATCCTGGCCGTGCCCCTGGCCCTTGTGGGCACGGTTACAGCGCTTATAATCGGGCACATGGACGTGAATGTATACACCCAGATCGGGATAGTCCTTTTGATCGCCCTGGCCTGCAAGAACGCCATTTTGGTTATCGAGTTCGCCCGGGACGCCAGCCTGAAAGGAAAAGACGTGCTCCATGCCGCTCTGGAGGCGGCCAGGCTGCGCTTCCGGCCCATTCTCATGACCTCGTTCGCGTTCATCCTCGGGGTCTTTCCCCTGGTCATTGCCTCCGGGGCGGGGGCCGCGGGCAGGCGGGCCCTGGGAACCGCGGTATTCGGGGGCATGATCGCGGCCACCCTGCTGAGCCTGGTCTTTGTCCCCTGCTTCTACGTACTGCTGAACCGGAGGAAGCGCAGGCCGGGACCGGATCAGGACCCGCCCCCCTCTTGATTTGCAGCCCTTTGCGGACTTAAAATCATCTGCGTAGACGACGAATAACCGCAAAACACCACCCGGGAGTAAAAAAGACATGCCCGACTCTGCAGACAATATCTCCGGCCGGCTTTTGCCCCAGGCCATGGATGCGCTGCACACCGGAGTCCTTGTGTACGATCCGGACGGCCGGGTCCTCCATTGCAATCCGGCGGCGCTGCGCATGCTCGGCTGCGAAAAAAATCAGGTGCAAGGTAAAAAATACCCGGAATCAGGATCAGACCTGCTCGACGAACACGAAAACCCCCTTTCCCCTCAAGAGCACCCCGCACACAGGGCCCTGGTCACAGCAGAGGCAAAAGAAGGGATTTTGGGCATCCCTGAAGCCGATAAAACCACCTGGGTGCTGGTAAACGCCGAACCGATCCTGGAAAACGGACAGGTCAAAAACGTAGTGGTCGGCCTGACCGACATCACCAGACGGGTAAATATGGCCAAGGCCCTGCGCCACACCCGGATCTCCATGCAGGACATAATAGACCACACCCCGCTCGGGGTGTGCGTTACCGACAGACACGGATACTTCGAGTCCGTGAACAATGCCTATTGCCGGCTTTACGGCTACCAGCAGTCCGAACTCTTAGGCGCGCACTTCACCATTGTGGTCCCGGCAAAGGACAAAAGCCGCCTGGCTGAGCTGCACGACCGGTTCATTGCCCGCGGAGCGGAGATCCGCGGGCAATGGGAGGTGGTGGACCGGGAGGGCCGGCCCAGAAACATCCTGGCCGACGCGGCCCGGATCCATAGCGAAGAGGGAGAGCCCAAAAAAGTCACCTTTGTCATGGATGTCACCCGGGAGATGGAATTCCGGCGCGAACTGGAGAAAAAAAACCGAAAGCTGGAGGAGTTGAACGCCTCCAAGGATCGCTTTCTGGGCATGGCCGCCCACGATCTGCGCTCCCCGCTCGGGGGAATCAAAAGTTTCTCAGACATGCTTTTGGAAGGCATGGCCGGGGAGTTGAACCAGGAACAGCGCGAATACATGCAGCTAATATCCACCTCCAGCGCCGGGCTTTTAAATCTGGTAAACGACCTTTTAGATATAAACGCCATCGCCCGGGGCAGGCTGGAACTGAACATCAAGCCTGCAGACCTAAAAGGGCTTATAAGCCAAAGCATCCACAAACAGAACCTTTTGGCCCGGAAAAAGGGGATCTCGGTCACCGGAGACCTGGAGGACATCCCAAAAGCCCGACTGGATCCGGAACGGATAAACCAAGTCCTGGACAACCTCTTGTCCAACGCCATCAAATTCTCGCCCCAGGGAAGTACAGTACGGGTCTTTCTGGCCGCAGACGGCGATGACGTGCTGATCCGGGTGGCGGATAACGGCCCGGGTATCCCTGCAGAAGAGCAAAAATCCCTTTTCTCTGAATTCCACCGCGGCCGGGTAGCGCCCACCGGGAACGAGTCCTCAACCGGTCTGGGGCTGGCCATAGTCAAGCGTATAGTCGAGGTCCACGGCGGCAGCATCCATATTGAAAGCTCGCCCGGAACCGGTGCGGAATTCATCGTCCGCCTGCCCGGAGCCCTGAAAACCGGATAGATATCCCCTAAAAATCGAAATCAGGATCGAAATCAAGAAGGCATCATGACCCTGGGTGAACAAGCAGCCGCTTTTTATCCTCCTCCGGGCCGCAGGGAAAACCAGGGACAGTCATTCAGCCATTCAGCTCCCCGATCGTCTGCCGTGGACCCAGATCAGACTACGGCTTGGTCCCAAAAAGGACTGGAAACCGGATCCATGCGGACTGTTTATTGTTTTCCCCGGCCTAGTCGGCCAGAACCAGTGCCGTACCGATTTAAGGCTCAGGTCGAGGTGTCTGCGACCTTTTGGATCTCCACCCGGGCCGGAGGGGCCTGTTTCTGCTTGTTCTCTCCAAAATAAACGGTCTGATGCGGAAAGGGGATCTCAATGCCCAGCTCGTCAAAGCGATTCTTTATCCGCCTGCGGAAATCGCGCTCCAGAGACCAGCGTTTGAACGGAGCGGTCTTAAACCGGGTCCGGACCACCACTGCCGAGTCTCCAAGCTCAATCAGACCCAGTATCTGTAATTCACTTAATATATCCGAATTTATGGTTGGATCCCGGCGCATCTCCTCCGCCACCTCCCGGACCACGCCTATGACCTCGTCCACGTTTTCCCGATAAGCGAAGCCCACCTCCACTACAGCATACCCGAACTCCCGGGTCTGATTGGTTATAGTCACCACCGAACTCCAGGGCACGGTATGCAAATTGCCGTAAATGTCCCGGACGGTCACGTGGCGGATGGTCAGACCCTCCACCTGTCCGTCATGGCCACCCAAAAGCACCCAGTCCCCGATATTTATGGTGTTTTCCAAAAGGACAAAAAAGCCGGTCAAGAGGTCCTTGACCAGGGTCTGGGACCCAAAGCCTATAGCCAGACCGACTATCCCGGCCCCGGCCAGAAGCGGGGTTATGTTTATTCCCAATTCAGACAAAACAATCAAAAGGGTGATCACCGAAAGGATGACCAGTAGGGCGTTTCTGAGTAGCGGAAGCAGAGTCTGCAACCGCCTCTCCCAGGCTCCGCCCAGCGAAAGCCCGGCCAAATGCCTGTACAGGATATGGTTTGCAAGCTCCCAAACAATATACGCCCCGGCAAGGACAAAGACAATGGCCGCCCCGCTTTTCAGTGACGTCTGCACCGCCTCCGTACCGGCCAGGGCTCCGACGTCCGCGCCCCAGATATAAAGGAGCCCGGCGGCGGCGAAGAAGAACAAAACACTCAAAGACAAGGCCTTGACCGGCCATTTCGACTCCAGCCGGGGGATCAGCCTGCCCCGGATCAGGCGCCACAAAAAATATACCGCCAAAAGCAAAACAAGGCTGAACACAACCCTCTTGCCCAGGACAAACAATGCCCGTGGGGAGGTGAAAGTCTCGGTCAGCATGTCCAGGGTCTTTTGCCCGGTCTGAGAAAAATCGCTCCATATGATCTCCGACAGAGTCTCCTCCCCGGAACCCTCAAAATCGCTCGCCTTGTCCCCTTCCTGATCCGCGGCCTTGGACTCCAGCCTCTGAATGAGCATCCGCCGTTTCTTGTCGTCCTTAAGGATCTCCACCAGGCGGTCCACGTCTTTTTCCGCCTGCTTTTCATTTCCAGCCCCTTTTGCGGTCAAAAGGTCTGTGGGGGCGGATTCCGCGGCAAGCGCTGTTGGAAGGGCGGCAAAAATCCCGGCCAGAACAATTATCATAACCCAAAGGTCTATAAACCGCTTTACAGGCATAAATCACCCTATGTCTTCGGACCGGTCCCGGGAACATAAGCCCGGGTTGGACAGATCAAAGCCGAAAACGCCGGCCCATATATTCATTAATTTTTTGCAAAAGATCCTCGTTTGTCACCGGCTTGGCCAGGTAGTCGTTCATACCTACGGCCAAAAACCTCTCCCTGTCCCCGCTCATGGCATAGGCGGTCAGGGCGATAATCGGCATCTGCGCATAATCCGCGCCCGAGAAGCGGATGGCCCTGGTCGCCTCCACTCCGTCCATTTCCGGCATCTGGACATCCATAAGCACGCAGTCAAAACTCTCCCTCTCCAGAACGGACAACACCTCCTGCCCGGTCTGCGCCCCAAAGACCCTGAAACCGTGCTTTCCCAAGAGCCGGCGGACATGCATGCGGGTGACCGGGTCGTCGTCCGCAACAAGGACCTTGCCCCATACCCGCTCCGGACTCGGATCAAAGGCCTCATCCGACCCGGAGCGCTCCGGATCATCCGGGGCCGGAGAAAAGGGAAGGGAGACATAGACCGCAGTCCCCTCACCCCTGGCGCTGTTTATGCACAGACTGCCGTTCATGAGCCGGACCAAGCGCTTGACCAAAGGCAGGCCTAGGCCGGCACCCTCGTGCTGTCTGGAAAATACCGGGCCGCCGGATTTTGCCTGGACAAAAAGCTCAAATACCTCGTCCAGCTCATTCGCAGATATTCCGGGTCCGCTGTCACTGACCACGAACAGCACCCGGCGGCTCTTTTCCTCCCCGACCGGCAGGAGTAGGGCGTATACTTCCACCTGGCCGTTTTTGGTATCTTTGCAGGCATTTCCCACCAGATTGAATAGGACCTGGGTCAGGCGGGTACTGTCGCCTATGAGCCTGTCCGGGATTTTTCCATCCAGATAATCCACAAGCAGATTATTGTTCTGCTCCGCTACGTGCCCGAATATGTCCCGGATGGAGCGCATTATCTCCGCCGGGCTGAAGACCTCGTCCCTTATCTCCAGCCTGTCCGCCTCGATCCGGGACAGATCCAGGATATCGGTTAAGAGCCGGCTCAATCGCTGTGTGGATTTTCTGGCCATCTCCACGTATTCGGCCTGCTCCCGGTCCAACTCCGTGGTCTGCATGAGCTGGTGCATTCCCAGTATCCCGTTTAGCGGGGTCTGGATCTCGTGGCTCATATTGGTCAGAAACTTCGGATTTGGCCCTGTTTGCGGCCTCGGCCTTCTCCTTGGCCTCTTTCAAATCGGTCACCTCGGCCACTAAAGACAAAATAGTCACCATCCGGTCCTCTTCGTCGTGCAAGGCGGAATTATACCACTCGCAATGCACTGTGTTCCCTTCCCGGCGCAGGTTGCGGTTGCTGATCCGGCTGATGGTGGTCGTGCCGTCAAAAAGTCGCTCTATCCTCTGCTGGGTGTATTCCCGGTCCTCGGGGTGAACGAACTCAAAATCCGACCAGTTTTTTCCCAGCACTTCCTCCGCCTTCCAGCCGAATATGGCTTCCGCCCGCGGCGACAAGGGTGTTGTATCCCGGAATGCGGCGTACCCGCGTCTTGTTCATCCGGATAAAGACCAAAACCCCCAGGCCCAAAATGAGCATGATCAGCTCATCTCCGTGGATCGTCCCTACCCCCTTATTTGCCGGTTGCTTCTTTTTCCGGCCTGATGCCCTTGCCCACCGGGATCTCAAACTCCTCGGTCTCCGGATTTATCTTCTCGATTATAGTCGCGTGATAGTGCTCTTCCTGCAGTCCCTTAAACAGACTGTAGGACATGATTATTAACACAAAGGTAAAGGGCAGTCCGGTGGCTATGGAAGCGCTTTGCAGAGCGGTCAACCCGCCGCCCAGAAGGAGGACGGCCGCCAAAAGCCCCTCGGTCACCGCCCAGAAGACCCGCTGCGGCACGGGCGAGTCCAGCTTGCCCCCGGAGGTGAGGTGGTCCACGACCAGGGAGCCGGAGTCCGAGGAAGTGACAAAAAACACGGTCACCAGGATGACACAGACAAAAGAGGTTATCTTGACCAGCGGGAAATTCTCCAGCAGGACAAACAAAGCGGTGGACACCTCTTCGTTTACTGCCGAGGCAATGTCAGCGGCCCCGGTGGTCTGCAGCCACAACGCGGAACCGCCGAACGAGGACATCCACAAAAAGGACAATACGGTGGGAAAGACCATCACCCCGAGGATGAACTCCCGTACGGTGCGGCCCTTGGAGACCCGGGCAATGAACATGCCCACAAACGGTGACCAGGATATCCACCACCCCCAGTAAAAAATGGTCCACGGGTTCTGCCAGCTGCTCCCCTCCGCGCCGTAAAAGGTCTCCACCCAGAAACTCAGCTGGGGCAGGTTCTGGATATAAAAGCCCAGGTTCTGGGTAAAGGCCTGCAGGATATATACAGTCGGCCCGACCACAAGCAAAAAGAGCATAAATATCCCGGCCAGATACAGATTGGCCGAACTGAGCATCTTTACGCCCTTGTCCAGGCCGGCGACCACAGACAGAGTGGCGAACAAGGTGATCACCCCGATCAGAAGCACCGCGTACCACACCGTGTCCGGGAACCCGAACAGGTAGTTGAGCCCGGAGGAGACCTGCTTGACCCCGAGGCCCAGAGATGTGGCCAGTCCAAACAAAGTGGCCAGTACCGAAAGGATATCAATGACATTGCCCCAAAACCCGTAGATCTTTTCCCCCAAAAGGGGATGAAAGATAGAGCGGATGGTCAGGGGCAGCCCGCGGTTAAAAGCGAAAAAGGCCAGGGAAAGCCCGACCAGGGCGTATATACCCCACGGGTGCAATCCCCAATGGAAATAGGTCAGACCCAAGGCCACCTGGGCGGCCTGGGCGGACTCGGCCGGGACGTCGAACATGGGCGAGGGGGTCATGTAGTGGAAAATGGGCTCGGCCACGCTCCAGAACATGAGCCCGATGCCCATGCCCGCACTAATGAGCATGGCATACCAGCTGAAGGTGCTGAACTCCGGCAGGGCGTCCGGGCCGCCGATGCGAATCTTACCAAAGCGGCTGGAGGCGATCAGGACCATGACCAGGACAAAAAAATTGGCCGCCAGAATATACAGCCAGCCGAAGGTGTTCCCGATCCCGTCCAGCACATTCTGAAAAAGCGCTGCCGCCTGGGACTTGAAGACAAAAGTGAAGACAATGAACAAAAAGATCAGAAGTCCGGCCGTGAGACACACCTGGGGATGGATGTCAAACCCGAAGCCCGTCCAATTGCTCTCCCCGGGTTTGTGTCCGTGCGATTCGTCGTAGTAACTGGCGTTGGGCACGATCTGCAGGCCGCGCAGGACCTGCCTTTCCTTTATGGCCTTGCGCTTCTGTTTTTCCCAGTGCTCGCGGGCAGCCTCAATCGCTTTACGCTGATAGGAACGATCTTCTGCCTGTCCTTTAACACTTTTTTCTTCTGCCATGTTCTGTTCCCTTTACAATCTGTACGGATTAAATCCACAAATTAAAAGACGATCAGCCCAATAGAAGTCAAAAAAATATTATAATAGACCGGACTGAGAAGGGCCAAAACAAAGAACTTTATTATTCCCTTGTCTCTAGTCTAGCAGTAAATCCATGTTTTGCCTAGTAAGAATTGGGGTTGCTCCCCTGCTATGGATTTTTATATTCAGTCCGTTTCCAGTCCTGAACGACCAGAATCTTTTACTTAAACGGATTGAGCCGAGCCAAATGTTGTCAGCCCGGATATTTTCCGTTAACTTTATAATAATGCAGCCTTGTGCCCAGAATAAACAAGCAATACAAAGGAACGGGTAGGCATGGCTTTTTCTCCCCTAGCCCGGAAAAGAGCTCTTCAGGACGGACCGTTGATTGCCGGCCGGTACATAGCCTCGGCAGTCCTGATCCTGGCCGGCCTGGAAGTTTTGAGCGCCTATGACTTTTTGCTCTTTCACACCGTTGCCGAAATATTCAGCATTGTGATCGCCGGATGCGTGTTCATCATCTCCTGGAACTCCAGGGACAACGTGGACAGCAGCGCCATCCCCTTTCTGGGCCTGGCCTTTCTGAGCATCGCTATTCTGGACGGTCTGCACACCTTAAGCTACAAGGGCATGCCCTTCTTTCCTGATTTTAACGCCAATCTGCCTACCCAGCTGTGGATAGCCACCCGCTATCTGGAGGCCTTGTCCTTTTTGGCCTTTGCCCTACTCATGGGCAGACGCTTTTCCCTGCGGCTGCCCGCCCTGGGGTATGCCGCACTCACCGCGCTGATAATCGCTTCCGTGTTTACCCGCGTTTTCCCGGACTGTTACATCCCGGGTCAGGGACTCACTGGATTCAAGATCGGCAGCGAATACTTGATCTGCGCCTTTCTTGTCCTGGCCATGGCCATTATGCACAAAAAAAGAAAGCTCTGGGACAGGCAAGTCTATCTGCTTTTAACCTTCGGGCTGGCCACTACCATTCTGGCCGAGCTGGCCTTCACCTTTTACGTCAGCGTATACGGGCTCTCCAACCTTATCGGGCACTATTTCAAGATCGTATCCTTCTATCTCATCTACAAGGCAGTGGTGGCCACCGGCATCTCCCAGCCCCAGGCCCTTCTTTTCCGCAGACTCCAAGAGAGTGAGGACAGATACGAATCCTTGACCCGGAACATACAGGGCATAATCTTTAGGGGTGATCTTGATTTCAGGATCGTTTATCTCCGGGGACAGGTCCGGGAGATAACCGGATACAGCTCCGGGGAGTTCGAGCGCGGGGACCTGCTCTGGAGTCAGATCATGCACCCGGACGACCTGGAGGAGATCGCCGGGTCCAAAGAGCAAAAAGACCTGCTCACCCGGGCCGGATACGGTACCAGCCGGGAATACCGCATATATATAAGTCAAAACGAGATCCGCTGGCTGCACGAGACCATCCATAATGTCCCGGATACATCCGGGAACCCGGCCTATACGGAAGGGGTCATCCTGGATATAACTGAAAAAAAGCGGGCCGAGGAGACCGTGTCCAGACAGGCCGACCTCGTAAACTCCCTATTGAACGCCATCCAGGAATCAGCACTACTACTAGACCGCAGCGGGAGCATACTACACGGGAATTCCACCCTGGCCGAGCGCTGGCAGACACAGACAGAGGGCCTTATCGGCCGCAAATTCTCGGATTTTTTGCCCCCTGAAACGGCTACAAAATAGCAGCAAGCCATACACCGGCTTTTGCAGAGCGGGCAGGGAACGGTGCTGGAGAAGACGGTTTCCGGCCGGAGCATAGAATACCGCTTTTACCCGGTCAAAGACTCCCGGGGCAGCGATATCTACGGAGTGACAGTACTCGGATTCGATATCACCGAGCGTAAAAACCGGGAGCTGGAGCTGAACAAGCTTAGATTGTCCGTGGAAAACAGCCCCATGTCCATTGTTATCACCGACACCGAAGGGACTATTGAATACGTCAACCCCGCTTTTTGCTCCATAACCGGGTACAGCCGGGAAGAGGCTTTGGGCCAGAATCCAAGGATACTCAAGTCCGGACAGCATGAGGACGAATTCTACAGCGGAATGTGGCAGACCATTACCTCCGGTCGCACCTGGCGGGGAGAGATCTGCAACCAAAAGAAAAGCGGGGATCTCTTCTGGGAACAAGCGGCCATCTCCCCGGTTATAAATGAAAGCGGCCGGGTGACCAATTATGTGGCGGTAAAAGAGGACATCTCCCAGAAAAAGGACCTAGAAAGGCTCAAAGCGGATGTGGACCGCATCATGCGCCATGATCTAAAGTCCCCTCTAAACGGTATTATCGGCCTGCCCCAGATCCTGGAGGAGGACAGCAACCTAAACGAGGAGCAAAGAGAAATCCTGCGCGGCATAGAGCAATCCGGCCGCAAGATGCTGAACATGATCAACCTCTCTTTGGACATGTTCAAGATGGAGATGGGCAGCTATGAATATCACCCCCAGGAGGTCAACGTCCCGAATGTCCTGCGGGAAATCTTGTCCGACAACCGCTCCAGGCTGGCTGCCTCCGGACTCACGGCGGGACTGTATCTAAATGGCAGGCCGCTCAAAGATGAAGAAGACTTTGTCCTCTGGTCCGAGGAACGGCTTTTGTACAATCTGCTCTCCAACCTGTTCTTAAACGCTGTGGAGGCTGCGCCGCAGGATACGGAAATCAGGATAGAGGTAAGGGATCTTAACCCGGCAGTCATCAGTGTGGCCAATACCGGGGCGGTGCCCCCGGAAATCAGAGACAGCTTCTTTGAGAAATACACCACCCACGGCAAGAGATCCGGGACCGGATTGGGTACTTACTCGGCAAGGCTTATCGCACAGACCATGGGCTACGATATATGCATGCACACCTCGGAGCGGGAAGACTGGACCCGGGTTGAGCTGTACATCCCCACGGAGAATCAGTAATGGGACGCTGGCTGATAATTGCGGGACTGGTCCTGGCCACAGCCGGGGTGGTCCTCCACTTCGCCCCCTGGCTTGTGGGCTGGTTCGGGAGACTTCCGGGAGATATCCGGCTGGAGACGGAAAGGACAAAGGTCTTTATCCCTATAACCTCAATGCTCATCTTGAGTATTGTCTTGAGCATTGTTTTCAATCTGTTCTTCAGGCGCTGATCCGGGGCAGACTACTGCTTCTGCCCCTTCCTTTCACCCGGCCTGTTCCTCCAGATATCTGTACAGTGTACGACGGCCGATCCCCAACAAAGCGGCGGCCCGGCGTTTGTTCCCTCCGCACTGTTTTAGGACATAGTGGATATACCGTCCCTTGAGCTCCTCCAGACTGGGCAGGGTGCTCCCTTGTAGCAGGACGGCCTCTCCACCGGCTTGTGGCTCCCTGACCTTGGCATCCGGGATAGAGATCTCGTCTTTGTGCATACGCTCCGGCAGATCCTGGGGGGTGATCCAGCTGCCGCGACAAAAGGTTGCCGCCCTCTCCACCGCATTCTGTAGCTCGCGGACGTTGCCCGGATAGGAATAGCCGCGCAAAACATCCAGGGCTGCATCGGAAAACCCCCGTATACCGCGGTTGAGGCGGGCATTACAGCGATGAAGAAAAACAGCGGCCAAAAACTCGGCATCGTCCTCGCGCTCCCGCAACGGAGGCACCCTCAAAGTGAATGTCTCCAGTCTGTAGAAAAGGTCCTCCCGGAAATTGCCGGCCGCGATCTCTTCCTCCAGGTCCCTGTTGGTGGCTGCGATTATCCGCACATCTGTATCCACTTCCTTGTCGCTGCCCACCGGCCGAATTCGCCCGTCCTGCAAAACCCGCAGGAGCTTGGCCTGCATGGACAGAGGCATCTCCGATATCTCGTCCAGAAAAATGGAGCCGCCGTGAGCCTCGGAAAAAAGCCCCTTGCGCTGTCTGGAGGCCCCGGTAAACGCCCCGGCCACATGCCCGAAAAGCTCCGATTCCAAAAGCTCCGGGGGGATACCGGCACAATTCAAGACTACCAAAGGGGCCTTGCCGGAGGCTCCCTCCTCGTGTACCGCCCGGGCCGCCAGCTCCTTGCCTGTTCCACTCTCACCGACGATCAAAACCGGCCCCCGGGCATAGGCCATCTGCCTTATCTGCTGGACCAAGGTCTGCATGGCCCGGCTCTGACCGAGGATCCCGTGGAAATGCCCCTCGCTCAGCAATTCCCGGTAGCTCTTTACCTCCTCGCGCAGCCGCCTGTTTTCCAGGGTCCTTTGGACACACAGTACCAGCTGGTCCAGGTCCAGGGGCTTGGTCAGAAAATCGTCCGCCCCGGTCTTCAGCGCCTCCACCGCCTGGGGCACGGACCCGAAAGCGGTGATCATCACGAAGCCGGGCCGCGGGGAATGCCGCCGCGTATCACGCAAGAGCTGCATGCCGTCGTCACCCGGGAGTTTAAGATCGCAGAGTATAAGATCCGGGGTATTACTGTTCAGCCACTTCCGGGCCTGCTCCGCGCTGTTTACTCCGGTTGCGGTATATCCGGCGTCAATTAGTTCGTCCTGCAGGAGCTGACTCAATCCGGAGTCATCCTCAACCACCAGGACCACTTCACCAAAGGAATCAGACCCCTTGTCCATTCGCGTCCTCCTTGTTTCCGCAATCCGGATCCAACCGTGTTCCTTTCCCGGGAGCCTCAGACGCTGCTGAATCCGCCTCGTAGTTTCCCCGATAAAGCGGGATACGGACCACGAACTCAGCTCCTCCCCAGGGGCTGTCCCCTATGTACATATCCCCGTTGTGCTCCTCCACAATCCCGTGTACCACTGCCAGTCCCAGTCCGGTCCCCTCTCCCGGGGCCTTGGTGGTAAAAAAAGGATCACAGACCCGGGAACGTATCCCCGAATCTATACCCGGACCGTCGTCTTGTATCGTAAATATGCAGTACTTCTGGTCGCAATCCCATTTCAAAGCCACTCGTCCTTCAGAAGTCGCCTGCAGGGAATTTTTGAGCAGATTGACCAGCAGCTGTTCCAGGCGGACCGGATCTCCTTCCAGCCTGCACTCAACACCCGGAGAGCCGAATTGGATATCCTTCCGGGCATGAGCAGTATGCATGGTCACGCTCTGAATCGCCTTGCGGGCAATCTGATCCGGATTTACCTGCCGCGGATTGGAGATGTTCTGGCGACCAAAATCCAAAAGCTGTCTGACTATGGATTCCATGCGCCGGACTTGGTTCCGGATATGCTCCAGGCTGTTTTCGATCTGATCAGGGAGGGCGGGCAACCGGCGGACCCGCTGGGCGTATCCGTCCACAATGGACAAAGGGGTGCCCAGTTCGTGGGCCACTCCCGAGGCCAGCCTGCCGATTGCGGCCATCTTTTCCGCCTTACGCAGCTCATCTTCCAGGCGGGCTTGTTTTTTGCGCTGCTCATCCAGCTCCTGCCGGGCCCGGTCCAGACTGTCGAGCATGGTATTGAAAGCCGAGGCCACAGCGGAAATCTCCCGCGGTCCTCTCATATGCAGTCGATGCTTCAAATCGCCCTTTTCCACCCGCCGCATGGAGCGGCTCAGGTTATCCAGATGCCGGCCCAGGGCCCGCCGGTGTCCAAAAAGGACCAAGAGGGTCATACTCAAGGCGCCTGCACCCAAAATAAACGCGAACTCCAGACGCAGGTGCCGGATATACTCCTGGAACTCGGATTTCTTGCGGGACAGGCGCAAAAGGCCGATACTCTGACCGCCGGGTTCTGTCAGGGGCAAAAAATAGGTATAGGCCTCTGTTCCGCCGACTTTCCCGTACTTCTCCTGGCGGTCGCCTTCCTCGGCCAGTTCAGCCATTTGGCTGCCGTCATTCCTAACAGGGGTCTCCTGCGCCCCGACCGAGGCCACCTTGTTCCCGTCTGCGTCATACACCGAGGCCCCGTAGACCCTGTTTATCTGAAAAGCAGACTCCAAAGCGCTGTATACGCTACCTTCCCGGTCCCTCTTCAGGGCGTGGCTCACAGGGAGCTTTAGCGCCCGGGCCACAAGCTGCACTTCCTCCTGCATCCTTTCTTCGGCACGTTTTTCCACAGTGGTCAGATAGGCATATCCGGCCACGGCCAAGGCCATCACCAGAGGGACAATCACATAGACAAGAAGGGCCTGAAGAAGGCTATATCTGAAACACAAGCGCATAATTTTCCCACCTCTTTTTCCGGATCCTAAACGCAGGGGCAAAGGCCGTTTCCACCGGGTGCCTTCCCAAGATAAGCCTAAGGCCAGACGCTGACCCCGGAATTAAGGGCAATATTTAAGACCCGGCCCTAAACAGGGAACCAAAACAGGTGCATGCAAATTTTGTGTCCTTAAACCAATATGCCCCTTTCCTGCCGGCCCGGTCGGTTGCAAGCCGGGACCAAAGCTTTAAAGACACGGCTTTCTTTACCTGCAACCACCTGAGTACTAATACACCTTTTATCCGGACTTTGGGCTGCAATCAGCCCCACAAACTTAACACATGTGTCAAAATTATACAATAAAACACCCCCAGTGTCCTCCGCTCACAGGCCTGCTTAGTGCAAGATACTGATTTAGCAGCATAATACCAAAAAGGAGATCAAGATTTTTTTGGCACACGTGATGCAAAGGGGAGATAACATCAGATATCTTTTAACCGTCCAAAACAAAGGAGACCTTAAAGATGGACAAACAAGGAAAAACATTGGCTGTAAACTTGAAGCTGGTCCTGGCCTTCAGCCTGCTCATGGTCTTGTGCGCGGCCGGCATGGCCCAGGCCCAAGATGACGCGGAAGGAATGGAAGGACAGGAGGCCCCGGCTGAGGTGTCGGACTCTGAGGCCAACGATTTTGCCGAGGCGTTTAACGCCATCCGCCAGATTCAGGAGGAGTTCACCCAGGAAGCCCAGGGTATTGAAGACGACTCTGAAATCAGGGAGCTACAGCAGACATATGAAGACAAAATGATCAAGGAAGTGGAGAACAAGGGGCTTACCGTGCAGAGATACAACGAAATAGCCCAGGCTATGCAGCAGGACGAAGACCTGCGCCAGAAGATCGAAGGCAAGATGTCCGAGATGGGAGAATAAAAAGACACAGCATCATCCCCTCCATTAGAGCCCGTTTCTGTCCGCCCGCGGACAGAAACGGGCTTTTTCGTGCTTGCTGGCGCGGCAGATCTAATGCCTGCAAACAGGCCGGATAGCAGACATCAATTTGAGCCCATGCTTACCTTCCATTTTTCCCATACCCGGCCGACGAGCTCCGGACCGGGGGTAAGCATCGTTTTGCCCGGAGCCCATCCTGAAGGCGTGGCCCGAGTCCCCCCGCTTTCCCGCACCGCCTGAAAGGCCTGAAGCTGTCGCAGGCTCTCGGAGACATTCCTGCCCACCGGCGGGGAAAGGACCTCGTAACCCTGAATAACCCCGTCCGGATCAATCAAGAAGCGTCCGCGGACATCCACTCCGCTTTCCGGATCATACACGCCGTATACCTCCCCGACCCTGCCCCCTCCGTCGGAAAGCATGGGAAAAGGAATGGTCCCGGAAGAAGTCATCTTGGAGAGCTCATGATCCACCCACATCTTGTGCACGAACACGCTGTCCACGCTCATGGACAGGACCTGGACGCCAAGCTTTTCAAACTCGCTGTTCTTCTCGGCGACCGCCGAGATCTCTGTGGCTCAAACAAAGGTAAAATCACCGGGGTAAAAACAAAGCGACACCCACTTTCCCAAATAATCCGACAACTTGACCGAGATAAATTCCCCGTTGAAATATGCCGGGGCACCAAAATCAGCTGCCTTCTGACCAACCTGTAACATGGATTTTCCTCCTTTATTGTCCTGCGCAACTCTCTCTTCATCGTCCGGCGTCTCGTCCGAAGAACCGACTGGTCTGCCTGTGGGGCGAGCGCAACCAAAACTTTCCTTTTTTCCGGCCATAAACACCCTCCTTTGCTTGCTTACAAAAATCATGTCCTGGCCCATAACTGGAGACATTGCTTTAAATTTATCCTAATTTTTGGTTGCCCAAAAGGCAAACAAAATCCACAAAAAACCGGTCCAAAAAGCAAGAGATGCCGTGTCTAATCCGTGGCTTCCCGGGACTTAAAACGGATACAGCGGTCCGGCCTTAAGGCTCTCAATAGCGGTAAAGGGGGTATAAGGATAAAATTTACGTCACGTATGGATAATTACGTTTAGGGCTCGAACTTTTACTGCCCCGCCTCTTTTGGTTTTCAGCCGCCTGGAGTGCTAGGATTTTGCAGCAATCGCTCGTGTATTAATTTTATCATCATGCGCCGTAAGACCCCTTCCTTCAGGTAGGGAATATAAGGCGCTTTCCAAGGTCTTTTTTGAAGGGAAAAGCCTTGGAAACTATTCTCCCCTCTGCTGTTCTACATATTGCCGAATGACTGATATGG
>JBKHGE010000022.1:0-34989 GCA_046539845.1 Desulfonatronovibrionaceae bacterium
GTTGTTATTACTGCTTATATCCGGAAAATCTGTAGCAAAAGGTGAAAGTGCTGTCCAATTCGCGCGAATACCCTTGGTGGTAAATTAAATTTCTTGTTTTTTGGGATGGAGGGCAAATGGGTGAAGGAAAGGAAATCGGCAAGTACTTGGCTTTGTTGACACAGGCAGCTATGAGCCATATTATGCATGTATAATATGGAGGAATGGACATGAAACGAACAACCATCATGCTTCCGGAAGATCTGAAAGCCAAGGCGACGCAGTATTGCGAGCAAAAAGGGATATCTTTGGGCGGACTGCTCCGAGAGGTCCTGGAAAGTAAACTCCGGGAAGCAAACAGGGAGAGACAGGGAGAGGATGCCTTGTTTGCCGATCTGGAAGTGTTCCAGGGCGATGTGCCGGAAGACATCAGCCTGAACCACGATGTTTATCTGTACCAGCACCGAACATGATCTTTATTGATACCGGCGCCTTTCTAGCCCGCTACCTGGCAAAAGATCAATACCATGCGCCGGCTATAGCTTTCTGGGAGGAACTCAGAACCAGAAGCGAAAGGCTGGTCACCAGCAATTTTGTCCTGGACGAGACCGCCACCCTGTTGGGCAGGCGAGCCGGATACCTATTTGCGTCCAGGCGACTGCAAGCCGCGTATATCTCAAATATCCTGCAGATCTGGCGCCCGGACCAAAATGATGAGCTCCGAGCCATAGATTGGTTTGTCAAATTTTCGGATCAAGGGGTCAGCTTTACTGACTGCATTTCCTTCGTGCTCATGGAACAGAGACGGGTTGAACGCGTCTTCTCCTTTGATCGCCATTTCGATGCCGCCGGATTCAAGCGCTGGCCTTGATATAAAAAAGCAAAAAGGGCAAACATTTTCTCTTCATTCGCGCCTATTCGCGTCATTCACGGGCCAATCGATTTTCTTTTGCCCTTCCCGCCAAATACCCCTAATTTGCGTGAATAAATAAAAAACGCCCCGAAAATCGAAAAACATGGGCACAAAACTCCTCCTTTTCCAATTGACATCCGCTTAAAATCTGATTATTTTTACAAATAAAATATGATAAAGGAGTGAATATAGTGAAAACTTCAGAGTATATTTCCGCAACCGATCTTTCCAAAAAAACCTCTGCAACACTGGACGCCTTTGAAAATGGCCAAGCAGAAAAACTAATTGTCCTGAAAAACAATTCTCCCAAAGCGGTACTTTTATCCATGCAGGCTTACGAAGAGCTGGAAGAGGAACTGGAAAACCTGCGCCTGAAGTTGCTGGCATCTTCCCGCCTGGATTCCTTTGAAAAAGAAAAAGCCTTGTCCCATGAACAAATGCTTCAAAAATTCGGCTGATGAACTGGAAAATAACCTACCATCACGCTGTGGAAAAAGATTTGCAGCAAATCGGGATTCCGGGTGCACGACGAATTATCCAGGCCATCGACAAGAAGCTCGCCTCATGTCCCCTTGAATTCGGCGCACCCCTTTCCGGTGATTTAGCCGGACTTCGGAAATTAAGAGTTGGAGACTACCGGGTAGTTTATCAAGTACGAGATGCAGAAGTAGTAATCTATATCCTGGCTGTAGGGCCAAGAAGAAACAAGAAAATCTACCAAACTACCTCCAAAAGATACAAATGACCTTCTTCATTCGCGTAATTCGCGGGCCAATCGATTTCCTTTTTCGCTCTTCTCTGTGCCCTCCGCGTCCCGAGCGAGTCTTCGAGCAGCCTGTCCGGTCACTCAGGGTATCTGAGTGCCGGAGGCGAGAGGGAAACCTTTTGGTTCTATTCTTTACAATTTGAACTTCGCACTTGCAATCTGTAAAAAACACGTTGAATCCCTATGCCCAAAATCCTTTTCTACATAGAGCGCGATCTGCATCTGCTGTACCTTTTGCCGGTCATGGAGAAGTTAAAAAATGAACCCGGGGTGCGGACCGCTTTCTGCGCCCCGGAATTCATCCCCTCCTCGAGATACAAGCCGGGGCACGGGCTGTGCCCAGACAAGCTCCAGCAATTGCAAAAAACCGCCCCGGTGTTTGAAAACCCGGAAGACTTCTCCCCGGATGTCACCGTGGTCGGGGATTCCTGCCACTTCTTGCTCCCGGAGCACCCCGGCCCGACCGTGAATATCGGGCACGGACTCATCTGCAAGGGGACCTTTTACACGGACAGACCCCACTCCCGCCGGGACAACCTGCCCACCGCCCTGTGCGTACCCGGGCCGTGGCACAAAAAAAGGCTTCAAAAACAGGTAAAAATTCCCATCCGGGTGACCGGGTTCATAAAGACCGACTACCTGATAAAAAATGATCCCGGCCCAAGAAGCGAATTCAACCGTTTCTGGGGGGTACGGGATAAAGCGGCGAACATCCTTTACGCACCCACCTTTAACCCGGAACTCTCATCCATCTCCCAAGTCCTTCCCCGGATCACGGACTTGGCGGACAAGGACACAAATGTGCTCATAAAACTGCACAACATGACCCCGCCGGAATGGTTCGAGTCCTGCTGCAGATTGAGCGCGGAGCACGACAACATCGCTCTTTTGACCGACTCGGAATATACGCGCATGATGCATCACACAGACCTTTTGATCAGCGATGTGTCCTCCATCTTTGTCGAGTTTATGCTTCTGGACAAGCCGGTGCTCCTTTTTAACAGCCCGGAGATAAAAAATTTCAACACCTTTGACCCCCAGGACATCGAATATCAGGTCCGGGACGGGGCCAGCGAGGCCGACTCCCCGCGGGAACTAGTGCGCAAGGCAAAAGAAGAAATTGAAAGACCGCAGGAAAAGTCCGGGCCCAGGAAAAAATACCGCCAAGCCCTGGACTACAAAAGAGACGGCAGAAGCGCACAGCGGGTCGCCCGGGTGGTGCTGGATACCCTGGAGCAAAAAGTCTCCCGCAGCCCCAGATCGCGCAGGCGTTATCTCATCCTTGTGGACTGTGAAGGAAATACTTCCCGGCAGACGCAGAAGACACTCGCAAATATTCGCAGCGCCGGATTTGAGCAGGACATGGACATTTTGACTGTAAGAGATGGAGACAGCCCAGGCCGGGACGGACCCGGCCCGGATTTTGACCGGGCCCTGCAGAAAATCGCCAAAAGCACGGCCGAGTATATCGTATTTCTGCGCGCCGGTTTCTGTGTTCCCTACAAATGGGCGGAGCACTTGGCCCTACACATGTTCTGGGACGAAGAAATCGGGATAGTCCGCGCCCTGGGGCAGAAAGAAATCGCTGACTCAACACTGCGCTTTTTCAAATTCGAGACAGCTGAAAAGATGCCCGCTCCTGTATCCGCGCACTACCTGCGGACAATAGGTATCGGCAGCCGGGGGAGCGGAATAAGCGGACCTTCGGCCTGCGTCCTTGCCCCGCTTTACGACGCCAAGGCCCTGCTAGCTGAAAACCGGCCTGAAAGCCCGGAAAAGTTGTGCCGGGAGATGCACAGCAAGGCGGCCGGTCAGGGCAGCCAGATAGTTACCGCCCTGGATGTCTATGTGCATCCGGGACCGGACACTAAAGCCTGCGCCCCGCGATACTAAGGAGCTTTTGCATCCTGTGGGCATAAGTATGCTCCGCTGCGATCCTTCGCCTGGCAGCCTTTATTATCCGCGTCCTTTCCCCTTCGCTTCCCAGGTAATGCCGGAC
This sequence comes from Desulfonatronovibrionaceae bacterium, assembly GCA_046539845.1. Taxonomy (GTDB): domain Bacteria; phylum Desulfobacterota; class Desulfovibrionia; order Desulfovibrionales; family Desulfonatronovibrionaceae; genus CAYNNQ01. The sequence goes on from JBKHGE010000022.1 coordinate 3,658, forward strand.
GATCTCCGGAACCTCCCCAGGAGCCTCATAACAAACCGCTTCCTTTCCCGCCTCGAACATCTCTTCCAGCTGTTTCCTCTTGTCCGTAATCAAAAAACCCCCGGCCGCGGGCACATCAAACACCCTCTGGGTCACCGCTCCGCTCATCTGCACGCTGGAGCAGGCGAAATTGACCTTGCTCAGGGAATAAAGCTTAAAGGCCTCGCTACCGTAAGCTATGGGCGGGTGATAATCAAAGCGGGCCGGATCAAGGATCTTTTCCCAGTATTTATCCCCGGCAATGAGCGGCTTGAACTCAAGAAGCTGTTTCACGCACATTTTGCGGTACAGCTTGTTCGCCCGCCAATAAATAAGATGCAAGAGCCCGTTTTGATTTTTGGGATCAAGCTCAGAGCCCATCCGGGAATAAAATCGCGGGAATCCGTCTCGGATGAACTCCAGACCGTTTCCGGGCTGATTATCGACCAAAGCCCGGGCCAGCCGCAGGGATTCTCGTAAAAAATAGGCGGGCAGATCATGGTTTTTCACACAGGCGGCGATCTTGGCGCTCCAGGTGTCTCCCAGAAAGGAAACCGGGATCCGGGGTGGGGACCCCATCCTTTTGATCCTGGTCCGGTCCGCGGCCAAAGGCAGATAATGCATGTCCCGGGCTATCGTCCCGCCAGCCTTTTCCTTCCCGTTTGGATCGCAGGAGAAAAACAGGGTGTTTTGGGGATAGATGTGTTCCCGGCCGTGTAAGAATAAATCCGGGCTGTCCACCAACCAGATCAAGAGAGGGATTTTCCAGGCGTCAAAAAATTGAGCCATGTATCCGGTTTCATCCACACCCAGGGCGTTTACTGTCAAAACAAAATGGGGACGGAAGCGGGCTATTGCCTCCGCGGTGTGCTGCAAAAACTCTTTCGCTCCGATTCCCAATTCGTTCGGACGAAAATTGAGAAAGGTTAATCCCAGCTCCTGCAGGGCCAGGGGGATCTCCCGGCTTAAGTAATAATCCAGGTTCAGGAAGAATATTCTGGGTTTGGAGGTCATACGCTGCCTTAATTTTTTTCTCACGCCCGCTATGTGCGGAGAAATTTACTTTATGCTCCGCAGGAACAGAAAGCAAAACATTCCAACTCCCCTCTTGCTCCGCGTCTCGAGCAAGTCTTGGAGCGGGCGAGAGGGCTTCTTTTTACCCTGGACAACCTTTCCCCACAACCCGGTTATTCCGGCACCTTTCTTGCTATTATTCCCGCAAACTAAGGAGGAGGCATGAAAGCAGTCCTGCTCGCTGCCGGTGTGGGCAGCCGCCTGGGTCGGCCGTTTCCAAAGTCGCTGGTAAAACTGCCCCACGGAGAACGCATCCTGGGCCGTCAAATACGTACCCTGCGCGGATTAAATATCCACGAGATCTATGTCGTGGTCGGGTTCAAGATGAGTCTCATCATGGAGCAGTTCCCGGATGTCTTTTTCCGTTACAATCCTTTCTACTACATAACCAACACCTCCAAAAGCCTCTTGTGCGCGCTTGCCGACCTGGATGATGAGATCATCTGGCTGAACGGGGACGTCATAGCCGACCCGGAAGTCATCTCCGCGGTGGCTGCAAACAAGGGAAATATCGCTGCAGTGGATCGCAAAAAATGCGGCCCGGAAGAAGTAAAATATACCGCGGACAAAGACGACTTTATTCAGGCCATTTCCAAAACGGTCCACCCCGCCCACGGGGAGGCGGTGGGGATAAACAAGATCTCCCGGGAGGATCTGCCCCTGTTTATATCCTGCCTCAAGGACTGCGCGGACGAGGATTTTTTTGAAAAGGCCATGGAAAAAATGATCGAGCGCAAAGGCCGGTTCCGGGCGGTGGACATTTCCGAGCACAGATGCATTGAAGTGGATTTCGAGGACGACCTGCGTGAGGCCCTGGACATGTTCAGCGAATAAAAAATGCCAAGAATCCTTTTTTACGTCGAAAGAAGCCTGCACTTGGCCTTTTTGGAACCGGTGCACGACTATCTCCAAGGCCACGATCTGGCTCTAACCGCTTTCTCCGCCCCGCCCTATTTTCCCGGGGACGGGGAAATCCCGGGCTGGGGACTGCCCGAATCCGAAACCACCCGTCTCAAAGAAAAGAGCCCTTTTTTCGAGCACCCGGAAGAGTTCGCCCCTGATGTGACCATAGTGGCTGACGCCTGCCACTTCCGCATTCCGTACATAAAAAATGTAATCAACGTAGGGCACGGGATGATCTGCAAGGGCGCATTTTACACGGACAGTCCCGTGGTCCGCAGGGAAAATCTCTCAGAGTTACTCCTGGTTCCCGGCCCGTGGCATAAAAGGAGACTCAAAAAAAACGTGTTCATTCCTATACGCTGCACCGGGTTTATCAAGTCCGATCTTTTGTTCGGACCCCAAGCAATGGGCAGAGAAGAATTCTGCGCCCGCCAGGGCATAGACCCTAAAAAAAAGATCATCCTCTTTGCCCCCACATACAATCCGGAGCTGAGCGCGATCCCTTGCCTGGGGGACAAGATAGGAGACCTGGCTGGAAAGGACAAAGAGCTCTTGATAAAGTTGCACAATCTCACGGATGCCTCCTGGAAAGAGCAATACAAAGACCTGGCCGAAAGCCAGGCCAATATCCATTACCTTGGCGATACTGATTACTCCGGCATGATGCATGCCGCTGACCTGCTTATATCCGACGTATCCTCTATCTTTACCGAGTTCATCCTCTTGGACAAGCCGGTGGTCCTCATGGACAACCCGGAGATGAAAAGCTTTGCCTATTATCAACCCGGGGAGATAGAATACCAGGCCCGCAGCGCAGCCAAATGCGCCAAAAACGTATCCGAGCTCAAGAAACTAGTCGATTCCCAACTCCAAAACCGCGGTGAACTCAGTACAAGACGAAAGCAGTTTGCTGCCGCCTTGGACTACGGCCGGGACGGCAAAAGCGCGGAAAGAGCGGCAACGGCCATTCTGGACTGGATCGAAGGAAAGATAAAACCTGATTTTCCGCGAATCGCGGCCGTCCTGCTGGCTGGCGGAAAGGACTTCGCCCAAAAAGACGTCCTGGAGATTAAAAACTGCTCCGCGGGCTTTGATCTGCAGGTCTGGACCCTTGAGTCCCCCAAAAATTCCCCGGAGCTGCCGGATATCAGCAGGGCGGGATCGCTTGGCGATCTCTTGGAGAGATCAAAAGCAGATTATTTCCTGTTTCTTCCGCCTAGCCACAAACTGCTGCACAATGCCCTGAAACTGCTCCTGGGCCATTTCTTCTGGAACAAAGAGGTCGGAGCGGTCAAGGCCATAACCGAACGCGAAGTGGCCGATCAAATCTTGAGCGCCTTGACCGGAGAAGAAAAAAGAGTCGGTGATCCGGGGGCCGCCGCATTCGGGCTCATGACCCTGGGGGTCGGACAATCTGTGGAGGCGCCCGGAATTTTATCGCAAGCGGCCATGTTCCCTCGAAAGCTGTTGGAAGCACGGAAAGGAAAGGACCCCACACCGGGATCTGTAGTCCGTGGACTTGTCGCAGAGGCGGAAGAAAGAGGTCTGAAAATCCTTTTGGCTGCAGACTGTTTTATGCAGCCCAAAGCCGGGCCTCAGCCCCGCAACTCGCGGTAGACCTTCATAAGCCCTGCATCATTGTCCAGCTGGGCCCATTTGCGAATACATTTGAGCCTCTGCATATAGGGCTCGCTCAAAAAGTATTCATCCATCTTTTGCAATTCCTTCAGGCAGGCCTCAGCTTCCTGTAGCTCCCCACAGGCTCTGGCCGTCTTGGCTAGTCTGGCATACACCCTTTTCAACGGGAAATACAAGGCCTGAGAATGCAGGATGTCAAAGGCCACGCTCACCTCTTTCCCCGCCCTTTTCAAGGCCAGCTCATAGCCCTGCTCCCAATAGGGGTATTTGACAAGCATCCGGAAAATCTCCTTGAAGGCGGCGTCACTACTCCATTTTTCCAGTTCCCGACTTTTGTCCTCCCCTAGACGGTAATAGACCTGAAGCAGCTCGTTAAAGGCAATATCCAGCCCGTCCTGGGCGGCATGGAGATGAGTATCGGCCCGAACCAGGGAGGCGGCGCGGCGCATGAAAACCCCACAGTTTTCCGAGTCATGATCGAAACGCCCCTCAGACATACTAGTATAATGGTATATGCGGCTTTCCGGGACGCATTTCAGTGTATAGCCCTCCCTGCCCAAAGAGGCGCAGAGGTCGATGTCCTCGTAGCCGTTTTTATATTCCTCACAAAAACCGCCCACAAAAGTGAACAGATCACGCCTGATCATAAGGGCAGCCGCGGTCAGGGCCTGTACCTTTCTTCCTTTCTGGGCCAGGGTGGAGACCGCTGGGATGCAGTGATAGAGGTGTATCAAATTATCCGTAGGGGTGAAGCTTATGCCCAGATGCTGCACCAGATTGCTCTCCGGGTACAATAAAAGCGGCCCTACAGCTCCGGTTTTATCGTTAAAAGCATTTAAAAGCGGCTCCAGCCATCCCGGCGTACATTCGGTGTCGTTATTCAAAAAAAACAAAAATTGTGCATCGGCTGTACGCGCCCCCAGATTGCAGGCTGGCCCGAAATTTATGTTTTCCTCTAGCCTAATATATTCAAACCGGGAGCCGAAAATTTCATTCCCGACTTGTGCGCACAAAGCCGGTGTCTTATCCGTGGAGCCGTTGTCCACGACTAGGACCTGGACATTCTCCCAAGGCGTATGCTCGCGCAGACTTTTTAGACAGGAGGATGTATACCCCCATTGATTGAAAACCGGGATAATAACTGCGACTCTATACACCTGACCACTCGTTTTCCGGTTTTATAACCTCTTTTTCCGGCAGGGGATTGTGCCCTTCACATTTGTTTTTCCGGCTTTAAAATCCGCTGCGCACAACCAAGAAGGTCCAAGGCTTCATGACCTTTTGGTGTCCTTTGTGATGGCAGCTGGACTAAACGATTATTTTGTCTCCAGATTAAAAGTAAAGACCACCCCCCCTCCAGGATGGTCTTAAACACCTGCGCCCCACACCCTCGTTAATGCCGGTCCTGTCGATTCTATCGACTCAGCTCGTCCAGGGCATTTTGCAGCCGGTCAAGGACAGTAGCATTCGTCTCCGGGTGGCAAGCCAGGTAGTGATCCCCCCGGCCAAGGACGAAAACGGTCTCAAACAGGGAGGGGTCAATATTGTTTTTCTTGGCTATGTATTCCAGGGTCAGCTCATCATAAGCCACGAGATCGATCCGGCCGCGAACGAGCTTGCGCAGGTTCAAAAGGGCGGAAGCGGACTTGTCAATATTTTCCTCGGGCACGCCGGACTCACTCAAAAGATGGACACACACATCCTCAATCACCACCCCAGTCCGATAATTTTCAATATCCTGCAGGGAATTTATCTCCACCTCTCTATCGCGCAAAGCGACCAGTACTTTTTCCGTATTCACCAGCGGGCCTACCCACTTGAAAAAGGGTTCTCTTTCTCTGGTCCGCATGGTGGTATACACACAAGTGTTCGGATTATTCCTGGCCGCGGAATAGGCCCGTGCCCAGGGTACGAGTCGAATATCCTCTCTGGCGATGTCCAGCCCTGCCTTTTCCGTCGCCCGAAGCAAAAGATCCGTATTCACCCCGCGGACCTCGCCGTCCTGTTCGTAATTGTAAGGGGGATAGTCCTCGGTATACAGCTGTAGATTCTGGCAAAGCGCACCGGCTGGGATAAGCAAAAGAAAAAAAAGAGTAAGCAAGGATACGCGGAGGAAGGAAGACATGGATTTATTTACCTGCCCGGGCGTTAACGAAGGTTGAAAAAACTTGATCCCAGCTCACTTGAAAATCTCAAGGAACGGCGCAAAAAAACAAAACCAAAGGGCACTTATTTGCAAGTGAGGGTTTTAGCTCTTTGCCATTTTACCGCTTTTGGAGATCTGCACTCAGCTGTTAAAGACGTTATCTCAGGACTTACTTGCTCCTTTTATTTGGCCAGATTCTTTTGCAGGACAAAAAGCAAGGCGCTGGTGTCCACCGGCTTGGACAAATAATCGTCCATGCCCGCGGCTATGAACCTGTCCCTGTCCCCGCGCATGGCATAGGCGGTCATGGCGATAATGCATACATCGGATTTATCCTTGAATTGCGGAGAGGAACGGATCTTCTGGGTGGCGGTCACCCCGTCCATTTTGGGCATCTGGATATCCATCAGTATGCAGTCCACCTCGTTCCCGGCAAGCATTTCCAGAGCCTGGACCCCGTCCTCGGCCAGAAGCACCCGGCACCCGAATTTCTCCAGCATTCTCCTGGTCGCCAGGCGGGTGACCGGGTCGTCGTCAACAACCATCACCTGGTAGGAGCTCAGTATATCCTGCAGCTCTTCAGTCTCAGCCGCGTTCTTTAACTCGTATCTGTCCATCTTGTAGGGTATATTTACGTAAACGGTTGTCCCTTGTCCATCAACGGAGTCTATGCTCAGAGTTCCATTCAAAAGCTGGACCAGGCGCTTGACCAGGGCCAGGCCCAGACCAGCACCTTCGTGTTCCCGCCTGAAGGAGCCGTCTATCTGACTGAAGGTGTCAAATATCCCGGGCAAGGCCTCATCCGGTATCCCGCATCCGGTGTCCGAGACCTGGAAAAGCACCCGGCAATCATAGCCGTGTACCGGCCAGGGATAAAAATAGGCCCGAACCTCCACCCGACCGGATTCAGTAAACTTCAGGGCGTTGCCCACCAGATTGAACAATATCTGGGTGGTGCGACTACTATCCCCGATCAAATGATGCGGCATATCCTCGCTTGCGTCAATACTGAATTCCAATCCTTTGCGTCTGGCCACTTGAAAGAATATATCCCGCACCGACTGCAAAACATCAGTAAACACGAACTCCCCCTCACGGATATCAAGCTTTCCGGCCTCTATTTTGGCCAGATCCAGGATGTCCGCCAAAAGGCGGTTCAAACGCTTGGAGGAGGTCACTGCCATTTGCGCATACTCCCTCTGTTCCGCGTCCAGCTCCCCGGTCTGTAAGAGTTGGAGCATACCCAAAACCCCGTTTAACGGGGTCCGGATCTCGTGGCTCATATTGGCCAGGAACTCACTTTTCATCCGGTTGCTTTCCTCAGCCTTATCCTTGGCCCGGAGGAGATCGGCATAGATCCGCTCCTGCTCCAGCCTGGCCTGCATTATCGGGGCGATATAATTGGCCAAACTCTGTAGGTAGTCACGATCGGTTTCCCTGAACTCGTCCTGTCTGTGGGCCACAGCAATAAGTCCGATGAGTTCATTTCTGCACAGGATGGGGGAGACAAGCGCATTTTCCAAGATAATGTCTCCCTCGGGCAGACTCAGGGAGGAGTTGGCATAAAGGGCTGTCTTTTCCTGCAGCGCCCGGCCCAATATCCCGCCCCAATCCCGGGACGGGAAGACGATCCGTTTGTCCGGGATGTTGCATCTTTCCCAGACATCACTGGTCATGGCCGGACAAATCAAGTTGCCCTCCTGATCAAGATAACTGATAACCCCGTATCCACACCCGAAATACCTTAAGATAACGTCCAGCACCTCGGAATAGCTCCTGTCGTCAGAGACAGCCAAAAATCCAGCTGCGATGCTATTGTGCAGCAAGAGCCTCTGCTCGCTTTTTTCCAGTTCTCTGCGGTTCTCCTCTTGGTGCCGGCGCAGACGCAGATTGGCCAGTCCATAGGCCACATCCCTGCCCATCTCCTGCAAGAGTTCCATTTCCTCCGCATCAAAGGCCTCCCCGGTCCCGGAGTAGATCTCCAGAACTCCCAGGGCCTGCTCTCCGTAGATGAGGGGCAAAGACAGACAGGAGGCAAATCCCCGCTTGAGCGCCTCTGCACTCCACGTTCGGAATGCCCCCGCGGTGCCGATATCGCTTTCCAACACTGCACGACCGTTGCGAAAAGCGGTTCCGGTCGGCCCCCGCCCAGTATCCTCTTCCGGAGATATACAAAACTTGGCTTCCTCCAGGTAGCCGTGTTCCTCTCCAGAAAAGGCAGCGGGCACTATCTTCTCCCCGCTTGCGTCCGGGAAACCCACCCAGGCCATGCGGTATTTGCCCTTTTCCACCAGCACATCGCACATCTTCTGCAAAAAAACGTCCTCGTCGTCCTCGCGAATGAGCACCTGATTCACTTTCTTGAGCACAGAGAGGGAGCGATTTACGCTCTCCATTTTCTTCTGGGTCTCCACCTGCCGGGTCTGATCCTCAATGGCGAATACCACCCGTTCCACCCGCTCGCCAGCGTCAAAGAGAGGAGCTCCGTTTATCTTCAAATAGGCCGGGCCCTTGTCCGGTCTGTAAATGATATGCTCTGCATCCTGGACTATTTCTCCCCATTCCATAACCTGCCTGAAAGGAAGATCCTCGTCCGGCACTGGAGTCCCGCTGAAATCGACAATGCCCCACTTCGGATCGTTAAAGGCCCGGCCGCAAAGCTCCTCTTCGGTCGCTTCGAAGATCTTCTCGGCATAGGAATTGACCGTCCGAACCCTACCCTCGCGGTCTACAGTGACAATGCCTATGGGACTGTTTTCCACCAAGCTGTCTGCAAAATCCTTCTGCCGCCTGATTTCGAGTTCCGCGCCCTCCAGCCGCAAAAATCCCCTGCGGACCAGATACCAGATAAGCGCTGTGGAACCGAGGACAAAGACCCAGCCCTTGCCGGTCTGCACCCGGGTTATCAGATTGGGGTCCTCAAATAAAAGCCTTACACTGGTATCGGAAAAAATAACCCACAAAACAGAAACCGTCAGGTAGATACCTACCACCCGATACAGCTGAAATGTGGTCTTGTTTTCCATGCCTATCTCCCTGCAAGCTTAGACTCACAAACATGCAGCCGACCGCGTTCAGGCAGCCGGCAGGGCAATACTTCTATTAAACCAGTTTAAGCAGAATCAGGCAAAAATGACAAGCAACAACCATGCATTTTTTCAGGGAGCGGGCGCATAATCAGAAGATATAAAAAGCTGGGTATATTACTTTCTTTGCTTTTCCCGTTTTCTGCTCTTTAATACCCCTTGCAAGAAAAAAAGACTTTTTGCCGTTTCAAGGACTTATTTTTTAAAAGGTAAAGACCTTGTCTGCTTCTTTAGCGATTTCGTACAGGTCATCCATCCAGCCTATGGGGCAGGTGCTTGATCCCTCCAGACCGTGGGATTTCATGCACACCCCTCAGACATAGAAATCGCCTTCGAAGCGGTTTATCTGGCCCGCGACATCGAATTCTTCGCTGCCTGCCTGCTCAAAGAGGACTCCCTTCCCCAGCATGAACACGCTGACTTCATCCCCTTTATCCACGCCCACATTGGCCAGGCGCATGGCATTGAAAATGGTCTCCCCGTGATCCGTAGTGATTAAAAACAAAACCTTCATCAGCTCCTCCTTTTTTTACAAATTGACCATTAGAGTCTATCCTAGAGGATTCCCTTTTTTCAATGGCTTTGTCATCCTTTTTTAAAAACTGCAGCCCGGTACCCGAAGCGGTAATGTTGCGTACTTGAAAAACTCGCCTTGTCGCGCCCTGATCTTGGATGACGCAGCTAGCAAAAAGTCGTAAAAATATTTGTTTCCAGCACTCAGAAATCTTAGTGCTGGAAAGGCTGTTTGAGGTACAAAGGTGCGGGGAAGAAGAGGATGGATAAAAAAATCGGGCAGGCTGGGAAATATCCAGCCTGCCCGCTAAGTCACAAAAAGGAGTGGTGGAGCTGAGGGGACTTGAACCCCTGACCCCCTGAATGCCATTCAGGTGCTCTCCCAACTGAGCTACAGCCCCGCAATGCGCGATAAGCCTGCCATTTACCCGCCTGAGAAGCTGTTGTCAATAGTTTACAGACAGATTGATAATCGCGGCGGGCTTAAAGATTCGGGGCCTCCCCCTGGGGGAGACCCCGTTTTATAGCAACAGCCGGCCACCTCCGGTCCGAGTCCGAACCCGGCGGTCCGGTCGTTAGCTTTCTATGGCGATCTTGTGCCCCTTTTCCTTTTTGCTCTTGGGCACCTTTATGGTCAGCACTCCGTTTTTGAACTTGGCCTTTATTTTGTCCGGCTCAGTAACCGAGGACAGGGGGATTGTCCGGTAAAAGGAGCCGTACAGGCATTCGCTGTAGGAGCGGCCGTCCTTTTCATCCCTTTTCTCTTCTCTTTTCTCCCCCCTTATTATCAACTGATTGTTCTCCACACTCACATCCACGTCCCTGGAGTCCATACCGGGCAATTCTGCCCTGACCTCCAGCTCGCCCTCTTTGTCCCGAACCTCCATGGCCGGGACAAAATCACTGTCCAACCGCTCCCTGGCCAAAAGGGGCTGGTCGAGCATGGTCTCGAACATATCCCATATGGTCTGCGGAGTCCTTTCCTCCGGCTCGTTTCTTCTCCTGAATACTGGCAGCATGCGATCAAACATGGCTTACCACCTCCTCAACTAAAGATTATTCGGCCTGAATCTCGATCTTTTTCGGCTTGGCCCTTTCCGCCTTGGGCAGAGTCAGCTCAAGCACTCCGCTGTCCAAAGCGGCTTTTATGTTTTCCTGGTCCACAACATCGGATATAGTGAAACTGCGCACATATTCTCCGTCTCCGAACTCCATATGCACATTATTGGCCTTTTCCGGCCGCTTGGTCCGACTTACGCCCCGAACCGTGAGTTCATTGTCGTTTAAATCAATATACAATTCATCTTTTTTTACACCAGGCATATCCATAAATATATGGAAGCCGTCTTCGCGCTCGATTATATCCGTACTCGGGGAATAACGGGGCAGACCCTGCTGCTTTTTCTGGACTTCCTTGTTTTCGCCGCTCATATACTCACCTCCTTATTCGGACTCGATATTGATCTTCTTCGGCTTGGCCTCTTCAGACTTGGGCAGGACAACATCCAGTACGCCATCCTTCATTTTGGCCTTCACCTTGTCCACATCCACGGGCACATTCAGGTTAATCACCCTCTGAAACAGCCCTGTGGGGCGCTCCTGGCGATAAAAACTGCCCTTGGCCGCATCCCTTTTGCCCTTGATCTGTAGACTGCCGTCGGACAGAGTCAGGTCTATATCCTTTATATCCATTCCCGGTATCTCTGAATACACATAGATGTTTGTCTCATCTTCATGAATGTTCACCGGCGGATACGACTGTCTCCTTTGACTGATCATGGACGGTTTCCACATCTCATCCAGCATTCTGTCCAGCTGCCTGGGAAAGTCATAGAATGTGCTGAAATCAATAACCATATCCATCACCTCCGTTTGCTTGTTTCTTTTTGCTCTGCTTCTTTAAATAAGCACTTCTGCCGCACTGTCAATAAGAAGCCGTGCAAAAATACGACTTTGAAAACCCTTTTTGCCGCAGATGCCTGAAAAATTTAAATTCACTGCATTTGTTTCCGCGCAAACCATAACTGCGCTGCAAAAACAAAGTGTCCAGAAACCCCATTTACTCCGCACGCTCGAGCCAAACCAGTTTTTCTGCAAACAATCCGCTATGCAACTCCTTGCTTTCCAAAAACATCCTTGGACCAACTTTGACTTTGCCAAGGGAAGAAGGCATACTTGTTTTTTTAAGGCCCGGCATACCGAGAAAACTAACCCGATCCGGGTTTACCGAGAAACAAAATGAGCAAAAAAATACAAAATGTTCCCCCTTTCCCTCTGCGGCTTATCGCCTGGGAAGTCACCGGTGCCTGCAATCTGGCCTGCAAACACTGCCGGGCCGAGGCGCTTACCCAGCCCTTCCCGGACGAATTAAGCACTTCCGAGGCCAGGGCGCTTATTGATACCTTTCCTTTGACCGGAGATCCGGTAGTCATCTTTACCGGCGGGGAGCCGCTTATGCGCACGGATATCTTTGAACTGGCCGAATATGCCGGATCAAAGGGACTGCGCTGCGTAATGGCCCCCAACGGGACCCTGGTCAATGCCGATAACGCGGGAATGATGCGCAAAACCGGCATCCAGCGCTGCAGTATTTCCATAGACGGGGCAGACTCAGCCAGCCACGACTCCTTCCGGGGTGTACCCGGGGCGTTTGACGCGGCCATACGCGGCATTGAACACCTAAAATCCGAAGGGATTGAATTCCAGATCAACACCACAGTGACCCGAGACAATCTGGACAAATTCCAGAACATATTCCATCTGGCCGAAGATTTGGGTGCCGCTGCCTGGCACATCTTCATGCTCGTGCCCACCGGACGCGGGGCCGCTTTGAGCGAACAGATAATCACGGCCGAGGAATACGAACGGACCCTGAACTGGTTCTATGATTTCCGCAAAACCACGGACATGCATCTCAAGGCCACCTGTGCCCCGCATTACTACCGCATCATGCGCCAGCGGGCCAAAGAAGAAGGGGTGAGTGTGGACCGGGAAAACTTCGGACTGGACGCCATGACCCGCGGTTGCCTAGGCGGAATAGGCTTTTGTTTTATATCCCACAGTGGACAGGTCCAACCCTGCGGATATCTGGATTTGGAATGTGGGCAAGTCCGGGAGCAGCCGTTCAACGAGATATGGGAGTCTTCCCCGCAATTTCTGCAGCTGCGGGACCAGTCATGCTATAAGGGCAAATGCGGAGTGTGCGAGTACCACAAGGTATGCGGGGGATGCCGGGCCAGGGCCTATACTATGTCCGGGGACTATTTGGCCGAAGAACCCCTGTGTACTTATACCCCCCGCAAACTGCGCTAGGCTTGTAGACAAAGGCGGCAACCATGGATGAACTGGACAAAAAGATCCTGGACATAATCCAGTCCGACTTCCCCATTCAGGCCCGGCCCTACAGGGAAATCGGCAAACTGGTAGGGCTTACCGAAGCCGAGGCCCTGGCCCGGGTCCGGGCTCTGGAGCAGACAGGGGTCATCCGGCGCATCGGGGCTAATTTCCAGTCCCGCAAGCTGGGGTGGCACAGCACCCTGTGCGCCGCGGCAGTTCCAGAGGAGAGCCTCGAGGAATTCGTGGCCGAGGTCAACAGACATCCCGGAGTTACCCATAATTACCTGCGCAAACACAACCACAACGTGTGGTTTACCTATATCGCTCCCTCCGAGGAATACGTAAATAAAGCCCTGGCCGACATCACCGCCAAGACAGGCATAGAAATCCTGAATCTCCCTGCGGAAAGGATGTTCAAGATCCAGGTGGATTTTCCCATGCAAGACGAGGACAAGGATGAATAAAAAGACAATTATTTCCCCCTCCCTCCTTTCGGCTGATTTCACCCGGCTGGGGGAAGAGCTGACCGCCCTGGAGGAAGCTGGCCTGAAATGGGCGCACTGGGATATCATGGATGGACATTTTGTCCCCAATATTACCTTTGGCCCGCCGGTGATCAAGGCTTTGCGCAAAAATAGCCATCTTTTCTTTGACGTCCATCTGATGATTGAAAACCCGGATGCCTATATCCAAGAATTCATAGAGGCCGGAGCCGACCTGGTCTGCGTGCATGCCGAGGCCAGTGTGCATCTGGAGCGCACAGTATCTCTTATAACCCATCTCGGCGCCAAAAGCGGCGTGGCCTTAAATCCAGCAACACCGCTCTGTGCAGTCGAATACCTCCTGCCCCAGCTGGACATGGTCCTTTTGATGAGCGTCAATCCCGGATTCGGAGGGCAGAAATTCATCTCCTTCACCCGGGAAAAGCTGAAAACTCTGAAGGAAATGATAAAACCGCTGGAGAAGAAGCCGCATGTGCAGATAGACGGAGGCGTATCCCCGGAAAACGTGGGCGAACTTGCCGCTCTCGGGGCCAATATCTTTGTCTCCGGCTCGGCCTTTTTCAAGCACCCGCCTTATGACAAACGCCACGAACAATTCCTGCAGGCGGCCCAAAACGGATAAGATTTTGCCTCTCGCCCGCTCCCAAGGGGCGCTTGAGCGCCCCTTGGGAGCGAGCGAGAGAAAACTATTTCCTACTCCACCCAGTCATCATCCTCCTCTATGGGAGCAAAACCGCGGCGCATGGTGTTTTCCGTCACGCAGCGCGGGTCCAGGAACTGGATCAGGTAATCCGGACCGCCGGTCTTGGAGCCCACCCCGGACATCTTGAATCCGCCAAAGGGTTGGCGTTCGATAAGCGCCCCGGTACTGCCCCGGTTCAGGTACAGGTTACCCACCCGGAAATCCTTGCGGGCCATATCCAGCCGGCTGGGGCTGCGGGAGAATATTCCCCCGGTCAGGGCAAACCGCGTTGAGTTGGCCCATTTTATGGCCTGATCAATGTCCTTGGCCTTCATTACCGCCAAAACAGGCCCGAAGATTTCTTCCTGGGCAATGCGGTCCTCCGGGGCAATGCCCTCAACAATGGTCAAAGGCACATAAAAACCCCTTTCCGGGACATCCTCGCGGCAGACCAGGGTGGAGCCCTCTTTTCGGGCCAACTCCACATACTCTTTGATCTTTTTTTGCGCCCCGGCATCAACCACCGGCCCCATATAGTTCTCTGGAAATTCGGCCGGCCCGAGCTTAATGGAATTCGCCGCCTCCGCCAGCCGGCGGACAAACTTGTCGTATATAGACTGCAGGACAATCACCCGGGAACAGGCCGAGCATTTCTGACCCTGGAACCCAAAGGCGGAATAGACTATTTCCAGAACCGCCTCGTCCAGATCAGCGTCGTCATCGACGATAATGGCGTTCTTTCCGCCCATCTCCGCGATAACCTTCTTTATATGATTTTGTCCGGGCTGAACCACCGAAGCCTTGTTCACTATTCTTTGCCCAACTTCCATGGATCCGGTAAAGGCAATCAGGCCCACATCCGGATGCTCCACCACATAGTCCCCGATTTCGCTGCCGCGCCCGGGCAGGAAATGAAAGACTCCCTCCGGGATTCCGGCCTCTTGATATACCTTGGCCAGATGATATCCAATCACCGAGGACAATCCGGCCGGCTTGTACAAAACGCAGTTTCCGGTGACCAAAGCGGCCGAGGTCATGCCCGCGCTGATGGCAAAAGGAAAATTCCAGGGGGCGATCACCGCAGCTATCCCCTTGGACTGATAAAAGAGGTGGTTAACCTCGCCCGGGGCCCGGCCCATGCGCCGGGGCCGGCCCAGCCGGAGCATCTCCCGGGCATAGTATTCGATAAAATCTATACCTTCACCCACGTCCGCATGGGACTGCCCCCACTGTTTGCCCACTTCCAAAACCTGCTGCGCGGAGAGTTTAAAGATATCCCTACGGGCGATGTCCGCGGCCTGGAAAAGGTATCCGGCCCGGTCCTCCGGGGACAGATCCCGCCACATGGGCAAGGCGGACTTGGCCGAGGCAAGGGCGGTATCCACTTCCTGCCGGCCCGCCTGGCAGACATGACCGACAACCTCATCCGGGTCAGCTGGGTTTACCGAGGCGATAGAGTCCTCGGTAAAGACCTCCTGCCAGTCGATCAAAAGCGGATAGCTCCCACCCATTTGGCTACGGAAATCAGCAATCGCTCGAGGGAAGGCCTCTCTCTCGTCCGCCCGGGTGAAATCGGGCATGGGATAGTTCTCAAAAGGAGGCACCCCGCCCATGGGCTGATCTTTTTTCTTCTGCTCCGCCGCGGCCTTTTCCTCCTCCAGGATAAGAAGCGGATCGCGCATCAAGGCCTCGATATCCGCTTCTTCGGCAAAGCTCTGACGCAGAAAGGACTCGTTGGCTGTATTCTCCAAAAGGCGGCGGACCAGATAGGCCATACCCGGAATAAGATCCCCATACGGGGAGTAGAGTCTCACCCGCCTGGCCACGTTCAAAAGTCCTTTGCGCACCGGCTCGGCCATGCCGTACAAGACCTGAAATTCGTATCTGTCCTCCGGGACCCCGATCTCAGCGGCCAGTTCCATGACCGCAGCGATGCTGCGGATATTGTGCGACCCGCAGGCAAAATAGCAGATGTCGTGATTGCGGAGGATGACTTCGGACTGGCGCTCAAAAGCGGCATCACTCTCCGCCTTAATGGTGTACACCGGGATCTCCCAGCCGTTCTGCTTGGCCAGCACGGTCTCGTAGTCCCAGTAAGCGCCTTTGACCAGGCGCAGGGCTATGGACAGATTCTCCTTCCTGGCCCAAGCCAGTATCTCCTCCAGATCGTGGTCCGTATCCCGCAGATAACACTGCAGGACAAGGGCCAACTGATCGAATTCGCGGAACTCGGCCCGGAGGCGCTTATAGGCCTCAATGGTTATATCCTTGTATTTGTACTGCTCCATGTCGACACACAAATGTCCGCCCACCTCCATTGCCTTGCTGACAATCGGCCGAAGACGCTCGCAGATGCCCTCGACCGAGCCCTCGAAATCCTGGGGCCTGGCCTGGGAATAGAGCCCGGAGGGTTTAATGGACACGTTGATTACCGGGGAGTATCCCCAGTCCAGTCCGCTCCAGCTGGACTTCTCACCGGCCAGGGCATCCAAGAGCTCCAGATAGCTCTTTTGATAAAACTCGCCTTCCTCTTCACTCACCGTGGCCTCGCCTAGGATGTCCACGGTAAAGGTGAAATCGTTTTTCCTGAGCTTGCTCAGGTTCTTTATCGCCTGTTTGCTGTTCTCTCCGACAATGAATTGCTTGCCCATATTCTCCAGGTTGGAGCGGATGGTCTTGGCCAGGATCTTTCCGGTAATTCCCTTGCCCATACCCGCCCCCTTAGCTCCCCACTTGAGGACCGAGGGCAGCTCCTGGTCTTGGGATCCGAAATACTCCTGGATATGCCGGGTCAAAGACTCACTGCTATTTAGATAGGGAAAAACGTCCACAAAGCGAAAGAGCTGGACCTTGAAATTCTCGTTGCGCATCGCCCAGTCCATGACCTTGCCGGTCCACCATCCCTTATTGAATACCGAGGGCGCTTCCCCGCTTATACTCCTGAAGAACTCCCGGCCGCGCTCGGTAATCCTAGCATTCAGGGTCTTTCTGTCCATCTATTCCTCCTGGGTGTTAAAATCTTTGCCCCGATCAAAACTATTGACAACTTTTCCGTCCGGAATGGGGAGCTTCAGGGTCTCCTTTATGCTCTCCAGTACCAGGGTGGTCCTGGAATCCCGCACCCCCGGAATGGCCCCGAAACTCTTCAAAAGCCCGGCCAGATGCTCGGTATCTCTGACCCGGGCCTTTAACTGATAGTTATACTCCCCGGCGATAAAATACACCTCCTGGACCTCGCTCTTTGCGGCCAGAGCATTCCCTATGCGAGTGGACCCCACCCCCTCTTCAGTCTTGATCATTATGAAAACAGTCAAAACCAGGCCCAGTTTCCCCGCGTCCATGCGGGCCTCATATCCCCGAATTATGCCTTTTTTCTCCAGCCTGCGCACCCTCTCCAGCATACCGGAAGGAGCCATACCCACCTGTCGGGCAATCTCCGCATTGGTCACCCGGCTGTTTCCCTGTATAATATTCAATATTTGCAGGTCTTTTTCGTCTAACATAAAGAAAAAACCATCTTTTTACGAATTAAATTCTATAATCCCAATAAAGTCAAGGAACTTTTGGGCCCTCATTCGGTTGAAGCGAATCTTCAAGCGGACCCGGGAAGCGCATCCCTCACTTTCCGGGAAAGGCCGGGACCCGGCATGGCGCAGGAGATAAAAAGGCCCAAGCTGTGCGGCTTGGGCCTTATAAAAACGTCTTTCAGGAAAACTGCCGGGCAAAAAAGCGATCCGAATCAAAGCCAGTCAAACCACTGCTTCCAGGACCCCTGCTCCTTTTCCAGCTCCTTTTTGGAGTTGTCTTTCTGATGCAGAAAATAGGCCAGTTCACCACGGCGGGTGGCGTAGTCAGAGATGTCCTCGATGTCCCCGAATTCTTCGGTTATATACTCATATCTTTTCCAGGCGGACAAATACTTTTCCATCCGCCAGTACAGATCCGCCACATAGACCTCATGCTCGGCCTGAAAACGTCTGCATTTCTGGATGTATTCCTCTGAGGCCTCGGCGTATTCCGTATTCGGGTAGCTCTCTTTCACCCGGCGGAAATATTCCAGGGCCTCGTTCATATTTGTCTGCGGCAGATCCAGAGAACGGAACTGCTCGTAGTTGGCCACCCCGATCTGGTACAGGACATAAGGAATGGCTTCATGCCGAGGGTGAAGGGATTCAAACTCCTTGTAAATCTCCACGGCCGCTTTGTATTGCTTGTCCATAAAATAGGCGTCGCCCAGGCTCACTTCCGCCTTGGCCGTATACGGACTGAACGGATAGCGATCCTTTAATTTGGTGAAATAGTCTATGGCTTGGCCGTAATCCTCTTCGTGCATGGCCGAATATCCGGCCTCGGCCAGCTCCTGGGCGGTATCCTCGGGAGGCTCCAGAAAATAGTAGTCAATAAACCCGCATCCGGACAGACACAGGCAAAAGGCCGCGACCAGAGGGAAAAAAAGGGCCCGTCTAAGCATGGAGTTTTTCCAGATACAAATTGGCGTTGTGTGCGGCTGTGGCCCCGTCTCCCACCGCTGTGGAAATCTGCCGGCACAGCTTGGAGCGTATATCCCCGGCCGCAAAGACCCCGTCCACGCTGCAGCGCATCTCAGCGTCCGTGACCACAAACCCCTGCCCGTCCTTGACCACGTCATCCGGGATGAATTCCGATTCCGGCTCCACCCCGATAAAGACAAAGGCCCCGCTTACAGGCAGATCTGAAGTCTCTCCGGTCTTCGCATTGCGCAGATGCAGGGACTCAAGGTCGCTTTCTCCGAAAAATTCCTCAACCACTGTGTCCAGATGAAGTTCAATCTTGTCGTTGGCCATGACCTTGTCCACATACACCTGGGCCCCGCGGAATTTGTCCCGTCTGTGGATCAAATGGATCTTGTCCACTATCCTGGACAAATACAATGACTCCTCCAAGGCGGTATCCCCACCGCCGATGCAGGCCACTTCCTGGCCTCGGAAAAAGTTGCCGTCACAGATTGCGCAATAGGACACTCCCCGGCCGGTGAGCCTGCCTTCCCCGGGGACGCCGAGCTTCCTCCACTTGGCCCCGGTGCACAATACTAACGCCCCGGCCCGAACCCAAGCATCACCCGCAAGGACTTGGTGGTTGCCTGGGTCCAATTTTATTTCCTGCACTTCATCCGAGAATTTGGTATACTCAAAGCCCTCCAGGTGGGCGACAAACTTGTCCACCAGCTCAAACCCGTGAACGCTCTCCGGAAAGCCCGGATAGTTCTCTATCTTCTCCGTAAGCAGAACCTGGCCGCCCGGAGCCATTCTCTCCGCCCAGCCCAGGTTGACTCCGGAACGGAGGAGATAGAGCGCCGCAGTCATCCCCGCCGGACCTCCCCCGACTACCAGGGCGTCTACTTCCTGCATAGCTAAACCGCCTTATCCTCGATCATCTGCTTGAGGCTGGCCTTGGAGACCGCACCGGTCACCTGTTCCTGCATCTCTCCGGACTTAAAGAGCATCAGGGTAGGGATAGCCCGAATACCATACTTTCCGGGAGTCGCGGAGTTATCATCCACGTTCATCTTCACTACCTTGATCTTTCCGGAATACTCCTGCTCCAGCTCCTCGAGTACCGGGGCTATTGCCCTACAAGGGCCACACCACGGGGCCCAGAAATCGACCAAAACCGGCAGCTCGCTTTGCAAAACCTCTTCTTCAAATGTGGAATCAGTAATCTGATTGGCCATAGCTCTCTCCTCGCTTTTTATCTTCAGGCCTGTCTTACCTGTTTCAAAGTGTAAAAAAGAATTTTTAGTTATCCCTTCGACCCCTGTCAAGGGCCCGCCGACCGTGGGCGGTCCCAACCCCTCGAATTCGATGTCCTCGGCCTTAATACTCCCAAGTCCCAGTCACCCCTGAGTCCAAATCCTTCATATTCCCTCCAGCACAGCGGCTGAATAGTCATCCGGAACTGCCCTTCCCCGGGGCACGGCCTCCAGATCCAGCCCGTGAGACAGGCCTTTGCCAGCCAGGAGATACCCCGCGTAGGCAATCATGGCCCCGTTGTCCGTACACAGTTCAGGATGTGGCAAAACAAACCTCACCCCGCAATCTGCGGCCAGGGACTTGAGTTCGGCCCGGACCATGGAGTTGGCAGCCACTCCGCCAGCCGCGATCACCGAGTTGACCCCGTATCTGTCGAGCGCTCGGGCGAGCTTTATATGCAGGGCCCGGGCCACACTTCTGTTAAAGGCAGCACAGACCCGGACAAGCTCCGGATCCGGATCCCGGGGAAGCTCCGATCTTAGATTGCCCGCGACCAGCCCCGGGCGCTTGCGCACGTAATTGCCCACAGAGGTCTTGAGTCCGCTGAAGCTGAAATCCAAGTTGTCGTTGTCCACATAGGGGACAGGGAATAAATCTGGATCAATGGCCTCGGCCAGCGAGGCCAATCGGTCGATATACACCCCCCCGGGATAGGGCAAATTCAGGCATTTAGCCGCCTTGTCAAAGGCCTCTCCAGCTGCGTCGTCCAGGGTCCGGCCCAAAAGCTCGAATTCGCGGGGCGAACGCATGCGGTATATCTGGGTGTGTCCCCCGGAAATCAAAAGTCCCAGACAGGGGAAGTCCAGTCTGCTCTCCAGGCCGGGGGCCAGGAGGTGGGCATGCAGATGATTGACCCCGATAAGGGGAATATCCAGACCCAGGGCCAGCCCTTTGGCGAACCCCAGCCCCACCAGGAGACTGCCCAAAAGTCCAGGCCCCCTGGCCACGCAGACCCGATCGATCTCGGCCAAATCAATACCCGTAGAGGCCAAAAGTTCCCCAAACAAAGGACTTATCGCGCTCAGATGCCTCCTGGAGGCGATCTCAGGGACCACCCCGCCGAAGACGGAATGGACCGTAGCCTGGGAGGCCATACACTCCCCAAGGAGACGGCCATCCCGGACAAAGGCCAGGGCGGTCTCATCACAGGAGGTCTCGATCCCAAGACAAAGCACCCGCTAGTCCCCGCTCATGATCCGGGTGGCCTCATCCACTTCCGTGGACGACCCGATAAACAGAGGCACCCTTTGGTGCAGCTCCTGGGGCTCAATATCCAGAATGCGGCCTTTCCCGTCCGTGGCCTTCCCTCCGGCCTGTTCTGCGATAAAAGCCATGGGAGCGGCCTCACACAACAGCCTGAGCTTGCCGCTGGGTCTTTTCGGGTCCCGCTTGTCCGCGGGATACATAAAGATCCCCCCATAGAGCAGGTTGCGATGGAAATCAGCCACAAGGGAGCCAATGTAGCGCAGGCTGTACGGCCGGCCGCGGCCGTTCTTCTTGGACTTGAAATGGGAAACACAGCTCCTAACCTTTTCCTCCCAGAAATCCCAGTACCCCTCGTTTACAGAATAGACCTTGCCCTGCTCCGGGGTCTTTATGTCCGGGTGGGAGAGCAAAAACTCGCCCACGCCCGGATCCAAAGTAAAGCCGTGCACGCCTTGGCCTGTAGTATAGACCATCACCGTGGACGAGCCGTAAATAAAGTACCCGGCGGCCACCTGTTCCGCCCCCCTGCGCAGCACGTCCCCGCTGACCACTGCAGAGTCCCTGTCTTTACGGCGGTAAATGGAAAAAATGGTCCCTATGCTCACATTGGCGTTTATATTTGAGGATCCATCCAGGGGATCAAAGACCAGGATATAATCTCCGCTGGGGAATCCCTCCGGGATGTCAATCAGGTCCGCGGCCTCCTCCGAGGCCATGGCGCACAACACCCCGGCCCGCTGCATGCGGTGGACTATGACCCGGTTGGCGAAATCATCCAACTTCTGGACTTCCTCACCCTGGACATTGGTCTGCCCGGTCAAACCCAAGACATTCACCAGACCGGCCTTGTTCACCTCCCGACTTATTATCTTGGCCGCAAAAATAAGCTCATTCAAAAGCCGAGTAAACTGGCCGGTGGCCATGGGATTCGCCCTCTGGTGGACCAGCAGGTGTTCAACCACGGTTACCTGTCGCATACAACCCCCCTTTATTCCTCAACGGTTGCCTCGCTTATGACATACACCAGCCAATCGGACCCTACCCGGCGCGCAAGCCACAAAAGCCGCCCATTTTCCGGAGAAAAGCGGCCGTTGACTCCTTTTTGCAGCAGCTCGTCCCAGGGCCTCTGTTCCAGATACCCGTCCAGGTCCTGGAGCCTTTCACTCCATAGGACCTGTCCGTCCATGACCAGGGTCAACTCCCGGGAGTACGGACTTAATCCGGCGAAAATCCGGGGATCAAAATGAACAATAAGCATACCCCGCCAATCCGGACCTTTGAAAAAGGGACGGGCCAAGACGATCTCCGGGCCAAAGGGTGTCTCCTCTACCCGGGCCTCGATCTGCCAGTCTCCGAGACTTACCTCGTCCGGACAGTAGCCAGCCAGATCGATTCTCTTTACCCCTTCCTCGGGATACCTGGCCAGGACCTCGCCCTCGGTATCCGTTGCCAGAACTCCGTTCAGCCATGGGTATCTGCGCACCGTGGTGGCAAACCACTCCCGGTTTTCCGGATAGCTGTCCTGAGTCTCCAAAAGACGCAGCAGACTGGAGAGCTGACTGTCCGGGGGATAAAAAGCCCGGGCCAGCCGACCTTCTGCCTTTTTCCCCAGTCCGGGCATTTCCAATTCAACTTCCGGGGTGGGGTACACATAGTCATAATAGGCATCCCGGGTTTTGTCCCACATACCACAACCGGCGAGCAAAAAGACCGCCAGGACCGCAACCGTCCATTTATACATGCAAAAACTCCTGAACCTGGATCAAATATTGATAAAAAGGGCATAACATAGTAGCCGAATGAGTATTGTTAACTGACTGTCTCCCCGAGCCGGGGCTTTAGAGAGCCGGCACGACCGTCTCGCTCCGGGAGCGCGGACAAACCGGGAACCGGACAAACAAAATGACCGTAAATATACTTATTATCCTGCTTATATTCCTCCTGTTCGTGATTATGATCGCCTTTAGCGCAAGGCACTTGCAGACCCGCAAACAAAACCGAATAAAAAAGATCCGTGAGGAACAAAAAAATGTCCAGGCCGATTTCGACAATCTAAAAAACAATCTGCTCGAACTCACCGCCCAGAAAAACGAGCTGGAAAACCGTCTGGCCGATGCAAGGACCAAAAAAACATCCGCCGCCCAGTCGGAGCAGGAACAAAAACAGACCCAGAAATCAGCAGTGGACATCCTGAAGGAAAAAGATATCGTCTCCGAAGCCCAGATCAAAAAGGCCCAGCACTATCTGGATGACAATCAGCCCAACATGGAACTCGAGGACGTTTTGGTCATGTTCGGTTATATCACCCCGGAACAGCTCAAGCAGGCCCAAAACAAAGACTAAACATGCAACAGATCATCTTCTGGACAGCCCTTTTTGTGATCGTTTCCTTTTGGATTCTGGGTTATTTGTATATAAAGACCCAGGATGAGATCAAGCAGCACGAAAGCGAACTCTCCCTGCTGCAAACCAGGCTGGAGCACCGCAAAAAGGGTCTTCTGGCTGAAGAGGAACGGATACGGGCCAAGATAAAGGAGCTGCACGCTCAGCTCCAGGAACTGAGTGAGGAATAACCCCTTATTCCTCCGCCCTTTGCTCCAACCTCGCGGCCAGTTTGTTCAATGTCTCCATAAAAGGATCCCCGCTGCTTTCCTGTTCCCGGACCGGTTCTGCCTGCGCCTCGCCCTGTTCGGACTCGCCTCGGACAAGCCCTTCCAGCTCGGAAATGATTTCTTCCAGCTCGCGGCGTTCCGATCCGGGCATGGTCCCGCTCCACAAATGCCGATAGATGCGCAGGGCCTGCTCATATTCCTGTTGCCTATAAAGTATGTCCGCCATGGACCTGGTCCAGGCTGGCTCCTCGAAATCTAAATCCTCCACCTCCTCAGCGTCCTCGTCCGGGGCAGGGGATTCCATGGTTTTTTTTACTCCGGGGTCGGGCTTTTGTTCCCCGGAAAGGGTCTTCTCTTCAGACCCTGCTTTTTTTGCCGATTCTGCAGGAGGGCTGCTTAAAATATTTTTTAACCCTTCCTGCATTATGGCCGCCAGACTGAGCGGCCTGCCTTTGGACTCGGCCGCAAGTATCTGAAGGGCCAGGGCCATTTCCTCCCGGCCCGCCTCCCGGTAATCCTGCAGGATAAGCTCCCAGAAAAAGCCTTTGGAGCTTATCCCGGAAAAAATCTCCCGGACCAACTCCCTGCTCGCCTCGTAATCGTTTTGTTGATAACAGACCGAGGCCAAAAGCATCCGGGCCTCGAAATGCCCGGGATGGTGCTTGAGCCCACGGGTCAGGACATCTCTGGCCTCCTGCAGCCGACCTTCCCCGGCATATATCTCGGCCAGGGGGAAAAACAGCCTGGAGCCGGGCTCCAGCTCCAGTACCTCCAGATAAAACTTTTCCTTTTGCTCCATCCTAATCTCCTGTATCCTGGTCTGCGTCTGGAAAGACATAGATGACCTCGTCCCCGGCCACATAGTGTAGCCTCTCGCGGACCATCTTCATCCTGTAGCGGGCGTCGTTTCTGAGCAACTCGATCTCCCGGCTCAATCGGCGATTTTCTTCCTGAAGACAGCGGTTCTCCTCTTTTTTGTCCTCATACAAACTCCGCAGGTGGAGGTAGTCAAACACCCCGTTGTCCGCGACAAAAAGCTCCGCAAGCAAGATCACTATCACGATCCACAAAAACCCGGTCACGACCCTGTAAGTCATGCGGCACTCCTGAAGCAGGACCTAACAAGGATCCGGGGGGTCACTGGACAAGATCCCGGCCGAGGATACCAACCCCGGACAATTGCAAGGGCTCCCTGATCTCCTCCAGAAAGCTCCTGGTGGCATCCTCTATCCGGATCACATCGCTTTCACTGACCGGAATATCCCGAACCCGGCCGACCATTTCCTTGATCTGACTGATTTCCGGGGCTATGTCCTTGCCCAGAGGCAGCTGCATGACCGCGTCCTCAAGCTCGAGTATGGTCTGCAGACAAGTCAAAAGCCGGATGTGCCTGCAATTATCTAGCATCTTCCTCCTCTTTGGCCGCCCTGTACCACAATTGATTGATTACCTCATGCTCATTTATGCATAAAAGGAGATATTCCTCGATTTTTTCCTTGTCCCGGATGTGCAAATAGAAGTCAACTGCAAGCAAGAAGGCCTTGCTCTGGTCAAAGCTTGCCGCCCTCTCCCCGATCATGATTACATTGGTCTCCCGGCGCACATAACCCACCCAGGAGTGGACCTCTGTCGTGAGCGGCTCGAGCCGCTCGTCGTCCTGGACAACGACCACATTATATCTGTTCAGCCGGGCCTTGGCCGCGGCTGTATCCGGGTCATGGGTCACGGTCAGGTAATACCCCTTGCTGTCCAGATAGCTCCGGATACGGTCTTCAATATCCTCGTCCAGCACACTAATAAGAGCGATCTTGGCCCCGGGCGGAAAATAATCCGGTTCCGCTCCCGCCGGGCCGGATAAATCCGGCCGGTTATCTTCTGCTCCGCCCTGGAGGTCGACCACATTCTTTTCCCTGCACGACGGGCACTTAAAAGTAAATTTGGGGGCATCCGGCAATTTTTCATCCGGGACATTAAAGACCTTGCTGCAGTTGGTGCACTTGATTTCCATCTTCTTTCCGGCCCCGCGCGTTTTGATTTTCTGTCCGGCAAAGCCGGGGTCAGCTTACTGTGTCGTCGTAAGACCAGTCCACTTCCAGGCCTTTGATATCGGTCACTTCCTCGCCCCGCTCCACTTTTATCTTGTCGATCATCTGCTTCAAGAGGGTCTTGTCCGAGGCGTTGAGCAAAGCGATATTCTCGCTGATCTGCCTTTTTTCATACAGCTTGAGCAGGTGTTGGTCAAAAGTGAACATGCCGTAGGCATCCCCCTCGGAGACTAGATTGTAAAAAGAGGTGTCCGCGTCCTCGCCCCGCAGGATGGTCTCCCGGACCCGCAGATTATTGCGCATGATCTCGAACGCGGCCACGCGCCCGCCTTTTATCCTGGGCATAAGCCGTTGTGAAACCACAAACTTCAGACTCTCGGACAGCCGCATACGGATGAAGCGTTCCTCCGAGGTATCATACATCCCGATTATCCGGCTTATGGTCTGGCCGGCATCGCTGGTGTGCAGGGTGCCCAGGACCAGATGGCCGGTCTCCGCCGCCTCCAGGGCAATATTCACGGTCTCCCGGTCCCGGATTTCCCCGACCAGAATAACCTTGGGCGCCTGACGCAGTGCAGCCCGTAGGCCGGAGGCAAAGGTGTCAAAATCGTTGCCCAGCTCCCGCTGGTTGACCACGCTTTTCTTATGCCGGTGCAGATACTCTATGGGGTCTTCCAGGGTGACTATGTGCTTGGCCTGGGCTTCATTTATGGAATCAATCAGCGCGGCCAGGGAAGTGGACTTACCAGTCCCTGTCCCGCCGGTGACCAGGATCAGCCCGTACTGTTCCTCGGTCATCTGGTTGAACATGGGTGGGAGGTCCAGTCCGGAAATCGTGGGGATCTCCATGGCCAGTTTGCGCATAACCATGGCCACAGTCCCGCGCTGGTTGAACACATTCACCCTAAACCTGGCCTTTTTGGGTAAAACATAGGTCAAGTCGCAGGAACCGGTCCGGATCTGGTCTTTATACAGCCGCAGGTTCTGACCCATGGCCACCCGGGCCATGGATTCGGTCTGAAACGGCTTCAGCCGGCCAAGGTCCGGCTGGACCTTTACGTCCCGCAAGTCCCCGTCCACCTCGGCCTGGATCGGTTTACCTGCGGTAAAGATTATGTCCGAGAGCCTGGGCGCGGCTGCAATGACCTCATCAATGATCTGATCCATATGCGATCTGAGCATAATCTATCACTCTCCTTGTCTGGCCGGCGTATCTATGCCGTGTCCGATCCGCATCCGGGCCGGCTAAATCTCGGTGAAATCCTCCGGGGGCTCCTCCAGGTAATCCCGGAATTTGCCCTTGTTCACCGCCTTGTTATACGCAGACTCCGCATCTATCATCCCCTTTTTCAAGAGCTCCATGATCGCGTCGTCCAGGGCCTGCATGCCATATTTGCGGCCGGTCTCTATCATGGAGTTTACCTGATATGTCTTGTTCTCCCGGATCAGATTGCGTACCGCCGGGGTGGCAATAAGGATCTCCAAAGCGGCCACCCGGCCCGGCTCATCCGTTCTCTTGAACAGATTCTGGGCCACCACCGCCCGAAGGGAGTCGGCCAAACCGGAGCGGATCTGGCCCTGCAGGTTCCCGGGAAAGACCTCGATTATGCGGTCAATTGTCTTGGACGCGGAAATGGTGTGCAGAGTGCCGAACACCAGATGGCCGGTCTCCGCCGCCTCCAGGGCCAGTTGAATGGTCTCCAGATCCCGCATTTCTCCGACCAGGATTATATCCGGATCCTCGCGCAGCGCCCCGCGGAGCGCGGCCTGAAAATTTTTAGTGTCCCGGCCCACTTCCCGCTGATTTATCAGACAGTGCACCGGTTCATGCACGAATTCTATGGGGTCTTCTATGGTCAGGAGATGGTCCTTGCGGGTGCGGTTGGCATAGTCGATCATCGCGGCCTGAGTGGTCGATTTACCCGACCCGGTGGGTCCGGTGACCAGGACAAGACCCTTGGGCAGGTGGGCCAGTTTCTTTAGAATGGGCGGCAGGCCCAGGTCGTCGATGCTCAGGATCTTTTCCGGGATCTCCCGGAAGGCCGCGGCTATGCCCCGTCTCTGCAGGAAGAAATTCACCCTGTACCTGGCTATCTTGGGGACCTCATAGGAAAAATCAATGTCCCCGGTTTCCTCGAACTCCTTGGCCTTGCTCTCCGGGGCTATTTCATAGAGCATCTTTTTCAGTTCGTCGTGGTTCAGGGCCTTGTATTTCACCCTCTGCATCTCGCCGTGCAGGCGGATCACCGGCTGGGAACCGGAAGAAAGATGCAAGTCCGAGGCCCCCAAATCATGCATCATCTTAAAAAAGGCGTCTATCTGGGCCATTTTTTCCTCTCACGCTTTTGGCTAGCCGGCCAGTACCTTGCGGTAAAAGCCGACTATATAGTTCACTCCGGAAAACACGGTGAGCACTAGGGCGATGTATATAAGCACCGCACCCACTCCCCGGGGATCAAAGCCCCACCAGGTATAGTGCAGGATAAGGGGACACAGGGCCACGCACTGAATAATGGTCTTTATCTTCCCATACTTGTCCGCGGCTATAACCAACCCTTTTTCCGCGGCCACCGAACGCAGGCCGGTAACCATGAGCTCCCGGCAGATAATGACCACCGCTATCCAGCCCTGCAACCAGCCAAGCTGGACCAGCATCACCAAGACCGCGGCAATCAGCAACTTGTCCGCCAGGGGGTCCAGGAATTTGCCCACGTTGGTGATCAGATTGTATCTGCGGGCGATGATGCCATCGGCCAAATCGGTCAGGCAGGCGGCTATAAACAAAAGCATGGCCACAAGCGCTGTAATCCGGTTCGGAAAATACATAAGAAACACGATCAGGGGAATGCTCCCCATGCGGGCCAGAGTGAGGTTATTGGCCAGATTAAACATTTGCTATTCTTTCCCTTTGCGTTCCTTATATATCCTGAGCACCTTGCTTACATATAGTTTGGTCTCTCTGAAGGGTGGGATATCCCCGTACTTGTCCACCCGGGACGGTCCGGCGTTGTAGGCGGCCAGCGCAAGCGGGATCTCTTTGTACCGGGAAATAAGGGTCTTCAGATAACGGACTCCGGCCTCTATATTGGAATCCGCCTCAAACGGATCCTCCAGCCCCAGCTCCTTCTGGGTCCCGGGGATTATCTGCATCAATCCCTCCGCCCCGGCGGTAGATACCGCCTTGGAGTTGTAGTCAGATTCGGCCTTGATCACCGCATGTACCAAATCCGCATCCAGGCCGTAATCCCGGGAATAACGCGCAACAGACCTGTCTATCTGATCCTGGCTCAGATCCTTTTGGCTTACCGCCAGAAACGGTCTGAATCTATCCGAATCCGGCGTATCTGTAAAATGCATTACCCCGGATTCATCCTGATAGAAATAGATGGTCTCCGCCCGGACGCTCCCGCAAAAAAAGACCATACACACCAGACAAAGAATGGACAGGACGGGAAAAGTACCCGGCCCGCTCCAAACGCTACCCGGCGCTTGTCTCTTGCTTCTATCTGACATTGCCTAATACTCCTAAAAACTGCCTAGATACCAGCCTACGATCTCCTCCCCGCACAAGAGATAGGCATAGGCGCCCAGGGCAAGAAAGGGCCCGAAAGGGATTTTGGTCTGCATCCCTTTGTACCGGTCGCGGTACAGATAGTACAGACTGGCTATCAGACCCAGACAGGAGGCCAGAAAAATGGTCAGCGGCAGCCCTTTCCAGCCGACCAGGGCCCCGAGCATGAGCATAAGCTTCACGTCACCGCTTCCAAGCCCTTCCTGTCCCTTTATCAATTTATATGTGTACTGCAACCCCCAGAACAGTGCAAACCCGGCAATCGCGCCTATAAGCGCGTCCAGCCAGAAGATCGGAAGGAAGAAGCTGGCGGCCAGGGCCAACACCGCGCCCGGCAAGGTAAGGAAGTCCGGGAGGATGTATGCCTCAAGGTCAATGAATGAAGCGACTATGAGTACGCCAGCCAGAGCGAAGTACACCAGCCAGGACCAGGAGAACCCGAACTTGAGGGCCAGTAACACGGCCGTCGCCCCGGAGACGATCTCCACGGCCATGTAACGCGGTCTGATCCCTGCCCGGCAACTGCGGCACCGCCCCCTTAAAAGCACATAGCTCAAAACCGGGATGTTCTCCCACCAGGATAAAGCGTGGCCGCACTCCGGGCAGTGCGAGGCGGGCAGGACAATGGACTCCCCGTTTAGGAACCTGTGTATGCACACATTGAAAAAGCTGCCCAGACACAGACCCAGAACCGCTGCCCCAAAGACAAAATATGACTGCATTTATATCCGCCTGTTGAATCTGTTTTCCTGAAGGCATTTGCGCCGCTTCAACTGGCTGTCGCCCCGGTCCTGTCCGCGGTTGACAAATGCCTCTGCCGGCAACCATAATATAATTTTATGCGCTGACCGGACACAGCGCAGGGTTGCCCCGGACCTGACTGTTTGCCTTATACATGCCGTTTCAGCCGCGGGCAACTCCCAAAAAGCGGGCAGCCAGAAAGTAGGGGGCCGCCGGGAACGGAGCGCTAAAGATCAGAGTCAGACCCCTGTCCGCTGCAGGGTCGAAACCGCTTTATCCGCACAGGAGTTCAATAACATGAGACAGACCAGATTCATCCCCCGCCTGCACCCTGAGGAGCTGGTTGCAATCCAAGAAAAAGGCCTGCAGTGGACTGTCGGCCATGTCTATGAAAACAGCCCGTTTTACAAGGAACGCCTCAAAGAACACGGGATCGAACCCGGCAATATCCGCGGCCTGGAGGACCTTACCCGGCTCCCGGTAACCACCGTGCAGGACCTAAAAGAAGGCTATCCCCTGCCCCTCTTAAGCGTCCCGGAAGAGGACGTGGTCCGCATCCATGCCTCCTCCGGGACCACTGGAAAACGTAAGATCCTGGCCTACACCCAGAAAGACATCGATGTGTGGAAAGAAATGATGGCCCGCTGCTACGAGCTGGCCGGTCTGACCCGCATGGATCGGGTCCAGATTGCTGTCGGTTACGGGCTGTGGACTGCCGGAGCCGGATTCCAGCTTGGCTGCGAACACTTCGGGGCCACGGCCGTGCCCCTGGGACCGGGGAACCTGGATTTCCACCTGCATTTCCTAACAGATATGCAAAGCACCTGCCTGTGCTCTACCGCTTCCATGGCCCTGCTTCTGGCCGAGCAAATCCAAAAGCACGATCTGAAGAACAAAATCTCCCTGCGCCGGCTCATCTTTGGAGCGGAACCGCACACACCCAAGATGCGCCGACAGATAGAAGAGATCCTCGGCCTGGAGGACAGTTTCGACATCCCGGGAATGACCGAGGTCTACGGCCCGGGGACCGGCCTGGAGTGCAGCGCCCACCAGGGCATGCACTATTGGGCGGACCGATTCATCCTGGAGGTGCTAGACCCGGAGACCCTTGCCCCGGTTGAGCCCGGAGAAGTCGGGGAAATGGTCATCACCACCTTGTGCAAGGAGGCAGCGCCCCTTATCCGCTACCGCACCCGCGACCTGACCCGGATAATCCCCGGCGAGTGTCCCTGCGGCATTCCTTTCCCCAGACACGATCGTATCCTGGGACGCTCCGACGACATGATAATCTTCAGGGGAGTAAATATCTATCCGGGACAGATCGCGGACGCCCTGGAGGACTTCCCGGAAGTAAGCTCGGAATATCTGATCCATCTCACCCGAGACAAGGGAATGGAGCAGATGAAGATAAGCGTGGAACGCAAAAAAAACGCGGCCCCAAGCGAGGAAGAAAATCTGAAACAGGCCAT
>JBKHGE010000023.1:0-33725 GCA_046539845.1 Desulfonatronovibrionaceae bacterium
ATGGGTGTTTTTGCTGGCCGGATTGTACGGATGCGAGCTGTTTGTCTTTCCCGCTTTGAAGGTCAGGATCCCGGTGGGGCTGCTTTATCTGGTGAAGACCCTTGTTTTGTGGATGCTGCTCAAGAGTTTTTTGGATGGATTCTACTCCGAGATCTATCTGAAAAAGATCAGGAAAAAGCAAGTAAACTACATTGTCCTGGACTTTTTCAAGCTCCTTTTTTTCTGTGCCCTGGTCATCCTGGTCATAAAAAACGTCTTTAAGGTCAATCCAGGCTCCATTCTCACCTCTTCAGCCATCCTAACCGCGATTATAGGTCTGTCCATCCAGGATACCATCGGGAGCCTTATATCCGGCCTGCTTATCATAACGGACCGTAAAACCCTGTCCTTTGGGGCAGGGATATAAGGTGCTTTCTTGTGATTTTTTTGAAGAAAAGGCGCAAGAAACTATTTTTCTCTCTGTTGTTCTACGTATTGCCGAATGATTGATATCGGAGCACCCCCGCAAGATCCGGCAAAGTAACTTGGACTCCAGAGTTTGCCTTTCCAGTATTTGTTTTTAAGCTCAGGGTGTTTTTTCTTGAGCAGACGGCTGGAGACTCCTTTGAGACTGTTGACCAGTTTGGATACTGGGACTTTGGGAGGATAATGAACGAGCAAATGCACATGGTCCTCTTCGCCGTTTGTCTCCACAAGCTTGGTTTCAAAATCCCGGCACACAGCCTCGAAAATTTCCTTTAGGCTCTCTAATGCTTGTGGGGTCAATACTCCATATCGGTATTTGGTCACAAAGACCAAATGAACATGGAGGGTAAATACGCAATGTCTTCCGGTTCGTAAAGTGCTTGACGTGTCCATAGACCAAAAGTATAATGAAAACCATGATCATACGCAAGGGCTATAAATTCAGACTCAAGCTCCAGGATGGAGATAAGCAGCAGTTCTCCCAATTCGCCGGGTGCTGTCGTTTCGTCTGGAACAAGGCCCTTGCTATGCAGGACGGACTTTTCCTGGACGAAAACGAAAAGCTCCTGCCCAAGACCAAACTCCTAAATCTTCTTGCGGAGTGGAAGCAGGAACACCCTTTCCTCAAGGATTCTCATTCCCAAATCCTGCAACAAACGCTCATTGACCTGGACCGAGCATATCAGAACTTTTTTAGAAGGTTGAAAAACGGGGAAGCCCCCGGCTACCCTCGGTACAAAAAGAAATTTGTGCATGATTCTTTCCGGTTCCCCCAAGGATTTAGGATTGAAAATAGACACGTCTATCTCCCCAAGCTCGGATGGTTTCGGTTCTACAAGAGTCGTGAGATAGAGGGAACGCCTAAGAACGTGACCGTATCCAGAGACGGGAAGCATTGGGATATATCCGTGCAGGTGGAGCAGGAAATCTCTGATCCCTGTCCTGCGCAAGAGCCAAGCACAGGGCTGGATATGGGAATCTCCCGATTCTACACCTGCTCGGACGGTACGTTTGGCGAACCACTAAACGCCTTCAGGAAGGTAGAGAAAAAACTGGCCAAGGAGCAACGAAAGCTCTCTCGTAAGAAGGAGTTTTCGAGAAACTGGAAGAAGCAAAAAGCAAAGGTGAACAAGGTCCATCGTAAAATCCGGGACGTGCGCCTGGACTATCTGCATAAGCACTCTACCTTCCTGGCCGAGAGCTATATCCGGATCTATGCGGAAGACCTGCAAATAAAGAACATGTCCTGTTCTGCAAAGGGGACCCAGGAAGAGCCTGGAAAGAACGTCCGGGCCAAGTCCGGACTGAACAAATCCATTCTGGATCAAGGCTGGGGTGAGTTCATGCGTCAACTCGACTACAAACTGAATTGGCGTGGTGGAAAATTGGTCAAGGTTCCTCCGCATCATACGTCACAAACTTGTTCCGGGTGCGGTCATGTATCAAAGATGAACCGGAAGTCTCAGGGCCGGTTTGTGTGTGAGAGATGCGGCTTGGTCATAAATGCTGACCATAACGCCGCAATAAATTTGAGAACCCTCGGGCAAAGGGGGATGGCCTGTGGATCGAATCGTACAAGCGGTCGGAAACAGGAACTATCGGGAAATGGCGACATAGTACCGGCCCTTCCCCTGTCACACTAACTGCGTGATTTAAAGGGAATCCCCTTCCTTCAGGTGGGGGAGGATGTCAAATCCGCAATCTGGAGGACAGCTGGCAGGCCTGGGACGAACTGTACACTTCCATCTGGTACCAGTTCAAGAAGGCCGGCATAGAGATATCCCTGCCCCGCCAGGGCGTGTACCTCAAAGAGGAGGGGAAAAATAATACCGATTTGGAGATCACCGGGCTGCTCAAGGAGCTGCCCCTTTTCTCCGGGCTCTCCCTGCAGGAGCTGGAGCTTTTGGTCCGGGCGGCCGTGGTCCGCACCTATCCGGAGCAGTCCCGGATTATAAGCCGGGGAGACGAGGACAGCAATCTGTTTGTCATCCTCTCCGGACGGGTCAGGGTCAGGCGCGGCCAGGAGGAGCTTACGGTCCTGGAAAAAGGGGATTTTTTCAAGGAAATGGCCCTGCTTACTGGCGAACCCTGGTCCGCTGACATCTGCGCTGCGGATACGGTCACCTGTCTGATGATTGACCGCGAGGCCTTCCGCGTCCTTCTGGAGATGAATCCGGTCGTGTATGAGAATATAAACCGCTTGTTCACCGAACGAAGCAGGCAGGCAGAGATTCCTGGGGAGGGAAGGAAGAAGTCCTCTGCCGAATCCTTTCTGGCTAGGTCTAAGAGCATTTTCAGGCCCCAATGCGGGGAATGAAAAAGTGTTTAATCGCCACCTCACGAAGGTCGTGAATCCAAAGCTGCTATAAAGGATGCCTCTGTGGGATCAGCGGTGGCATTCTTTCTTGCTGCATGTACGCTAGTGCCCGCGTACTCCTTTGGGCTTCCCGTCCTGAAAATGAAAATAGCTGGCGCGGGTACCGCTTACGCGGCACACGCAGGCGGCCTTGTGACCACGCACGGCAAAGAAAATCAGCTTTAAAAAACCCGCTGATTGGGCTGACCCTCTTCAATATTCGCGGGTCTGCTTTTCTTTTTTGCCCGCGAATAAGCGCTGGCATTTCTTTTCCCGACGATATCTGCGGCTCTGCGGGTAATTTTCTTTTACCAGGGCCTGGGCGTCTATTCTTGGTATCCGGTGTCCTCGGGGAGATTGTCAGCCGCAGCCTCGGCCCGGGCCATCTCATCGCATTTTTCGTTTCGTTCGTCCCCGGAGTGGCCGCGTATCCACTCGAATTGCACCTCGTGTTTCTCAAGCTCCCGGGCCAGGGCC
This sequence comes from Desulfonatronovibrionaceae bacterium, assembly GCA_046539845.1. Classification (GTDB taxonomy): domain Bacteria; phylum Desulfobacterota; class Desulfovibrionia; order Desulfovibrionales; family Desulfonatronovibrionaceae; genus CAYNNQ01. The sequence goes on from JBKHGE010000023.1 coordinate 3,299, forward strand.
TCCCATAGGTCCCTGTTCTTGACCGGCTTTTTCCCGGCCGTACGCCAGCCGTTTTTTTGCCACTTGTTCAGCCAGCCTTCGGTAATGGCCCGGGCCACGTACTGCGAATCGGTGCGGATGGTCACCCGGGCCGGCTTTTTGAGTGCGGCCAGGCCAAAGAGAACCGCCATGATCTCCATACGGTTGTTTGTGGTCCGGCTGAATCCGCCGGTTACAAATTTTTGCTTGTCCCGCCACTCCAGAATAGCCGCGTAACCCCCGGGTCCGGGGTTGCCCAAACTGCTCCCGTCCGTGGTTATGATCACCTCAGGTTTTGCGCTCATGAGCCGGCAGAGTCCAGTCTTTCGGCCATCAAGACAAGGGCCTCTTTCAGGCCCTGCGGCCAGCGGTTCGGCCAGTAGGAGCGGAAGTGTTCGTTTTCCAGGTGCTCAATGAATTCTTTTCCGACCGCCTGGCGCACGAGCGGAGGAAAGACGATTACCGCTTCCTGCCGGGGGGGACACAGGCCGATAAAAATGGTTTTCTTGTCCAGTCGGGGCACGGAGATTTCCTTCCGGGTGATCCGGATATTCAACTCCAGGCCGAAATCTTTTCTGATCCGGCCCGCAAAGTCGTAAACGGCCTGTTTTTCGGATTTGTTCAGGGTTTCGGTCTCGTCCCACATATTCTGGCGGGACTGGATGCTGTTCAGGGAGTTTTCATAATGCTTCCAGAACAAAACACCGGCGGCGATAAACACGCCAACCAAAGCCAAAACGCGCAAAAGTTGCCTGGCCGGAGTGGAAGTGTTTGTTGCGCTCATGGGATGTTTATTTTGTCGGGGACGACCCGGAATAGGCGTTTTCAATCCCTTTGTTTTTGTCTTTGAGGCGGTTTGCTGCCCCTTCGTGCTCTGGCTCCTATGGGCTGTCTAACCGGCTGTTGATTCTTTGTGCCGTTCGGGTTCAGCCGGAGGCAATCCACTCCTGCAGCGGTTTTTCCACTAACTCGCGCATCTCTTTAAGCCTTTGCTCGGACTCGGCCTCGAATCTGAGGACAAGCACCGGCTGGGTATTTGAGGCCCGAAGCAGGGCCCAGCCGTCATCAAAGGTTATGCGTACCCCGTCCACGTCCACTATATCGTATTTGTCCCGGAAATATTCCCTGGCCGTGTCCACAACCCGAAACTTCTTTTCTTCCGGGCATTCTACCCTGATTTCCGGGGTATTGAAAGTGGTCGGCCAGTCGCTGAGATACGAGGATAGGCCCTTGTCCGGATCCTTGGCCACAGTCTCGCACAGGCGCAGGGCGGCATACAGGGCATCATCAAAACCATAGTAGCGGTCGGCAAAGAACATATGTCCACTCATCTCCCCGGCCAGTACAGCTCCGGTCTCTTTCATCCTGGCCTTTATCAGGGAGTGCCCGGTTTTCCACATGACCGGATTACCACCATGCTCTTTAATGTCTTTAAACAGCAGGTGCGAGCATTTTACCTCCCCGATTACCGTCTCCCCGGGGTGCTCCTTGAGTACTTCCCGGCTGAAAATGGCCAAAAGTTTGTCCCCGTAAATAAGATCCCCGTTTTCATCAACCACTCCGATGCGGTCCCCGTCTCCGTCCAGTCCGATTCCCAGATGGGCTTTTTCTCGGACTACTGTGCTCCGCAGGTCAGTTATGTTCTCCAAGACAGTGGGATCGGGATGGTGGTTGGGAAAGTCCCCGTCCGGCTCACAGTATATGGGCATCACTTCCGCACCAGCCCGATCTAAAAGCTCGGCACAGACTTCGCCCGCGCTTCCGTTGCCCCCATCCACAACCACCTTGATTTTGGCCTTGATCCGGCTGGTGGCCAGGAGGTGCTCCAGGTATTCGGGGACGATATTTATCTCCGTGGCCATGGCCGTGCTTTCCGGGAATTCTCCCTCTTGCATTATGGAGTAGATGCGGCGGATCTCGTCCGTGTGGATGGTATTGTCTCCGGCCCAGACTTTAAAGCCGTTGAAATCCGGAGGATTATGGCTGGCTGTGATCATCACCCCGGCGCTGAAGCCCAGATGCTTTATTGCAAAGTAGAAAAGAGGAGTGGCCACCATGTCCACATAGGTAACGTCCACTCCGGTGGCCATAAGCCCCTTTATTATCCGGGTCTGGTACTCCGGGGAGCTGTGCCGGCAGTCGCGTCCAACCACGGCCCGGGTAAAGCCGCGGTCCAGGAAGTAGGTGCCACAGGCCCGTCCCAGGGTCTCTACCCATTCTCCGTCAAAGTCCTCGTCCACGATGCCCCTGATGTCGTAGGCCCGAAAGACGTCCGGCTTGATTTCCTTCATTTCATACCTCGTGGTGATTTTTCAGCCGATGCGGCATTTCTGTGGCAGACTGCCTTCAGTGATTTGTTTAACTCGTTCGCAAATGATTGTAAAACTCTTTTGATTTACTTGACCTGACTATATATGTCCTTTAGATTCTAGCATTCCGGTAGTTGCAGTAAACGGCTGCAATAGGATATTGCCGGAAGGTATGGCGGCTTGTAAGGCTGGCCCGGATTGAAACAGCAATCATTATTTTAAGGACAAGCGTAAAAGATGAACTGGGATTGGGAAAAATTACAGGAAAAAAGGCAGCGGCAAAAGTCTTCCGGGGGCGGCGGAAAGCCCCAGGGACCGGATTTGAGTGAGTTGGGGGAAAAGCTGAAACAATTCAAGGGTTTCAAGCTGCCCGGGGGCAAGCTGTTGATTGCTTTGGCCATTGTTTTGTGGCTTTTGAGCGGGATCTATATTGTTGATCCGGATGAAGTGGGCGTGGTTCAGAGGTTTGGGGCATTCAACCGCATTACCGAGTCCGGGCCGCATTACCGTCTCCCGTATCCCATAGAAAAAGTCCAGACCCCGAAGGTTACCCAGGTGCGCAGGGTGGAGGTCGGCTTCCGCAGCCCGGAAACCAAAAGCAATCTGTCCAGCAGCAAACTCGTTCCGGAGGAATCTCTGATGCTCACCGGGGATGAGAACATAGTCAATGCTCAGTTCATTGCCCAGTACAGGATCAAGGACCCCCACAAGTATCTGTTCAATATAGCCCAGTCTCAGAAGACCGTGCGCGATGCGGCCGAGGCTGCCATGCGCGAGGTAATCGGCTATAATATGATCGATTCCGCCCTGACCACCGGCAAAACCGAGATCCAAAACGATACCAAAGAGCTATTGCAGAAGATATTGAATCGCTATGGAGCCGGTATCCAAGTGACTACTATCCAGCTCCAGGACGTCCAGCCCCCGGATCCGGTGGTGGATGCGTTCAAGGACGTGGCCAGCGCCAGGGAGGACAAGACCAAATTTATAAACGAAGCCCAGGCCTATGAAAACGATCTTATCCCCAAGACCAGGGGTGAAGTGGCCTCAATTTTGAATAAGGCCCATGCCTATAAAGAGACCGAGATCCGGCAGGCAAGGGGGCAGAGCAAAAAGTTTCTGGCCGTGTGGGGGGCGTACAAAGAATCCCCCGCGGTCACCCGAAAAAGGTTATATTTGGATACTATGCAGGAAATATATTCCAAGCCCGGAGTGGACAAGCTGATTTTGAGCGAAGAGGCCATGCAGGGAAGCATTCCCTATCTGCCCCTGCCCGGACCGGGTCAGGGCAAGGCGCCCGGACTGAATTCCGCGGGGAGTAAATAAGATGGATAACAAAAAAAGTGTGGTAGTTATAATACTGGTGGCAGTGGTTTTGTTTTTGGGCAGTCAGTCGGTGTATACCGTGGACCAGACGCAGCGGGGTCTTTTGCTCCAGCTGGGTAAACCGGTGGATTCCGGAATTGAGCCCGGCCTGCACTTCAAGCTCCCTTTTGTCCAGAACGTGATCCGCTTTGATAAGCGGGTCCTGGAATACGACGCGCCTCCGGCCGAGATCCTGACCCGGGATAAAAAGAATCTGGTCGTGGACAACTATTCCCGCTGGCGCATATCAGACACCCTGGACTTCTATCAGACGGCCCGGACCGTTTCCGGAGGACGCTCCCGTTTGGACGACATCATCTATTCTGAACTTCGGGTGGCCTTGGGCAATTTTTCTTTGACCGAGATAGTCTCTGCGGAGAGGAGCGAGATCATGAGCCGGGTCACGGAAAAGAGCCGCGAGAAGTTGAGCGATTATGGCATAGAGGTCCTGGATGTGCGCATCAAAAGGACCGATCTGCCCGAGGAGAACCAGAAGGCCATTTTTGGCCGCATGCGTGCGGAAAGAGAGAGACAGGCCAAGAGATACCGGGCCGAGGGCCGGGAAGAAGGGGTCAAGGTCAAGACCGGTGCGGACCGGGAGCGGGCGGTAATGCTGGCTGACGCCCGGGAGGAGTCCCAAGTCCTGCGCGGGGAAGGCGATGCCGAGGCCACAGGTATTTATGCCCAGGCTTTGAGCAAGGATCCTGAGTTCTACCAGTTCTGGAAGTCCATGGAGGCCTATAAACAGGGTGTGAATAACGGTACCGATTTTGTGTTCACCCCCAGGGAAGAATTCTGGCGGTACATGGAATCCAGCAAATAAGAGTTGGCCGAAGTGGGTGACTATGAGCCCTGTCCATGCATAGCAGGGTATGAACGGACCACATTTGGGATTGGCAGGTTTGGGGTTATCTCGTACTTTTTTTGTGATAATCTCCTATGGGTGTCCTTCCAGCTGCAGGATACTGCTAAGGTTTGAGGACCTGCGGGGCGGCTGCCAGCCCGGCCCTGAAAGACCTCCCAGAGGGAATCGAAGCAGGGAAATGATGTAGATTCTTATGTGCGGGTAGGTATGCTGCGGCTTTGGGGCGTATGGGCGTACCCGGGGTCAAGGTCGCTTGCAAACAATCCATTCCTGATTATCCGGGGGCGGCCCGGGCTTATTGTATCGTGTCCAGGGCCTCGTCCATGGAGTCGTGCAGGGTGATCTTGTCCATAAGCCCGATCTGACGAAAGACTTCCTTGAAATTCTCCGACAGCCCGGCGGCATGGACCTCTTTGGACCTGGTGCGCAGCTCTTCCAAAAATTCGGCCATCGCGGACAGCCCGGCCCCGTTTATGGATACATTGGGGTCAAAGCAGAGGACAATGCGTTCCGGATGCAGATCCAGGGCCTTGTCCCGGGCCCTTTTCAAGAACGGTTCCGAGGCGGAGGTGATATTACCCCGGAAGCTGATAATCGCAGTGTCTTCCTCCCGGCTAACGCCGATACTCTTTTTTTCCGCTCGGTTTAGCTCCATCCTTTCCGTGGCCCTTTGCAGGGCCTTTTCCAGGGAATCGCGTTTTATAGGTTTGTTCACGAAATCAGCTGCGTCCAGATTCAGGGCCTTGATGGCCAAGTCCATGTCCCCGTGTCCGGTGATTACGATCACTTCGGTCTCCGGATCGATTTCCTTGATCTTCTGCAAGACTTCCAGCCCGTCCATGGTGGGCATCTTGATATCGGTCAAAACCAGCTTGGGCCGTTCCCGCCGGAACAAATCCAGCCCCTGTTCTCCGCTTTCCGCCGGGAGCATCTCATACCCGTAGGCCTCCAGAAACAGCCCGAACATGCGCAGGGTGATTTTTTCGTCGTCTATGACCAGGATTTTGCTCATGCCGGATTGCCTGTCTGATCGGCGCGAGGGAACTCAATAATAAAGGAAGTACCCTGTCCGACCGTGCTCTCTATTTTATGTTCTCCGTTGAAATCTCTGATAATGCCGTAGGAGATGGCCAGCCCCAGGCCCATACCCTGGCCTGTCTCTTTGGTGGTGAAAAAGGGCTCGAATATGTTATCCTGGATATCTTCGGCTATCCCGATTCCGTTGTCCTCGATCCGTACACTTACCTTTTCCAGACTAGACGATGTGCTTATTCTGATCAAACCTTTTTTGGGCCGTGGATAATTGTCCATCCTCTCCAGGATGGCGTCTCTGGCATTGGTTATTACGTTGAAGAACACCTGCTGCAGACGGTTGTCCTGGGCGTAGATCAGGGGCAGGTCCTCTTTCAGGTCCACTTCGAATTCGATATTGTCCAGGTGGAATTGGCTCATGAGTACGGACAAGACCCCGGAGACAGGCCTGTTGATATCAATTTTTTCCTTAAACAGCGTGGACTTGCGGCCAAAGGCTCGCAGGTTGTTGATTATCCCGGTGGCCCTGTCCACTTGGCTGCTTATGTCCTTGAGGATGTCCAGGGTGATTTTATCCTTTGTCTGCGGGTCTTTTTCCATGGACATGAGCAGGTAGTCGCTGCCCATGCGGATGGCGTTTAAGGGCTGGTTTAATTCATGGGCCACTCCGGCGGACATTTCCCCCAGGGTCTTCATCTTGCTGGCCTGGATGAGCTGGGCGTCCTTTTCGATCATATCCGTGATGTCTGTGGAGGCGATAATAACCGCCTGCACCCCCTCATAGCTTATCGGAGAGACCCGGATGTTCACGAAAAAAGGAGTGCCGTCCTTTTTGTACTGCAGTCTTTTGGGATAGTGCTCCAGCCCGCCGGGGTCTGTATCCGTCTCAAAGTGTTCAATTATTTCCCGGTTGTGCTCCGGACCCAGATCCAGAAAGGATTTGCCCAGGATTTCTTCTTTGGGGTACTTATAGGTTTCCTCTGCCCGGGGGTTTATGTCCAGGATGCGGTAGCTGAATTGGTCGACGACAAAGATAGGGTCCGGTCCTTTCCCCTGGACATAAGACAGGAAGGGCAGGACGATGTCAGGGAAAAACCAGTGTATTGGGGTGGTTCTGGCCGGAGGCCGCAGCATGCGCCTGGGTCGGGACAAATGTCGGATCGATCTGGGCGGCCGGGACTTCGTGGCCCGTAGCGTGGACCTCTTGTCCGGGTTGTGTCCCGAGACCTGGGTGGTGGGGCGCAACGCTTCTGTCCACGGACTAAACGTCCCCTGGACATTGGACGACTATCCGGACCGGGGACCTCTGGGCGGTATCTTGACCGCACTTAATCGGGCCGAGGGAAGGCCTTGCCTTGTTCTGGCCTGCGACTTGCCATTTATGGATCAGGGGACATTGCGCACCCTTGTCCAGGCCAGGGGGCACAAAAGACCACATGCGGTGTTGACCACTTTTGAGCAAAGCGAGACCGGGTATATTGAATCCCTGGCTGCTGTTTATGAGCCGGAGGCAAAGAAGTTCCTTTTGGCGGGCATTGAACAGGGAAGACATAAATTGAGCCGCCTGATCCCTGCGGACTACAGGCATCCGGTGTATTATTCCCGGCAACAGTCCCTGCCGTTTTTCAATGTCAATTATCCGTGTGATCTGGCATTGTTGGAGAATTTCCGGGAGACGGTCATCTCTCGGGACAAATCGGGCGTTTTCTCCCTGGTCGGGGAGGCTGCGTCCTGAGGCAACCCTCCTCCGCTCCCTGTTCTTTAAAGCTGGGTTAAGCGGTTCGGCTCGCGGCAGGCTTTAAAGGACAGGGAGCCAAAATTTTGCGGCCTTTTTTATTCTCGGCCAACGATTTTCGGCCCGTAAACGGGCGATTAGATGATCTGATGGCCAAAAATCTAAACCTGGAGGTATAAATTGGATATTATTGCCGACAGGGAAGCGATCGAGAACCGATTCGCTTCACTGAAGACTATGGCCGGGAAGGGCGAGCTGGATCTTCCTCAGGATCTGATCCAAATGCTGCACGAGGTCTGTCAAGAGCAAATCCGGACCGGACAGGGGGTTCAAGTACATATCGGAGAGGAGATGGTTACCCCGGCTGATAAACGGGCTTCCGGGGCCCCGCTTCTTCCCCGGGGGGAGTTTCCCATTGACCGCAAGAACGCCCGGGAGCTGTTTGATAGTACCCTGCGCATTGTCCGGGATACCGGGGAGCAGCTCAGGGAGGCGGCCGAAGTCGTGGAAAAAGAGGTCGCTGACCTGGAGCCCTGCTGGCAGGCTTTCCTTACCGGTGAGGATACGTTTTTTGCCCGTTTCGGGGAAAAGACACCACAGGCACCCAGGATATTGAACTTTTTAGTGCAGTCCAGCCTGATTCCGGGACTGGAGGCGGCGGGCAGGGAGCTCGATTCCCGCCGGGAAACCGAGGCCAAATGGGAGTTTGGATACTGCCCGGTGTGCGCAAGCCCGCCCCTTATGGGCTCTTTGCGTGGTAAAGAGGGCCGGCGGTACATGACCTGCAGTTTCTGTCATACTGACTATTACGTCCCGCGTCTTGGTTGTCCCTTCTGCATGCGTTCCGGTCAGGGTCTGAATTATTTCACCATCAAGGAATACCCCGGTTTCCGGGTGGATGTCTGCCGGGAGTGCAAGGGATACATCAAGGTGGCTGATTTCCGGGAGATGGACCGCACACACCTGCCCCTTTTGGACGACCTGGAGACCGTAGGTCTGGATGCAGCGGCCCGCAGCCAGGATTACTACCGACCCACTCTGTCTCCGTGGGGGTTTTAGCCGGCCGCTTTTAGAGTCGCAATGGCAGCAAGGAAGGAATAGATTCAAAGGTTTATTTTATAGATAACTGCCCTTAGACCGTGAACTCCCTTGTCTCGTTCGTTGGGATGTTTCCACGGCCCGGGTTACAGGTGTTTTTTCAGAGGTCAGCTAGACCGGTTCTGTGGTTTTATAGGCAATAGGAGCAGGCGCTGATCACTTATCTATAAAGGCGGCCGCGTTATAGCTGGACCGGACGAGGGGAGCGGCGAATACATGTCTGATCCCGGCTGCTTCGCCCACCCTGCGGTACTGTTCAAAGGTCTGCGGGGGGACATATCTTTGGACCCGGGGATGGCTTGCCGAGGGGCGCATGTATTGGCCGATAGTGACTATGTCGCATTCCGCCCGGGCCAGGTCGTGCAGGATCCCTGAGATCTGGGTGTCTGTTTCCCCCAGTCCGACCATAAATCCGGACTTGGTTTTAATATCCGGTGCGGTTCTCTTGGCCTGTTTTAAAAGGTTCAGGCTCTGCCGGTAGTCGGCCTGGGGCCGGATATCCGGATACAGCTCCGGGGCGGTCTCCAAGTTGTGGTTCAATACCTCCGGGCGCATGTCCAGGACTTTTTTCAGATCCTTTTTGTGGCCCTGAAAATCCGGGATCAGGACTTCCACGCTGGTGTTTTCCGAGTGACCGCGGATCTCTTCTATTACCCGGGCAAAGTGTGCCGCGCCTCCGTCCGGCAGGTCGTCCCTGGTGACCGAGGTGATGACCGCGTGTCTGAGTCTCAGGCGCAAGACCGCTTCGGCCACGCGTTCCGGCTCGGTTGCATCCACAGGCTCGGGCCGGCCCGGGGAAATATTGCAAAAGGCGCAGTTACGGGTGCAGTTTTTCCCCAGGACAAGGAAAGCGGCCACTTTTTGGGAAAAGCATTCAAAGATGTTCGGGCATTTGGCATCCTGGCATACGGTCCGAAGCCCCAGGTCCCGGAGCAGTTTTCCGGTCCCGGTGAAATCCCTGCCCTTGGGCAGTTTGATGCGAAGCCAGGGTGGTATGCGCGAATTGTCTGAGCATGTTTGCACTTAAGACCTCCTTTATTTCTTCATATCCGACTCGCTGGTCATTTCGCTCCCGGCAGACAGAGGTCTGCGCGGCATCTTTCAGCCCGCAGGGGGTTATGTACCTAAAAAGGCTCAGATCCGGTCCTACATTCAAGGACAAACCGTGATAGGAGACCCAGTGCCGGACCGCGATTCCAATGGAGGCGATCTTCTTCTTGTTTGTCCACACACCCGGGTAGCCGGGCCGGGCCTCAGCCGGAATGCAAAAGAAGTGTAGGGTGTTGATCACCGCTTCCTGCAGGTCAAAGATCAATTTCTTTATCCCCCCGGGGCGTTTTTCCACACCCAGCACCGGATACATGACGAGCTGATCCGGGAAGTGACAGGTGATATCCCCGCCCCGAGTGGTTGGAATAATCTCAATGCCCTGCTCTTTAAGCTCGTTTTCGCTTATAAGCAGGTTTTCCCGCCCCCCGTTTCTGCCCAGGGTAATTACCGCTGGGTGGCGCAGGAAAAACACGGTCTCTTTCCCGCCGCAGCGGACTTCTTCCAGCCGTCGGAGCTGAATGTCCACTGCCTCTGTGTACGGGATCAGTCCCAGATCAATGATATCCATTTTATTTCCGGACACAAATTCAGGCAAAATTTCGAAGTTAAGAGTCTGCAACTCAAATACCAAACATTGATTTCAGATGCTGCTTCGGGCATCAGGCACCCGGCCTGCTGCTTGGGATGTTTTTGTTCAGTTTATGCATCTCCCGCATCCCGGCCCAGGAATGCCACAGGATTGTCATAAGGATGATTCCCCCGCCCAGAAAGGTGGCCTCGGGGATCATCTCCCCGATAAACAGCCAGACCCAGATCGGGGCAAGTAAGGTTTCCACCAGCAAAAACAGGCTTACTTCCGGCGAGGGTAGGTACCTGGTGCTCTGGGCGATGAGGATGAGCGCGGCCGGCATCTGTACCAGCCCCATCAGGGCCAGCACCGCGTATGTCTCTGCCGGGAGATGCAAGGGGGCGGCCAGGGGCAGGGAGACTATACACATGACCAGGCCCCCCAGGCAGATGAGGACAAACCTGTCCAGGGAGCTGAAGCGGCGCAAGAGGGTGAGATTGGCCCCCATTAAGCAGGCGGCCAGAAGGGCGATCAGATCTCCCTTGATCCCGCCGAAGCGCAGAGATCCGGAAAACACGACCACCACCCCGCAGAGCGCAGCGGCAATGGCCGCCCATGTGCGCATGCCGATCTTGTCTATTCGGAATATCCGGGTGAATATGGCGGCGAAAAGCGGGGAGGCACTGATAAGGACTACTGCATTGGCCACCTTGGTATGCATGATGGAACTCACAAAGCAGGTCCCGCCCAGTCCGAAGAATATCGCGGAACAGGCACCGGCGATCCAGATCTTTTTTTTCCGGGGCAGGGAGGGCTTTTTTTTGATCAAACATATAGCGCCCACGGAAAAGAACATGAATATGCCCCGCCAGAAAAGGATATTCCAGCTCCCGGTCTGGGCCAGGCGGACCAAAAGGGAGTCCAGGCTGAGTATGGCCACTCCCAGGCCGACAATGGCCAGCCCTTTTTTTTTGTCTGTATGCATGGGCTTCATCCGGTAAGATCGTTTGGGGGATAGAGGGCTGTATGTAATTCATCCCTGGCGTCTGTCGCGAAGCCGCGGAGAGATTATATCCTTTATTCGCTTTCAGGGCAAATAAAGCAGCCCCGGATCAGGAATCGACCCGGGGCTGCTTGGCCGCGTCATTCCAATCTTTGGTTATTGACCGGCCGCTTCTCTGGCTTTTTTCTGCCATTCGATCCACTTGTCTTTGTTCGCCTTTATCCATTCTGTAGCGTGCTTTTCCACGTCCTCCTGGGTGTCCTCGCCTTCAAACATCTTCTGGTTTTGAGTGGTTATGTCGTCAAAGGAAACAGACATGAGTTCGAACAGCTTTTTGGCGCCCGGGTTGTTGTCCAAAAACTCCTTGTTGGCCACTACCCGGATGTCGTTGGCTGCAAAGCCCATATTGATGGGGTCGGTTACCGCCCCGTCTATATCGTTTCCGACAAGGGCCTCCTGGGGATTATCCAGGTCCTCCTGCTCCGGGGTGGGCTTGATCTCCGGGACGCCGATCCACAGGACGTCTTCGCCCGGCTTGAGTTTGTTCACCGTCCAGTTCGGGGTCCAGGTGTAAAAGAACACCGGTTCGCCGTTTTTGTGTTTGGCCACCTCGGAACTCATGCTCGCAGAGTATGACCCGGTGGTCACGTCAATGTTTTCGGCCACTTCCGGATAGGCCTCTTCCATGTGATAGGTGATTATCTTGTGGCATCCCCAGCCCGGAGGGCAGCCGACCATTTCCGCCTTGCCATCGTTGTCCACGTCAAAGGCCTCGACTACTTCCTCGCGCTTGAAATCAGCCAGGCTCTTTATGTCGTATTCTTCCACCAGGTCCTTGGAGGCCAGATAACCCTGCACGGCGCCGTTTTTAACGATATAGCCCACTTTTTCGGCCTTTTGATCGAAGTCGTCCGGGAGCATCTTGTTGTGCAGCGGGAACCAGCCGTTGGCCCAGAAGTCCAGGTCGCCGTCAACTAGGGACTGATAGAAGATGGGCCCGCTGACCTCCTTGTATTTTTCCACTTCATAGCCCATGTGTTCCAGGGCCCGGGTGTAGATGGCCTCCAAAATAAATCCGCTGTTCCAAGTGGCCCGGGCCGGGCGCACCTTTTTGCCGCTGCCCGGATAGGTGGAGAATTCCTGGTTTACGAAAGCGCATTCAAAATCCGGTGCTTCAGCGGTCTCTTTTTGTTCGCAGCTCATAAGCGGGACCAGTAGAACAGCCCCGAGTAAAAAAATTGTCAGTGCCTTGAGTTTGGATTGCATGTTGCCCCTCCTTTTATTCAGGTTTAAAAATTATTTCTGGGCTACAAAACGCAAAGCATGCACAAAAGGCGAATCTTGCCACTAAATACGAAAAAATTAAGCATCATGCGCTGTGCAGACAAGGAAATAATGGCCGTTTAAGTCTGCATTAATTCCCATGCGTCCAGTCCAGCGTTTTTTAGAAAGCACATATTTTTGTCCGCTAAAAAGCTTGTCTCCGATACACATTATCGGGACACCTAAAAAAAGTTAAATCCGGTTTTTGGGCGTGTCAACCGTGTCCGTATAGAAGCGGTTTTGTCCTGTGCAGGAAGGGGGCGGGTTGTTTGTTTAAGCGGGCTTTCCGATTGAAACACCAGAAAGGATCAAGCGGATGAGATCCATCGCCGGGGTCCGGGAATTAAATAAGGCCCCGCCAGGGGCGGGGCCTTTTAGGAACGGTTTTTTACTTGGCGGCCTCTCTGGCTTCTCTCTGCCACTTGATCCATTTGTCCTTGTTGGCCTGGATCCATTCCGTGGCATGCTTTTCTATATCCTCTTGACTGTCTTCGCCGGCGAACATCTTGTCGTTCTGAGCGGCAATATCCTCAAAAGGCACACTCATGACCTCGAGCAACTTCTTTACCGCCGGGTTGTCCTGCAGGAATTCCTTGTTGGCCACCGGCCGGATATCGTTGGCGGCAAAACCGAACTCGATGGGATCGGAAACCGCGCCCGGGATATCGTGCCCGGTCAATGCGGCCTCAGGGTCCTTGAGTTCTTTCTGGGCGTCGTTGGGGATGATCTCCGGGACGCCGATCCACAGGACATCCTCGCCCGGCTTGAGTTTGTTCACCGTCCAGTTCGGGGTCCAGGTGAAAAAGAACACCGGCTCGCCGTTTTTATGCCTGGACACGGCATCGGCCATGCTCGCGGCATAGGAGGCCTTGATCACGTTGATGTTTTCGCCCACTTCCGGGTAGGCCTCTTCCATGTGAAAGGTAATGGCCTGCTCGCAGCCCCAGCCCGGAGGGCAGCCGACCATGTCCGCCTTGCCGTCATTGTCTACGTCAAAGGCCTCTCTGACTTCCTTGCGCTTGAAGTCGGCCAAGGTCTTTATGTCGTATTTCTCCACCAGGTCCTTGGAGGCCAGATAGCCCTGGAGGGCGCCGCTTTTGACCACATAGCCCACTCTTTCGGCCTTGTCATCGAAATTGCCGGGGAGCTGCTTGTTCTGCAGCGGGAACCAGCCGTTGGCCCAGTAGTCCAGATCCCCGTCTACTACGGACTGGTAGAAGATAGGGTTACTTACTTCCTTATATTTCTCGACATCATAGCCCAGATGCTCCAGGGCCCGGCTGTAAATGGCCTCCAGGATGAATCCAGATGTCCAGGAGCAGCGTCCCGGCTTTACCGTGACTCCGTCACCAGGAAAGGTGGAGAATTCCTGGTTTATAAAGTCAACTTCAAAGTCCTTGGCCTGTGCGTTGCCGGTAAGCGGCAGCATTAAGACTGCACTGAACAGTAAAATGAACAGGGCTTTACTTGTGGTCCTCATAAGAGACCTCCTTTGGTTTGTGTGGTTTTAAGTTGGAAACAGAATTTCATTTACCACACGCTTCATATAGATATGCCTTCAAGCCGGCACAAAGGTTTTGTGCCGACAAATATCGGCTAAGATAGCCGGAAGATATGGCTTTATGTCCCTTCCTCCCAGGAGTTCAGGTATTCGATCTGCTCCGGGGTGAGTTCGTCGATACTCAGCCCCATGGCTTCAAGCTGGATCCCGGCGATTTCGTTGTCGATCTCTTCCGGGAGCTGCAGCACCTTGGCCGGGAGATTACCCCGGTTTTTGACTCCGTATTCGCAGGCCATGGCCTGACCGCAGAAAGAGGTGGACATGACCTCGCTGGGATGCCCTTCGGCCGCGGACAGATTGACCAGCCGGCCTTCGCCGAGGACAAAGATCTTTTTGCCCTCAACCGTGAACTCGTCCATGAAAGGACGGATCCTTTTGCCCTCCCCGGCCTTTTCCCGCAGGGTGTCCAGTTCGATTTCATTGTCGAAATGACCGGAGTTGCAGATTATGGCCCCGTTATGCATCATCTTCATGTGCTCGTAGCTTATGACGTGCTTGTTCCCGGTCACCGTGCAGAAGATGTCCCCGATGCGGGCAGCTTCATTCATGGGCATGACCCGGAAACCGTCATAGGCGGCCTGCAAAGCGCAGAAATTGTCCACCTCGGTGACTATGACATTGGCCCCCAGCCCGGTGGCCCGCTTGGCCACGCCCTTGCCGCAGCTGCCGTAGCCGACGACCACAAAGGTTTTGCCGGCCATGAGTACGTTTGTGGCCCTGAGAATGCCGTCGATAGTGGACTGGCCCGTGCCGTAGAAGTTGTCCACCAGGTGCTTGGTCTTGTTGTCATTGACCGCGATCATCGGGTACTTGAGGGCGTTGTCCTTTTCCATGGCCTTGAGCCGGATTATACCCGTGGTGGTCTCCTCGCATCCGCAGATGATATCCGGGATGAGTTCCGGATTGCTCTTGTGGATCTCGGAGACCAGGTCGCAGCCGTCGTCAATGGTTATCTGCGGCTTACTCTGGATCACGTTGTGCAGGTAGCGATAGTAGTCCTCACCGGTCTCGCCCTTGTACGCCCAGACCTTGACCCCTTCGTCGGCCAGGGCGGCGGCTACGTCGTCCTGAGTGGACAGAGGATTGCAGCCGGTTATGGACACCTCGGCCCCGCCGGCAATCAAGGTCCGGATCAGTATGCCGGTCTCTTTGGTCACATGCAGGGCCAAACCGATCCTGACCCCCTGCAGGGGCTTTTCAGCTGCAAACCGTTCCCTTACCTTTAAAAGCGCGCCCATGTTCAGCTCGGCCAGATCCAGGTTATGTCTTCCTTGGGCAGCAAGGGACATGTCTTTCACTTCGTAATGGTTTCCTTTGTCCATTTCTTCTCCTTTATTTAGTTTTGCTTCGTTTTGATTCTATGCGGAACCGACGAGTTTCTGCGCAGTCTTGACCGCGTTCACTGCATCAGTGGAAAAACCGTCGGCCCCTATTCTGGAAGCGAATTCCTCAGTGATCACCGCCCCCCCGATCATGACCTTTATGCCCGTGTCCTTTTCCCGCAAGAGGTCGATGGTGTCCTGCATCCGGACCATGGTAGTGGTCATGAGTGCGGACAGACCCACGATATCCGCCTCCTGCTCTATGGCTTCCCGGACTATGTTCTTTGCAGGCACATCCTTGCCCAGATCAATGACCTCAAAGCCGTGGTTGCGCAAAAGTAGACAGACGATGTTCTTGCCTATGTCGTGGATATCGCCTTCTACAGTGGCCATGATGATTTTTTTGCTCTTTTCGCTGTCCGCCCCGCCTTCCAGATGGGGTTTGACCCGGGCGAAACCCTCCTGCATAGTCTCTGCGGAGAGCAGGAGCTGGGGGAGGAAATATTCTTTTTTTTCGTATTTTTCCCCGACTTCAATAATCCCGGGGATGAGCTGGTCGTTAACAATATTGAACGGCTTTTCTCCGCTATCCAGCTCCCTTTGCACCAATTCCTGTATGTTTTCTTTGTCCCCTTTGAGTACTGCTTCCTGTAAAACCGGCCTTTCTCTTTTCTCGGCCCCGGGTTTTGGGTCTGTGCCGGTGCTCGAGCCGCCGCCGTGGCGCCAGTCGGAATAGCCGTGGATAAAGGCCGAGGCCTGGGGATCCCTGCCCATGAGTACCTCGGACGCGGCCATTGCCTCCCGGATGCTGGCTGTGTTCGGATTGGCGATGCAGCTGCTTAAGCCCGTGGAAACAGCCATGCTCAAGAAATTGGCGTTCAAGAGTTCTCTGGCCGGAAGGCCGAAAGAGATATTGGACAGTCCCAAGGTGGTGCACAAGCCGAGTTTGTCCCTGCAGTAGCGGATGGTCTCCAGACAGGCCCGGGCCGCCTCCGGCTTGGAAGAGACCGCCAGGGCCAGGACATCGACCATGATCAGCCGTTTGGGTATACCCAGGTCCTGGGCCCGCTGCAGCAGATCTTCTATAATCCGGATCCGGTCCCTGGATTCAACCGGGAGATCGCCCCCGCAAAGGGGCAGCAAAATGAAGGCCGAACCGTATTTTCGGCACAACGGCCCGAGTTCGTTCATTTTGTTCCCTTCACCGCTGATGGAGTTTATAAGAGCGGTGCCCGGATATTCCTCCAGGGCGGCAGAAATGGCCGCCGGGTCGGAGGAGTCCAGACACAGGGGTGCGGAGTGCCTCCTGGTCAGCTCCTGAACCAGGCGGGGCATTACCCGGGCCTCGTTGACCATGGGGGCGCCGACATTGACATCCAAAATCGAGGCCCCGGCCTCCACCTGCTCCCGGGCCAGCCGCAGGGCCTCGGACAGGGTCTCTTCCTGTAGCTGTGCGGACAGGGTCTTTTTACCGGTGGGGTTGATCCTCTCCCCGATGCACACCGTGGGATGTTCCGGCCCCATAGGGACTGAGTTTCCTCTGGAGGTCAAAATCAGATCCGGATGCTGACCGGCCCGGGGCAGGGAAATTTTTTTGTTCGCGCATTTTTCTTGCAATCGCCGGATATGGGCCGGAGAAGTCCCGCAGCATCCGCCCAGAAGAGAAGCGCCCATGTCCGCGAATACCGCGGTCAGCTCCGCAAATTCTTCCGGTCCCATCCGGAAAACGGTCTCCCCGTTTTCCAGTTCCGGTAGTCCGGCGTTGGGTTCCACCAGCAAAGGGGTGTTTAAGCGCACGAGCATGCGCTCCACGACATCCTTGAACTGGGCCGGGCCCGCACTGCAATTGGTGCCTATGATGTCCGCGCCCAGGTTCTGCATGGTGTCCACAAAGGTAAGCGGGTCCGTACCGGTAAGGCTGGTCCCGTTTTCAAAGGTCATGGACACGGCCACCGGCAGATCGCAGACTTCGCGGGCAGCGATGACCACGGCCCTGGCTTCGGAGAGATCGAAGTGGGTCTCGGCCAGGATGAAATCCGCTCCGCCCTGGGCCAGGCCCTTGATCTGTTCTTTGTATGCCCGGACCAGATCCGGAAATCTGGCATCGCCCAGGGGGGCGAGCATCTCCCCGGTGGGACCGGCGGTCCCGGCCACCCAGGCCCAATCCCCGGCCACTTCACGGGCCACACCGGCCATATGCCGGTTGAAGTCGGTTACGTCCACACCGGGTTCGAGCTTGTATCCGGTGGCCCCGAACGTGTTCGTGGTCAGGACGTTTGCCCCGGCCTCCAGATACTGGGAATGTACCGCGGCTATGGCTTGGGGATTTTTCCTCCCGAAGTCCTCCGGGGATTCGCCGGGTCCGAGCCCTTCTTTTTGGAGTAGGGTGCCCATGGCCCCGTCAAACACGAGCATGTTTCCCCTGCGGATATGTTCAAGGATGCTGGTTTTCATTTACTAGACGTTGTTTTCCTTTTTTAGAACAAATATGCCCCAGACCAGGTTCCCGGATTTGCCGCCGTTCACCCAGTTTTGCAGGCCCGTTTTCATGTTGTTGATATACTCGGGGGAAACGCTTTTCAAGAGTTCGTCCTCCATGTTTGCGGTTTCCTCCAGTATCCGGCCGTAATGGGTGATCATCTGGTCCGTGTAGTTTTCGAACTTCCTTTCCTTGAGCCCGTATTTTTCTCCGGTTTCCCGGTAAAATCCTGGAGAACCCATGCTTTCCAGGTGGATGCGGTCGTAGATGGGCTGCAGATCATTGCAGTTGCAGTCATCGGACTGCATGGGATCGGTGAAGATAAACTCCCCGCCCGTCTTGAGCACTCGGGAGACCTCGTGGATGACCTTTTCCCGATTCCCGCTATGCAGGATTGCATCCTGGGACCAGACCAGGTCGAAGGAATCGTCCGGGTAGGGGATGTCCTCGAAGCTGCCGTCTTTCACCTCTATCAGGTGTTCCACTCCCTGTTTTTTGTTTTTTTCCCGGTTCCTTTCGTTTTCCTTCTCGCTTAAGTTCAGGCAGCACACCCGGCAGCCGTACTTTTTGGCCAGGTATCTGGCTGCCCCGCCGTATCCGGCCCCGATATCCAGGACCCGGGACCCAGCATTCAGGGTTTCGGAACAATTGGCCATGGCGGCCACAGTCTTTCTACTGGCCTCGAACACCGAATCCTGAGGCGAGTCATAAAGTCCGATATGGATGTCCTCGCCGCCCCATACCTTGTAATAAAAGGTATCCGCGTCTTGGCTGTTGTAATAATTGCGTGCGGTCTGCACTGGTGCTGTATATGTCTGCATTTTATAAGTCCTCCTCTTTTTTGGGGATGTATTCCTTTTCCGCGACATGGATGTAATAGTCGGGGTCATCCTCTTTGTAGGTTTCCTTGAAGTCGCCGAAAGTCTCGATGGACTGGAAGCCCACCCCGTGCATCAGATCCTGCAGATATTTTTTGCGCAAGGGGAACATGTTCAGATAATACTCGGAGTTGTCCTTGTGGAAAACGTATTTGAACCGGGCCAGCCCCTCGTCAATATGTTCCGGTTCAGCAGAAACGGCATCCCCGCAGTAATAGTACTTGTGTTTGCAGGTGAAGCCGTGATCCAGCATGGAGTCGTAATTACGCTGATCCAGAATCAAGACGCCGTCGTGGCGCAGTGTGGCGTAGAATTCAGCCAAAGCTTTCCTGCGGTCCCTTTCCTCGAATAAATGAGTAAAGGAATTGCCCAAGCAGATGACCGCGTCGAATTCACTGTGGATATCCCGGTTAAGCATTCTCCAGTCGGCCTGGACCGTGCGTAGCATGACTCCGTGGTCGCGGGCGTTAGAAAAGGCCTGAGTGAGCATTTCCGGGTTTCCGTCCGCGCTGATTACCTCGAATCCGGCCTTTAAAAGGCGAACTGAATGGAAGCCGGTTCCGGTAGCTACGTCCAAAACCCTTTTGGCTCCGCGTTTTTTAAGTTCCCGAATGTAGAAATCACCTTCGTTTTTGGCCCTGGATTCCCAATCGATGAGTTCGTCCCACTTTTCCACAAAGGGTTTGACGTACTCTTCCTGATAGTGACCGGACTCCCTGACTTTGATCGGGTCTTTGCCAAAATTTTGTTTTTGATTTTCAACCGACATATTTACCTCCTTAGGTAGGATTAGAGATTAGCTGATTTCCTGCAACCGCTTACCCACCTCTTCCGGAGTGAAGGTATGGGCCTGAGTGCCGTGTTTTTCCACGCAGAAGCTGGCGCAGACCGCTCCCAATCTGGCCGCTTCCTCCAGCGGCAAATCCTGGGAAAGCCCCTTTATGACACCGGCCCGGAATGCGTCCCCGGCCCCGGTGGGGTCGGGTGCATTTTCCACTTTGACCGCGGGCACAGGATGTTCTCCGGTTTTGTTGATTATCCTCCCTCCTTTTTCCCCCAGAGTGACAATTATGTTCTCGGTAAGCTCCAGGATCCTGGCATGTGAAAGACCGGTCTTCTGGCAGACCTGTTCCAGTTCGTAGTCGTTGCAGACAAGGATAAGCGATCCGTGCATCATTCGGCGCAGTTCCTCCCCGCTCAAAGCAGGGATGGACTGGCCGGGGTCACAGATAAAAGGGATTTTCTCTTTCCGGAATTTTTCCGGGTAATGCTGCATGTCCTGGAGATTGCCCGGAGAAACAATGGCCAGGCAGTTGTCCCGGGCGAAGCCGTTTACTTCCTGGTTGCAGGGGTAGCCCATGGCTCCGGGGTTGAAGCCGATTATCTGGTTGTCGTTCTGGTCTGTGGTTATGTACGCGCTGGCAGTGGGGACATCCTGCAGCGTACGTATTCCTTGGGTGGAGAGGTCGTTTTTCTCCAGCCAATCCTTGTATTCGCCGAAATCCTTGCCCGCGGTAGCGAAGATCACCGGTTTTTCCTCCAGCAGGCGCAGGTTGTAGGCGATATTCCCGGCGGTCCCGCCAAACTTTTCCTCCATGCCGTTGACCATAAAGCAGACGTTTAGCATGTGGATCTTATCCGGCAGGATGTGATCCGAGAATTTGCCCGGGAAGGGCATTATCCTGTCCAAAGCGAGCGAACCAGATACAATAATGTCCATGATTAATTCCTATTTCGATTTTATACCTTGCAGGCGGTTCTCAGGTCGTCGACAGCGTCGGCCTTCTCCCAAAGGAATTCCGGGTGTTCGCGGCCGAAATGACCGTAATTGGTAGTCTGTCTGTAGATGGGCCGAAGCAGGTTCAGCCGTTTGATAACGTAGTAGGGCCGCATGTCGAATACTTCCCGGACTGCCTTGGTCAGGGTCTCGTCGTCTACTTCCCCGGTCCCTCGGGAAGTGACCACCACTGAAACCGGATCAGCCACCCCGATGGCATAGGCGATCTGCACCTCGCAGCAGTCCGCAAGGCCGGCGGCGACCACATTTTTGGCGATATACCTGGCCATATATGCCCCGGAGCGGTCCACCTTGGAGGGGTCTTTTCCGGAGAATGCACCGCCGCCGTGGGCCCCCTGGCCGCCGTATGTGTCCTGGATGATCTTGCGGCCGGTGAGTCCACAGTCGCCCATGGGTCCGCCGACCACAAAGCGGCCGGTGGGATTGATATAAATAGTGGTATCTTTGTCTATGAGGTCCTCGGGGATGGTCCTGTTGACCACTTCCTCCCGGATGGCGTCCTGAAGATCGGAATAGGATATTTTGTCCGTGTGCTGGGAGGAGATGACTATGTTCTCGATTCCCACCGGCTGGTCACCCTCGTATTTAACCGCCACCTGGGTCTTTCCATCCGGGCGCAAAAAATCCAGGATGCCGTTTTTGCGCACATAGGCCAGCCTGCGGGAGAGCTTGTGTGCCCAGTAGATCGGGGCGGGCATGAGCTTATCCGTTTCCCTGCAGGCGAAACCGAACATCATCCCCTGATCCCCGGCACCCTGTTCTTCCGGTTTCTTGCGGTTCACGCCCTGGGCAATATCCGGGGACTGTTTGTCTATACTGGAAATGACCGAGCAGGTCTCCCAGTCAAAGCCCATATCCGAATGGTTGTAGCCGATATCCCGGATGGTGTTCCTGGCAATCTCCTGCAGGTCGGCAAACGCCTCGGTTCCGATCTCCCCGCCGATAAACACCAGGCCGGTTGTGGCCAGAGTCTCACAGGCCACCTTGGCATTGGGGTCCTGGTCCAGGATGCAGTCCAGGACGGCATCGGAAATGGCATCCGCCACTTTGTCCGGGTGACCCTCGGTCACTGACTCGGACGTGAAAACGTATTTACCGTTGTTCTTGATCATGATTTAAACCTCCTTTTCGCCCCGTTATATATAGGCTGAATTGGGGCCTTGGTTTTAATTGCGTTCCCTGACGGAACTCCCGGATACATAAGTCCGGGTGTATGACTCGTGGTTAATTCAGAACGGACAGTTATTGATGATGTCCAGGGAGGGTTGGGCCCGGTTAAGGGTGTACAGGTGTACCCCCGGCGCCCCTTTTTCCAAGAGGTCGTTTATCTGTTCGGCAGCAAAATCGATTCCGAATTTGAGCACGCCTTCCGGCCCCTGGTTTTCCTTTATCTTTTCCACTTCCAAAAACAGCGAACCCGGAATCATGGTCCCGGATACGGACAAGATGTACCGGAGGGAATTAAAGCTCAGTATGGGCAGCACCCCGGGAATTACCGGACATTCGATCCCTAATCCCTGCAATCGGTCCACAAAATCGAAGTATTGCCGGTTGTCAAAAAAGAATTGGGTGTGCAGGAGGTCCACCCCTTTTTCCACTTTGTGTTTGAGCCAGTAGAGGTCCTCCTTGATGCTCGGTGACTCCGGATGTGCCCCAGGATAAGCGGCTGCCGCCACACACAGGTCCGGGTTCTGGGCCTTGAGGAATTCCACCAGCTCCGAGGCGTAATCGAATTCTCCGTTGCCTGTCCTGGCTTCCGGATCCCGGGGTTGGTCCCCGCGCAGGGCCAGCACATTGTCGATCCCGACTTCCGAGATCTCTTGTAAAAACCCTTTCAGTTCCTCCCGGCTGGAGTTAACACAGGTCTGATGGACCATGACCTCCAGGCCGTGGTCCTGCTTCATGGTCCGGGCCACGGGCATGGTATTGCCCCGGCCGGTTCCACCCGCACCGCAGGTAATGGATACAAAATCCGGCCCGGACCGGCTGAGTTGTTCCACGTTCTCCCAGAATCTCGGATATTTTTCCTCCTCTTTGGGTGGGAAGAATTCCAGGGAGAGCGATCGGTGCTTGTCTCTGATCTTATCAAGTATGCGCATCTTTAATTCTCCAGACTCTTTTTTTCAGGCCCATAATAGAGGCTTCGTATTTTTTACGCATGTCAGATGCCAAACCAAAAGAAAACAGTTGAAAAGGGTATTATCAAAAATTTAGTGATTGCGTAGTGAAATTCAGTTTGAAAACACGGGTTGGGCGCCTGTTAGGTTTGTGACCATAGCGTATTATTTGTGCTTGTCAAGAAATGTTTTTAAAGAAATTTTTAAGCAATTAAAAATGTAAAAATCAATAGAAAATATTAAAATTTATGCATTATAAGTATAATCATATATACTTTTATTTGTTTTGTAGATTGAATAAATATCAAAACTAAAAAAATGCTGTTATATTTTAAATTTGTATATTATTTTTATGTAAAAGTTTAATATTTTTTCATTGTCTATATTGTTTAAATTTATAATAGTCGTCCTAAACCATGTAGGTTTTAGTTTAAATATTTTAAAAATAAAATTGTAATCGTATTTTTTTTGATTCGTAATGGTCCAGGGATTATATCTGACTGGAAAAGAAGACAAGGATTTATGCAAGATTGTTGGGTCAATTCTCTTTCAAGGCCTCCAGAATAATGTCTATATAGGCCCAATAAAAAGTCGGTCCCAATAATATTTTTTTGTGCTTCAGGTGTTGGAGACCAAATTCAAAAAATCGTTTTCAAAGGCTTCCCCCGGATGGACAAATCCTTTTGCGATCCTGACATTGGCAGGTCTGGTCCGGGCTCGGCCAGCCATGAGGAGGCTCATGTCCGGGTCGGCCTTTATCCCCGCCCTCTGATCATCATCCCGGGGATGCTCCCGGAAATAGGTCGCTAATGCCCGGACCCTTGCCTGATCGCCAACCGGAGGTCTCAGCCGGAAAAGTGTTCTTTACCTTGGCCGATTAAATTTTCTCCGGAGCCGGTCATGTTGACGGCAGTGATCATTATTCAGGGCCTTGGACATCCAGTGGGTTTATTTTGTGGTTTATATCTGGGATGTTACATATCCGGGTATCCGCATAAAGTCCTTGCTATGCTTGTGCACTGTCTGCCTTGTATGCTTAGTTGCGTAAGCATTGCTTGATGTTGCTGTAGTGAAACTTGTATTCAGAGTCATTTTTTTTCATTTCCACCCGGCAGGTTTTGTTCTTCAAGTCTCACAACAGATGTTATTTTCTTTTTAAGAATACAAGGTATTCTGTTTTGTCTGCAAAGCGTATTTCTCTTTGCGTTCTACTGATAGAAGGCTATATTGTCTGCTTAGAGTAATTCGATGCATCCCTTGACATTGATTTCAATGTCTGTTTATTTTTTTTGTTTAGAAGATAACATAATTCAGGGAAACGGGGCGATCCTCAGGTCGGGCGGATAGTTTCTGGAGGTGGACTTTCCTTCCTGAGGCGGCATTTCGTGCCCATTGAAGATGCTTTTAGACAAAAATACATTTTTACAGGAGTTGATATGACCAGGAATGACACTGTTTCCAGAGTTAAGGTGGAGAATCTGTATAAAATATTTGGAAGCGGAGATCTTAACCAGGCCTATGAGCTCGTGGGCAAAGGGGAAAGTAAGGACGAAATCTTTGCCAAGACCGGCCTGACCATCGGGGTTAAGGATGCCTGTTTCGAGGTCAAGGGCAACGAGATATTCGTGGTTATGGGCCTGTCCGGCTCGGGCAAATCCACTCTGGTCCGTATGCTTAACAGACTTATCGAGCCTACCAGCGGCACGGTTCTTATCGAAGGCAATGATATCAGCAAGCTGAATAATGAGGAGCTTGTCCAGCTCAGGCGTGATTATATGAGCATGGTCTTTCAGTCCTTTGCCCTTTTGCCGCATCTAACAGTCGCACAGAACGCCGCCCTGGGTTTGGCCATGGCCGGGCGTCCGACAGATGAACAGGAAAAAAGGGCCATGGAGGTTTTGGAGATGGTCGGGCTCAAGGCCAATGCAAACAGCTACCCATCGGAACTCTCCGGGGGTATGCAACAGAGAGTGGGGTTGGCCCGCGGTCTGGCAACCGATCCGGATATTATGCTCATGGACGAGGCGTTTTCCGCACTTGACCCCTTGATCCGCGCCCAGATGCAGGACGAGTTGTTGCGTATTCAGGAAGAGAACCCGCGCACGATTGTTTTTATTTCTCATGACTTGGACGAGGCCATCCGCATCGGAGACAGGATAGCGATCATGGATGCCGGGGAGATCGTCCAGATCGGCACCCCGGAAGAAATCCTCAAGGACCCGGCCAATGATTATGTCCGCTCTTTTTTCCGCGGGGTGGATCCAACCATGGTCTTTACCGCCAGGGAAATAGCCGCGGACCATTATGAGACCATAATCCGGCACAAGGGAGTCGGTCCGAGGAGCGCCCTGGAGCAGCTTTATCACAGTGATGCCCATGTAGGATATATATTGAACAGCAGGAAGCAGTATGAGGGTATGGTGTCCGCAACCAGGCTCAAGGAGGTGGTCGAGCGTAGCGGCTCTTTGGAAGAGGCGTTCGTGGACTATGTCTCGCCGGTGGGCTGCGACGAATATCTGCAGGACGTGCTGGAGAAGATCACCAATTCTGAATATCCAGTGCCGGTGGTGAATGAAGACAATGTCTATCAGGGGGCCATATCCAGGCGGCGTTTTTTGAAGACACTTGTCAAGTCCGAAGTTTAGGGGCAAAGGGCAGGTCGGTCCGAGCGGAGCGCTTTCCAGGCGTCCGGGGACACTTGATGTCCTTAGTTTGTCTCGGGCCGGCTACGGCCTTTCGTTTGTTTCAAGAGTTCAAGCAAGGAGGAAATGATGCTGAATATATTTGATTGGTTTACCCTGCCGTTGGAAAATTGGGTGGAGACAGGAGTGGACTGGCTGGTAACCAATTACCGCTTTATTTTTCAGGCCATTAAATGGCCGATTGATAAGGTGCTAGTGGCCATCAGGGATTTTTTGCTCTGGGTCAATCCGGTCGTGGTAATTGCGGTCATGGTCGGTATAGCCTGGAAGTATGCCTCGCGTGGGGTGGCTGTGTTCACTTTGCTCGCCCTTCTTTTGCTCGGCTATACCGGGGTTTGGGAAGAGGCCATGATCACTTTGTCCATGATCCTGGCTTCTGTGATCTTCTGTATAGTGGTAGGGATTCCTCTGGGCATTTTGTTGTCTCAGAGCGACAGGCTGGCCGGAGTGATCCGGCCGGTGCTGGATATAATGCAGAGCACCCCGGCCTTCGTGTATCTGGTGCCCGTGGTCATGCTCTTCAGTATCGGGACCGTGGCCGGAGTCATCGCCACTATTGTCTTTGCCATCCCCCCGACCATTAAGCTTACCAATCTGGGGATTAGGCAGGTGCACCCGGAACTCATCGAGGCCGGCCTGGCCTGCGGGGCCACAAGAAAACAGATACTGCTCCGCATCCAGCTGCCCCTGGCCAAACAGACCATTATGGCCGGGCTGAACCAGACCATTATGCTTTCTTTGGCCATGGTGGTCATCGCTTCGCTTATCGGGGCCGGCGGTCTGGGCGTGCTCGTGTTCGAGGGTGTAAACAGCATGCGGGTAGGACTGGCAGTTATCGGCGGACTGGGCATTGTCCTTATAGCCATTGTCTTGGACCGCATCACTCAGTCTCTGGCCGGCAAAAGATAGGCACGGAAGATATAACGGGTTGGGCTTTTTTATACGGGCGCCCAATCCGTTTTTACTTTAGGCCGCGAGGCGGTTTGTCTCCGGACACAGGATTAATGTGGCCTCTATTTCCGTTGCGGTGGTTGTGTTCACAGACTGTCGCGGCAGAATCCTCGGGGCCGAATCAGGGAGATAAAAAAATCAGGAGGTCAAAATGGGCAGCAAGGAATCCATTCTGGAGAAGGTATATAACCCGGCGGACAAACAGGATCTTATGGCCGCATACAGCGATTGGGCCGGGGAATATGATCGGGATACAGTGGATGAATTCGGCTATGTGGGGTTTAAGGCCTGTGCCGAGGTCCTGGACAGGCACCTGCAGGGGGATCCGGAGGTAAGGGTTCTGGACGCTGGCTGCGGGACTGGTCTGGTGGCGGAAATCCTTTGGCCCCGCGGATATATGACAATGGACGGCCTGGATTATTCCCGGGAAATGCTGGATCAGGCGGAGCGCAAAGGGGTGTACGCCAATCTGCTGCACGTGGACCTGACCCGGCCCCTGGATATCGAAGACAACGCTTACGGGGCCATAGTCTGTGCCGGTACTCTGACATACGGCCATGTGGGCCCGGAGGTCTTTTCCGAGTTCATCCGGATCACCAGGCCCGGGGGCGTGGTTTGCTTTACCATCAGGGAAGGCGCCTATGAGGAATACGGTTTCCGCAATGAAATGCTGCGCCTGGAAACCGAAGGGGCCTGGGAGCTCTTAGAGATGCTGGATACAGAATATTACAAAGGCAGGGTGGGGGCCAAAATCTGCGTGTACAGGATTTCCTAGCCGCTCTTAATTGTTAAAAAATCACCTGTCCCGCGGCCCGCTGATAGCTTTCGGGTTGTCAGCGGGGATTGTCCTGGATACCGGGCCCGGCGGGGATCGCGTTTTTCGAAAATTGGGTGGATGCCCCCAAAAATTTTTTCAGATCGCAGAGGTTAAGCGGTCTGGAAAAGAGAAAGCCTTGCAGAGCATCGCATCCGGCCCTGTAGACCATCCTTAGCTGTTCCCGTTCCTCTATGCCTTCGGCAATAACCTGAATATTAATGGCATGGGCCATATTGACTATACCCTCGAGTATGGCCCGGTTGTTGTGCGAGTTCTTGCTCTCGGAGATAAATGATTTGTCCACTTTTATAAAATCCACCGGTATATTTTTCAGGTGATTCAGGGAGGAATACCCGGTCCCAAAGTCATCCAGAGCGAATTTGATCCCTGTTTTCCGGATTTTTTCCAGCTTGGCTGCGTTTTTTGTATAATCGTCAAAAAGGGTGGATTCCGTGATCTCCAGCAAAAGGTTTTCCGGGGGAAAGTCGCCGGCCCGGAGGAAATCCTCAAGGTGTCTCATTATGGATTTGTGCTTAAATTGCCGGGGAGAGATATTCACACTTAAAAGGAAATCCGGGTTCTTTTGCACAAACGGCTTTATTTGCGACAATGCCCTTTGCAGGACCCATTTACCCAAAGGCACTATAAGACCGGTTTCCTCGGCTATGGGTATGAATTTGGTTGGCGGGATGTGTGCGGCTGTGGCGTACTTCCATCTGAGTAGGGCCTCAGCTCCGTATATGCGGGTGGCGTCACAGGACAAAATCGGCTGATAGAAAAGTTCGAATTCCGCATTGTCCAGGGCCCGTCCGATCTCAATCTCCAGTTCCATATTCTCCACGGCTTGGTTGTACATCTTCTGGGTAAAGACCTTGTAGTGGCCTTTTTTGCTCTTTTTGGCCTTGTACATGGCCACATCTGCGTTGCGCAGCAGGTCCTCTTCGTTTTCGTTCCATTTACAATTCAAAACCACGCCGGTGCTCGTGGAGATGTATATCTCCTGATTGTCCAGGATAAACGGTTGCTGCATTTCCTTGTGGATGCGCTTCACTACTTTGATCACCTGGGCCCGGCTGTCTATGTTCTCTAAAAGAAGGATGAATTCGTCTCCTCCCAGGCGGCCCACGGTGTCGTATTCGCGCAACAGGCTGCTTAGCCGGCCGGCGACTTTTTTCAGCAGTTCGTCTCCGATGTGATGGCCCATGGAATCGTTTATGCGTTTGAAATTGTCCAGGTCCAACATGAGCAGGGCAAAATTGGGACGGCTGTTGCGGGAGTTTCTTTTTATGGCGTCTTTCAGTTTCTGCATCAGAAAAAAGCGGTTGGGCAACCGGGTGAGGGAATCATGAAAGGCCTGAATTGAGAGCTGCTTTTCCGAGTCCTCCAGCTTGCTGATCTTGTCCCGCAGGGTTTGGTACAATTCATAGTTTTCGATGCAGTTCGCCCCGCTGAGCATGAGTATCTTCAAGACCGAAAGCGCATAGTCCGGGATGGATTGGAAGCTGTCTTTGAGCACAGCCAGAAAAAGACCCCTTACCCGGGATGAGGTGGCCAGGATATGCACCAATAGCTCCTGGCCGTTGGTGGATAAATGGCGCAGGGGCTTTTTGTGCAGGATGGCCTGGGCCAGTTTGCGGGTCTCGATCAGGTTGTTTAGCTCTTGGTCCTGGTTGATAATATCCGTTTGTCCCTGTTCAAGGTACAGAACGAATTCGTTGTCTTTGTCTATGAGGTAGATATAGCAGGCATCGACAGGGATGGTGTTTGAGCAGCCGTCTACAATCTTATCCAGAATGAGGTTTACACTGGAGAGCTTGCCAAAGCTCTCCTGGAAGTCTCCCAGCCGGACCACGTTTTCCATGGCCTCCAGTGTGTTTCTGTTCAGCCGGTCAAGGTAGTCGATCCTTTCTTTCAGGTAGCTGAGCGAATACTGGTCGGGGTTTTGTTTTTCGTCCTCTAGCGGCGGGGATTTTTCCGTTTCCATATTTTTAAATCCCAAGGGGTGTTGTTTTTGTTTGCTGTTTAAAAAGGATCTTATTTACGGGCCGCACCGCGCTGCAGAGTTACCCCCCCGGTTTGGCCGGGGGAATTAAAGGAGCGTGTCTATCATCTCCACGGCCCGGTACCGTGTCTGGGTGAACACAGTAGGGATAATTCCGGGAGAGAGCCCCAGGGTCTCCCAAATCCGGGGCGGGACAGACGGGATAAATTGGTTCCCGCTGTAGCCCATAAACAAAGCCTGGACCAGGGAATCAGCCAGCTGGACGATACCTATTTCCAGCCTGTAATCTGACTTCTCGAACCGGTGGTGAAAGCGCGCGGCCTGGACCAAAAATTCCGGAAGGCTCCACAGCTCCAGTATCTTTGCCCCTACCTGGCAGTGAGTAAACCCCCAGACTTCGTTTTCCATCGCGTGCAGGGGGATTCTTTTTTCCCGCGCCTGTTTGATGGCGTAGAGGGCGGCCCGGGGGTGATTCTTGAGCATGATCAGGCGGCCGATATCGTGCAGCATGCCGGCGATCAGGTATCTATCCGGGGGGATGTTCTTTTCCTCGGCCAGGATCTCCGCCACAAGTCCACAGCCGATGCAGTGGCTCCAGAATTTGTGCATATCCATGACCTTTGCCGGGATATCCCTGAACATGGACATAACGCTTATACTCAGCGCGATTTTGCTGATTTCGTTTATGCCTACCAGGGTGACCGCCCGCTCCATAGTCTCGATTTTGCGCATCAGTCCGTAAACAGGGCTGTTTACCAGCCTGAGGACCTTGGCGCACAGACCGGGGTCGTTACCCAGAATCCGGGCTAGGTGATGCGAGGTGCATTTGGGGTCGTTGACCGCAGCCATAAGCCGGCTGAATATATCCGGGAGTGTGGCCAGGTTCTCGTCCTTGTGGATTAGCCTGTTCAAGTCCGGCCTTTCCAAGGCCTTTGAAAGGGGCTCCGGATCCATGTCCTGCCCAGCCACCGGCTCGAGCGGGTTGTTTTCCGGGTCTGCGGTCCACAGGACTATATTTTTGAACACCTCCCGGTTGGCCGCTTCTTGGAAATCCCAGGTTGTAAAATAAGGCAGAAGTGCATCCCGGGTCTTTTTGATCTCTTCTCTGCTTGTCCCGCACTTGGGCTCAGCCTCGGCAGGGTTATTCTCCACCCGCAGGTGCCAGACCCCCCAGGCCTTGCACTTTTGGATATCCTTGACCGAAAGGGTCCTGCCCGGGGGAAACAGGAAACGACCCTGACCGGACCTTACTTCAGTAGCAGTGACCGCTCCGGGGGCGATTTTTGCAATGCTTACCAAAGGATACTCGGTCATTTTTCGGCCTTTTGTTGCTTTGCGAAAGGTGCAACCGCATTGGCTAACAATAATTTAAGAAATATTTTCACTGGTGTCCCAACAAACTTTTTTAGACATTAGATAACTTACTATAATTTT
>JBKHGE010000024.1:0-33531 GCA_046539845.1 Desulfonatronovibrionaceae bacterium
GGGGTATTATGCAAAATAAAAGAATCGTCTCCGGCATGCGGCCTACCGGCCCCCTGCATCTGGGACATTATTTCGGAGTGCTCAAGAACTGGATTGAGCTCCAGCGGGATTACGAGTGCTTCTTTTTTGTCGCCGACTGGCATGCGCTGACCAGTGAATATGCCGAGCCGCAAAAAATAAGCGGCTTTGTCCCGGAGCTGGTCAAGGACTGGGTAGCCGGCGGGCTTGATCCCCAGAGTTCGACCTTGTTTCTGCAATCCGAACTCAAGGAACACGCGGAGATGACTTTGATCATGTCCATGATCACCCCGCTCGGCTGGCTGGAGCGCAATCCCACGTACAAGGAGATCAAACAGGAGCTGGTGGCCAAGGACCTGAACACCTACGGCTTTCTGGGCTATCCGGTGCTTATGGCCACGGATATCCTCATGTACAAACCACAGTTCGTGCCCGTTGGACAGGATCAACTTCCCCACCTGGAGCTCACTCGGGAAATAGCCCGGAGGTTCAACCACTTATACGGGGATTTCTTTCCGGAACCCGAGGCCAAACTGACTGAATCAGCCAAGTTGCCCGGATTGGATGGACGAAAGATGAGCAAGAGCTACGGCAACTGTATTTATTTGAGTGAGTCCATGGACACCATCGTGCCCAAGGTCAAAGGCATGCTCACAGACACCAATCGCAAGCGCAAAAACGATCCCGGCGATCCGGACCTATGCAATTTATATCCCTATCACCGCCTGCTGACTGACAGGGAAAAAAGACAGGAGATAAGGAAGAATTGTACCCAGGCCAAGTGGGGATGCTTTGACTGCAAGAAGATCCTTTTGGAGAACCTGGAAAAGTTTTTGCTCCCGATCCTCAAAAAAAGAAAGGAATTGGATGACAACCCGGACATGGTCTGGGAAATCCTGCGCCGGGGGAACAGGGCCGCCAGGGAGAACGCGGAAGCAAATATGCGCAAGGTTCGCGAGCTGATCGGATTTCAATACTAAAAAAAATGCCCGCTTTTAGCGGGCTTTTTTTTGATTTGGGGTGAGTGACAGGACTTGAACCTGCGACCACCTGGGCCACAACCAGGGGCTCTACCACCTGAGCTACACTCACCGTGTGAAGGGTTGGTATTTATCTCAGGGTCGGGACGGGGTCAACAATTTTTTCCCGGCCGGACCCGGTCCTAGGACAGGGCCCGGCTTATACGCCGCATGGCTTCTTCCACGTTTTCTCGGCTGTTAAACGCGCTAATGCGGATATATCCCCGTCCGCAGCTACCGAATCCGGTCCCCGGTGTGCACACCACTCCGGCCTTGCTCAGCAAAAGGTCGAACATCCCCCAGGAGTCACCGGCCCCACTGATCCAGATATAAGGGGAATGCACGCCTCCGGTTAAGTTGTATCCCAGTTTGCGCATCTGCTCCCGGATAATGCGAGCGTTTTCCAGATAAAAATCGATATTCCGGGATATCTGCTGTTGTCCCTCCGGGGAGTAAACAGCGGCCGCGGCCTTTTGCACCGGATAAGACACCCCATTGAACTTGGTGGTCTGCCGGCGACTCCACAACGGATTAAGCTCCACATGGTTCCCCGCGCGGTCAAAGGCACGGCACTCCCTGGGGACGACAGTAAACGCGCACCTGGTCCCGGTGAACCCGGCAGTCTTGGAGAAACTGCGGAACTCCACGGCCACTTCTTTGGCCCCGGGAATTTCATAAATCGAATGCGGGATATCCTTGTCCTGGATGAAGGCCTCGTATGCGGCGTCAAACAGGATCAAAGCATCTTTCTCTCGGGCAAAATCCACCCATTTGCCCAGAGACTCTTTGTCTATGGTCGCCCCGGTGGGGTTATTCGGATAGCAGAGATAGATGAGGTCTACTTCCTGATCCGGAAGGCCGGGCACAAAACCGTTTTCCTCCGTGGATTCCAAATAGACGATACCCTCGTAGCGGCCCTCGGTCGCTTCTCCGGTCCTGCCAGCCATAACATTGGTGTCCACATATACCGGGTAGACCGGGTCCGGGACAGCGATGACCGCATCCCGGGAGAAGAGTTCCTGGAAATTGCCGGTATCGCATTTGGCACCGTCGCTTACAAATATCTCCGCCGCATCTATTTCACACCCCCTGGAGGCGAAATCGTTTTCCGCGATCGCTTCCCGCAGAAAGGCGTACCCCTGTTCCGGGCCGTAACCGCGGAACGTCTCCGCCTTGGACATCTCGTCCACGGCCTGGTGCAAGGCCCGGGCACAAACCTCGGGCAAAGGCAGAGTCACATCTCCGATGCCCAATTTTATGACCTCCATATCCGGATTTTCCTGCTGAAACTTTTCCACCCGCCTGGCTATATCCGCAAAAAGATATGAAGACTGCAGCTTTTGATAATTCTCATTAATAGTAATCATGTTAACTCCCGTACTTGCTTCCTTGTATCATAAAACTTAAATGCCTGCCTACATCATCCACCAATAAGAAAAATGCATACATATGCAAAATAGATGCATTTCCTTGAATACTGCAGTCAGTGCACAAAATCTATATTTTGTCTGCTAATAAAATTATTTCCTTCTGTCAATTGAATCTTGTGCGGCCTGTAGTTAGAGGGATAAATAAGCGCCGTTGACTTGAAACAAAAATTAAAGCAGAGTGCCTTCCCTGTTTGCCGGGCACTAAAAACAGGCGGCAGACTATAGCTGACAATCCATTAAAGATACCTTGGAACCGGACAATCAAGGACTGACTTATGGCCATGGAAAGAGTACACATTTACAAAGCCGATTTCCTGCTTTTGATCACTGCCGCCATATGGGGAGCGGCGTTTGTCGCCCAGCGTATGGGCATGGACCACATGGGCCCCTACCTGTTCAATGCCTCCAGGTTTGCCCTGGGCGCGGTGAGCCTTTTGCCCCTTATCTGGCTTCGGGACAGAAAAGGGGTCAAAGAGAGCGTTTTTCAGGCCGGGGACCCGGTGAGTGTGCTCTGGGGTGGACTTTTGGCCGGGGTCCTTTTATTTGCCGCAAGCACCCTGCAGCAGGTAGGTATTATCTACACCACAGCCGGAAAGGCCGGGTTCATAACCGGGCTTTATGTGGTCCTGGTTCCGCTGTTGGGGTTGTTCTGGAGGCAGAACCCTGGCGCCGGGGGCTGGATCGGGGCCTGTCTCTCTGCGATTGGGCTGTACTTTCTGACCATAACCAGCGAACTGACCATTGCCTACGGGGATTTCCTCGTGTTTCTGTGCGCTATAGCCTTTGCCCTGCACGTACTGGCCATCGGCTGGCTCGCCCCGCGCATTGACTGCATCAAACTGTCCTCGGCCCAGTTCGCGGTTACCGCGGTCCTGAGCTTCATAGTCGCGCTCTTTGTGGAAGAGATATCCTGGACAGCGATAAAGGGGGCGCTCGTGCCTATTCTGTACGCCGGGATCGGGTCCTCCGGGATCGCCTATACCCTGCAGGTGGTGGCCCAGAAGGAGGCCCCTCCAGCTCATGCCTCGATTATCCTCAGCCTGGAGTCGGTGTTCGCCGCCCTGGCCGGGTGGGCCATTTTGAGCGAAACCATGGATGACCGCTCCATTCTGGGATGTTTTCTCATGTTTTCCGGGATGCTGGCCGCGCAATTGTGGCCTGGCCGGAGCAAGTAAAAGTCTACATATAAAGACGCACCTGCATAAATATTCCATATATCTGGAAAGCTAGTACGTGTTTTGCCCGCAGTCCTAGAACATAACCGCCGGTCCGGCACTCAAATATGAATTTGAGTGCCGGGCTCTTGACGCAAAGGGCCCCCAAAAAAAGTAAGTTCTTCTTCGCCTCATCCGAGCCTTTGCGGTTCAATCCTTCTTATTTTTTATTCCCCAAGATCAAAAGTTAATTACTAATGCCAAAAGCTTCTTGTCCCCGCTTTTATTTTATCCAGGAGTATAACCACCTCCATGTGCCAAGTCTGGGGGAACATGTCTACGATATGAACAGCGCTTAATTCCCAGCCCTGCTCTAGAAGTGGCTTTAAATCCCGACAGGAATTGACTATATCGCAGGAGACCCAGACGATGCGCTCCAAGCCGGGTATATCTTTCAGACTGTGTACGGCCTTGCCTCCTCCGGACCGGGGCGGGTCGGCCACAACGCATTGCGGGGAAAAAGAGCTAACCGGCTGCCAGCTTTTGCCCGGCCGGGACAAATCAGTGCGGATGAACTCTACATTTTGTACTTTGTTTATTTTTGCGTTTTCTTTCCCCTCTTGAACAGCCCGGTTGCTGCCTTCGACAGCCAGCACCTCATGGCCGGATGCGGCCAAAGGAAGACTAAAATTGCCGCTTCCGGCATACAGATCAGCCACCCGAAAATACCCGGCACAAGAGTCAAGAATCAAAGAGACAAGCCCCTTATTCTGCCCCCAATTGGCCTGGAAGAAGGAATCGGGGTTGATGTATAGCCGGATTCCCCATGGATCAAGGGGAAGAACAAGCTTTTTCTCTTCAAAGGCCCAAGCAACTTCTCCGTCATACGGGGATGCGGCTATAAGCTGCCTGCCGTCGGCAACCCCAGCGCTCTTTTTCTCCAGAACAGCGTTTAAGGGGCGGGCGAAAATCTTACAGTCCCGGAAAGGCACGGGTATATTCGCGGAAGACTGCATGAAATGCGGCTTCCCGTTCAAAACATGCACCTGCCCCCTGAATCTGTATCTCCAGGCCCTGGTTGAAGGATGTATCTTGAGCATGGCAGCCGCTTTCACGGACAATTCCCGGGAAAGCTGGCGGTTCAAGGTATCCAGCAGGATATCTTTTTTTATCTGCAGGGCCGAACGGTTGGGTATGATGGCCAGGGGGCAGGCCCCGCAATCTGGCCCGTGCACACAGGGATGGCTGCGGCGGCCGGGGTTTGATTCCAGGATTTGCACTGCCCGGGCCAGGAGATGGTCTTTTTTTTCCTTGTATACCCCGGCCCGGATCCTTTCTCCGGGCAGGACTCCGGGCTCCACGATCGTGGCCTTGCCTTCTGCTGTCCGGGCCAGGCCCCGACCGCGCCAAATCAGCTTGTCCACACGCAGATCAAGTGTATTTAAATATTTTGGCAACTATTCCTCATGTCCCTAAAATAGGTTAGCCAAGCAATTGAAAAGATATCTCTAGACCGCCCGCTTTTATCGGGGCACAAAGCTCACCATTAAAGGACACGCCTAAACCTGCCAGGACGCGGCAGCCTGAAACTCAGCCTTTAAACATTGCGTGCTCAACGCCTTTCATGAAAAGGCCGGGGGTTCCTCGACGTTGGATGTGGATTTCACCTGCCTGATCCTTTTTGATGCTTGTAACGAGAGGCCCGCATGTTTTCTTTTTTACAGATTCTGGGGTAGCTTACAACCGCAGAGTGTAAGACCTACATCGGAAAGACCTGGCGATTATGGCTTTTTTTTCTTTGCCAGTCTCTGCTCCAGCCCCTTGAACAAAAGAGGCCAGACCAGGGTGGCGTCGGCCGGGACCTCGGCGAAGCGCCCTCCCTGCTCCGGAGGCACAAATTTGCCCCAGGAGACCCCCTCGCCGTAGGTGCATCCGGATAAACCGCCCCAATGTACCGGTTCCGGGCAGATGCGTACCCCGTATTGGAAACGGCGAAGCGGGAATTCTCGCTCCAGGCGCTGGGAGGCGATCTCCAGAAAGGGACTCACCTGCTGGGCCCAATTCCGGGGCACGCCACCGCCAATAGTGAATATGCCGGTTCTGGGGGCGGAACAGATCTTTCGGGTATAACTAAAGAGATCCAGAAAAGGATTGAACTGAAAGAAGAAATGCCTGGGGTCCTGCTCCTCCAAAGCCTCCGGGTTTTCAGACAGGATATGGGTGGCGATGTCCAGAGCCAGTTCGGAATCGGTGAATGCCGGGATATACACTGGGACATCATTTTCATATGCGCTTTTCAAAATACCCGGTCCGCTGAAGTTCTCGGATAGATGCCTGCCTATACGGCGGCAGATGAGTTCCGAAGACAGGTGCTCGCCTTTGTCTACCCCGGACATGATCTCGTGCATGACTTCTTCTGCCTGACAGAAGTTCTTTTCCGGCTCCAGAGTGTCGTAAACCCGGTTGAACCCGCGTTTAAAGAGTTCGCGATCATCCATGCGTTCCGGTTCGTAGCGGTAGTGCTTCATGCCCATAGATTCGATAAATCCGTGGGCCATGAGGGCGCCCGTAGAGACCACCGCGTTTATCCAGCCCCGATCTATCATCCTGCAGAGCAGAGTGCCCATCTTGGCCACGGTCATGGCCCCGGAAAAAGTCCCGACCACAAAACATTCCGGATCGGAGATCATTTCCGCGCCCACCTCCAGGGCATCACCCAGGCTGCGACCGCCGAAAGCGGTCCGACCCATGGCGGTCAAAAGCCCCTCAAAGTCCTCTATCTGGTCCGGATCCAAAGATTGCAAGGCCTTGAGCCCCTCGTCTTCCGGATCCTTCAGACTGCTTACACAACGGATGTCGTCTTTATTCTCGCTCATGGCCAAAGCAACGGGTTAAAATCTTTAAAATAAGCTTGGCCGCCGCGGATTCTGAGACTCGGTCCGTCGCGAGTGGGGCCAGTTCGCAGAAATCCATGCCCACCAGCCGGGGGCCGGGCCACAGATATCTTAAAAAACTGTCAATCCAGTGGAAATCCAGTCCCCCGGGCTCAGGAGTGCCGGTTCCCGGGATCACGGACGGGTCCATGCCGTCGGCGTCAAACGTGATATATACTGGCCCGGAGCCGGCCATCTCCTTTATACGCTTTGCTGCCCGGGACGGGGAAGGCATATCCGAGGCAAAACAGGTATACAAACCATTCCCGGCGTATCTACGAATGTATTCGCCCTCCTCCCGGCACAGGCTGCGTATCCCGAGCTGGGCAACGGAAAGGCCCAACTCCCGGATCCGGGCCATGACACAGGCGTGGGAGAACCGCGATCCCTGATATTCAGGGCGCAAATCCGCATGGGCGTCTATCTGGAGGACCACAAGATGCGGATACTTCCGGGCGTAAAACTCGAGCATGGGATAGGCCAGGGTATGTTCCCCACCCAGCAAAAGAAAAAATTCCTTTCCCGGATCGAACTTGCGCAAGTAATTACCCATGTCCGCGCACTGGGCCTCGGGCCCGGCCGCGGAGCAGGGAAACTCCGGAAGCATGCTTATCGCGCACAACTCATCCAGGTTTACGTCCAGCTCAAAGTCGTAGACCTCTATCTCCCGGCTGGCCCGGATGATCGCCTCCGGTCCCTCCCTGGTCCCGGCCATGAAGCTAACCGTCCCCTGGTAGGGCACAGGCCAGACATTTACTTTTTTTGCGTCCCTGCAGGGACTTTCCAGAGCAAACAGACCACCCATAATCGCCACCATTAAATCTAGGGAATAAAGACCACAGCGGAAAGGGTCGTGGTCCACAGCCCGGCCTGCCCCGTGGTCACGCACGGAGCGGACGCGGAATCCACTATTTGCCCGCTCATCATATAGATCTCCCGGCGTTCATCATAGGCCTTGTCCGCATCAAAATCCACCCCCAGGGTAGTGGCCAGCATGGTTGAGGCCAGATCCTCGGCAAAATCGCCTATTTCATGTTCATCCGCGCCGAATGCGGTGTGCTCGGAGATATAACCATAATTGCTCTCGTCCGCGGGAAAGGCCATGCCTACGGCTGAACCCACCAGGCGGTTCTTTTCGTTGGTCGCGTTACGGGCCATGACACAGAAGGTTATCTCCCCGGGCAAAAGTTGGGAGATGCCCTCGTCCACATCTACCATCTTGCATTTGGGCGGGTATATACTAGAAACATAGACAAGATTCTGCTTTTCTATCCTGGCGTCGCGCAGAGCCAGCTCAAAGGACTGCAGTTTGTTCTTGTGCCGGCCGATGCCCTTGGTGAAAAAGGCCTTGCTGGGGACAAAAGTGGTATTGAGCATGGTTAACACCTCCGTATAAAGATATATCGTTAGAATCTAAAGAACCACTTCTGGAGGCGGCTGCGGCCGGACCGGCCGGGATTCGGGAACTATTCCCGGGCCGGCTTCTTGCTCTTTAAAAGCGGTTCTTTGATGCCTAGTTTATTCAGTTTTTCCTGAATCTCTTCCGCCCGGGACTCTGTACCCTGAAAATCAACCAGGACCCGGAACCAGGGTTCAGAACCGGCAAAGGCCTTGGTTATGGAAGAAGGGACATTCTCTTTACTCAACTTGGCGTGCAAAGAATTGGCCTTGTCCATATCCCGGAAAGAGGCCACCTGATACTGGTAATCAAACTCTTTTTTCTCTCTGGGAGAGATGGACATGGCCTGTTCCCGGACTTCCTCGGGCTGTTTTTCCGGTTCTAGCCTCTGCTCGCTCTTTTCCGGCTCAGGTTCGTCTCGGGTAAGGCGCTCAAAAAAATCCAGGTCCTCGGGCCGCAGGGTGTCGGATTTTGCGGCCTTGTCTGGGGAGTGTTCCTTTTCCGGAATGACCCGGGCGATCTCCGGGACATAGTCCTCCGGATTATACCCCCGGCCGATAAAAACGCCCAGGATAAAGGACCAGACCATGGCCAGGAACACGAACAAAAGTAGATATACCCCCCCCTTGACTCCCAGGGTCAGTTGAAATCTCCCCCCGGATTTCTGGTTCGGTGGCTTTTTCCGGGCCGTGTTTTTTTTAGCTGTATTTTTCTGAGCCACTTTCTTTTTGCTGGATAAGATTTACAAAAATTTAAGTATCGAACCAAAAACAAATCCGTTTCCGAGGACTAAAAGTCCGTTTCTTTACTAGAGATCATTAACTGTCGTCCGCTCGAAGAGTCGTTCAAGGCTCCGAATGCGTGGAAAAGGACCAAATGAGTCTGAATCTGGCGCTCTACATGCTTTCCGGGGCACTCACCCCGAGCAGACCGAGACCGTTTTTCAATACCGTGGCCACTGCCTTTAAAATGAGCATCCTGGCCTGGACCACGTCCTCGTCTGCCGCGCTTAAAACCGGATTGACCGTATAGTAACGGTGCAGCATACCGGCCAAATCCTGTAGATAATAACACAGATGATGCGGACTCAGGGACCGAGAAGAGCTGATCACCGCGTCCGGGAATTTCTCCATGCATTTCAAAAGATCCAGATCCTCGGCTGTGTCCAGGGCGGGTAAAAGTTCTCTGGTCCCGCGTTGTATTTGAATGCCCCGTTCCCGGGCTTTGCGCATCACGGAGCATATCCTGGCGTGGGCGTATTGCACATAATATACCGGATTGTCCATGCTCTGTTTCTTAACCAGTTCCAGGTCAAAATCAAGATGACTGTCGCTTTTGCGGGTCAAAAATATAAACCTGGCCGCATCGGTGCCCACTTCACGGCATACGTCGGACAAGGTCTCGAACTTGCCCGCCCGCGTGGACATGGCGATTTGCTCGCCGGCGCGCAACAGATTGACCAGCTGGACCAAAATAACCTGCAAGTTCTCCCGCTCCTGGCCCAGGGCCTGCACGGCAGCCTTCATCCGCGGCACATATCCGTGGTGATCCGCACCCCAGATATCCACCACCAAATCAAAGCCGCGGTCATATTTGTCCTTGTGATAGGCGATATCCGTGGCAAAATAGGTTAGCGTGCCATCAGATTTCCGCAGCACCCGGTCCTTGTCATCCCCGAACTCCGTAGTCCTGAACCACAGCGCGCCGTTTTGCTCGTAAGCGAGATCCTTTTCTCGGAGCCAGTCCAAGGTGTCCTCGACCCGACCGTCGCTAACCAAGCTCTCCTCGGAAAACCAGACCTGATGTTCCACCCGGAACTCAAAAAGATCTTTTTTGATCCCGGCCAGGATGCTCTCCAGTGCACTTTGTCGGCAGATATCCAAAAGCTCCTCCCGAGGTCGGTCCAGAATGTGCGGACCTTTTGCACTAAGTATTTCCTCTGCGATCGCCCGGATGTAATCACCCTTGTAGCATTCCTCAGGCAGGTCCACCTCCCGGCCGGCGAGCTGCTCCAGGCGGATAAGTACTGATTCACCCAGAAGGCGCATCTGTCGGCCGGCATCATTTAGATAATATTCCGTGCTCACCTCGTAGCCGGCAAAACGCATGATTCGGGCCAGGCTGTCCCCAACAGCCGCACCCCTTCCATGCCCTATATGCAGAGGGCCGGTGGGATTGGCGGAGACGTATTCCACCTGCACCGGCCTGCCCTGACCAAAATGGTTGCTTCCGTATTCTTCTCCACTACCCAGAACATCAGGGATCACTTCCTTCCAGAAATCCCGGTCAAAGGTAAAATTCAAAAAACCGGGGCCGGCTGTCTCTGCCTTTTCCAGACGCTCTTCCTGGGCCAGGCAAAATTCTCGGATTTCCTCGGCCAATGTTCGGGGATTCTGACCGGCCTCACCGGAGCCGACCAGGGCCGCATTGCTGGCCACATCCCCGAATTTCTTATCCTTGGGCGGTTCAACAACCGCCTTTTTGGGCCAGGCAAGCCCTTTACTTTGAAAAAAGTTTTTGAGTAAATCTTCAATTATCTGTTCTGATCTCATTTGGCTTCTGCTGGGTTGAAATTGTAAACGACTGAGCAAACAAAGAGGTGCTCTTCTAAAACGAATCCATGTCTTCCAGGGATTCGATGCATTTGGTTTCGAATTCCCCGTCCGTGCCCAGGATCTGTCCGACCATCCGGGAAAGGACTCCTCTGGGCCCGAGTTCCAAAAAGGTGTGTACGCCGTACTCGTGCATGTTCTGCACCAGCTGGTTCCAATACACTGAGGAGACCATCTGCTTGTGCATTATCTTGCGGATTTTTTCCGGGTCAGGTTCCGGGCCGGCTGTGGCATTAAAAAAGACCGGAAATTCCGGCGGGTTCCAGTCCTTTTTGTCCATGTATCCGGCCAGCTCGTCTGCCGCCTCCTGCATCATCGGGGTATGGAATGCCCCGCTGACCGGGAGGATTACACTGCGACCCTTTTTATCCATGGCCTTTTTCGTGGCCGCGTCCACCGCCATATCGTCCCCGCTGACCACCAGTTGCCGGGGGGTGTTATAATTGGCGATCAGAATCTCCCGTCCGGTCTCCTCGTGGACTTCTTGGACCAGGTCCCGGACCTGATCCTCGTTTAGTTTGAGGATTGCGGCCATACTACCGTTCTGTCCGATACCAGCGTCAGCCATGAGCCTTCCGCGCAAACAGACTATCTCCAGACAGTGTTTAAAATCGAGCACCCCGGCGGCGCAAAGGGCGCAATATTCGCCCAGACTATGTCCTGCCGCAGCTGAAACCGTGTCTATTTTACTGCGCAGATAAAGCCAAGTCACGGTATCCACGATAAACAAAGCCGGCTGGAGGCTGGCGGTATCAGCCATGTCCTTTTCTTCACCCTCCCAATAAATCTCCCGGAGGGGCCGGCCGGAAATATGTTCGCCCATTTTCCAGGCCTGCATGGCATCGGCCCAGCTCTCGGCCAGATCCCGGCCCATGCCGGACCGCTGTGAACCTTGACCGGGAAACATTATTCCTACATTCTTGTCTGCAGTCATAGGCTTTCTCCTTGAAAATGCAGGTTTGTTTAACTTGAGCGTCCCGGAAAGTCGAGCAGGGAAATCCGGGTTTTGAGGGACCGATAATGCGCCTGGAGGAAATAAAGGACTTTTGTATCAGGCAAGGCTTCAGGCCCAAAAAAGATCAGGCCGGGAAGTTGGCTGAATACATGAATATGCTGCACAGATGGAACCGCAGGATGAACCTGGTCGGCCCCAAGACCCCCCGGGACATCCTGGAAGGACTCATAGCGGACAGCCTGTATTTGAGTTCCTTCTTCCGAGAATTGTCCCTACCCGAAGACCCTTTGTCTCTGGACCTAGGAGCAGGCGCCGGTCTACCCGGAATCCCTTTGCGCACTTTTTGGACCCCGGGGACATACTACCTGATCGAGATAAGACAGAAAAGGGTCTTTTTCCTCCGCCATGTACTGCGCACCCTGGAACTGCCCCGGACCCACGTGCTCTGGAAACGGGTGGAGGATCTGGACCCCGGCACAGCGGACATAGTAATAAGCCGGGCATTTATGCCCCTGCAGAAGCTACTGCCCCTGGCCGCAAACCTGCTCGGCCGAAAGGGGAGAATAGTGCTCATGTCCGGGGAAGACCTGGACAAGGCCCCGTCGGGCTGGGAAATAGAGGCGGCAGTGGACTACTCAGCCGGAGGCAGGACCCGCTACTTGTTTTCTTTGCTTCCCAACAGCTGCTCGAGCTGAGTATTCTTGAATATCAGCCTGGTGGCCACCTCGTCCGCCTTTTCCGCAACATCCATAAGTCTTTCCAGATAATCCAGTATTTCCAATCTCCTGTCTTCGTCCGAATACTCGAAATCCTCTTCCAGGCGGCCGGAATTCAGGTATTCCTCCAGCTCAAAAAGAAATTTTTCGTTCAGCATTCTGTCCTCCTTGGCGGCTACTGCCACAACCCCTGCACGCGGTCAACCGCTGGTAACATTCTGCCCGCAGGAAACGGAGCACAAAGGCCTTGACTGGAAAACGGGTATAAACTACACAGAAATCCGAAAACGCCGGGGTGGTGAAATTGGTAGACGCAGTGGACTCAAAATCCACCGAGCTTTAGCTCATGCGGGTTCGATTCCCGCCCCCGGCACCAGAAAATTGCAAGGGATTGGGTCTCGGCCCAATCCCTTTTTTAGTCCATAGTTTCTTTTCCCCAAAAGGCAAAAGTATGCTAACAGCTGGAAAAAGAACAAATTCGGTGGG
The DNA here is from genome assembly GCA_046539845.1 of Desulfonatronovibrionaceae bacterium. Lineage (GTDB taxonomy): Bacteria > Desulfobacterota > Desulfovibrionia > Desulfovibrionales > Desulfonatronovibrionaceae > CAYNNQ01. The sequence goes on from JBKHGE010000024.1 coordinate 12,723, forward strand.
CCTTGCCACGAGGCGCCGGGTTCGACAAGCAAGAAACATTACACCAGGGCGCTAAACTCCGGTTTGCCCTCAATTATCACTCGCTCTTTTTAATGGCCTGCTGCTTTTTCTCCACTCATAAAATATCCACTAAATCATAAAAAACAAACGCGATCAGCACAGTCCAGCCCACAAAATGGAAAAAGATATTTCCGGTCAAAGACAGGCTGGCCTCGATGGAATTGAGCACCGCACTTATCAAAAAAACCGTGCTTATAAGCATTAAAACCCCGATGACATGGCAGAGCGCATACATGAATCGATTTTTTTGCTCACTATAGCTGACCGAAGTCCATATCTGACTTAATGTGGCCCAGATTATGGGTATGGCCACGAAGTAAAGAAGCAGATTGTCCTCTTCCGGAAGCTGAAAATCCAGATAAAATTCAAAAAAGCACACCCCGGCCACTAAAATAATCACATCGCGTAACAGGACAAAGATAAACATAATATCCCCCTGGTATCCAAGATAAGCCATTTAAAAGTATGTTTTTTGGTTCTCTAAAATATCCCCTTGACAGTTTACAGCCCCTATCCTAAGAATGGTCCTACCATTTGGCCGCGAAAATAACAAGCCACGGCTGGGCCGAACAAAAAAAACTATAAATTTTTAGCAAGTTAATTATAAGGACAAATCCAGAGGCCTGGAATCTATTTATAAAAATGTAGGACCAAAGTGACTGAAAACAACAATCTGAGTTTTGCCCCGGCCAAAGCCGGCCGGGCCAGTGAAGACATTGCCCTGCAGATCGAGGCAGCCATAATCGAGGGCCGGATACTTCCCGGACAGAGGCTGCCCAGCGAACGGGAGATGCAAACCCAGTTCAAGACCGGCCGGGGGGTGATCCGGGAAGCTCAGCAGATCCTGAAGCAAAAAGGACTGCTCGAAATCAAGAAAGGCTCCAAAGGCGGGGCGTTTGTCAAGCAGGTGGAAGTAGACAGCGTAAGCGAGTCCTTTACCCTGTTTTTGAAACAGAAAAATATCGACCCGGAATCTTTGATAGAATTCCGAGAAAGCCTGGACCGGACCATAACCACCCTGGCCGTGGCCCGGGGCAGCAAAAAGGAAAAACAGGCCCTAGTGGAAAAGACACAGGAGCTGGAAAAATACGTCTCCACAAAAAGTCCGGATATGCAGACAATTGCCGAACTGGATCGAGCCCTGAACATCCAATTCGCAAAAATGGCCAAGAATCCGGTTTTTGAATGGGTTATGCGCGCCATTCAGCAGGGGTTCAGCTCCTATGACTACGCCTTGTACGATGACGTTGATTACCGGGAGATGACCGTGTCCAACTGGAAGGAAACCGCCCGGGAGATAGACCGAGGCGAACCACTCAAGGCCCTGACTTATATCGGTAACCACTATCTCATGCTCCTTAAATGCGTGCAGGAGAACAACGGCGACCTTCCGAACAGAAAAAGCTTTTTGGACAACCCCAAGATTAACCACAAATAGACTATCAGGAGAGACTATGCCAACCAAGAATTATGACTACATAATTGTCGGCGGAGGATCAGCGGGTAGCGTTCTGGCCAACAGGCTGAGCGCTAACCCCAAGAACAAAGTCCTGGTCCTGGAGGCCGGACACCCGGACTACAAGCTGGATTTTCGCATCCACATGCCGGCCGCCTTGACTTATCCTTTGCAGGGCAAGACATACAACTGGTGGTACGAATCCGAACCCGAGCCGCACATGCACAACAGAAGGATCTATCAGCCGCGGGGCAAGGTCTTGGGCGGGTCCAGCTGCATAAACGGCATGATCTATATCCGGGGCAATGCCATGGACTACGAGAAATGGGCCCAAAATGAGGGCCTGGAAAAGTGGGATTATGCCCATTGCCTCCCCTATTTCAAAAGATACGAATGCCGCCAAAGCGGTGCGAATGAGTACCAGGGCTTTTCCGGGCCCTTGTACCTGACCACGCCCGAATGCGACAATCCTCTGTTTAAGGCCCTTTTTGAGGGCGTGCAGGAGGCTGGACACCCTTTGACCCAGGACGTAAACGGGTACCAGCAGGAAGGGTTTTCCCCTTTCGACGCCACCATTTACCGCTCCAGGCGTTGGAACGCGGCCCGTGCCTATATACACCCGGTAAAAAGGCGGCGCAACCTGACCATCAAATGCCGCACCAAGGCCACCCGAATCCTTTTCGGGGGCAAAAAGGCCATAGGCGTGGAATATGCCAAGGGCAAAAAGGTGCATAAGGTCTACGGCGGTGAAATCATCAGCTGCGGCGGGGCGATCAATTCCCCGCAGCTTTTGCAGCTCTCCGGGATTGGAAACGCGGACGAGCTGCGCGGACTGGGCTTGAATGTGGTCCAGGACCTGCCTGGAGTGGGCGAAAACCTGCAGGACCACCTGGAACTCTATGTACAGTATGCCTGCAAAAAACCGGTCAGCATGTATCCGGCCCTTAAATGGTATAACCAGCCCTGGATCGGAATGAAATGGCTCTTCGGGCAGACCGGTGAGGCGGCCACCAATCATTTTGAAGCCGGGGGATTTATCCGCAGCAACGAGGAAGTGGACTACCCCAACCTGCAGTTCCATTTCCTGCCCATAGCCATTAGATACGACGGGACCGCACCCGAGGCTGGACACGGCTTTCAGCTCCACGTCGGCCCTATGTACTCGGACGCCCGGGGACATGTGAAGATAAAATCCGCGGACCCGGCCGAGTATCCCAAGATCCTATTCAACTACCTGTCTACCGAAAAGGATAAAAAGGAATGGGTTGAGGCCATCCGCTGCTCCCGGGAGATCATTGCCCAGAAGGCGTTTGACGAGTACCGGGGTGAGGAGTTGGCTCCGGGCGCGGACAAACAGTCCGATGCCGAGATTCTGGATTTTGTGGCTCGGGACGGGGAGAGCGCCTACCATCCGTGTAGCACGTGCAAGATGGGCTACGACGAGATGAGCGTGGTAGACGCGGATCTCAAGGTACACGGGGTGGAGAACCTGCGCGTGGTGGACGCCTCGATCATGCCTGAAATCACCAACGGCAATATCTACGCCCCGGTGATGATGATCGCAGAAAAGGCCGCGGACATAATCTTGGGTAACACTCCGGAGCGCCCGCTGGATGTCGGGTATTACAAGGCCAAATAGGGAAATTTGTAAAACGACAAGCACAATCCGGACCGGGAGGCGAATTCAGCGACCCGATCCGGGAAAATATATGGGACTCGGGCTACCCGACGAAACCAGGCCGGAAAGCCGGCCGAACGTAGCTGATTAAGGCTCGGGTTGCCCGCCCAAATCATGTATCCGGGCGCGCCAATAAAATATGCGCCGAATGTCCGGGAAAATCTCTAACCAAGGAGGTCCAATGTTTAAGAGACTTCAACTTTTAACCCTTACGGTGCTCGCTTTTGTCTTGATCTTCTCCGGATCGGCAATGGCCGCGAAAAAAGATCCGATCAAAATCGCCAGCGTGAGCTGGACAGGGGTCACGGTCAAGACTGAGCTGGCGGTCAAGATCCTGAACAGCCTGGGCTACGAGGCGGAAAACCTCATGGTTTCTGTGCCCATCGCATACAAAGCCATGGCCTCAGGCGAGGCCGAATTCTTTTTGGGTAACTGGATGCCCACCCAGGAGACTATCGCCAACAAGTATTTTGAGGAGGGCTCTGTCGTCCAGTCCGTAGCCAATATGCGTAACGCCAAGTACACCCTGGCCGTGCCCAGCTACTGTTACGAGGCTGGCCTGCAGGACTTTGACGACATTCACAAGTTCGCGGATAAACTGGATAATAAGATCTACGGCATCGAGGAAGGAAACGACGGCAATCAGATCATTTTGGACATGATTGAAAACGACATGCACAATCTCGGGGACTTCGAACTCGTACCTTCCAGTGCGGCCGGGATGCTCAGCCAAGTGCAGTCCTTTATCCAGGACAAGAAATGGATCGTCTTTCTGGGCTGGTCCCCGCACTACATGAATGAAGTAATTGATATGAAATATCTCAAGGGCAGCACTGCGGATACCTTTGGTCCAAACGACGGCACCGCCACAGTGTATACTAACTACCGCAAGGGATTTGACAAGGAATACCCCAATGTGACCGCGTTTCTGAAAAACTTCAAGTTCCCCATTTCCATGATGAACGAAATCATGACCATGTTGCACAAAAATGACAAGATGGAACCCGCTGACGCCGGGATGAAATGGATCAAGGAAAACCCGGAAGTGTACCAGGAGTGGCTCGAAGGGATTGAGACCGTAGACGGCAAACCGGCCATCCCCGCTTTCGAAAAAGCCCTCAACTAACCGGAAAAACCGGATAACATAAATAAGAAGGCCGCCTTGTCCTTGAAGACATGGCGGCTTTCTTATTGGGGCGGGGTTTATCGCCGCTCAATAATAATCCCCTTCTTTCAGGATGTTAGCGACGGCATGAGCAGTGATGGAGGACGCCTTTTCCGTCAGGATATCCCAGACCTGAAAGCCCCTGTTTTGAACGACCTGCAAAACTTCCAAAAAAGTAGTATATGGATTACGATTCACCTCGGAGGCAATGGCCTGTTCCAGTTCATCCAATCCACCGATTCATATCAAATCCGTTTCCGCCCGGCCAAGGACAGCATGGGCCATTTTTATATGCGGAATGTCCTTCCAGGATCGGCCCAGAAGCCCGGTTCCGCAGGCATCCACAGTCACCGGATCGAATCCGGCCACGATACGGTTCACCGGCGGAGCACAGATCGCGCCTCCCAGATGATATTCATCCATGCCCACGCTGGCATCGATGATAGACAGATCAGGGGCTCGGTACAGATTGAGCTCAAAAACCGATCTGTGCATCTTCTTGTGGAAAAAAGCCTTTTTCCACTGTCCCCCCTTTTGGTAATGATTGGGCGGAGCCAGCCCCAGCATGTTCTTCATGGCCAGGGTGACTCCGGCCAGGGAATGCACCTTGAGCACAGGGAGGGAAATTAAAAATCCCTTAAGGGCGATCCGGGGCAAAAATATCTCCGGGAAGACTTCACACTCAGGATTTTTAAGCCTGCGCACCGGCTCGCGGTTTAGATCCACAAGCTCCAGGCCAAGTTCTCGGGCCAGTTGATCGTAACCCAGTCGGGCATAGATCTGTGCGGTCTCCAGTTCGGAATCGCCGCACCCCTCGGCAATGACCAATCGAGCCTTGGAGTGGTTGCGGATGTATTCCGCAAGGGAGCGGACCATGTCCGGGTGGGTGGTCACCGGAAAAGGCGAGGAATTGACCAGATTGGGCTTGATAATTATCAGTTTACGCCTTTTAAATACCTTGTCCGCCCCCAGGGCATCCAGGCAGGAGGGGATTGTCTCCTGATAACCGGCAAACTCCCTGACCATTGATCCCTGACCCGGATTCATTTTCTGGCTCCGAGGCTAAAGATAAAAGCATCCGGTCCGCTCTGGACCGGGGTATACGATCTATGGACCATAAAAACCGGATCCTTATCTTGAGGTGAATACAAAATCAAAGCCGGGGTACTTCCCCGGCTACTTCCGCGACCAGAACGATCTCGCCTTGACTGTCCCACCCCACACCAGCTGTAAAGCCGTCAAAATGTCGCTCGCTGCCGTCTTCATATCTGACCGTGCTCTTATTGGGTATGGTTTTGCCCGTCTTAAAAGTCTGTAGAGTATGGCAGCCCTCGCAGGGCTTGTTTTTGTTCATGTACAGTTTGTGGCATTTGTGTCCTTTGGGCTCGATGCCGGCTACCTCGGCCGCCTTTTTGTTCGCCCAAACGATGTTCAGTTCTCTGTCGAGAACGATAACTACCTGGGATATCTCCTGCACGATCTTCTCGAAATCTATTTTTTCCGGCATAAAGACTCCTAGTTTCAGACTTGACTGACGCTCCTGGACTCCCGCCCCAATCCATATCCACGATCAACGAACCTATGCGCTTCATCGACCAGGGCACAAAATAGGTCCCGCTGGGCCCGCATGTGCAGCAAGAACTCCGGGTGCCACTGCACGCCGAGCAAAAAACCATCTTTGCCCTCCACCGCCTGGATCACCCCGGAGTCCTCAACCGCGCACACGGTAAGGGGCTCTGCGGGACGGTGTACGGCCTGGTTGTGCAGAGCATTTACAGTCAACCTGTGTCTACCAGTTATCCGGTGGAGCTTGCTCTGCGGATACACGGTTATGTTTTTCTGCGGCAGAATGGTCCGTAGCTGCGGGATCTCGGTATAAAAATGCATAAGATCCTGATAAAGGGTGCCACCGAAAAATACGTTCATGAGTTGGGCCCCGCGGCAGATACCCAAAACCGGCTTACCGGCTCTGTACATCGCAGCCAAAATCTCCAACTCCATGCTGTCTCTGGCCGCGTCCATCTGTCCGGAGAGTGCCTTCTGCTTTAAAATAAGGCGCAATATCCAGATCACAAAAGAAAAGAAAAAGGAAAAAATGCTTGTCTTTTGCTTTTTTTTCCCGGAAACAATACGTTCCCGCCTCTCCTGACCGTAAAGGGCCGGAGACACATCAGACCCTCCGCTTAAAACCAAACCATGCACTTTATCCGGGTACCATTTGTCCCCCGGACGGATTTTGAGCGCGCGACCGCCGCCCATAAAAACGGCCAGCCCCAGCAAAAAACCGAATACCTCGCCCCCTTTGCGGGGTAGGGTAATTGCTATGCGCGGCCTTGGGCCAGCCATGCGAGGATCCGTTTTCGCCAGTTATTGAAGATATTGTGCGGGAAACCGGCCAGACGGATGAACTCCCGACTGAACTCAGCCAAAAGCTCAGAATCAGCGGCCAGCTCCTCCACCCTGACCCAGATATTCCAGTCGTAAAGCAGGCTCCAATCCGGCTCGCTCACGCTGCTATTGGGCAGGCGGTAATGATAGGCGGGCCTGGGCTTGACCAGCTTGTCCCGGGTGTCGAACCCGGAAAGCATCTCCGGCTCCAGATAGGCAAAAAGGGGCATCATATCCAGAGAGCGGTTGCGGCTGGGGTTGTAGAGCATATAATCCCGGGCCAGGTCGGACAGCAAAGGCGGGTCGTAGTCCGCATCGACCACCATACGCATGTAATCTGCTGGATAGTTGTCAATATACGGCGTGAGCATGCGAACCACATCGGTCTTGCTCTTGGAGCGGATGGCCGGCTCCACCAAAATAAAGGCCCGCAAGACAGACAGAATACTATCCCTGGTAAGTTCGACCGGCTCAATATTTAAATGCAGACCAAAGGCATAAAATATGGACTCCCGGGTGCCCCTGGCCCGAGCCCGATACAGTTCGGCCCGCAGCCTGTCCATCTCCGGGATACGGTTCAGGGGAATCGGAGGGGCGACGATCTCGCAGGGCACGAACTCCTGGGCGAATTTTAGGATGAATTCCTCCAAAGAGCGCTTTTTGTCCCATCTGCCGATGTCCACCCCCACGGAATGCAAAAAATTCTCATAGCGTTTTTCCTTGAGCAGGGAGGCATCTATCTCGATGCGGAAATCACCGAATGCAGTGTCAGCGATGGAGAGGACAAAGACGCTTTCCTCCTCTATCCGTCCGCCGTACAATTCAGTAATAATCCGGGCGGCCTTGAGCGGGCCAAGGCCGGCAAACTCCAGTTCAAATCCCACCCGGCGCCACTTTCCGTCCGGTTTTTTCGGACTCGGGGGGAGCCTTAAGCGGGAATAGAAATCTATATCCTGCATTAAACTAAATTTTAAAGATTTGTGATTCAAACTTTTTGAGCGTTTTACTCGAAAATTAAGGACGGCCCCTCTTTACTCAATTGAGGATAATTTAATGCCTGAGCAGACTCAACCGAAAATCCGGACAAAAAATCCTTGACGAAAAAACCGGGGTTATCTATTAGACGCATTCGCGTCTGGCGGGAACATGGATATAACCTTTTTCTTGACAACAGAGCCGTTAGAATTTATTAGCCCACTTCGTGCTGGGGGTTCGTCTAGCGGCAGGACGCCGGGTTCTGGCCCCGGTAACAAAGGTTCGAATCCTTTACCCCCAGCCAATTTTATATACTGCGTCCCCATCGTCTAGCCCGGTCCAGGACACCGGCCTTTCACGCCGGCGACAGGGGTTCAAATCCCCTTGGGGACGCCAAATCAAGTTTTAAATTTGCAATTTGATTGTAATCCAGTTTAAAGGCCTTGGGTATAACGAATACCAAAGGCCTTTTTGGTTTAAATGAAGATAAGGGCTACGGCGCATTGGAGCTGTTAGTATCCTGGCCGATCACTTGCCCTTTTTTGCTATTGATTATTATATCCGTGACCATCTTCTGGGCCTCTTTTGGACTGAGGCTGTCTTTAAAGCCCGGCATGGCCCACCCGAAGAACTTGCCCTTTAAAATGGTCTCCACCATCTTATCCTCACGGGTGTTGAGCTGCCAGTCCGGGTCTGTAAAGTCCTGGCCGCTTAATCTCTTGCCCTCCGGACTAACGGCTGAGCCGTCGACCCCATGGCACTCGACGCAGTTCTTTTGATAAAAGGCCCGCAAATCCTTCCCATCCTTTTCCTGGGCCAATACAGGTGCAGCGCAAATGGCAGAAAGAAAAACAATCAATAATGCCAAACACTTGTTTGGCGCGAGCATCCAAAGAGATACAATTCCTGTCTTAATAGGTTGCCTCATGCTCCGCGGATCAATCACTGGTCTCATTCTACCCTCCTTTCGTTTATCCTGTGTTTACTTTATATTATCGGGTTGATGCTGAGTTGAGCCGGAAAGGACAAAATTTACAGAGCTTCAATCTCCTAAGACGGGGGCCTATCTGACATGACTGCCCGGTTCTCCCAGTTGCGGTAAGCTCCAAAAAGATGTCCCCTATATCTGAATTAAGCCATTTTATACCCCTCTTTCCTTCCCCTCAAGCTTTTTGGATCTCAGCCCCGGAATCAATCTTCATCCCTGATGGGTTTTTTCTAAGCACCTCTTTCTCTTAGCTTTCCCTTGCAGAAAAAAAAATAATCAGGCATGAGTTCTATTAAATGTGAAACCGCCCCATTCGCCAAACAACTGGTGGAAACAAAAACCAGAAGAAGGAGGGGGAATGCAATTCGACGTGACCAGTTTGACCCATCGTAGAGCAGACAATCCCTGGGATCGTCTGGCCATTGGGGATATTTCCAAGCGGATGACTTGGAGCTTTCCGCAACAGGAGGCGCTCATATCCTGGGAGGGGGCTCGTGCCTACGAAGAAAATGCGCGACTGACCTATAAAGAACTGGATGACAAGGCCAACCAATTCGCCAACGCTCTACTGGAAAAAGGACTCCAGAGAGCGGACAAGATCTTTATGTTTGCTCTAAACAGCGCAGAGTACTTCATCTCCCAGATAGGAGCGGCAAAAGCGGGCATTGTGATGGTTCCGGTCAATGTGATGATCGCCCAGGATGTTATCCAGTACATCATAGAACAGACCGAACCGAAATTTACCTTGATCGACGCCCAGTTCTATTCGAAGCTAAAATATTTTTTTGAACATAACCTCCTAGCACCCGGGGTGACTATTCCCTTGGGCGGCGAGATCATGCCGGGCGGGATCTCCTTTTCTAAATTCATCAGCGGCAAATCCAAAAAGGAACCGGAGGTAAACATACACGCCGACGACATCGTGGAGATACTATATACCGCCGGGACTACGGCCATGCCCAAAGGGGTCATGCTCAGCCATTTGTATCTGTACATGACCTCATTGAGCCACGCGCTGACCCACTCCCGCGGAGCCGGAGTGCTGACCGAATGGGACTACAGGCACGGGATCTACTACCCAATCTTCCATATTGCAGCCCAGGGAATGCTCCTCTCCACCCTGGTCACCGGCGGTACTTCGGTCATGACCCGCATGCCGGTGGCCAAGCACATGGTGGAAACCATGAGCGAGGAAAGGCTGACAGCGGTATTCGGGGGTCCGGTGGACTATGCGCGCATAGCCCGGTTGTATGAAGACAATCCACAAAAATACGCCACCGATTACCTGAGAATCGGCTCCTGTGGATGGGGACCCATGGACCCGGAGGTGGATAAAAAACTAAGGAGTCTATTCGGAAAAGACCTTATCCTCCTTTCCTATGACGGGCAGACCGAATGTGTTTACGATACCCGGGGATGGCATCACAAATTCTATGAAAAATATGAGGAAAACGCTCCCGCAGCCAATTATCTTGGGGTCTCGCATCCTTTTTATGCCACCAGGATCGTGGATTCGGATATGAACACCGCTCCAAGGGGTCAAACCGGCGAAAAGGTCATGCAGTCTCCGTGTATGATGGCCGGGTATTATAAAGATAAACAAGGGACAAGAGAGGCGTTTCGAGGCGGGTGGTTCCACGGCGGGGATGCCTGTAGATACGACGAGGACGGGGATCTGATCATGACCGATCGTATCAAGGACATTATCAAATCCAGAGGGGAAAACATCTCCACCATAAGGGTGGAAAGCGTGATAAAAACACATCCCCAGGTGGAAATGGCCGCAGTATTCGGGGTGCCGGACAAAAAACAGGGCGAAGCGGTGGTGGCCGCTGTTGTCTCTCATTCAGGTGAGGGATTGACCGAAGCTGAAGTCCTAAAATTCTGCCGGAAAAAACTGGCCAATTACGAAACTCCGAGAAAAGTGCTCTTTGTTGAGGAGCTGCCAATATCGGTAGGCTCTAAGGTCCAGAAGTTCAAACTACGCGAGTGGTACAAAGATCTTTTCCAGGAATAAAAACAGGCTGGGTCATCCGGGATAATTATCGGCTGTTCCCGGCCCGCATGTACATATTTTCCCTTTCAATGTGGTCGGATATGAAAAATGCTGCTCTGGTAATAATCTTGTTTGTCCTGGTTGTCCTTTTTGTGCTGCCCGCTTATTGTAGCGAGGAGCAAACAGACAACCATGTCCTAAAACAAACCAATTTTAATGCCGGTATGCAAGCTGGGGAAAAAGCTGCGGACAGGCATAAAAACAAGTCTCCTGAGTATTGGGGAGAAGATGTTCCCGGGGTGGTGACCGGAATAGAGACCAGGGAAAAAATCGCCTTTCTTACCCTGGATGCCTGTGCCGGCGGATTTGATAGGGATATTATCGGTTTTTTAAAAAAAGAAAAAATCCCCGCCTCTTTATTTGTCACCTCCGACTGGATAGATGAACATCCGGAAAAATTTTTAGGACTTGTCCGAGACCCCCTGTTTTCAATAGCAAATCACGGCACAAGGCATCGGCCGCTTTCAACTGCAGGGAAAAAGGCCTTCGGAATACAAGGAACAAAAAATACACAGGAAATCCTGAAAGAGGTGCTCGGAAACTATTTTAAAATAAAACAAATTACCGGCCACGGGCCTTTATATTTCCGCTCCGGAACAGCATATTACGACGAAGTGGCCGTGGATATAATCCACGAATTGGGCATGGAGGTAATCGGTTTTAGCGTGGCTGCGGACGAAGGAGGGACTCTGGACAGAGAAGAAATACGAAAAAACGTACTCAAAACAAAACCGGGCGGGATTATCCTCGCCCATATAAACCAGCCGGGCTCGGATATCGCAAAGGGCTTGTGCGCAGGTATCCGCGCCCTTAGAAAGCGAGGCTGGGAATTCAAGGCCCTGAAGGAATACGAAGAGGACTTTATCCGGACACAGCCGGACTGAAATCAGCTGACCCGGTCCACGATATAGTCGGTGAGCGAGGCCAGAAAATCACTTTCCTTACCGGAATACGAATCCAGTATCGCGGCTGCAGAGGATACGCTTTGCCGGGCGAACTCTTTACTCTTTTCCAGGCCGATCAAGGCCGGATACGTGAATTTGCCATGCTTTTCATCGCTTCCCACCGGCTTGCCCATGACTTCCCGATCCCCGGTCACGTCCAGGATATCATCTGCGATCTGAAAGGCCAGGCCCACATGCCTGCCAAATTCCCGGGCATCCCCTACTTGGTCCTCATTCCCTCCACCCAGAACAGCCCCGGATACGCAGGACGAGGTGAGCAGGGCCCCGGTCTTTAACAGATGCATCCTTTGCAGGCTGGACAATTCCTGCACCCCCTGTCCGGTATATTCCATATCCAGGACCTGACCGCCGACCATGCCTTCCCCCCCGGCAGCAGCGGCTACCTCGATGAGGGCCTGATTAAGCCTCTCCCCCCGGACTCCGCATTCAAACATGAGCTGAAAGGCCAAGGTATGCAGGGCATCTCCGGCCAAAATGGCTATGGCCTCACCGTGTACTTTGTGATTGGTGGGCTTTCCACGGCGCAGATCATCATCATCCATTGCCGGGAGATCGTCGTGGACCAGTGAATAGGTGTGGATACATTCGATGCCCGCTGCAAAAGGCAAAACGCTTTGCTCTTCCGCCCCGAGCATCCCGGCCCAGCTCAGGCACAGCACTGGCCTGAGCCTCTTGCCTCCGGCCAGCAGACTGTACTGCATGGCTCGGACCAGTTCCTTCGGGATATCTCTGTTCTGGAATGAGTCCTGGAGGAACCCGTGCACCTCTCCGGCCTTTGCTGACAAATGAGACCTAAACTCACTCTCGGTCATTCTCTTCCTCCTGCTGTTCCCCGGCATCTAATTCCTCACTCAGGATGCGGACTTCATATCTGGCCTTTTCCAGCTGCTCCCGGCAGGACCTGGATAAAGCCATGCCCTTCTTAAACAGCTCTACCCCCTGTTCCAGGGGGAGTTCCCCTTCCTCCAATTTACGGACGATGTCTTCCAACTCCCGGAGGTTTTCTTCAAAAGAAGGCTTTTTTTCAGCCATGGGGTTCATCTCCGTCGGTTTAACTTTGTGCCCAAGGCAGTTAATGCACTGCATAGAGTTTTCTGTGTTCCTACACGGATTCCAAAGGAACAACTGCCGGAGGCGAAAGGTATTTTTTTTCTTGACTGAGAGTACGCTTCAAACAAATGCCCACCATTCAGCCCTGGACTGGAGGGAAACACGCCATTTATGCCCCGGACGAATAGTGAGTTTACTGCCGACTTTTTTTGAGCATGTATAAAGGATCGACCATCTCCCCCCAAACGCAGATGCCGAAATGCAGATGGGGTCCAGTGGCCCTGCCGGTGTTCCCGGCCAGGCCAACTAGCGAGCCTTTATCCACCATCTCCCCTTGGTTGACCGATATCTTGCTTAAGTGCATATACAGGGACTGTATCCCGGCTCCATGGTCGATGATCACGGTTTTTCCCCCGAAAAAAAAACTCCCGGTCAAGACCACTTCCCCACTGTTGCAAGCCTTAATTTCTTTGCCTTCCGCGGCTCGAAAATCGACCCCTCGGTGTGGGGAGCGCGGCTTGTCGTTCAAAAACCGGCGTAACCCGAATTCGGACAAAACCTTACCCTGAACCGGATAGACAAAGCGGCCGGAAAAGTGCTGGCTGGGGGTCATAACGGACAAAGCGGTATTGATGAGCCCTTTTTCCAGGTTGATCCGCTTCAAGGTCTGTTCATCAAAAGAGACCATGTCTTCGGGCAGATCCAGATGCTGAGCCGGATAGTCCCGTTTTTTGACCCCAACTCTGTGCACAATGGACTCCTCCCCCCTGGGGCCGGTCAGCTCTATTTTTATCTCCAACGGTCCTTTCTGTTCAAGACCGGCCCGGGACCAAAAGACATTCTCCTTGTCCGGAGTCAAAGGCAGATCAAGGCTTAAATGTTTAAGCTCCAGCTTCATCCGTTCAAAACCGCCTTCCGGGTCAACTGCAATCCGGAAGGGCTGACCGTTGAACACTTCTTCCGGCAGGCGCAGAGAATATCCCAAGCTCTCGCTGGGTGAAAACACGGAAATAATCAAGACAAAAAAGGCGATAGGCAAATAACACCGGGGCAAAACTGGAAAAATCGCCCGAAAAACCGGATCAATGGACAGCAAACAAGTCCTGACCATCTATTTATCCTTTTCAATGCCGGTCACTCGGGCAAATATTGCGCCGCTTTGCACCCGGATGTCCAGATCGTCACCAGCGGTTACTTGTCGACAGCTGCGGACAAAATCCTTTTCCCCCTGCACCCGGACCAGTGCATAGCCCTTATTTAGAGGCCGATACGGATCTAGTCCGGTCAGCTTCTCATGCAAAAGGATTCTCCCGGACTCCCGCTCGGACAAATATCCGTGCAAGGATCGTTTCAGTTCCCGGAGCAGATAGTCGATCCGCTGCCTGCGCTCATTCCAGGTCCGAGGCGCAAACAAGGTTTTGAGTCTGTTCTCCACTCCCTGCAGCCGGTGCTGTGAATCGCGGACAAGACCGTTACAGGAGCGGACCAGTCTACCCTCTGCCTCGCCCACCCGGTCTAGGGTCCTTTTGAGCTGCCGGCCCGGACCGAGCCAGTTCAAGGCCTTGAGTCCCTGGACCAGTCTTTCCTCTTTGTTGCGCAAAAAACCGTGCATTGCGTTTAAGAGGGCCGTACTCTGCTCATCCGAGCGCTGATGCAGAGCCGTCCTTTCCGGCCACAGGGCCTGTACCGCATGCGTGGGAGTGGCCGCCCGCTTGTCCGCGGCCAGATCCGCGATACAGGTATCCACCTCGTGCCCGATGCCGGTCAAAACCGGGAGCCGGGATGCAAAAATCGCCCGGGCCACACCCTCGGTATTGAATGGCCAAAGATCCTCCAGAGACCCGCCGCCGCGGATCAGGACCGCTACTTCGGCCCGAGACTCGTTATTTACCTGGTTTAAAGCCAAAACGATTTCCTGTTCCGCGTGTTCGCCCTGGACGTGCACGGGATAGACCAGAATTTCCCCTCCCAGTCCGTATTGTTCGGCCACACGCAAAAAATCCTGCAGTGCGGCTCCATTGGCAGCGGTTATTACCGCGACCTTTTTCGGGCAGAGAGGCAGGCCTTTTTTGCCCTGCTCGGAAAAAAGACCCTCCTTGCGGAGCTTTTCCTTCAGGGCCTCGAACTGCATGTGCAGCCCGCCCATGCCCTGTTCCTGAACCAGCTCCGGTATGAGCTGATACGTGCCCCGCGGCAGATATACGGACAGTCGGCCGGCGCACACCACTTCGCTACCCTCCTGCAGGGATTGGGCCAGGGGCCTGCCCCGGGAATCCACGGACAGGGCGTGGTTATTCTTGAACCAAGCCGCAGCTATCACCGCTTCCTCGTCCTTCAGAATAAAATAGATATGCCCGGAACCGGGCCTGGAGATATTGGAGACCTGTCCCCGGACCCAGACCACGGGAAAGGCGGGCTCCAGGGTATCCTTTACCGCCCGGCTAAGCTCTGTGACAGTAAAAACGTGGGCCAAGGCTAATTCCCGGATCCGGCAGAGCCGCTTTGCAGTTCTCCCAGGATACGCACCGCCTCCGCAGGGACATCCTCCAGGGGGACCTCAGACTTTTCCCCTGTTTTGCGTATCTTGATCTCGGCCACGCCTTTCTCCAGCCCCTTGGCCCCGACAACCACCTGTATGGGTACGCCTATGAGATCCGCGTCCTTGAATTTGACCCCGGGTCTTTCCGCCCGGTCATCCAGCAGACACTCCAGTCCATAGTCCTTTAGCGCGGCATACATCTTCTGGACTGCTTGCCATATCGTCCCGTCCCCGGGGTTGAGGGCCAGCAAAAGTACCTCCCACGGGGCTATAGCCGGCGGGAAGACGATCCCGTTTTCGTCGTGGCTCTGTTCTATGCACGCGGCCAGCACCCGGGTTACTCCTATACCGTAGCAGCCCATTATCATGGGCTTTTCCTGGCCATTTTGGTCCAAAAAATTCGCCTTCAGGGCCCGGCTGTATTTCGTGCCCAGCATAAAGATATGCCCCACCTCTATTCCCCTGGTAAACTCCAACCTCTTCCCGCACGCCGGGCAGGGATCATCGGGGGCGATCTCCCGCAGATCCACATATCCAGTGATCTGACAGTCCCGGGCCGGATCAAAGTGCACAAGATGGGCGTCCGAAGTATTGGCCCCAACCACGAAATCGTTGCGGTTTTCCAGCTCCCGGTCCGCATAGATCTCCTCCACCTTCAAGCCCACCGGCCCGGCGAAGCCAACCGGGGCCCCGGACCAACTGCGCACCTTTTCTGCCGAGGCCAGGGACAGCTCTGTGGCTCCTAAAAAATTCTTCAGCTTGACCTCGTTTAAATCTCGATCCCCGCGAATCATGACCGCCACTGCCCGGCCGTCCGATTCATACAATAGGGTCTTTAATATTTTTTCCCTACCCACATGCAGAAGATCAGCCACCTGATCCACTGTATGGGCATTCGGAGTACTTATCTTTTCCGGTTCCGGACAGGACGGCGCGGAATCCGGCGCCGCGGTTTTGACCTCGGCCTTTTCCAGATTGGCCGCATATGAACAGGCCGGACAAACCACGATCACGTCCTCCCCGGTCTCGGCCAGGACCATAAATTCCTGGGAGACGCTTCCGCCTATGGCCCCGGAATCAGCATCCACGCCGCGGAATTCAAGACCCAGCCTGGAGAATATGCTTTCATAGGCCAGGCGCATCTCCTCGTAGCTTTTGGCGGCACCATCTTCATCCCGGTCAAAGGAATAGGCATCCTTCATAATAAATTCCCGACCACGCATGAGACCGAATCTGGGGCGTATTTCATCCCGGAATTTGGTCTGCACCTGATACATATTCACCGGGAGCTGCTTGTAAGAACGGATTTCCCCGCGGACCAGATCAGTGATGACTTCTTCATGAGTCGGCCCCAGACAATAATCACGGCCGTGGCGGTCTTGAAAACGCAACAGTTCCTTCCCGTAGTGCTCCCAGCGGCCGGACTCCTTCCACACATCTCCGGGCTGGACCGCGGGAAGCCGGATCTCTACCGCCCCGAACCGATCCATTTCCTCACGTATGATGCGATTTATTTTCTGCAAAGCCCGCCAGCCGGCCGGGAGATAGGAATAGATTCCCGAGGTGAGCTTGCGGATCATGCCTGCGCGCAGTAAAAGCTTATGGCTGACTATCTCGGCCTCGGCCGGGACTTCTTTCAGAGTGGGAATATAATTCCTGGTCCAATACACTTGCATGCTCCTTAACAAAAAATTTAAAAAAAATTAAAAGCCATAAAAAGTTTTATATTTTAAAAACGCGTTTTTTTCAAACCAATTTGCCGCGAGCGGCAAATTGAAACAACGCTTCAACTAGCTAACTCCCCTGTCCTCCAAAAATCTTTCCACCTCGCGCATAAATTCCTCCAGGAGGTTCTCGTTGCCGTGTACCTTGCGCAACACCTGGCCCCGGGCAAAGATAATCCCGCAGTCCTTGCCCCCGGCCAAGCCGATGTCTGCTTCTCTGGCTTCGCCCGGACCGTTGACCACGCAGCCCATGACCGCGACCTTGAAGTCCTTTTGTACCTCTCTTAGTCTGTCTTCAACCGCATTCGCCAGGGAGATGAGATCAATCTCGGTCCGGCCACAGGTGGGACAGGAGATTATCTCCGGCCCCCGGCGGCGCAGATTCAAAGAACGCAAAATCTCCCAGGCCACCTTGACCTCTTCCACCGGATCTGCGGTAAGCGAGACACGCAGGGTGTCTCCTATGCCTTCATTTAAAAGGATACCCAGCCCGATTGCAGACTTGACCGTGCCCCGCATAAACGTCCCGGCCTCGGTCACCCCGATGTGCAAGGGATAATCCACCCGGCGGCTGAGTTCACGGTAGGCCTGCACCGTACTTTGCACGTCAGAGGACTTGAGTGATATCTTGATCCTGGTGAAACCCCTATCCTCCAGGATAGCCACATGCTCCAGGGCGCTTTCCACCATGGCCTGTGGTGTAGGTCCGCCGAAACGCTCGAGCATGCGGCGGGAAAGTGATCCGGCATTCACACCGATACGAATGGGAACCTTCCTTTCCCCGGCCGTCTCCACCACCCGGTCCACCTTGTCCCTGGAGCCGATATTTCCCGGATTGATCCGCAGGCCGTCCACCCCGGCCTCCAAAGATTTTAAGGCCAGGCGGTAGTCAAAATGGATATCCGCGACCAAGGGAACCGGAGAATCGGCCTTTATTCCGGGCAATGTCGCGGCCGCCTCTTCATCCGGAACCGCAAGGCGAACTATCTCGCACCCGGCGTTGGCCAGTGAGCGTATCTGGGCCAGAGTGGATTCCCGGTCCCTGGTGTCCGTATTGGCCATGCTCTGCACCCGGACCGGATTGTCGCCGCCTACCCCGATAGGGCCGATTTTCACTTCTGTGGTCATTCTTTTTGACATGTTGGACTTCCCAGGTTTACTGTCGGTATTCAGACTTCAGAATATAGACTCCGGCCGCTGAATGCCGCTATTACTATGATATTCACTACCGTTAGGCAACAGGAGGGGGAATGGACCATCCCGCAAAACCGGTAATCGGCATAAGTACCTGTCTTCTGGGCGAAAATGTCCGCTACGACGGAGGACATAAGCTGGACCGTTTCATCCGGGACACGCTGGGCAAATATGTACGCTTCGTTCCGGTCTGCCCAGAGGTGGAATGCGGCATGGGCGTCCCCAGAGAGGCCCTGCGATTGGTCGGTGACCCGGAAAACCCCCGGCTTAGGACTCAAAAAACCCGCCGGGATTGTACCCAACAGATGCAGACCTGGGGCCGGGATAAACTTAAAAAACTGGAAAAAGAAAACCTGGACGGATACATATTCAAGAGCAAATCCCCGAGCAGTGGCATGCAGCGGATAAAGGTGTACAACGACAAGGGACATCCCGTACCCAAAGGGGTGGGTATATGGGCGCGTATGTTCATGGACCATTTCCCGCTTTTGCCGGTAGAGGATGACGGTCGGCTGAATGATCCGGTACTCAGGGAAAATTTCATCTCCCGAATATTTATTCTTGCCGGATGGAGAAAACTGTTGGCAAAAGATAAGACCCCAAAAGGCCTTGTGGATTTTCATACCCGGCACAAACTGCTTATCATGGCCCACCACCTGCCTACATACAGGGAGATGGGAAGGCTTGTGGCCAATTGGGATAAAGAGCCGGTCGCTGAGCTTTATTCCCTGTACCAGAAAAAACTTGTCTATGTTTTGTCCCTTAAACAAACGGTAAAAAAGAACGTAAACGTGCTTCAACACGCGGCCGGATACTTCAAAAAGGATATCACCGGAGAGGAAAAAAAAGAGCTACAGGAAATCATAGACAATTACCGTCAGGAACTGCTCCCCCTGATCGTTCCGGTGACCCTTATCAACCACTATGTACGTAAATACGAGAAAACATACCTCAAAGACCAAGTATACCTTAATCCCCATCCAATGGAATTGAAATTGAGGAATCATGTCTGAAAAAATCAACACTTCGGACAAACCCGTACTGATCCTCGGAGGGACGGGTTATGTCGGAGGCCGACTGATACCCCTGCTTTTATCCCGGGGAATAAACGTCAGGGCCGCGGTCAGGACCCCAAAAAAACTTGCGTGTCGACCGTTTGCCTCTTCTCCCGGATTGGAAACTGTCAAATGCGATGTTTTAGACCGCAATTCACTTTTA
Organism: Desulfonatronovibrionaceae bacterium; assembly: GCA_046539845.1. GTDB lineage: Bacteria > Desulfobacterota > Desulfovibrionia > Desulfovibrionales > Desulfonatronovibrionaceae > CAYNNQ01. The sequence goes on from JBKHGE010000024.1 coordinate 32,179, forward strand.
AAAGCAAGCACGGGGTGTCGAGCCGCATATTATCTCGTGCACTCCATGAGCGGCAAGGACCATTCCCAGTTCGCTAAAAAGGACAGAAAAGCAGCGGAAAACATGGTTCATGCGGCGGATAAAGCTACAATGAGTCAGCTAATCTATCTGGGCGGACTTGGGGACGCCAACGCGGAACTAAGCCCGCATTTAAAATCCCGGCTGGAAGTCGGAAAAGTTCTAGGCTCGGGAAATACCCCACTTACTTTCCTGCGCGCGGCTATGATCCTCGGGGCAGGGAGTGCCTCATTTGAAATCCTGCGCCATCTGGCGGACAGACTTCCGATCATGATCACTCCCAGATGGGTTCACACCCAATGCCAGCCCATAGCTATAAGCACGGTTTTGCGCTACCTGGCCGATTGCCTTGACCATCCGCTGGCTTTGGGCAAAAATTTCGACATTGGCGGGCCGGACATACTTACTTACGCCAAATTATTTCAATTGTACGCTAAAGTCGCCGGACTACATAAACGTATCATAATCCCAGTCCCTTTTCTTACCCCCGGATTGAGTTCAAGATGGATACACATGGTCACCCCGGTCCCAGCCTCGATGGCTAGGCCACTGGCTGAAGGACTTTCCAACACCGTTGTCTGCCGGGAAAACGAAATAAGCAAAATATCGCCCGAACCTCCCATATCGTGTAGAGAAGCCATATCCAGGGCCATCGGGAAAAACGTGGAAAACACCGATACCTGTTGGTCGGATGCCGGACTGCTTGAGACTCCGGAATGGCTGGGGTGCTCGGATGCCACCTATGCCGGACCGAAAATAATGCAGAGCAACCATTATGCCCAGTTTGAAGCCGAACCGGAAGATATCTGGCCGGTCCTGACCTCCCTGGGCGGAGAAAATGGCTGGCTTTTCGCTGGAATTCTCTGGAAAATAAGAGGGTTTGCAGACAGAATTATTGGAGGTAGCGGACTGCATCGGGGAAGAAGACAGCCCGGTGAGCTGAGAATCGGAGATGCACTCGATTTCTGGCGGGTTCTTGAGATTGTAGAAAATAAAGAATTAACACTTATAGCTGAAATGAAGCTTCCCGGAGAAGCAATCTTGAGTTTCGATCTGGAAAAAACAGGAGACAAGAAAACAGTTTTAAGGCAAAAATCCAGCTTTGCTCCTCGCGGTCTGGCCGGAATTGTATACTGGTATTCGCTGCTTCCTTTTCACTCCTGGATATTTAAAGGCATGCTCAGAAAAATAGCTGAAAAAAGTAAGCACACGATTATCTCCGGGCCAAACAAGCTTAATTCCTTTCCCGGATCCACATGCAAATTTATATAATCGGATAACAGGCGACTTCCGGGC
>JBKHGE010000025.1:0-31100 GCA_046539845.1 Desulfonatronovibrionaceae bacterium
ATGTTTAAAATGCAGTATGACTGCAAAGTTGATGTAACAATTTCACGGATCTAGGTATATATAAAAAATACATAAATATTAATGCATCAAAGAGAAAGATGCAAAAAAATGTCAAATCATGCATTAAAAAATGCATCGTATTGCTGACTTGACAACACTTCCTTTTTATGGAATACAATCTTCTATAGTTTGAAAGGCCTGAGACAGATAAAAACAAAGGCAATAATTTTTTGTGCTATCCTCAAAAAATTATTGAACAAATATAATTTATCCATCACCAGTAATTAGTCTGGTCGTAGAAGCAGCATGATCCCTTATATCCTCATAGACCTAACAGTTGCCGAACTCTGAAGCAACTCCCATGTCATTATTCGACCGGGTAACAGCCATAGTGATTCCTTTACTGAAAAAAGTGGAAAATCTCATGGCCACAGCCGCGAGACGTAACTTAGATAATCTTAACTCAACTTAAGGAGGGAACATGAAAAAACTACTAACTCTTGTGACAGTGACTGCAATGCTTGTGAGCCTGTTGCTTATGTCCGGATGCGGTGAAGAGGAACAAGACTCCTTGACCCGAGTCAAGGACAAGGGCGAGATCAGCTTTGCCATGAGCGGAGGTTATCCCCCGTTTAATTTCTACAATGAAGAGAACGAATTAGTCGGGTTTGACGTGGATGTGGGCAAAGCCGTGGCCGAGAGGCTCGACGTGGAGTTCAAACCGGTAACCACGGAATGGAGCGGCATAATCGAGGGCTTGCGCTCCGGGGCCTATGACGGGATTCTGGGTTCCATGGCCGTTACTCCGGACAGGGAGAAGGTTGTGGATTTCTCCACCCCCTACTATTATTCTGGGGCCCAGTTGGTGGTACGCAACGACTCCGATTTCTCTTCTCCGGATGATCTGGAAGGAAAGATTATCGGTGTGGTCACCGGGACCACTTTTGAAGACGACGCCGAGAAACTGGGCGCCGGCAAAGTCAACCTGTACAAGGACGACACCCAGACCCTTACCGAGTTGAACAACGAGGTCGTGGACGCAGTGATCACTGACCGCGTAGTCGGAGTGAACGCCATGAACAGCGGCAAATTCGAGATCGAACTGCTGGGCACTCCGCTGCGCAGCGAAGACATAGCCGTGGCCTTCCGCAAGGACGAAGATACCCTGCGTGATGAGGTAGACTCCATTTTAGAGGACATGCATGCGGACGGCACCCTGACCGAGATAAGCCGGAGATGGCTGAACGTGGACGTAACCAAGAAGTAGACCTGTCCCCGGGGCCGGGCTTGTGCCCGGTCCCGTCGGCAGAGACCATGCCTTTGCAGGTCTTTTGCGGTCATTGATTCACCGGACTGTTAACTGCCGCAGAACAAAAAGGAAGAAGTAACAATGGGCTACGATTTTACAGCAATATTTCAGTACCTCCCCTACTTTCTGCCGGCGGCCTGGATGACCATAGAAATCACCGTGTTGGGGATTCTCCTCGGCCTTTTGCTCGGTCTGATCACCGCCTTTGCCAAGATATCAAAAAAAATGATTTTCAATCTCCCGGCCACCGCTTATATTTATTTGATCCGGGGGACTCCGCTTCTACTGCAGCTTTTATTTATCTACTACGGCATGCGCGGAATACTAGGCCTGGCCGCCCTGCCCTCGGCAGTGCTGGCCCTGGGGATACATAACGGGGCATATATTGCGGAGATATTCCGGGGGGCGATCATCTCCATCTCCTCCGGGCAGATGGAAGCGGCCAGATCCCTGGGCATGACTTACAGTCGGGCCATGCTGCGTATAATACTGCCCCAGGCATTCAAAAGATCGGTACCTCCCCTGGGCAACCAATTCATTATCGCGCTTAAGGATTCGTCTTTGGCCAGTACCATCACCATACATGAACTCTTGCTCAAGTCGCAGCAGCTGGCCTCTTCCAATTTCATGATGATGGAGATGCTGACCATAGCCGCATTTTTCTATCTCATTTACACCGGTCTGTTCACTTGGCTTTTCAACACAATAGAGTCTTATATGGAGACCAACTAACAGCAGAGAGTACCCATGACTGAAAACCTGATAGAGATAAGCGATCTGCACAAATGGTTCGGGGAACTGCACGTTTTAAAGGGCATCGACATGGAGGTCCACCCCTCGGAGGTGGTGGCCATAATCGGGGCCAGCGGCTCCGGTAAGAGCACGCTCCTCAGGTGCGTAAACCTCCTGGAAAGATTCCAGCAGGGAACCATCTCGGTACAGGGACAAAAAATCCGGGACAATGAAAAAGAAATCAACGCCATACGCACCAAGCTGGGCATGGTTTTCCAACACTTCAATCTCTTCCCACACATGACCGTGCTCGGGAATGTTGTTGAGGGCCCGACCCAGGTATTGAAAAAGAAAAAAAAGGAAGCAAAGGACACCGGCCGCTACTACCTGGAAAAAGTGGGTATGCTGGACAAACAGGACGTATATCCGAACATGCTTTCCGGCGGCCAGAAGCAGAGGGTGGCCATCGCCCGCTCCCTGGCCATGCAGCCGGAAGTGATGCTCTTTGATGAACCCACTTCCGCCCTGGACCCGGAGCTGGTCGGAGAGGTCCTGAAAGTAATAAAGAAACTGGCCGAGGAAGGAATGACCATGATGGTCGTCACCCATGAAATGGGGTTCGCCAAGGAAGTGGCGGACAAGGTGTATTACATGGATGAGGGAGTAGTAGTGGAACAGGGACCGCCTTCCCAGCTCTTTGAATCCCCTGTACAGGAACGGACCAAGGCCTTTTTAAGCCAGATTCTTTAGCCTTCCAGCCCTGACTTTTCCCATTTTCAACACCAACACAGATCCGTGGCGTATCCGGTCTTGTTTCCGGATACGCCCGGGTCATACAGGCATGGTTTTTCTTGCCTTTCGCCTCTGCATGAGGGAAAGCGCTAAAAAGCCGATTTTACCAAGGAGACATACATGAAAATCTACAGCAAACAGCAAAGAGAAGTAGCCAAAAAAATTAGCAAAGAAAGTGACCGGGATAATTGGACAGACTGGAAATGGCATATCCGGCATTCGGTGCGGGACATAGACACCTTTGAGAAATTGAGCGGGATCCGGTTCAACCCGAAAGAGAAGGAAAAATACGCGGAAGTAGTGGCCCGTTTCCCGATATCCATAACCCCCTATTATCTGTCCCTTATCGACTCCGAGGACTACGCGAACGATCCTATTTTTCGCCAGTCCTTCCCCTCCCTGGAGGAACTGGATATAAACCAGTTTGACATGAGTGATCCCCTGCACGAGGACGAGGACAGCCCGGTGGAGGGTATCACCCACCGCTATCCGGACCGGGTGCTTTTCCATGTCAGCAATACGTGTTCCATGTACTGCCGCCACTGCACCCGGAAAAGAAAAGTGGGTGATCGCGACTTTATTCCGGACAAAGAGCAGCTTAAAAAGGGCATCGATTACATCCGCCAAAACCCCAGGGTAAGAGATGTACTCCTTTCCGGCGGGGACCCGCTCATGTTTCCGAACGAGAAGATCGACTGGCTTTTGGGTAAGCTGCGGGCTATCGAGCACGTGGAAATCATCCGCATCGGGACTAGGATGCCTGTTGTCCTGCCGTACAGAGTCACTGAAGACCTGGTCCGGATCATCAAAAAGCATCACCCGATATGGCTGAATACGCACTTTAACCATCCCCGGGAGATTACCCAGTCTTCCCGCCGGGCCCTGAACCGTCTGGCGGATGCCGGAACCCCGCTGGGAAACCAGACCGTGCTTCTGGCCGGGGTAAACGACTGTCCGCGTTTGATGCGCAAGCTGGTGCAAAAGCTGGTGGCCAGCCGGGTCCGGCCCTATTACATGTACCAATGCGATCTGTCCGAGGGACTGACCCATTTCCGGACCCCGGTGGGCAAAGGGATTGAGATCATCGAATCCCTGATCGGGCACACCAGCGGCTTCGCTGTGCCCACCTACGTGATCGACGCCCCGGGAGGAGGAGGGAAGATCCCGGTCATGCCCAACTATATAATCTCTTGGGGGACCAACAAGGTGGTTCTGCGCAACTACGAGGGAGTGATCACCACCTACCACGAGCCGGACTGTTATTGGGCCACATTCTGCGACCGCAAATGCAGCCAGTGCAATCTGACCCTTAAAGAAGGGGACGCCGAGGAATACAAGGCGATCGGAATTGAGAAGCTGCTCTCGGACTGGGATGAGACCGAAAGCCTAACTCCGGCGGAAAACGAACGCATGGAAAGGAGGGGGGATGAAGGATAAGATCGAAGACCTGCTTGGAGCGACTGTGCAGCACGGCCCCTTATCCGACCGCATCTACCTCATGCACATGGGGGATGCCGAGCCGGACCCCTTGATTGAGAGCCTGCACTCCCTGGCCCGGGATAAAGGATACGGGAAGATATTCGCCAAGGTCCCGGGCAGGGCCTTGAGCCCGTTTTTGAACAGCGGCTTTGTCCGGGAGGCCACCGTCCCGGCCATGTACTCCGGAAAAGAAGACGCCTTTTTTCTAGCCAGGTTTTTGGATACGCGCCGAAGCGAGATCAAGGACAGGCAGACAATCTATCACGTCCTGGAGGTGTGCGAAAAAAAATCCGGCATGGGACACGGTATACTCCCGCCCGGATTCACCCCCCGGCTTATGACCGAGGACGACTGCCCGGAGATGGCCAAGCTCTATTGCCAGGTGTTCGATTCCTATCCCTTCCCCATAACCGACCCGGATTACCTGCTTAAGACGATGCGTTCACACGTGATCTACGCCGGTATGTACCACGGGGAAAGACTGGCCGCCTTAGCCTCCGCAGAGGTCGACCCCAAGGGGAAAAACGCGGAGATGACCGACTTCGCCACCCGGCCTGAATTCCGGGAAAACCGGCTGGCCACGCACCTATTGGAATTTCTGATCCACAAACTCGGCCTCCACCCCCTTTTGGACATTCGCACCGGCTACACCATAGCCAGATGTGTATCCTACGGCATAAATATAGCCTTTGCCCGCTGCGGGTTCACTTTCGGAGGCATCCTGGTGAACAACACCAATATCGCCGGGGAGGTGGAAAGCATGAATGTCTGGTACAAACCCCTAAGCACAATCCGGGAGCACCCCGGAGAACCATCGGCCCATCTTATTCCTCCGGCGGAATAAAGGCGGACCGAGTGCAAAACTCTATCTTTCGGGTTTTTCCGGCGCCTCTGCCCCCCACCCTACCCCGGCTTAATATGTATTTGGACTGTTGACAAAAAGCATCTACGCATAATAAACAGCTCTTTCCCTTACCCGCCAAGGACATTGGGCTATCCTTTGCCCGCAATCCATCATTAAAATAAGAAAATGAAAACTCACCATTTCTGGTCATGGACAACATGACTCCGCTCACCGTCAAAATACTACCCTTCAGAAAAACCGACTTGACTTTTTTGACTGGCCATACATCAGTGTAAAAATTCTTCAAACCATGGTTAAATGCAATCCTGAAGAGTACGTATTTGCTCCCATAAGGAGCTCATTGTTTATATGCGCATTTGCTATGTCAATTGACGGGCAAAAATTACTTCCTTTACGCAGTTATTGTCTTTTGCGCCGGAGGCGTATTTTCCCGGCTGCATCGCAAAATAACCGCCGGGCATTTTTGTTCTCGGTATTGGGTTTGCCCGGCATTGCTGCCGGCCATTTAAGGAGAATCCGTCATGTATGTCGGCCTGAAGATGCTCAAGGACTTTTACCGCTGCACTCCGGAGACACTGGTAAAAGATGCCCAGAGGCAGATGGAAGACCATAACCTGTGGATGCTTCTGGTTATGGAGGGGGAGAAGCTGCAGGGATATGTTCGCAAAGAAGACATAATGGCTGCTTTGCCGTCCATGATGACCTCTCTTTCCAGGCACGAAGTCAACTATCTGCTCTCGCGACTGAAGGTGAAAAAACTGGTGCGCAAAGACATGGTTACTGTGTCGCCGGAGCTTGAAATCGAGGCGGCGGCCCATTTGATGTGGGAAAAAAACCTGGCCGGACTGGCGGTGGTGGACTACCAGGGCCACCTCCTCGGCTACATCAACCGCAATGTCATGCTCCAGGTCTTTGTCGAAGAAATGGGCTACGACCGTGGAGGGTCGCGCATCGTGTTCGAAGTCCTGGACCGGGCCGGGGTGCTCAAGGAGATCTCCGGGCTGATAGCCGATCTGGGATTCTCCATAATCTCCACCGGGACCTATTTCCATCGCAATATGCGCTTGGTCGTGATCCGTGTGGACACCGATGATCCCTCCATTATCGCCGCCAGAATGCAGGATTTGGGATACAAGCTGGTCAGTGCAACCGATTTCATGGACGAGTGGCAGTAATGGCCGGATTAAAAGCGGACAGGGTCACGCTCACCTTCAAGGGGATAGCCGCGCTTCTGGATGTCTCTTTTGCGGTGGAGGACAAATCCATCACCTCACTTATCGGGCCGAACGGGGCCGGGAAGACCAGCATGCTGAACTGCATCTCCGGCAGATACAAACCGGACAAGGGATCGATCCTGCTGGATGACAGGCAACTTTTGCCTATACCCGCCTACAGGCGCACCGGGCTTGGCCTCTCGCGCACCTTTCAGAACATAGCCCTGTTTAAAGGGCTCTCCGTGCTGGACAATCTGACAGTAGGCCGCCACCGGCGTATAGACTACGGCCTTTTGGCCTCCATCCTGTATGTGGGCCGGGCCAGGCGCACGGAAGACGAGCACCGCCGCAAGGTGGAGGAAGTGATCGATTTTCTGAATCTCTCCCCGTATAGACACAAGCCAGCCGGATATTTGCCCTACGGAGTGCAGAAACGGGTCGAGCTCGGCCGGGCTTTGGCCTCGGATCCAGAGCTTATACTTTTGGACGAACCCATGGCCGGGATGAACATGGAAGAAACCGAGGACATGGCCAGATATATCTTGGATATTAACGAGGAATGGGGAGTGACCGTCCTCTTGGTCGAACACGACATGGGGGTGGTCATGGATATCTCCGACCGGGTGGTGGTCCTCAACTTTGGCTCCGTGCTTGCCGAAGGGGGACCAGATGAAGTGGCCCGGGACCCGGAGGTAATCCGGGCATATCTCGGAAACGGCAATTGAGCTCGCCTTCCCGGGGATTCCCGGCCCCAAAGACTATGTACAACAGTTAACCCCAAAACCGGACATGACAGAACCTTATTTTGCCACCCTGCCCCGACTGCTTCTGCGCCAGGCGGAAAGCAATCCAGACTCCACCGCCTTGCGGGAAAAGGAATGGGGGATATGGCAGACCTATACCTGGGAGGAATACAAAACCGCTGTGGCTGAGTTCGCAGCCGGACTGGCCAAGCTGGGAATTGACCGGGGAGACATAATCATCCTTATCGGGGACAACCGTCCGGAGTGGCTGTGGGCAGAGCTGGGAGTGCAGGCCCTGGGAGGAATGGCCCTGGGGCTGTACCAGGACTCGTCCGCGGACGAGGTGGAATACATATTTCGGCTCACCGAGGCCCGTTTGGTGGTGGCCGAAGACCAGGAACAGGTAGACAAAATGCTGGAGATTCGGGAAAAAACCAATCTGGAGCATATCATATATCATGATCCGCGCGGCCTCTCCTCCTACACCGCAGAGGGGCTTTTCTCCTTTGACCGGCTCCGGGGGATGGACCGGGACGGGGCCAAAAAGTTCCCGGCCCGGGTTGAGAAAATCGCCCCTGAGGACCCCGCCCTGGTGGTTACCACTTCCGGGACCACTGGCCGGCCCAAGCTGGCTGTACTCTCCCACCGCAACCTCTTGGCTATGGCCTGCAATCTGGGCCGGGTGGACCCCAAGTATCGCACGGACGAATTCGTCTCTTTTTTGCCTTTGGCCTGGATCGGGGAACAGATGATGGCCGCGGCCTCCGCCCTGTACTACGGGTTCTGCGTGAACTTCCCGGAGGAGCCGGACACGGTGCAGACAGACATTCGGGAGATAGGCCCGCACCTGATATTCTCCCCCCCCCCGGGTGTGGGAGAACCTTTCGGCCCGGGTGCAGGCGGATATAATGGACACTACTCGTTTTAAACGCTTTTTGTTTACCCACTTGTTTCCCTTGGGCCTGCGCCACGCCGAGGCCAGGTTGAAAGGCCGCCGGCCCTCGCCCGGGCTCAGACTGGGTCACCTGCTTGCTGAATTCGGCCTTTTTCGGGCCCTGCGCGACCGGCTCGGATTTTCCCGCATCCGCTCCGCCTCCACCGGCGGAGCAGCTCTCGGACCGGATACTTTCCGCTTTTTTCACGCCATCGGGGTCAACCTAAAACAGATTTACGGCCAAACCGAAATAGCCGGTATCTCCTGCATCCATCGCGACGGAAGCATAAATTTCGATTCCGTGGGCGAGCCCATTCCCGAAACCAGTATCAAGATATCCGCATCCGGGGAGATCCTTTCCCAGAGCCCGGCCGTGTTTCAAGGCTACTACAAAGACGAAAAGGCCACCCGGGAGACCCTGGAAAACGGCTGGCTCAAGTCCGGAGATGCCGGCTATTTCGACCAGTCCGGCCAGCTGGTGGTTATCGACCGCCTCAAGGATGTCATGACGATGAAGGACGGGACCCGGTTCTCCCCACAATTTCTGGAGAACAAGCTCAAATTCTCCCCGTCCATTAAGGAGGCCGTGGTCCTAGGCCGGGACAGGGATTATATCGCGACCATCCTATGCATTGATTTCCAGATCGTCGGACAGTGGGCGGAAAAAAACCTGATCACCTACACCACTTACCAGGATCTCTCGGCCAAGGACGAGGTGTACGGGATGATTCGCAGAGAAGTGGACCGGATCAACCACACCCTACCCGAAAGCACGCAGATCAAAAAATTCTGCCTGCTATTGAAAGAACTCGATGCGGACGACGGGGAGCTGACCCGTACGCGTAAGGTAAGGCGCGGCACAGTGGAAGAACGCTACTCTGAGCTCATAGAGGGTCTGTATTCGGATAGACCGGAGGCCCGCCTCAAGACCTCCATTGTCTACCAGGACGGCCGGGCCAGGGAGCTGTGCGGAAATATCCGCATCGAAACTGTTAATAACACTTGAGCCGGCAAAATTAACAGCCAAAAGGCAACAAGGCCTTCTCGGTCTGCATGGGCAGCAGGACATGGAGGCAAAAAACCCGCAAAAAAAGGCACGGCATGGAATACTACCTCTACCTGATCATAAACGGCTTGGTTGTAGGCTCTATCTACTCCCTGGTGGCTCTGGGCTTTGTGGTTATCTACAAGGCCACCCAGGTGGTCAATTTCGCCCAGGGCGAGCTGCTCATGGTCGGGGCCTACATCTGCTTCGCCCTGACCATACAGGCCCAGATCCCCTTTGTGCTCTCCTTTTTACTGACTCTGGGCTTCTCGGTAATCCTTGGACTGGCCATAGAGAGATTTGCCCTGAGACCGCTTATAGGGGAATCGCACATTAGTGTAATCATGCTCACTATCGGGCTCTCCTCGGTGCTCAAGGCCGTAGTCCAGCTGTTTTGGGGGACCAACGTCCGGGTCTTTCCCAAAGTCCTGCCCGCGGACCCGGTCCCGGTATTCGGCTTGCCTGTGGCCCCGGCATATATCGCGGCCATGATCCTTGCCGTGCTTTTGTTCACCATATTCACTGCCTTTTTCAAATTCTCCCGGACCGGCATAGCCATGCGGGCCACTGCCTTTGATCAGCAGGCGGCCCAGTCCATGGGTATCTCCATAAAAAGGGTCTTTGCCCTGTCCTGGTGCATAGCCTGTATCGTGTCCTCAGTGGGGGGGATTGTTTTGGGCAATATAAACGGAATAAACGCCCAGCTCGGGCACATGGGGCTCAAGGTATTCCCCGCGGTCATACTCGGCGGGCTGGATTCTCTGCTCGGGGCGGCAGTAGGCGGGCTGGTCATCGGAATCTTAGAAAACGTCTGCGACGGAGTGGCCAAACAGATCCTCGGCCTGGGCGGGGTCAAGGATGTGGCCGCCTTTGTGGTCCTGGTAATCATCCTCATGCTCAAGCCCTATGGTCTATTTGGGACCAAAGAGATCGAGAGGGTCTGAGATGCAGGACAAATGCGGACTTTTCTTCACCTCTTACAGCCAAGAGGCTCAGCTGTTCCCGGGAAGATTCCAGAAAACAAGCCTGGCCGTTTTTCTGGTCCTGCTGGCCGCGGCCCCGTTTTATCTGGATACCTTTGTGATCTCCACCTTGAATCTGGTCTTGATCGCTGTGATCGGGGCCGTTGGCCTGAATATACTCACCGGGGCCTGCGGGCAGATATCCCTGGGGCACGGGGCCTTTATCGGGGTGGGGGCCTATGCCTCCGGCTGGGCCACGCAGGCCGGTATCCCCTTTCCCCTGGCCCTGGTTCTGGGCGGGTTCGCAGCAGCCGGGGTGGGCATGTTCTTCGGGATCCCTTCGCTGCGGCTCAAAGGCATCTACCTAGCCATAGCCACCCTGGCCGCCCAGCTCATCCTGGAATATATATTTTTGCATCGGGATGGCCTGACCGGCGGGGCCAATGGGATGTTTCTAGAGGCCCCGGTTATTTTAGGGTTCGCCTTTGACACGGACGAGAGGATCTACTGGCTGATCCTGGCGGTGACTGCATTGTGCGTGCTCATGGGCGCGAATATAATGCGTACCCAGCCCGGACGGGCCTTTGTGGCCATCCGCGACTTCTATCTCTCCGCGGAGATAGCCGGGGTCAATTTGTTTACATACAAACTTTACGCCTTTGGTGTGTCTTCCTTTCTGGCCGGTGTGACCGGATGCCTGTGGGGACACTATACCATGTATATTGCACCGGAACAGTTCAATATCGGACTGTCCATCTCCTATCTGGCCATGATAGTTATCGGCGGCATGGGCAAGATACTCGGGGCCATCTTAGGAGCGGTGTTCATTACCCTCCTGCCTGAGGCCCTGAATATAGTCTCCGGATACTTTGGCAATTGGTTCCCGGATATCTCCGGCTCCATACTGGCCCTGCGCGAAGGGGTCTTTGGCCTGGCCCTGGTATTGTTTCTCATCTTCGAGCCTGAAGGCTTGGCCCACCGCTGGAAAATGATCAAGGCCTATTGGAAACTCTATCCGTTTGCCCATTAGGCAGACGCAACAAGGGGGAAGCTTATGAAACGTCTGACGGTAGCACTCTTTCTTATTACCCTGTTTTTCACCACCCAGGCCGGGGCGGAGACAATTAAAATCGGATCCATGATGGATCTCTCCGGGCCGACTTCCTCGGTGGGCCAACCCTACGCCAAAGGCCTGAAGGCCTGTGTGGACTGGATCAACTCCGAAGGCGGGGTGGCCGGAAACAAGATCAAACTCATCGAGGTGGACACCGGCTACAATGTCCAGCAGGGGCTTACCTCTTACAAGCGCTTTGTCAACCGGGAAAAAGTGGTGGCCATCCAGGCCTTTGGCACCGCAGTCACCGAGGCCCTGGTCCGTTTTGCCAAAAAGGACCGCATCCCCCTTTTTTCCGCCTCCTACTCCGCACACCTGACCGATCCGGCCAAGGCCCCGTACAATTTTTTTATTGCTGCGGACTACTCCACCCAGATGCGGGTGGCCCTCAAATACTTCTTTGACAATTGGGAAAAGGAGCGTCAGCCGCGCATAGCCTTTATCTATCCGGACCACCCATACGGACTGGCCCCGATAAAGGGCGGGAAAAAATACGCCCAAAAACTCGGCTACGACATAGTGGGCGAGGAAAATGTTGGTCTCAAGGCGATCGACGCCACCACTCAGCTGCTCTCCTTGAAGACCAAGGCCCCGGACTACTGCTGGATCGGGGGGACCACCCCGTCCACGGCGGTAATCCTGAAGGATGCCCGCAAAGTAGGACTTGAAACCACTTTTTTCACCAATATCTGGGGGGCGGACGAGGAATTGGTCAAAATGGCCGGAGATGCCGCCAACGGGGCCTATTCGCTACAGTCGGCCGCGGTTTACGGCCAGGATGTGGCCGGCATGGAGGTCATAGAAGAGATCACGGACAACAAGCCCAAAATGACCCATTACATTCGGGGTTTCGCCTCCATGCTGGTCATGGCCGAAGGGGTACGCATAGCCGCGGAGAACGAGGAGATAAACGGTCCGGGGATAAAAAAGGCCCTGGAGAGCTTGCGCGACTATGACCCTATGGGGCTCACCCCGCCTATCTCTTTTTTCCCGGACGACCATCGCCCCAATATGGCCGCCTTCCTCTACCGCTTCGAGGACGGAAAAATGGATTTCACAGGCTCCATGCATCTTGAGCGCAAACAGGAGTGGCTGGGAGAATAGCCCGGCCTGAAGACAAAAAAACAGGCAGTCTGGTCCTTATACAGCACATAGCCGGACTGCCTTAAACCTCAGGACCAAATACATGCGCCCAAAAGCTGCCGACCAAGAGGTCTTGGGTATCCGGAACATGGAGGTCGTCTACGACAACGTGATCCTGGTCCTTAAAGGCCTGTCCCTGACAGTTCGCCAGGGAGGGATCACCGCCCTTCTGGGGGCCAACGGCGCGGGCAAGACCACGACCTTAAAGGCCTTGTCCGGGCTTTTGCAGACCGAGGACGGAAAAGTGACCGACGGGGAGATCCTGTATCAGGGCAAACCCATCCACAATCAGCCCCCGGAAAAAATAGTCCGCCAGGGCATATTCCAGGTTATGGAGGGCAGGAGAGTCTTTGAGGACCTCACTGTCGAGGAGAACCTGCACTGCGGGGCCTACACCCGGCCCAGGAGCCGTTTCCAGCCCAATCTGGACAAGGTATACACCTATTTCCCCAAGCTCAAGGACCGCTCCAGGCAAATGGCCGGATACCTGTCCGGAGGCGAGCAGCAGATGTTGGCCATCGGCCGGGCCATCATGGCCGATCCCCAGCTCCTGTTACTGGACGAGCCCTCATTGGGCTTGGCCCCCCTGCTGGTGGAGGAGATCTTCGATATAATCCGGGATTTCAACCGGCAGGAACTCGTCACGGTCCTGGTGGTGGGACAAAATGCCAAAGCTGCCTTGGATATCGCCGAATATGGTTATATCATGGAAAACGGCCGCGTGGTCATGGACGGTACCGCCCGGGAGCTTTTGGACAATCCGGACGTGCAGGAGTTTTATCTGGGCATCTCCCACGCCGGGGGGAAAAGGAGCTATCGGAGCGTAAAACATTACCGGCGCCGCAAGCGCTGGCTGGGTTAAAACCCGCAAGCACCCACGGTCCCGGGAGCCGGGACTGCAAGCACAGCCAGGAGGGATCATGGGCCGAATTGAACGCGACAAAGGACTATTCCACCCACTGGAAGGCGTCCCCCGGGAGAAACGCCTGGAGGATAAATGGGACAAGACCGCCGCCCTGGTTTCCATGGCCGCGAAAAAGTCGAACGAGTTCCGGGCCCGGCTGGCGGAAAACGGTATACACCCCGGGGACATCAAAAGTGCAAAAGATTTCCAGTCCGTTCCCGTGCTGCGCAAAAAAGACATCATCCGTTTGCAGAAGGAAAACGGTCTGCAATGGATGCTTACCGCCCCGCTGGGCAAGATCCGGCGCATCTACCAGTCACCGGGTCCGATTTTCGATCCGGAAACCGACTCCAGAGATGGCTGGGGCTGGGCCGAGGCCTTTTTCGCCTGCGGGTTCCGGGCCGATGACCTGGCCCAAATCACTTTCAGCTACCACCTTACCCCGGCCGGACTGATGCTGGAAGAACCGCTGCGGACCCTGGGGTGCTGCTGCATCCCGGCTGGGCCGGGGAACACAGAAAAGCAGATCGAACTCTTGACCGGACTCCCGGTGACCGGATTCGTGGGCATGGCTTCGTATTTGAAGATCATTGGGAAAAAGGCCCGGAGCATGGGACTGAACCCGGAAAAGGATTTCGGTCTGGAAGTGGCTTTTGTGGCTGCGGAACGCCTAACCGACTCTTTGCGCCGGGAAGTGGAGGATCTCTTCAATATCCGGGTCAGGCAGGGTTACGGGACTGCGGATGTGGGGTGCATCGCTTACGAATGTCCGGAACTCGGGGGTATGCACATTTCCTCCCGCTGCTGGGTGGAAATCTGCCATCCGGACACCGGCCGAGTCCTTCCGGACGGAGAAACCGGAGAAGTGGTGGTCACGGCCTACAATCCGGACTATCCCCTGATCCGCCTGGCAACCGGGGACATCTCGGTCATAGACACCGGCTTTTGCGCCTGTGGCCGTACTTCCAGGAAACTCCGGGGGATCCTCGGCCGGGTGGATGACACGGCCAAAGTCAAGGGTCAGTTTATCTACCCCTCGCAGGCCAAAGCCGCCTTAAACGGTTTCCCGCAGATCAGGCGCTGGCAGATTGCGATTTCCAACCCCGGAGGTCGGGACATTTTGACCCTGCGCATCCAGACCCGATCTGGAATCGATCCCACGGAAGTGGCCCGGGCCTTTCAAAAGGCGGTCAAGCTCAAACCGGAGATAGTAAACTTCACCGAAGACTGCACCCTGAGTGAAGACTCGCCCCTACTCGTGGACGAGCGCCAATACGATTGACCACCAGCAAAAGGCAGCTTTCGGGGCCGGGCATGCAAGCGCCTGGACGATCCGCGGGGCGCATAAAATAGGCCGGGCCCGGCTACAAAACCATCTTCACCTTTTTGCAACAGGCCAGATCATTGCCCAGATCGCGCATTTGCCTGCGGTTTTGTACATACACACTGAAATGAAAGCTGCGATAGCTGCCCTCCCTGGACAGCCTGCCTTCCTCCACCCTGGCGCGGATACCTCTTTTGTTAAGAATGGAGACTATATCTTCGCGTACACCGTCCTCAGCCAGGGCTATGACCTTGTACTCCCAAACGCGGGGAAACTCCAGCTTCCCTGCATCTCCCATACCAGTCCTCCATACGCTTTTAGGGACATCCTTCTGTCCACCAGTTCATAACCACTGAAAAATTAAAGAAAATCTCCCCGGGTGCCGATAAAGTAAAAAACCAGTTTTTGAAAAGCCGCAAATCCGCTTAAGGTGCGCCTGTCTTCGGGCGGGCAAAGCCTCCTGGTTGAGAGCACAGGATACGACCCCGAAAAGCAGGCGGCAAGAGGAGGTCCTTATGGAAACCCGGTTAAACAAAGTCCGGGCCCCAGTTGGCACCAACCCGAATCCAGGGGAAAAAGAGCCCAGACGCAAAGCAGCGGCGGACAACAAAGGACAGAAAAGCCCGCCTGAACTCCGGGAAGAAGATTTCAGCATCCTTATCCTGTACAATTCCCAGGGACAACTGGTCAAAAAATACTGATCCGGGCCGCCGCAATTCATCCACAATGCGAGGAACCTTAATCGACTGTTGAAAAGATCCCTATATCGCAATTGACTGCGGAGACCCCAAGGGAAGGCGCAGACAAATCCAAGGCCAAAGCAGACTAATCCGTGTGCCTAGAGGGTGTTGACTTTGCCCTTTTGCTGTTAGGAAAAAATTTAAGGACAGACTGTTTACACAAGGCCTTATTTCCTCCCGGGCGGATGACTACTGGAGCTGAAAGGCCCGGACTGCGGCCAGGCACACGGCCCGGGCCGCACTTTCATTGTCCTCGCTTACAGTCACCTCATCCGGGCAGATGAACTCCGCCCTCCACAGATTGCTTTCTATGTCTTTGGGACACATGTCTTTCAGCCGAAAACCGTAACCCTTTTTTTGCAGATGCTCGGCCAATTCCAGTGCGGTCTGGATCTCTTGGCTGTAATTTTTTTCCGGTAGCTGAAAGAGTTCGGACACTTCAGCACTCAAATCCTTTCCCTGCATCTAAACACCCCCGTCCCCTATTTGCGGTTTTTATCCTGTATGGTGACCGGAGCAAGGCTAGGGGCCAAAACCCAAAAGCGCAAGCCCGCCCTGGAGCAGAACGATCCTTTGGCCTTGCCTCCTCAATCATTCAGATAATAGGCAACAGTAGTCACCACACGCACACGTTTTATCTCCGGGGTATAGGCGTCCTGATCCTGGATAGTAAAAAGCCCCTGTCTGGCCCACTTGATATTGCCCACCTTGCTGCCGGAATCGCGGGCGAATTGCCTGGCCGCCTGGCGCGCGTTTTCAGTGGCCCGGGCGATCATCTCCGGTTTCACCTCGTTCAGGCCGGTGAATTCGAACCGGGGCTGGTACTGATAGTCTTGGACCAGGGCCACGCCGGAAGCGGCCAAAGCGCCTGAATCAGCCATGGCCTCCTTGACCTGCTCCACCTTCCCGGAGCGAACCATGAGCACGTCTTTGGCCTGATACCTGTATACCGGTGCATCTTGCCGGGCATATCCCTGGGCCTGAAAATCCTGTATCTGGGGGGCGGAGCGGGAGATCTCCGAAGGGTCAAACCCTTTGTCTTGCAGAAAGGAAATGACCTGCTCCCGGGAACTGCTCAATTGGTCATGGACCGGGCCCAGATCGTTGCCGGTCACGGAGATACACACCGGCCACAGGGCCATATCCGCCGGGATCTCTTTTACGGCCAGACCCTTGACCGTGACGTAGCGTTCCGCGGCCTTAAAATCAAGAAGCGCCTGCCCCAGTACGTAGGCGGACAGAACCAGGCCGGCCGCCAGCAACACCCCCAATCCCCATCCACCGAACCGTTCCCTGCTCATTGCCTTGCTCCTTGGTATTAAGTCCTCGCGATAGGGATATAAAAGCACAGGGCGGGGACAAAAACAAGCCTGAAAACCTCTGGGCGGCCCTTGGGGACTGCCGCCGCATCAGAGCCGCAGAAAAAGGACCCTTTTTGACAAAACAAAAATCCGGGTCTAAACTGAAAGCCGATAAACGTCGGCCTGGACATAAAGGGCCTGTTACAGGTGGATCGCCGCCTGCAAAACGGTAAAAAACGGACAAGCCATGCTCACAAGACAAAAGGCAATCAGCCTCCTGTACACTGAACTCGGAGAAGAAACCGCGCTTATCAACCACAGCCTGGAAACAGAGGCGGTCATGCGCGCCCTGGCCGGGAAATTGGGCTCGGACCCGGAATTGTGGGGCATAACCGGACTTGTGCACGACATAGACTATTCCCGGACCAAATCGACACCGGAAAGACACGCCCTAGAAGGGGCGGAAATGCTGGCCGGCAGGCTGCCGGAAGAGGCCCTCCGGGCCATAAAGGCGCACAATTCCGAATATACCGGCGTTGATCCGGAAACAGACTTCGATTTCGCCCTGCGTGCCGGGGAAACCGTGACCGGGCTTATCTCGGCCAGCGCCTTGGTCCGGCCGCAGAAGATGGAGGGCATGAAGCCCAAGGGCCTGAAGAAAAAGATGAAGGACAAGGCGTTCGCTGCTTCAGTGAGCCGAGAAAGGATACACGAATGCAGCCGGATAGGTCTGGAACTCACTGATTTTCTGGCCCTGTCCATCGCCGCTGTGTCCGGCATCGCCGGGGAAGTCGGCCTGGACTGAGCCGGGCGGAGCCCGTTGCACCGCCCCTGACCGACTGTTGAAAGAGTCCTTGCAACGCAGACCGTTTGGACATCCCAAGGCACGGGCCAAATAGCTCAAGGCTCAAGCGCACTTATATGCACATGTAACGCTTTGAATTTATTGCCTCTTTTCTACCATGGGCAGATTTAAGAGCGGAATGCTAACTTAAACAGGAAAATTCTATGCCCCTCAAGACATTGATCCTCTGCATCCTTTTTGTCTCCACCCTTATGCCCCCCGCGGCCTTGGCTCAAAAAGAGTATCTCTCCACCGTTCCCGACGAGGTTTTATACCTCCAGGACCTGAAACCCGACCACACTCTGGACCCGGATCGCCTGGACCCGTTAATAGATTTCGCCCTGAACACCACGGTTAAAGAGAGCGACCTGCCTGATCTGGACGGAATGTCCGGGGCCTTTTTCCGATTCAGGATCCCGACCGGGATAACCGAAATAATTGACTACGCCTACAACCCAGAGGTGCCTGCCCATGTGTTCCGCCCCTCCAGCGTGAGGTATACACAATGGAAGGACAGGCGCATCAACCGTGAAGCCGCCTCAACTATCCGGGATTTGGCCCGGTCCCCAAAAGACTATCCCCTTGTCGTCCGGGGGCTGGAATATGAAGAGATAACCCCGGACCGCTTTTCCGGGGCCTACTACGGGTATGACCAGCTACGGACCCTGGCCTTGTTTGAATCCGCCAACGCCACTGTCTTTATCTCTGTTTCCCGGCAGGACGAAAAATCAAAAGTGGGCCACAAAGGGGCCATTTTGGGCGAAGACACGGACTGGAGATATTTTTATTCCCCGGAAAAGGGGATTACCAAGAGTGGCCTGGGCTGGGCGGATTCCTATATGTATTCCGGGTTTACCGTAACGGTCTACACACAAAGACAGGGAGAGGCGGAGACCACGGCCATGTGCTTCAACTGGCTGGACGCCGGGTGGATGGGCATGAATTTCGTCAAATCCAAACACATCCTTTCCGGGCTAAAGCGTTTCGCCCGGGATGCGAGTGCGGTGCTTTCCCACCCTGATCTCCCGGACGCGGAGACCATTGCCGCATTCCACAAAAAACTTAAAAACTGTCCCCAGGAAGAACTGGCCGCCCTGCATACCGAAATTCTTAGCACTGAGTGCGCCGAATCAGACAACGATCTTTTACAGGAATACTGCCCGAAAATCAGGTCGGGTGACTTCTCCGAGCAGGTCCCGGGAAAATATCTCCGGGCCGCTATCGGTCTGCTGCAATTCAAAAAATGGCTGAAAAAAAGCGACCAGGGCCCGGATCCCTCCCAAACACCCTGCCTGAGCGGATCGCCCTGAACCTTTGCCCGGCCTATGCCGGGCTTTTTCTCTATAAAGAAAAATTTATTATAGCCCGACGGGCGCAAGCTGCCGTTCAGCCAGAAGACCAAACCGAAAATCTAAGAAAACATACCGTTCAACAGCGTCTATGCGCAGGTACCGAAGTTTATTTACCTCTCGCCTTGACCCCGGACACGGATTAAGGCATGGGTACACCGTGCATACCGTACATAATTCAACGCTATATTGCTTGCGACGCTGAAAACGAGCAAAGAATGCCCAATGGGGGCGATAAAATTACATTAATTAATTTTAAAGCTGAGGGGGTAGTTAATGCAAGATTTTCTAGGAGCAATCAGTTCATTTGTCTGGGGGCCGGTAACCATCGTCCTCCTGGTTGGTACAGGCATTCTTCTCACCCTAATTGTGCCGTTTATTCAGCTGCGCAAGTTCAGCTATGCCTGGAAACTCATCTCCGGAAAGTACGACGATCCGAAGGACAAAGGGGAAATCACCCATTTTCAGGCCCTGAGCGCAGCCCTTTCAGCCACAATCGGCACCGGAAACATCGCCGGAGTGGGAACGGCCGTGGCCCTGGGCGGACCGGGCGCGGTCTTTTGGATGTGGATCACTGCTGTTTTCGGGATGGCCCTTAAGTACGGCGAATGTCTGCTCTCACTCAATTACCGGACCATTCATCCGGACGGCGTGGTCGGAGCCGGTCCTATGTACTACCTGGAAAAGGGACTGGGCCAGAAATGGTTGGGTGTCCTTTTTGCCGTGTTTGCCGCAATAGCCTCTTTCGGCATCGGGAATATGGTCCAGGCCAACTCTGTGGCCGAGCCGGTCCAGTCCTATTTCGGCATCCCCAAACTGGCCACCGGCCTGTTCATCGGTATCCTCGTATTTCTAGTTATCGTCGGCGGAATCAAGCGTATCGGACAGGTGGCCAGCCGCTTGGTCCCGCTAATGGCCCTGTTTTATATTATCGGCTCCCTGTGGGTCATTTTTACCAACATAAGCGAAGTACCGGCCGCGCTGGGCATGATCTTCACCGATGCCTTTACCGGCACGGCGGCCACAGGCGGTTTTGCCGGGGCGGCGATAGCCCAGGTGATCCGTTATGGTGTGGCCCGGGGTGTATTCTCCAATGAGGCCGGACTGGGAAGTGCTCCCATAGCCCACGGAGCCGCCAGAACCAAGGAACCGGTCCGAGAGGGCCTGGTTGCCATGCTTGGACCATTTATCGATACCATTGTTATCTGCACCATGACCGCCCTGGTCATCGTCCTTACCGGTGCTTTCACCTCCGGTGAGACCGGATCGGATCTGACCGCCAAGGCCTTTAACATCGGCCTCCCCGGACCGGGCGGATACATCGTGGCCATAGGCATAATCTTTTTCGCCTTTTCCACGGCCATCAGCTGGTCCTACTACGGGGACAGGTGCATTGATTATCTCTTCGGTCAGAAGCTGGTTATGCCCTACCGGGTCCTTTTCTGCATACTCCTGCCGGTCGGGGCCTATGTCAAGCTGGAAACTGTCTGGACCATCTCGGACATCTTCAACGCCCTTATGGCCTGGCCCAACCTTATCGGCCTGATATTCCTGAGTCCGGTCATCATTCGGCTGACCAAGGAATACTTCAGCGACCCCAAACGGGTCTATCCGAATGAGTAATCGATAGTAAAAAAAACGAAAAGCCCGGCTCCTTAAGGAGCCGGGCTTTTTTTTATTCCCGGAGGAAACAGGCCTACCTGCCATAAACCTCTTGTAAGATCTCCCCGCCTCCTGCGGCTAGGACCTCAGCAGCCAGGTCCTCTCCCAGGGAAAACGCGTCCTTGGGCTTTCCGGTCCGGCTTCTCAGGATATACCTCTTGCCCTGTTCATCCGCCACCAAACCCTGCAGATGGACAACATTACCCTGCAATCTCGCGTGGGCTGCAATCGGCACCTGGCACCCGCCGTCCAGACCGCTTAAAAATCCGCGTTCAGCCAAAACACAGAACCTGGTCCGGGGGTGGTCCATAAACCCAAGGAACTCATCCAGATCGGTCCTTTCCCGGCAATATTCAATGCCCAGAGCTCCCTGAGCCACGGCCGGGTAAAATTCCGGGGGGACGAGCTTTTGCTCGTGCGGGGCGCTAAGACCCAGCCGACGCATCCCGGCCCCGGCGACCACAATGGCGTCAAACAGCCCATCGGTTAGCTTTTTCACCCTGGTATCCAGGTTGCCGCGCAGGGATTTTACCTTAAGGTCCGGGCGCAGATGCAGGATCTGAGACTGACGGCGCAGACTGGAGGTGCCGACAACGGAACCGGCAGACAGGGTCTGCAGCTCAACGTCAGCATTGGCTAAAAAAAGATCAAACCACTGCTCCCTTTCCGGCATTACCCCCAGCTTTAGGCCTTCGGGTAGAACAGTGGGCACGTCCTTCATGCTGTGCACCGCGATATCCGCCCGTCCGTCAAGCAGGGCCTCCTCAATCTCCTTTACGAAGAGTCCCTTGCCTCCGACCTTGGCCAGGGGGACATCCAGTATCTTGTCCCCCTGGGTGGTCACTTTCAAAAGATTTACTTCCAGGCCGGGATAGCGGGCGGTCAATTGCCCGGCTATGTGCTCCGCCTGCCACAGGGCCAGCTTACTCTTTCTGGTGGCGATGGTCAGACTGGACACAGACATCTATCAGCTCCCGCAGGAGGAACAATTGCTGCTCGTGCAGGAGGCGCATCCGCCCATGCCCCGGCTGGAGATCGCGTTTGACGAGGGAGAACCCTGGACAATGGGGCCACCGGTCCTGAATTTACAGGCCGAAATCAGCCTTTCCGCACTCTTTCCCGAGCAATGGGGGCAGGCAATCTCTTCGTTTTCATTCAAGACTATCTCCTCGAACTTTTGGCCGCAGTCCCGGCACAAGAATTCATATATCGGCATACTTCCTCCGTTTAAAAAATGCAGCAGGGTGCGATTAAGTATTACAGATCCAGCTCGCTCACCGCCTCAAACAGAAAATAATCCACCAAATGGCAGAGCATGTGTCCGGCTGCTATATGCACCTCCTGGATAAGGGGGGTATCCTCTCCGGGCACGATCAGGGCAAAATGGCAAAACTCAAGCAGAGGTCCGCCGTTGCCGCCGAGCAGGCCCACGCCCAGGATCTCCATTTCTCTGGCCTGAACCAGGGCTTCCCGGACATTGGGGCTGTTCCCGGAAGTGGAGATGCCGAAAAGCATATCCCCTTCCCGGCCCAGGGCTTTGACCTGTTTTGCAAATATCTCGTTAAAGCTGTAGTCGTTGCCCACTGCCGTAAGCACAGAAGTATCCGTGGTCAGAGCCAAGGCGGGGAGAGGCGGTCTTTCCAACCGAAAACGGTTCACAAATTCCGCGGCCAGGTGCTGGGCGTCGGCAGCGCTCCCGCCGTTGCCGCAGAACATTAGTTTGCCCCCCCGGGCCAAACACACCGCCGCGGTCTTGGCCACCTGGATCAAAAGCTCGGAATTGGCGGAGAAAAAATCCTCCCGCAGGCGGCTCCCCTCCAGGCTGTGCCTGTTTATTATCTCTGTGGCTTCGCTCATCCGGATACTCCGTTTTTTGACTCTGCCTGGCCGCAGGCGGTGCATACTTTATCAGCACCTCCCGGCCGGGGATTGACCGGCAGGGCCTGACTGTATATGCAGGACATCTGCATGTACCACATATACATAAGAGCTACTGTCATATTTGTCCAGAAAACAAGAATGCCGCGATTAAACCCAGCTGGCGCACATGTCAACCACAGACCCCTGCACTAACCTGATCCTTATAGGCATGGCCGGCACCGGCAAGACCACGCTGGGCAAAATGGCGGCCGGTGCCCTTTCCTGGTGCCATATTGACACTGACTATCTTTTGCAGTCCTGGTGGGGTATGTCCCTGCAGGCCCTTAGGGATCGGCTGGGTCTCGAAGCGTTCTTGCAGGCCGAGGCGGATATGCTCACCCGGCTGAAGGTATGCAGATGCGTAATCTCCACCGGCGGGAGTGTGGTCTACCGCCGGGCCGGCATGCGCAGGCTGAAGGAATTGGGCCCGGCCATAGAGCTGTTCGCTGATCTGGAAACGATCAGCTCCCGGTTGCAGAACCCGGACTCCCGCGGCCTGGCTGTTCGCCCGGGACAGACCCTGGAAGAACTCTACCATGAACGCCGCCCCCTTTATGCGGCTTATGCGGATGCGCGCATAGACACAGGGAAATCCGGTCCTGAGACGTGCGTGAAAGAGATCCTGGCATGGCTAAAAAAAAGATAACCGGCTCCAGACACGGGGTGTTTACCCGACTCCAGGACCTGTACCTAAGGATGGAGGAGGAATATGACCGCATCGCCTTTCGGATAGGGCTCAGCTGCGCCGAATGTACGGACAACTGCTGCACCAGCTACTTCCGGCACCACACCTATGTGGAATGGGCATATCTGTGGAAGGGGCTAAAGGCATGCGACAGCAGTCTAAGGGAACGGATCCTTGCCCGGGCCCATGGCTACCTCCGGGAGGAAGAGGCCGGCCTTGCCCGGGGGAAGGCGCCGGAAGCCATGTGTCCGGTAAACGAGAGCGGCTGGTGCACCCTGTATCCATACAGACTCATGATCTGCCGTATGCACGGGGTCCCAAACTGCTTGAACACCCCGGATGGACAGCGCAAAGACTTCCCCGGCTGCTTCATGGCCCAGGAATTGACCCAAGGAATGGACAGTGCTCCGAGCATGGACAGGACCGGATTTTATTCCGAGCTGGCCGCCTTGGAAATGGATTTTCTCGGGCAAAGGATCAAAAAGTTGCCCCGGGTGGATATGTCCCTGGCCCGGATGATCGTTTCCGGTCCCCCGAAACTGAGCATCTAAACCATGGACAGCAAGATACTGTATCTCTTTATTTTACTGACCTGCACCGCAACCTGCACCGGTTGTATTCGGCCAAGCGTTGGACATCTGCCCCAAAAGCCCTTTGCGTCTTGTGCATCCGAGCAAAAAATAACCACCAAGAACCTGGAGTTTGTCTACCAAGCCGGGATTGAAAACGGGAAACTGATGGTCCGGGGAATTGCTTTTCCCAGGGACGAATACATCCCGGGTTGGGCCAAGACCTTTCAGGACCTCTCTATTTATGTCTATCTTACAGACTCCAAGGGCCGTATCCTGGACAAAGGCCTAAAGACCTTTTTGCCCCAAAAGCTGGACCGGGGAAAAGGCCATTCCTTTGTCCTCACCCTGACCCCTGCGTCCGGGCAAAGTGAAGAACCACTGTATATCGCCTTTGGATACAGCATGAGATTGAGCCCGAAACCTCCCTACAGCGGCAGGATCCAGGACACTCCATTCAGCGACGACACATCGGACACCTTCAGCGCCCGCGAGGGTGCGGTCTATTCAGCACCGTCAGGGCCGGGGGACTGAACAACAGCCTTAACCGACTGTTGAAAACTACCCGCACACAGCACTGAAAGACCATCAATTGGAACGGGTCGAGGAGGGCGTGGCCTGCTGCCCCATGCTCAGGGAAGTGACCACCTTTTTGGCCTGCTCCGTGCCTTTCCATTCCTCAAAAGCCTCTATCCACTTCTCAAAAGGCAAAAAGGCCTCATCAAGCTGACTCTCGTGCAGAGAAACCCACATATTGAAGGCTTCCACCTCGGCCCGAAAAAGGGCGCTGTCCATCACCTTGGGTACAACGCCCAAATCAAATTCGATCCCGTCATATTTCTCTCCGATAAATTCCACAATGACCTGCTGCGATATATCCGGTGTGAGCTCTCTGTCCATCATTTTTTCTACCAATCCGAACAGGTCCTTGTATTCTTCCTGAATCTTGCTTATTTGCTCATTCGACAATTTTATTCTCAGTCCGTTCGCACCCTCTTCCAAAAAGTAAAACCTCAGCCAGAGCTCAAATTTAAACACTCTGGAAATATCTTTTACTGCCTTTTTTTTCTTTTGAACATCCATAAATTACTCCTTATTAATTTATAAAAATTGTTTATTCTTTCTTAAAAGGACCATTCGGATAAACGTTTGGGATAAAAGTTATCGCTTACATTTTATAACACTATTGACAACTACCTTTTAAAGGCCTATTAAGGGCTAAGGAACGGTTTAATAATAAAATATACATGGAGGTCAAAACATGGAAGATTATCTCAAACAAGCCCTTGAAATTGTCAAAGCGCAGGCCTCGGTTCGCAATATGACAGAGGAAGAAATAACCTCGATGGTCAAATCCCTTGCCGACGGAATCAAAAAAGTGGCCGAAGGCGGGGAGGTGGAACCGACAAAGCAGGAGCCACCAGTTGACCCCAAAAAGGCCATAAGGGAAAAAAGCGTCATCTGCCTGGAATGCGGCAAGTCTTTCAAGGTCCTGACCAAAAGGCATCTTGCCTCGCACGGGATCACTCCGGAAGAATACAAGGCAAAATGGGGCTATAAAAAGAACACTTCTCTGGTGGCCAAGGCCCTTGCTAGAGAACGTCGGAAGAAAATGCAAGACATGAGATTGTGGGAGAAGAGAAAGAAATAATCGATTCTACATCCCGCACCCGATCCGGATAGTCCAGGTTGGGTGCGGGATATATACCAAATTTTTGTCCGCTAACGGACAAGTAAAGTTAGGTCTATACAGGCCTTATTTTTTTGGGTTTGTCAAGGCGCCTCCAGCCAAGGCCCTGCGTCATAAGCGGGGCAGAAACAAACTCAAGGTCATGGCCCGGCAAAGGGGAAAGACATGAAAAATCCGAACCGGGATAAAGTTTCGCGCCTGGAAGAACTCCCCAATATCGGGAAGCCCATCGCGGCAAAACTTCGCCTGATCGGCATTGACCATCCCAAAAAGCTGATTGGGATGCAGCCCTTTGAAATGCACGCGGATTTGTGCGCAAAAACCGGCAAAAGAGAGGACCCGTGTCTGCTTGATGTGTTCATGGCCGCAGTCCATTTTATGGAGGGCGGTGCCCCCTTACCGTGGTGGGAGTTTACTCCGGAACGGAAAAAGCGCCTGGCACAACAAAAACAACAACTTTCTTGAAGTTTACCCCGTCCGGATCTGGTCGATTAAGCTGTCTTCAAAGCCGCTAGTGATGTTGATAGCGCCTGGAATCAACTGCCCTTCCTGCCTACAAGGATCATCCTTTTTGCCGTATTCTCAAAGGGACTTAGATTTTCGTCATAAATCTTTTCCAGCTTCAGCCCGACAAGCCTGAAAAGGAGCCCAAACTGGGCCAGTGAATACAAATATGCTCCGACTATGACCGTGGAATCCTTGTCCGGGCCAATTTTCATGGGAATATACATTTTTTCGCTCAAGTCGTCCCAATATTTTTGAAGTTCCCGGCCGTGTTCATCCGTTTTGGCCCGGGTGTTGGCCAGGGCATTGGCCCGATTGGGAGCTTCAAGGATAAGAATACCGCCGGGGACAAGAGCTTCAGCCATGCGCTTAAGGATGTCGAAATCGGTTTCGATGTCAAAATAGCCAATACTGTTAAACCAATTCAACACCACGTCGAATTGGGGCCGCATGTTTATTTCCCGCATATCCAGAACCTGGAATTTTCCAAAAAGCCCGGCGTCGCTGAAGCGTTTTTCAGCCTTTTCAATAAAGTTGGGGTTTAGATCTATTCCCGAAACTCTAAACCCTTTTTTCGCAAGATGGAAGCTGACTCCGGCACTGCCGCAAGGGCAATCAAGCACATTCCACCCTTCGGAGTGTTTCTCGATGACCTTGAGGACGGTCATGGCATCGGCTTTAGCCTCTTCATCGGATTTCAGCCATTGGTCATCAGGGATCTTTTTAAACCACTCCTTGTCCGAACGCTTTTCGCAGGAGGAAAGGGCGACAAGGAGATTCTGGGCATCTTTTTCCATCGCTCGGATTATATTCAGATCTTCCGCGAGGATCTCCGGATTTTCATGACAGAGAAAAATGCTGCCTGGAGCGGACAGGAGATCAACCGTTCGCTTCAGGGTATCGGTTTCAAAACAGGAAAGGAGATTGCCGCTTCTGACCGACGGCAGGGAGGCAAGGAGCGAGACCCCGGGCACGGACTCGATATTGCCCTCGCGTGAGGCAACCAGGATTTTTATAAAAAAATGCTTTTTCAATCTGTACGGCTTATTAATTCTTGCATAAAAAATTTCGGGCTCTAGATACGACTCCAAGCTCAGTTCCAGCTGAGTATAACCCAGGCTTTCCCTGAGCAGCTCCTGGGGATAGCCCGCGCCCATGGGCCGCGCTCCGCATTCTATTAGTATCGGGCCATTTTCAGTGAGCATGACTTCCATATGCGCCGGCCCCTGTTTTATATGCAGGGCGTCCAGCACACTAAAGGCGTAGTCAAGTGTTTGGTCGGTAATAGCGCCAAAATCCCGGACCAGCTCTGATCCATCATATACAGACCTGCCCTCACTGGTTATAATTTTCTTGTAGCGCCACAAGTCACTGATTACATGCTTTCCTTTGCAGGAAACAGTATTTATGACCACTTCCCTTCCCGGAGCGAACTCCTGGGCCAGCACCTCGGTAATCCTTTCTCCAAGTATATTTCGGGAGCCGAAAAGCGAGTTAAAAGCCGTTTGGACCTCTTGTTCATTCCTGCATATATGCACTCCGTCCGCACCCGAACTGTTGTGGGGCTTTAATACCACCGGCAAACCGATTTGCCCAACCCACTTCTGAAGCGCCTCAATATCATCTCCAAGCCAGCTTTTAAGGCCTTTTACACCTGCTTTATCAACCGCCCGATGCATTAGGTATTTGTCCCGCGAGACCTTGCCGGATTCCGGTTCATTACCGGGCAGTCCGAAGCCGGATGCAAGGGAATTCGCAAGCTCGACTCCGGTTTCACAACCGGGCAAAATTGCCACCGGATTATATTCCCGGAGCTCGCGGATTAACTCCTCCATGTCCTGACATCCGTTTACAAGGGCTGCATAACGATGGCCTGTTTCCGAAATGGCACCATCAGCCATATCGGAAATCTCGACATTTTCTGTTTTGGGAAAAGATCTGACATGAACGGCGGGAATTTTTCTTTTTTCCAGGAGATCTATATAGAATTTACCGGTTGAATACCCGTCCACGATTATAACATGCCGCTGATTTTTTCCCATAAAACCCCCATTTTTTGTTCTGTATATGGAAAGCAGTCTATCTTTATTTAAAAGTCACTTATGCGAAGTAAGGCTGTAAAGAGTCGAAGCACGGTGTCAGACGCACAAAACAAATTTTACAACCTTTCGTTTTTACTTAAAGTTATAGTTAACACTTAACACCGCCTGCTAAAATATATTTTTTGCCGGCGTACCTGTAAAGGTTAAAACTGCAAAAATTTCGCTGGCGTCAGCAAGATCAGCAGCCGGGGGCAGGAGTCAGCGTGGAGGAATTAAGGTAACCTCGGCGCTCTTGCTTGGGGCGCAGCAACTCAAAACCATACCCGATATACATAACAGTACGCCAGATCCCTTTCTCCAACCAGGGGTTGGGTTGCCGTCCAATACAGTAATTAGGACAGATGCTCCTTCAAAAGCCTCATGAGTTCTTCCCTGTCAACCGGCTTGGCCAAATAGGCATCCATACCCGCAGCCAAAAATTTTTCCCGGTCCCCGCTCATGGCGTAAGCGGTTAAAGCGATGATAGGAATATCTTTGCATCCCGGACCGGAAGACCTGATTCTTTTCGTGGCCTCCACCCCGTCCATCACCGGCATCTGCACGTCCATGAGTACGCAGTCGAACTCCTTTTCGGCCAGCATTTCCAGGGCTTCCCCCCCATCCCGGGCCACGCTTATGTGGCCCCCTTCTTTTTCCAGCAAATGTTTGAGATAAAGTCTGGTTACCGGATCATCATCCACCAATAATACTTGGCGCCCGCGAATTCTGTTGCTGAACGTTTCCTGCGGCTCGCACGTGCCATTTTTTTGTTTACGGGACTGCGGTAGCTTGAAGGGCAGGCTTACATACATCGCGGTCCCTTTACCCGGCTCGGAGTCAATGGCCATATTGCCGCCCATCAGACGCACCAATCTCTTGACCAGGGGCAGTCCCAGCCCGGCCCCCTCGTACTGGCGGGCATAGAGGGATTTGGATTCACTGACCTGGGTAAAGGGCTCGAAAACCTGCTCAGTTTTGTCCTCCGGGATTCCGGGTCCGTTGTCTTTTACCATTAGTAACATGCGGCCCAACTGCAGCCCACTCCCGGGCAAACAGGAGATTTCTAAGCTGACCTCACCGTTGCGGGTATATTTAAGGGCATTGCCCACCAGGTTGAACAGGATCTGGGTCAGGCGGGTGCCGTCCCCGAGGACTTTTTCCGGGAGTTTGTCGTCCAGGGTTATTTGTAGGGTATTGTTGTTCTCCCGGCAGGTATGCCGGAAAATATCCTCTACCGACTGCTTTATGTCCTCCAGGATAATCTCTTCTTCTTTCAACTCCAACTTATCGGATTCTATTCTGGAGAGATCCAAGATGTCGCTTAACAGTCTGGTAAGGCGCCGGGATGAGTTGCTGGCCATTTCCAAGTATTCATTCTGTTCCCGGTCCAACTCGGTTGTCTGCAAGAGCTGGAGCATGCCCAGGATACCATTCAGGGGAGTCCTTATCTCGTGGCTCATGTTGGCCAGGAATTCGGATTTGGCCCTGTTCGCGGCTTCGGCCTGTTCCTTGGCTTCTTTCAAGTCTTGCAAGGCCTCATTAAGCTCGCTAACGTCAGCAACCTGGGAAAGAAGGGAGAGCATGTTCCCGGACTCGTCGCGCAGGGCGGAATTATACCACTGGCAGTGAACTATGCTTCCGTCCTTGCGAAAATTTCTGTTCTTACTGGTATTGAATACCTCGGTCCCGTTGAAAAGCTTTTCTATCCGCTCATGCGTCTTCTCCCGGTCTTCAGGATGGATGAAATCGAAATCCTGCCAGTTTTTGCCCACAACCTCCTCCCGGGTCCAGCCGAACATGATTTCCGCCTGGGAAGACCAGTGTTTTATGTATTTTCCCCCTTCCCATTCTATTACCGCCAGGGGGGAGTTTTCTATGTGAAAGGCAAGGCGGTCGGCCATGAGCTGATAGGCCTTTTCCGCCTCTTGGCGCCTAACAAGTTCCGCGGTGAGATCGGCTGTTTTTTCCTTGACTTTCTTTCTAAGGGTTATGGTCCAGATAAAAATCATCAACACTATAGCAATCAAGGGGGTTATGATCAGCGCGGCATAACGAAGTATCTGGGCAACGGGAATGCCTTTGGGCGCTATCTGTCCAAACCATTTTTTGTATATCAGATCATAGCGCTCAGTGGTTTTAAGGATGGCCAGGCCTTCGTTCAGGGTGTCCGCCAGCTTTTCCCTGCCCTCGCCCACCGCGAAACAATATTCCCGCGGGTAAAACGGCGTACCCACCGCTTTTATATTTTCAATCTTAAGCCGTTTAAGATTGTACAGCCCCTGGAGTTTGGCCAGCAGGGCGCAGTCGCATTTCCCGGCCTGCAAAAGCCGCAGGGCGTGCACTTGATTCCGGGCGACAACAATATCCTGGGTGAGATCCTTTTCCCGCACATAATCATGCATGATGTCTCCGCGCTGAATCGCGACGCTCCTGCCGTGCACATCGTTCAGCCTGGAAATCCCCGGGGTTGATTCTTTTATGAAAACCGCATGCCGGACCGTGATAAATGAACTGCTGAAGTCAACCCGCTTGTCTCTTTCCTCAGAATAATACATACCGGTCAGGCCGTCGATTTCCCCCTTCTCCAGGGCGGAGCGGATTTCACTCCATTGTCCGGCCTTGATCCGGACATCCAGCCCCATGATCTCGGCCACGGCCCGGAAAACATCCACATTGAATCCCCGTACTCGTCCCCTGCTGTCGCGGAATTCATAAGGCGGGTAATTTTCATCGGCCATGAAAAGCAGTGCATCCTTTGCCTGGGCCGGGAGGGAGAAGGCAATCAAGAAAAAAGCGAGAGAAAAAAATATAAACAGAACGGATGTGCGTCCCAAAATGCTCGATTTAGGCGAAAAATATCCATAGGCGCGGGCCTGGTTGTGCATAAAATCTTCTCAGCCTGGTGCTTTAACCCCTGAAAAAGAGGTTTTAAGCCCCTGCAGGACTAGACGTTAGACATTTTTAAAACTTCCAGTTTAGTACAAAGGTCCGACCCCCTACCCTGCTTCAATATTCGGGAGGAATTTATTCTTGCGGTCAGTTAATCAAATCCGCGATAGATATTCAAGATTTTCTTGTTGATCATGTTTTTGGCATAAAAAGGATTGATGGGTTATCTGATTATTTACTCGGACAAGCACCTGCACATTCCACGCAAAATGGCCAGCCAGTACACGCGATGGTGACCGGCCAGTA
>JBKHGE010000026.1:0-30687 GCA_046539845.1 Desulfonatronovibrionaceae bacterium
CCAGTGGGCGGCCGAGAGGTCGCCGGTAGGTTCGACTCCTATACGCTTCCGCCACAAATTTTCATTCCCGGACGCCTATAAACCGCCCGGCCGGCACCCTGCCATCCATTGATCCAATTCCGCGATCTGGGCAGCCACCGCCTTGGGTCCGGTCCCTCCCGGACTCTCCCGCCTGGCCACCGCCTGCCGGTAATCCAGAACAGCAAACACGTCCTGATCAATGACCGGAGAAAAGGCCTGCAGGTCCTCCAGGCCCAGGTCTTCCAGGCCCATCCCCCTGGATTCGGCAAAGGCCACCGCCTCGCCGGTTATCCGGTGGGCCTCCCGAAAGGGCACCCCCTTTTCCGCCAGGTAGTCGGCCAGCTCAGTGGCATTTAAAAAACCAGCCCGCAGGGCCTTTTCCATATTCAGGGGATTAAAACAGATATCCCGAACCATCTGGGCCATTATCCGCAGGGAGTCGCGAACCGTTTTGTCCGTGTCCAAAAAGGGTTCCTTGTCTTCCTGCATGTCCCGGTTATAGGCTAGCGGAAGGGCCTTCATAAGAGTCATGAGCGTCATCTGGTTCCCGTATACCCGGGCTGTCTTGCCCCGCATTATCTCAGCCACGTCCGGATTCTTTTTCTGGGGCATGATCGAGGAACCGGTGGACAGATCATCCGGGAGATGCACAAACCCAAATCCCGGATTGGACCAGACGATTATCTCCTCGCAGAAACGGCTCAGATGGGTCATGATCACCGCGGCGACAAAAACGGATTCCATCACGAAATCCCGGTCGGACACTGCATCCATGCTGTTTTTGAAACAGCCGTGCATGCCCAGTTCCCGGGCCGGGGCCACGGGATCGATATTATAGGTGGTCCCGGCCAGGGCGGCAGCCCCCAGCGGGGAGACCAGAGTCCTTTTCCGGCACTCCGAGGCCCGTTCAAAATCGCGGCGCAGCATCTGGCAGTAGGCCAAAAGATGGTGCCCCAGGCTCACCGGCTGGGCTGGCTGCATATGTGTATATCCGGGCAAAAGCACGGAGATATTCTCCTCGGCCCGGTCCCGGAAGGCCTTTATCAAGAAAAAAATCAACTCCTGCCAGCTCAAGAGCGCTTCGCCGACAAACAGCCTGAAATCCAGGGCGATCTGATCATTTCGGCTGCGGCCGGTGTGCAGCTTCTGACCGGACCGGCCCGCGATCCGGGTCAGCCGGTCCTCTATATTCATATGCACGTCTTCCAGATCGGTGCGCCACTGGAAATTCCCGGATTCTATCTCCTCTTTGACCCGATCCAGGCCCTCCAGGATCTTTTCTGTATCCTCGCGGCTCAGGATCCCCTGTTTTCCCAGCATGCGGGCGTGGGCCTTGGAACCTTCAATGTCCTGGATGTACAGACTGCGGTCAAAGGATACGGACTGGGTGTAATCTTCGGCCAAGGGGGCGGTCTCCCCGGAGAACCGCCCGCCCCACAATTTTTCCTTCTTGTCTTGATCCCTGCTCACCTGCTGCCACCTCCGTGCAATATATGCCAACTATTCCCCGCTACCGGCCAGTCTGAGGCCCTGTAGCCGGATAAAACCCTGGGCGTCGTTCTGGTCATAGCTCTGGTCGGCCTCAAAAGTGGCCAGATCCTCCCGGTACAAAGAATGCACAGACCGCCTGCCCAGGGGATATACCCCGCCCTTATACAGCTTGATCCGGACCTCACCGGAGACCTTTTTTTGGGTCTCATCCACCAGGGCCTGCAGGGCCTTTCTCTCCGGGGAATACCAGAACCCGTTATACACGGCCCGGGCATACTGGGGAACAAGCGAATCCCGGAGATGCATCTCCTCCCGATCCAGGCAGATCCCTTCCAGATCCTGGTGCGCGGCATAAAGGACAGTCCCGCCCGGTGTTTCATAAACACCTCGGGATTTCATGCCCACAAACCGGTTTTCGACCATGTCCAGCCGGCCGATGCCGTGCCTGCCTGCGATCTGATTCAGTTTTTTCAACAAAGCGGCAGGGCTGTACTTTGCTTTGTCTATACTCACTGCATTCCCCTTTTCAAAGCCGATTTCCAGTATCTCCGGCTCGTCCGGGGCCTGTTCCACGGGAACAGCCAGATGATAGGTTCCCATCCCCGGCTCCTGCCAGGGATCTTCCAGCTCTCCGCCCTCAAAGGATATATGCAGGAGATTGCGGTCGCAACTGTAAGGTTTCTCCCGGGTCACCGGCACCGGGATGCCGTTTTCCCGGGCAAATTCCACCAGGGCGGTCCGGGAACCCAAGTCCCATTCCCGCCAGGGAGCGATTATCTTCAGATTCGGGTCCAGGGCCATGAAGGCCAGCTCAAAACGGACCTGATCGTTGCCCTTGCCGGTCGCCCCGTGGGCCACACCCTGGGCTCCCTCGACATGGGCCACCTCCACCATGCGCTTGGCAATCAGCGGCCGGGCCAGGGAGGTGCCCAATAGATAGCGGCCCTCATAAATGGCCCCGGCCCGAAACGCAGGGAAGACAAAATCGCGGACAAACTCCTCCTTAAGATCCTCGATATAGGCCTGTGAGGCCCCGGTTTCCTTGGCCTTTTGCTCCAGACCGGTCAGTTCCTCCTCCTGGCCCAAATCAGCGGTAAAGGTGACCACTTCGCAGCCGTATTCCTTTTTTATCCATTTCAGGATAACCGAGGTATCCAGTCCCCCGGAATAGGCCAAAACCACCTTGTTCAATTTTTCCATTTCTCGGCTCCGCTTATCTAACTTCAAATCCGTCAAATACCCATTGCATAAGCGCTTTTTGCATATGCAGCCTGTTCTCGGCCTGATCCCAGACGATGGAATGCTCGCCCTCCAGGACCTCCTCGCTTATCTCCTCCCCGCGGTGAGCGGGAAGGCAGTGCAGGACTTTCGCGCCGGAAGCCGCCTCCCGAAGCAAATCCCGGTTTATCTGGAAGCCGGAAAAGGCCTTTTCCCGCTTTTCTTGCTCCCCTTCCTGACCCATGGAGGCCCAGACATCGGTATTTATATACTCGGCCTCCTGTACTGCTTCCCGGGGGTCGTGGGTCAAAAAAATCTTTGCCCCGGCCTGCAGGGCGCTGGAAAGTATCTCCGGATCGGGCTCATATCCTTTGGGAACGGCCATATTCAGCTGAAACGGGAAATAAATGGCCGCGTTTATCCAGGAGTGGGCCATATTGTTGCCGTCCCCCACCCAGGCGATCTTGAGTTCGGGAAA
This sequence comes from Desulfonatronovibrionaceae bacterium, assembly GCA_046539845.1. Classification (GTDB taxonomy): domain Bacteria; phylum Desulfobacterota; class Desulfovibrionia; order Desulfovibrionales; family Desulfonatronovibrionaceae; genus CAYNNQ01. Next base: position 3,209 of record JBKHGE010000026.1, read on the forward strand.
TCCCTTGCCCCTCTCGGATATGGTCAAAAGATCGCTCATGACCTGGCAGGGGTGATACATATCCGTAAGCGCGTTTATGACCGGTATGTCACTGTAATAGGCCAGTTCCTGCAGCTTGTTCTGCCCGAAAGTACGGACCACCAATCCGTCCGCATACCTGGAAAGGACCCTGGCGGTATCCTTCAGGGGCTCGCTTCGGCCCAGCTGAGACTCGTTCGGGGTCATGAATACGCAATCCCCCCCGGCCTGGGATATACCGACTTCAAAAGATACCCGGGTCCGGGTGGAGGATTTCTCAAAGACAAGGACAATATTTTTACCCTGTAAAAAAAGGGCCTTCCTGGTCCCGGATTTAAACTCCCCGGCCCGTTTCAGGGCCTCGTGCGCTGCAGAGCAAGGCATATCCAGGATAGAGAGCAGATGGTTGACCATGTTCAGACTCCAGATGGTACTGGTTGGTAAAAGGAGGTTTTGTGCCTGATAAAGTTTGAAATGTAAAGATGCCGAAAGCCGCGGCAGGCATGGAATCCCGCAGTACCCGTTCGCTACGGGGCCGGCTTATCAGGCAGGGCGTTAAATCCTGCTTAGGGTGTATTCCCTTGTTCCCAGGCCCAGCTTGCGGGCATGCTCCAAAAGATGTTCCCCGTCTGTGTCCTTGTTCGCCGCTTTGAACTTGTCCTCCCCGGGACGGATATCTTTGGGCAAAGCACTGGGATAAACCGGCAGGGCCTGGTTGACCAGATCCAGACAACATTGGTCCAGGGCCACGGGGTCGAAGGAGGCCAGAACCCCGAGGTCCGGGCATATGGGGGCATCATTGAACCCCGGGCAATCGCACCCCGGAGAGACATTGAATACATAGTTTACGTGCAGCACCCTGTTTTCGCGTGGTAAGAGCGCGGCAGCGGCGTACTCGGCCACTTTCTCCATAAACCCCTTGAGTTCGGTACTGAAATCTATCTGCAATGCACCGGTGGGGCAGACCCGGATGCAGGAGGCGCAGCCCACGCATTTCTCCCGGTCCAGCTGAATGCCATCCCCGTCCAGGGACAGCGCACCGGGGGCGCAGACCTCGAGGCACACCCCGCAGGCCTCGCAGTGCTCGGCCTTGACCTTGGGGCCGGTCCCACAGTGCTGCTGCATCTTGCCCCGCCTGGTGGCGCAGCCCATGCCGATATTCTTGAGCGCCCCCCCGAATCCGGTCAGGGCGTGGCCCTTGAAATGGCTCAGGTTCACGATTCCGTCCGCATCCAGGATGTCCCCGGCAATGTAGGCGTACTCGAAATGCTTGCCCGGGCAGGGGACAGGGCGCTCATTGTTACTCTTCAACCCGTCCGCGATAATCACCGGGGCGCCGAGGAGATTGGGATCAAAGCCGTGCGCCGCTGCCTGCAGGGCGTGTGAGACGGCTTCACCCCTCTGGCCCATGTACAGGGTGTTGGTGTCGGTCAAAAAGGGCTTGCTTCCGGACTTGCGCAGATAGTCCAGGACCGGGGACACCCACAGCGGAGACACAAACCCGGTTGTCCCCTGCTCCCCGAAGTGGATCTTGACTGCGACCAGAGGGCCTTCCTGCAGCGACTTATGTGCCCCGGCGGTCTTTAAGAGCTTTTTTATGCGCAGGTTAAAGGGCATCTTTGCCGAGGCACGCAAATCCCAGAAGTATACACTGGCAGCCAAAACAACCTCCCTGGTCTGTTTATCCGCGGCAACCCGAGTGGGTAAGCGGAAAAATTTTCTATTGAAAATACTTGTCTAGTTCATCGTAAAGGACCTTAAAATACATCATCTTCGGCCCCCCGCCCATGACCACGGCCATCATGGCCGCATCCAGGATCTCCTCCTTGCTCGCGCCCTCGTTTACCGCGTTTTTGACATGCACGGCAATGCACCAAGTACACTGCTGGGCCACGGCCAAAGAGACGCAGATAAGGCATTTCACTTTGGAGTCCAAAACCCCCTTGGTCTTGGCCGTTTTCACGAAATTCATAAAGCTGTTGACCGGTTTGGGCGCGTCCTGGCTCAGATTTTTGAACAATTCATCTGCTTCGGCTATGAGATCGCTCATGTCAAAACCTCGCTTTTTTTTGTTCCGGAAATAAAAAAGGGAAGGATCAGCTTGATCCTTCCCTTTGACGATAAACAGCTTGCCCTCGGGATGCAAACTAAAATTTATACCCCACGGACAGCCCGGCTATATGGCTGTAGCCGTTCTTGAATTCGCCGTCCAGGATATTATCATCATCCCTGGCGTTCACGTCCCGGTCCTTTATGACCAGATAGGTATAAGACAGGTCCACGGTCCAGTTGTCCCAGTGCAGGCCGGTACCCAGGCCGTAAAGCTGGCGGTCGTTGGCCGGGACCATGTAGTCCACGGTCTTGTCCGGGATGGGGCTCTCGTCATATACGTAGCTGGCCCGGATATCCCACATCTCGTTTATGCTGTACTCCGCCCCGAACTGCAGCCGCCAGGTATCCTCCCATTCCTTGGGAGTAGTAGTTGAGGGCTGACCCAAAATCCCTTTATCGTAATTCATAGTTAGTTCTTCGTAACTGCTCCAGCCGGTGCGCACCGCGTCCGCTTCAATGGACAGATTATCCAAAGGATAGACCGCCACCCCCATGGTCCAGGAGTCAGGCAAAGTTATGTCCCCGTGCGCCCCTCCGTCAGGGAAGGCATCCTGGACCTCCTCAGGCTGATCCTTGGTGGAGAATTCGGCATCACCGCGCACATTCTGGGTCACCTCGCTACGATAGATAACCCCCATTTTCAACCACTCGGTCGGGGTGTAATGCACTGCCGCGTCAAACCCGTAGCCCACACTGTCCCCTTTCAGCTTGGATTTAAAAGGGGTGCCGGGCAATGTATATTTTGCAGGGTCAATATAATTTTCCTTGGTAAACTCGAACCACATGGCCTCCACGCCCACGGCAAAGGACAAATCCTCGGTCAGTTTGATGCCCAGATTGGGGTTCACGGATACCGAGTTTATGCCCGCGTAAGTGGTATTGTACCGGCCGGCCCAGTCATCCGGGTATTCCGTGCCCAAACCATAGCGGGAGAATATCCCCACTCCCAGCCAGTAGCGCTTCCCGAGCTGGGTGGTCAGATAGGCGTGCGGGGGGAGCCAGATATTGTTTTTGCCCGCTGTGGTCTCTGTCTCGCCCCCGTTTTTGGTGACCACATCCACCTGCGGATTTATCCCGCTCAAACCGGCCATTGCCTGCGTTCCGTTCAGCTGGGTCATGCCCGCCGGATTATAGGCCACTGCCGAGGCATCGTCCGCCCGACCCACAAGGGTTCCGCCGAGGGCGTTTCCCCGGGCGCTCCATTCATAGATCCCGAAACCTGATCCCCGGGCCTGCCCTGCCCCCAGGACAAACATGGCCGTCAGGGCGAAAAAAACCACTGCGGTCCTGAACTCAAATCGCATACTCCCTCCCTGAACAATTGGTTTGAAAGATAAAAGATTTTAGCGGCACATAAAACTCCGCCCGGGTACATGCACGAAAAGCAAAAATCAACCCTATTTTTGGGGCTTCGAAGACAAAAGGGCTTACAGGGTATAAGGAACCCAGGCGATAAGGGCAAAAAAACAGGCCGACTCTTATGCCTTTCTGCCGTGCAGGTATTTGAAAAGGGTGGGGGCGGTAAGACAGGTCAAAAGGGCCAAAAGGACAAAGGCGTCCTTGGTCGGCGCACTTATGAAGCCTTCCTGCCGACCAATGGTGACCGCGGCGATTATCAGGCTCAGGCGGGAAGAGAGCAGCACACCGGCCTTGAAGGCCTGGGCCGGGGGCATCCTCTGCCAGGTAAAGAGCATGGCCGGGAGCACCTTGACCGCAAAGGCCAAGACAAAGAGGAGCCCGGTTATTTTCAGCTGGGACCAGGATATTACATTGGCCAGGTCAAAATTCATGCCCACGTGGATAAAGAATATGGGGATCAAAAAACCGAACCCCAGTCCGGATATCTTGCTTTCCAGGGCCTCTTTCTCCCGCATGGCGAAGGAAAGCACGCACCCGCCCATAAACGCACCCAAAACCGGTTCCAGGTGCACCAGCTCGGACAAAGCGACCATGCAAAAAAGCAGGGCCAAAGCCAGACGCACCCCCTGTTCATTGGCGTCTTCGGCGGCCAGGAGGGCCTCCGCCCGCTCTGGATTCCACCAGGCCCAAAGCCGGGCCGCCCAGAGCAGAAAACCGAATCCGAAAAAAAGGAGCAAAGGATTGAAGAGCTGCCAGTCCAGACCATGTTTATGCCCCAGGACATACAGGGTTATGGCCAAAAGGGTGACAAAGTCGGCCAAAGATGCGGCCAAAAGTAGGTTCTGGCCGAATTTGGAACGGCTGAGCCCGGCATCCTTTATGGCCGGCATGACCAGTCCCAAAGAGGTCGTGGCCAGAACCAGGGCCACGAATATACCCTTGTTTAAAATCCAGGCGCAGGCCAAGGACAGGGCAAAGGTCCCGGCAAGCACGGCCAATTGGATGCAGATATCTTTGGCCGACTGCCTGGCCAACAGATCAAAATCTATCTCCATCCCGGAATAGAACATGAGGACCAGAAAGCCCAGATGGGCCAAAAGCACCGGCCAGTCCCCGGAAAATCCCAGGTCCAGAAAGCTCTTGCCCAGGAATATGCCGAAAATTATCTCCATTACCGCCGGGGGCATGCGCATAAGGCGGCTCAGACCCGGGAGTACGGCCACTGCCCCGGCCACGACAAAAAGAGACACCGCCTGATCCAGGATCATGACTCCCCGCCCGGCAAAAAAAGGACCGAGCAGCCGCACCTGGAGGCCACCAGCTCGGAGATGTTCGGATACAAAAACAGGCCTTCCGGTCGACCGGACTCACCCAGGACCATAAGATCATAATCCGCGGCTGCGGCCATGGCCTGCTTGACCGGATTGCCCTGCCTTACCTCTTCCTGGATCTCGAATTTCAGGATATGGGCCTGCTCCCTGATCTCGGCCAACATGGCTTCATCCGGACCGTCTTTACCCCCTCCGCTGATTATCTCTTTCTCCCGGACCACCAGGGCGGTGACCCGGGCTCCGAACTGCTTGCCCAAATCCACCGCCGCGTGCAGGACGTGCTCCGGATCAGTGCAGTGGGAAAAAAAGACCAAAATCCGCTCATACGGGAAAGTGCCCCTGGAAAACAGGACCGGGCGCTTGGTCTCCTGGACCAAAGAGAGGTAGTTGTTGCGGCCCAGATAGCGCCATATGGAGGGGGCCGGGGCCGGAAGCATGACCACCGCTGGCAGGTGCGCGGCAGCGATTTTGCCCAAGGCGGCCATATAATCCTTTCCCCGGGGCAGATAATTCAGGGGCATCTCCTCGGACCACCGCTTTAGTAGTTTGCTGTTTTCAGCCTGCCCTTTATCAAACAAGACATCCACTTGCCCGAGTTGTACCCCCTTGACAAACTCATTCGCCTCCTGGACCACAAGCCCGGCCCCGACATCCGGATCCAAGGCCAAAAGCAGGCTCCGACCGCTGTTGTGCGGGAACTGCGGACTGCCGCATTCAGCAAGGTCACAGACCTCGGAAAACAGCCCCTCCCGGCCCAGGATGATCAGCCGATCGCTGGGCTGGACAGGCGTGTTTTCATCCGGGAACACTAGATCCTCGCCCTTAAACATGCCCACCACCCGCCAATTATCCTGATTGAGCTCCTTGATGCTCTTTCCGGCCACCGGAAAATAGTTGGACACGTCCATCTCCATCAAGTCCGCCCGCCCCAAGTCCAGGGGCATGACCTTGATTCGCGGGTCCTGCAGATAATGATACACACTCTTGGCCAGTATCCCGCTTGAGGACACGGTCCGGACGCCCAGGCGGGAAAATTCGCTTATGCGTCTATGGCTGTTGACCAGTGCCAGGGGGTGATCCACGTCCTTTTCCCGGGCGAAGCGCATAATGGCCAGGTTCGCGTCATCGCTCCCGGTCATGGCCAAGACATAGTCAAACCCGGAAAGCCCGGCCCGGTCCAGGACCACCGGGCTGGAGGCGTCCCCGAGGACCTTTTCCCGGACCGAATCGTGCTCCGCCTTCTCAAGTGCGCCGGGATCAATATCGATAACGGTAACCTCCCAACCCTCGACCAAAAACTCCAGGAGCTGTCTGGAGATGCGGCTAAGACCACACAGCAAAACGCGCATACCCCCCCCTAACGGATTGTCTTTTGCCTGTTACCAAGCCCCTTACCCGGCCCGGGCAGACGGCTTGCAGATAAAAACCTGCGGAAAACAGGCGCCGCGGCCGACTATTTTATCCTGATATTAGGCGTAAAACATAAATGCGGTCAACTGACAGGACCCAGTGCTTGGTAAGTATCCGGAGCCGGTAGGGATCATAGATCTGTCCATATTTAAACATATTTTGGACCCATCCCTTGCATCGCCTACAGTCAAGCCCATCTTATAACCTGCAATCAATAAAAAAATACTGCTCGATTGACACCAAGGCACTAAAAATGTCATTTATATAATAATTTGGATCCAAGACCGGTTTAACCATCTCAGCCGGAACCCAAAAACACCTTCCAGCCCATTAAATAAGGAGAAACCATGAGCAACGCCCGAGAAGAAAAAAAGTATGAGGAACTAAGCCCTTTTGAGCTGAAGAACAAGCTGATCTCCATGGCCGCCTCCAGGCAGGAAGAGACAATGCTCAATGCCGGAAGGGGCAATCCCAATTGGGTGGCCACTCTGCCCAGGGAGGCGTTTTTCCTTTTGGGTAATTTCGCCCTGGAAGAAGGACACCGGGTTTTAAGTCGGCCCGGTCTTGCCGGGGCGCCGCAAGCACAGGGGATAGGCGAGCGCTTTGTCCAGTTCTGCCGCAGGAAGGCCGAACATACAGGAGGCCAATTCCTGGATAACTCCTACAGATATGTTACCACAACCCTAGGCCTGAACGGGGATGAGTTTATCGCCGAAATGGTCGACGCCATACTCGGAGACCACTACCCCACCCCGGACAGAATGCTCAAAAACGCCCAGGAGATAGTCCGGGAATATCTGAATCTGACCATGTGCGACAGCCAGCCCCCAAAGGACACCCTGGACCTGTTCGCGGTCGAGGGCGGAACAGCGGCCATGACCTATATCTTCAATTCCCTGAAGGAAAATTTTCTGCTCAACCCGGGGGACAAAATCGCCCTGGGTACGCCAATTTTCACCCCCTATCTGGAAATACCTCCGCTGAATGATTATCAGCTAGAAATCGTGGAGATCAAGCAGGACGAGCACCACGACTGGCAATATCCCCCGCAGGAGCTGGAAAAACTAAAAGATCCCGCGATAAAGGCCTTCTTCCTAGTCAACCCCTCCAATCCCTCCTCGGTCAGCGTGGACGAGAAATCCCTTAAAATGCTTGCCGATCTAGTCCAAAAGGAAAGAAAAGACCTGATCATCCTCACCGATGATGTCTACGGCACATTTGTCAACGGCTTCAAGTCCCTGGCCGCAACAGCCCCCAGAAACACCATTCTGGTCTATTCCTATTCCAAATATTTCGGGGCCACCGGCTGGAGACTGGGGGTTATCGGTATTCACCAGGACAACGTCCTGGACGAAATGATCGCTCGTTTGCCCCGGGATAAACAGACCGGGATGCACAAACGCTATGAATCCATCTCCACCGAGCCGGAAAAACTGAAGCTGATAGACCGCATGGTGGCCGACAGCCGGGCTGTTGCCCTGAACCACACCTCGGGACTGTCTACTCCGCAACAGGTGATGATGGTCCTTTTCTCCCTGCAGGAGCTTTTGGATGCGGACAGCCGCCTGTACCGCAAGGAAGTCCAGGACATCGTCCACGAACGCTACAGCGCCCTGTATAATGCACTTGGGACACAGGGAGGGCTTTTGCCCTGCTATGCCCAATACTACACGACCATAGATATCTACGAGCTTGCAGCCAAGCGGCATGGAGAGGAATTTGCCGCTTGGCTGAAAAAAACGCACGAGCCGATTGATTTTGTCTGGCGCCTGGCCGAGGAAAAGGGCGTGGTCCTCATGGACGGAGGCGGATTTGACGCCCCGGAAATGTCGGTCCGGGTCTCTTTGGCCAATCTGTTCAAGGCCGACTATGAAAGGATCGGCAAGGCCATAAGCGAACTTCTGGAGGACTATTACCAGCAGTTTGCCGGCAAATAGGATTCTTTTATTCCGGAAGGTTAACAACACTTGGTTATTATTACCTGGCATTTGATCCGTCATCCGGCACTCCCCTGAAGATGAGTGCCGGATGCAGTATCTTAATTTTGCCGGTGTAAATAATGTCCGGCCCAAGCTGATTGATACGAACCTGAAATATTGATTCCCTTGAAACAAGATTGGAGCGAGCTGTATGGAATCCATCTTTGAGTTTTTGAGAAACAATCCCTCGATTCTTCTTTTTGCCGCCCTGGCCGGCGGATACGCACTGGGAAAAGTAAAGGTGAAAGGTTTTTCCCTGGGCGCGACCACCAGCGTCCTCCTGGTGGGTATCGCCCTGGGCGCGGTCATCCTCGGGCAAAACACGCATTACGACCTGGGTATACTAAAGACGGTATCCTTCGCGCTCTTTATCTTCGGCATAGGCTACAAGGTCGGACCGGATTTCATAAGCGGCCTCAAACGCGGCGGGATGAAATACGTGAGTGTGGGCGTATTCTTCTCCGTGGTCGCCCTGGTCTGCGCGGTGATACTGGGCCGGGCCTTCGGCCTGGACAAGGGCTATACCGCGGGCATGCTCGGCGGAGCGCTTACCCAATCCGCGATTATCGGCACGGCGGACTCGGCCCTTAACCATCTGGCCGGGATCAAGCACGGCGTGGAAATGCATCTGCAGTCCGATCTGGCCGTGGCCTACGCCGTGACCTACATATTCGGTACAGCCGGGCTTATAGTTCTCTTGAAAATCCTGGCCGGAGTGAGCCGGATCGACATGAAAAAGTCCGCGCAGGAAGCCCAGAAAGATCTGGGGCAGATGCAGACCCCGGAATCCATCGAGGCCTTTCAATGGAATAGCATCGCCGCTCCCCGCGCCTTCAGGCTAACCAACCAGGAACTGATCGGAGCCGGTGTATTGGAAACCGACGCCAAGACCCTGCCTGAACGCGTTTCAGTGGAAAAAATAAAACGGGGGGAGAAGATAATCGAGGAATTTGATTCCCGGACCTCGTTTGAAAAAGGGGACGTGGTTCTTCTTCTGGGCATGACCTCGGATATGCTCAAGGCGGGTGAAATGATCGGCACCGAAGTTGACGACCGCGAACTGCGCCGGATTGTCGGGGAAGTACTCAATATCTGTTTTACCAATAAGGAACTTGAAGGCCAGACCGTCCAGAAAATCGTGGACGAAAATTCCCGCGGCTGCTTTGTGCGCCACATTTTAAGGCAGGGGCATGAACTCCCGTTTGGCCTGGACGTGAAGCTGTATCCCGGGGACACGGTGCAGGTAATCGGGGAGAAGAAACAGGTTGATAAACTGGCCCAAAAAATCGGCTATCCGGAACGAGATTCAAACGTGACCGACTTGGTGGCTGTGGGCATCGGCATCATCCTTGGAACCCTGATCGGGCTCATCTCCATTCCCATCGACGGTATCCCCCTTACCCTGGGGGTCGGCGGGGGCGTACTCATATCCGGACTTTTCTTCGGCTGGCTTAGATCGCTCCGACCGACATGGGGAACCATCCCGTCCTCGGCCCTGTGGATATTCACAGATCTGGGGCTTAATCTGTTTATCGCCTGCGTAGGCATATCGGCCGGACCCAAAGCAATCCAGGCCCTGCAGCAGGCCGGAGTGGAAATCCTGATCGCCGGGATGCTCTTGACCACGATCCCGCATGTCTTGACCTGGCTGTTCGGGAGATACGCGCTTAAGCTGAATCCGGTCCTGCTCATGGGCGCCATGACCGGCGCCGGGACCTGCACCGCGGCCATGAACTCGGTCAAGGAAGACTCGGGCAGCGCCGTTCCTGTAATCGGATACACCGTTCCCTACGCCATAGGCAATGTCCTGCTCACGGTCTGGGGGGCGCTCATTGTCCACCTGGCATAAAAAGCGCATTCAATTGTCGCCTGATTCAATTCCGAAAAGATCCAGACTTCCGGACTTTAAAACATAAGGAGGCCGCTTGCACAACAAAGGTCTATTATCCCCTCTTGTTTGTTTGTTTTTTACGGCCGCCATTGGCATAGGCATGTTTTCCACCGCCCTGGCCGGTTCAGAAACCCCGGCAAAAAAAGTGCTGCATAAACTGAAAAACTCCACGCCCAAGACCTCCACAGTGGGCTCCAATCCCGACCTGCCCACCGTGGCCATCATATCCACCGGGGGCACGATCGCGGAAAAGACCAAATCCAAAAACAAAGGCGCTGTCCCCTCTGTTTCCGGATCGGAGCTGGTTGCCGCAGTCAAGGGCCTGGACAAGATCGCCAACATCAAGGTGGTAAACTTCTGCAACATTGACAGCTCGCAAATGGAGCCGGAGATATGGGCCGAACTGAGCAAGGAAGTGGATAAGATACTGAAAGACCCAGATATCAAGGGAGCGGTGATAACCCACGGCACAGATACCATGGCCATTGGCGCGTACATGCTGGATATTACGCTCAACACCGACAAACCCGTGGTCTTCACCGGGGCAATGAACGACGCCTCCAGCCTTGATCCGGACGGTCCGGCCAATATCCTGCACGCGGTTCAGCAGGTATGCTCTGAAAACGCGGAAAACTGGGGAGTTACCGTGACCCTGAACAGATATGTAAGCAGCGCGAAAAACGTGCGCAAGACACATACGACCAACCCACAGACCTTTAAATGCGGACCGGCCGGGTATCTCGGGTATGTGTTCAACGGCCGCGTAATCCGCTATAATGAGCGCGGTCCCCGCCGCCATCTACCCGTACCGGATAAACTGCCCCAGGTGACCTACGTTGCCACCTACTCCGGCGCAAACGGGGAGTTAATCCGCCATGCCGTGGATAACGGTGCGAAAGGATTGGTCGTTGACGGTCTCGGTGCGGGCAATGTGAACGCCGCCACCTTTGAGGCCGTTAAATACGCCCTGGATCAGGGAGTGGCAGTGATCATCTCCACCCGGGTCTATCATGGGGGATTTCAACCCATTTACGGCGACCAGGGCGGTGGACAGACACTTGTGGATCAGGGCTGCTTGATGGCCCCGGTTCAGCTTACCGGTCCTAAATGCAGGATTCTGCTCATGCTCGCCCTGGGGAATTATGGGAATGACTCCGAAAGATTAAACAGGATTTTTGCCCGCTGACTGTAAAAAAATCGCCCGCCTGAAAACAGGCGGGCGATTTTTTACGCTCTCTCACTCAGAACTGCATCAGCCCATTGCCGCCGGACCGGTCTCCTCGGTGCGGATGCGCATGGCCTCAGCCACTTCCAGGACAAAAATCACCCCGTCACCCTCGTTTCCGGTCTGGGCACCCTTTTTAATCGCCTCCAGGGCGGGCTGGACAAACTCATCATTTACTCCGATCTCCAGGCGGACCTTTTTCAACAGATTCACCTCCACGGCCACTCCGCGGTAAGTCTCGGTAAATCCCTTCTGACGGCCGCTGCCCAATATATTGGTTACCGAGAGATTGTAAACATCCGAGGCGTAAAGCTCCTGCTTTACACTGTTTAATTTCTCCGGTCGAATATAGGCTATTATCATTTTCATTTTGTTAATCCTCCAAACAGTTACTCGTTGCTGAAGACCTGAAAACCGCTGTAGGACTCCATACCGTGTTCACTTATATCCAGTCCCTTTAGCTCCTCGGCTTCGCTGACCCGGATGCCGAACACCTTGTCCGCGATCTTGAATACAATGTATCCGGCCGCAAGGGCCCAGATCATGACTGCGACTACTCCCAGGGCCTGGACCAGAAGCGGCTTGATCCCGCCGCCGTAAAACAGGCCGGACATAGACCCGAAACCCGGGGCGGCGAAAAGGCCAACGCACAAAGTCCCGAAGGCCCCGCAGACCCCGTGCACCGATACTGCGCCCACCGGATCGTCCACACGCAGGACCTTGTCTATAAATTCCACGGAAAGGACGCAAAGCACTCCGGAAAAGAATCCGATGATTATGCTTCCCAGAGGCGAGACCTCGAAACATCCGGCGGTAATCCCTACCAGCCCGGCCAAGGCGCCGTTAAGGGAGATGGAGACATCCGGCTTGCCGAATCGGACCCAGGCCAGAAGCATGGCCCCAATCACTCCGGCGGCCGCGGACAAATTGGTGTTCAAGGCGATATAGCCGATACTTCCGTCCGCTGTAGTCGTACTGCCCGCATTGAATCCGAACCAAGCGAACCAGAGAATAAAGACACCCAGGGCACCCAGGGGGATATTGTGCCCGGGGATGGCTCGGGCCACTCCGTCCGGAGTATATTTTCCTCTCCTCGGCCCAAGTACCCAGGAGCCGACCAGGGCGATCCAGCCGCCTACCGAATGAACCACCGTGGAGCCGGCAAAGTCGGCAAAACCGAGGTTCTCCAGCCAGCCACTGCCGGCCTCGCCCAGCCACAGGCTGCCCCAGGCCCAGTGCCCGGATATCGGATACACCAAGCCGGTGACCAAAAGACTGACCAAAATATATCCGGAAAACTTGGTCCGCTCAGCTATCCCTCCGGAGACAATAGTGGCTGCCGTGGCTGCGAACACACTCTGGAAAATCACAAAAGTAAGTGTCCAATTCCCTTCCGGAGTACCGGGAATCACCCCGGCAAGTCCGAAGCCGCTGCTGCCGATTATCCCGGCCGCGTCCGCTCCGAACATAAACGCAAACCCCAAAAGGAAAAAGGTGATCGAACCCACGGAAAAATCCAGGGCATTTTTCATTAAAATGTTGCCTGCATTCTTGGCTCGGGTAAACCCAGCCTCAACCATGGCAAACCCGGCCTGCATGAACATGACCAGAATGGCCGCGATCAGGGTCCATAAAATGTTCCCGTGCTCCTGGGACAAGAACTCCCCGGCCCGAGCGGCCGTGGGCAATAGGGTCAGAGCAAACCCTGCTCCGAATACGTTCACGAGTTTACGTGCTCTCCTTCCGACAAAATTGTAGCCATCCATAAAGACACCTCCGTTGTTTTTCCTTTGCCTTGCAAACAACGGTCCACGAAAATAACTCGCTGAAATAACAGAACTTAATGTTAAATCGCCTAAATACCAGAGAGGGCACCTTACATTTTTGAAATTTATTGCCCTTCATAATCCGATAATAACAGGCATTATATCACAAATTTGTATTTTTTTAGCGCGGGGAACCAAACCGCCAGAGGGAACTACGCTAAGCAGCCTAATGCAGGACCATCAATGCAGGCTAATCACCGGGGTCGGCCGGACAAAAAAATATCCTTACCGGGGAGGACTGTATTTTTTGCAAAAAATACTTGACAAGCGGACAAAAGCTTACTTATAAGCGGCCTCATGCAAAGCACAACCTTCAACTACAGCTTTTTTTGGTATTTTTATTTTACAAAGGCCTGTGGTCCGGAGGTTGTGGTGCACTGTAGCTAAAAGTCAGGTACCATAAAACACCAAAGGGCCGCAGGCGGAAGCCGGCGGCCCTTTTTTATTGTCGTCTTCTTCCGGGCCGCGGGCAAAAAGCCGGGCCGAAACCAAGGAGGACACAAGATGCAACAGGGAAAAGCAATCCGGCTGGAAAGGATCTTTGACCGCAACACCGGCAGGGCGATCATAGTCCCTTTGGATCATGGCGTGACCATCGGTCCGGTTTACGGGCTGGTGGACCTGAAAAAAACCGTGGACAAGGTGGCCGAAGGCGGGGCCAACGCAGTGCTCATGCACAAAGGACTCTCCCGCTGCGGCCATCGCGGCCACGGCCAGGACGTGGGGCTGATAGTCCACCTTTCGGCCAGCACCGCCCTTTCTCCCCATCCGAATACCAAGACCCTGGTGGGCGGAGTTGAGGACGGCATCAAGCTCGGCGCGGATGCAGTCTCCATCCACGTAAATCTGGGAGACGAAAACGAGCGCAACATGCTCAAGGACGCCGGACAGGTCTGCTCCCGGGCCAGCGACTGGGGAATGCCGGTTCTGGCCATGGTTTACGCCCGGGGACCGAAGGTGGAAAACGAATATGACCCCAAAATGGTCGCCCATTGCGCCCGGGTGGGCGAAGAATTGGGTGCAGACGTGGTCAAAGTGGCCTACTCCGGAGACGCAGAATCCTTTGAACGGGTGGTGGACGCCTGCTGCATCCCGGTGGTCATTGCCGGGGGAGAAAAAATGGACAACAACAGGGATCTCCTCAAAATGGTCCAGGATTCCATCCAGGCCGGAGGAGCAGGCCTGTCCATCGGCCGGAATATTTTCCAGCACGACGACCCCACTCTTTTGGTCCACGCCCTGAAAATGATTGTCCACAACGACGCCGAACTCCAGGAGGCCCTGGATATCCTGCAACCCAACTAGGACGATTGTAAAATGGACAAAAAAGTATACTTTAGCGCCGTACCTTTTGACAAAGAGCTGGTCACGATCGCTTTGGAATCCGGAGCAGACGGGGTGATAACCGAGGCCAAGGACGTGGACAAGGTGCGTTCCCTGTCCCGGGTCGAGGCCCTGGACAAGAGCAAATTCCGTTTTTTGCAGATAAAGTCCAAGGATGACGAAAAGGCAGCGGTCAATGCGGCCAAAAAAGGGGAAAAAGTTGTCTTGAGGCACGGTGTGGAGATCATTCCGGTGGAAAACATCCTGGCTGAAAGCGGGGATGTGGGCATGGAGGTGGCCACGGCCGAGGAGGCCGCAACTGCACTGGGCATTTTGGAAAAAGGTGTGGCCTTTCTTGTGGTCACCGCGGACAATGCCCAGGGCATCAAAAATTGCCTCGCCGCGGCCAAACAGACAGCCGGAACCCTGGAACTCTCCCGGGCCAAGATCACCGAGATAAGACCGGTCGGGCTAGGCCATCGCGTATGCGTGGACACCATCTCCCTCTTAAATACCGGACAGGGGATGCTCGTGGGCAATTCCAGCGGGTTTACCTTTTTGATCAACGCTGAGACTGAATCCAATCCATACGTGGCTCCGCGTCCTTTCCGCATCAACGCGGGTGCGGTCCATTCCTACGCTGTTTTGCCGGGGGACAGGACCTGTTACCTGGAGGAGCTCGGCCCGGGCGACGAGGTGCTGATCGCCGGTCCCAAAGGCGAGACCCGGATCAGCTCTGTAGGCCGGCTCAAAACCGAGGTCAGACCCATGCTTTTGGTCCGTGCGGCCGGGGCAAAGGGCGAGGGCACGGTCATCCTGCAAAACGCTGAGACCATCCGTCTGGTGGATCCGGACGGAAAACCGGTCAGCGTGGTCGACCTCAAGCCCGGAGACGAGATCTTGTGCCGCTGCGACACAGCCGGACGCCATTTTGGAATGCGTATCCAGGAAGACATCCGGGAAAAATAGCCCCGGACAGGAACTATCATGGACGACACCCGCTTCGATACAGTCAGAAAAAAAATCAACGCCACCGATGAAAAGATCCTGGAACTCTTGAACTCCAGGGCCAAACTGAGCATGGAGGTGGGGCGGATAAAGGCCGGGTCCGGGACCAACGTGTTTAGACCGTTCCGGGAAAAGGACCTCCTGCAGTCGCTTGTTGAAAAAAACCCCGGTCCGCTTCCGGCAGAGCATCTGGTGAACATATATACGGAGATACTCTCCTCCTCCCGCCGCCTGCAGAGACCGCAGTCCGTAGCCTATCTGGGTCCGGAAGGCACCTTTTCCTATCTGGCCGGGGTGGAATTCCTGGGCAAGAGTTCGGAATTCGTGCCCATGAACTCCCTTAGGGACGTATTCGCGGCTGTATCCGAGAACCGCACCCACCTCGGGGTTATCCCCCTGGAAAACTCTTTACAGGGCAGCGTGGGGCAGAGCCTGGACCTTTTTTTGAGTTTCGAGCTGACCATCCTGGCCGAGCTGTTCTGCCGCATAAGTCATTCCCTTCTGGGCCGGTCCTCAGGACTCAAGGAAGTGGAAAGGGTTTACTCCCATCCCCAGGCCCTGCAACAATGCGCGAACTGGCTGCGGTCCAACCTCCCGGAGGCCAAATTGGTTCCGGTCTCCTCCACAGCCGCAGCCGCACAGGAAGCGGAAAAGGATGAACACGGCGCTGCCATCGGACATTTCAAGCTGGCCAGCCAGAACGACCTGGAGATCATCCATTCCGGTATAGAGGACCTGCCGGACAACTGGACCAGGTTCCTTATCCTGGGTCGGGAACCGACCGAGGACCAGGGTAACAGGGACAAGACCTCGATTCTGTTCACCCTCCCGGACAAACCGGGCTCCCTGGTCCGGGCCCTGCAGGTCCTCTCCGGCCGAGGCATAAATATGACCAAGCTGGAGTCCAGGCCCTTGCCGTTTGAAAAATGGAAATATGTGTTTTTTGCTGACGTGCAGTGTGATCTGACCGCCGGGGAGTACAAGAAGATGCTCGAGGAATTGAACTCCGCCTGCCATTCCATGCGCGTTCTGGGCAGCTACCCTGAGGGCAAGCAGGTCAGGTTCTGATTATGGTCAACCAAACTAAGGCCATAACCCTGACCGCGCCTGGCTCCAAATCGGTATCGCACCGGCTTTTGATCTGCGCCGCTTTGGCTGACCGCACCAGCCGGTTACAAAACCTGCTGGACAGCGAGGACATCCACTGCACTGCGGACTGCTTGCGCCAGCTGGGGGCGATTACCTCTGGAAACCCGGGAGACAAAGCAATGCGGGTAACCGGGATAGCCGGCCGGGTGCACAATACAGGGGAAAGCCCGGTGGAGCTGGATGTGCGCGAATCCGGGACCACCTGCCGCCTTTTGGCCGCTGTTGTTTCCGCCGGGCAGGGCCTCTTTTCTATCCGCGGCAGGGGCAGGATGCACCAGCGCCCTCTTTACGATCTGGCCCGGGCGGTGGAGAATCAGGGAACCGATTTCAAATGGCTGGAAAAGCACGGCTGCCCTCCGGTGCATATCCTCGGCCGGGGCTTTAGCGGCGGGGAGATAGAGATCAGCATGGACAAGAGCAGTCAATTTCTGTCCGGCCTGCTCCTTGCCGCTCCAATGGCCGCCTTGCCGCTCAAAATCCATGTCTGCGGGAGAAAAGCGGTCTCCTGGCCGTACGTGGGCCTTACCCTGCAGGCCATGCACAAATTCGGGGCCCGGGTCGAGGTGTACAGCCAGGACAGACTGATCGCCGCTTTGGGTGAGACCAGCGGTCTAAAGGAAATAGTCCCCGGCGAAACCAGCTTTTATGTCCGGCCTGGCCCGTATGTGGCCAATGAAGTGTTTGTCGAAGGCGACTATAGCAGTGCCTCCTATCTCTTGGCCGCAGGCGCTCTCGGGAAATCCGCCGTGGAGGTCAACGGACTGGACCCGGATTCTACACAGGGAGACCGGGTCATAGTCGACATTCTGCACAAAATGGGGGCCAATATAAAACGCACAGCCCACGGCTACCTCTCCATGCCCTCCGAACTGCACGGCACGGATATAGACATGGGGCACTGCCCGGATCTGGTACCCACTGTGGCCGCAGCTGCCTGCTGGGCCTCCGGAGAAACCAGAATAACAAACGTCGCTCATCTGCGGCTCAAGGAGAGCGACCGTCTAGCCGCACTGGAGAGCGAACTCAACCGGGCCGGATTCGCGGTCCGGGCCCAGGAAAACGGGCTGCTTATAGGAGGCAGGACCGCATCCAGGAAAAAGACCGAATTTCGGACCCACGGCGACCATCGCATGGCCATGTCCCTGTCTCTTTTGGAACTTTTGGGCTTTCAAGTCGCCCTGGACAACCCCAGTTGCGTGGATAAATCCTATCCCGGATTCTGGGAGGATTTGCAAAGGATCAAAGAAGCCAACGGCCTGCAGTCTGTAGGTTCGGGAAACAAAACAAGCTAAAAAGCCAACAACAGTCTAGCGGCAAACCAATATGGACCAGGAAATAGAAAAAATCGCCCTGATTGGGGGGCGGGGGCGCATGGGACGCCTGTTCGCCGGCTTGTTTGCTGCGGCCGGCCTGGAGATCAAGACTTTTGACCGGCCCTTGGACAGCCACCGTCTACAAAAGGAGCTGCCGGATTGCCGGCTGGTGCTTATGTGCACTCCGGTACACGCCCTTCCGGACGCCCTGGCGGATATCGTCCCTGCCCTGGGAGCGCATAACATCCTGGCCGACATCTCCTCGGTCAAGGTCAAGCCCATGCAGCAGATGCGGGAGGCGTTCTCCGGCCCGATAGTTGGCACACACCCCCTTTTCGGACCCGATCCGGACGGCCAGACCCCGCTCAGATGCGCCATATGCCCGGACGCCTCGGCCTCTGCAGAGGACACGGCAGCCCTGGAAAAGTCCTTTACTGACGCGGGTATAATCCCGTTCAGGAGCGAGGCGCACGAACACGACCGGGCCATGGCCTGTATCCAGGGCCTGAATTTCGTAACCTCTATCTGCTATTTCGCCTCTCTACCCGGCGATCTGGACCTCTCCAGCTTTGCCACTCCTTCTTTCAACCGCCGCTTCGAGTCGGCGCGCAAGATGCTTACCGAAGACAGCGAATTGTTCACCTCCCTTTTTGAGGCCAATCCGTACAGCGCGGAGAGTGTGCGCCGCTTCAAGTCCTTTTTGAATCTGGCCGCCGCCGGAGAGCTGAATCTCCTTTCGGACAAGGCCGCTTGGTGGTGGTGGAACAAGGATATACAGTCGGGAGAAGGACCTTGAACGGATAACAGCAAAAATCCGGTTTGCCAGCAAGGCCGCATTCTCCCGAATGCGGCCTTTTTTATCGCTGTAACATTGTCAAAAATACCCAAAACGGAGGTCAAATGATCGAATTAAAACATTTTGTCCGCAACATTCCGGCCGATACCCAGACCCCGGTCTCCTTGTATCTGAGCTTTATCGGAAACAAGAAAGGGCTCCTTCTGGAGAGCTCGGAAGTGGACGGGAGACTGGGGAGGTTCAGCATGCTGGCCTGGGACTTCCGCCTCACTCTGACCTGTGAACAGGGGCTTTTGCGAGTGGGCTTAAAAGACGAACGCCTGGCGGAGATCAAAGAAATAGACGGGCTGCCTTTTGTCCAGGGGGTACGCAGGGCAATGCAAGCCATAAATATCCACCCCCCGGAACAGGGGGCTGCCCCTCCGGCCATAACCCGCTCTTTGTGCGGCTATTTCGGCTACACCGCAGCCGGACTGTTTGAGCCAGCCCTAAATGGTGTTCTTCCTCCGGAAGAGGCCGAGGCCCAGCTAGTTTTGCCCGGCCGGATCCTGCTCTATGACCACCTGCACAAGTCCTGCATCTATCTCACCCTGGACGAGGACGGCTTTTTGCCCCGGGGTGGGTGCTCAGCCGGCGGGAAAAGCACCGGCACCGGAGAAGTCCATTCCTACCCGCCCAAAAAGGAGTTCAAAAGCCGGGTCCGGGAGGTAAAAAAGCAGATCGAGGAGGGCGAGGCCATCCAGGTGGTCCTTTCCACCCGGTTCACCGCCGCCTTCAAAGGCGACCCCTTCCAGGTCTACCGCAGGCTGCGGCAGATAAACCCCTCCCCGTACACCTTTTTCATGGACCTTCCCGGCCGCTGCCTGTTCGGCTCTTCCCCGGAGCTTCTGGTCAAGGCCGAGGACGGCCAGGCCATGCTCCGGCCCATTGCCGGGACCCGGCCCCGCTCCGAGGATCCGGAAAAGGACGAGGCCCTGGCCCGGGAATTGGCAGCAGACGAAAAGGAAAAGGCCGAGCATGTCATGCTGGTCGACCTGGGCCGCAACGATCTGGGCCGCATAGCCGCGCCTGGATCGGTCCGGGTGGACAAGTTCATGCAGATCGAACGCTTCTCGCATGTCATGCACATGACCTCCTATCTGCAGGCAGAGCTGAAAAAAGGCGTGGACTGCATGGACCTTGTGGCCGCCTCCTTCCCGGCCGGCACTGTCTCCGGGGCACCCAAAATACGGGCCATGGAGATCATCGCCGAAAAGGAGGACTTAAAGCGCGGCCCCTATGCCGGGTGCATCGGCTGGTTCGGCTTGGACCGGGATACGGTGCAGATGGACACCGGAATAACCATCCGCAGCCTGTGGGTGGAGGGGGACAAACTGCACTGGCAGGCCGGGGCCGGGATTGTCTTTGACTCCGATCCGGAAGCCGAATTTAGGGAATGCCAGAACAAGGCCGCGGTCATAAAAGCGGCCCTAATCGACAACGGAGGCACTGATGATTTTGCTCATAGACAATTATGACTCGTTCACTTTCAACCTGGTTCAGGTTCTGCAGGTCCTAGGCCATCATCCACTTGTACTGCGCAATGACCAGCCGGAGCTGAGCGAAAGGATCACCGACCCGGAATTAAAGGCCCTCATCCTGTCCCCGGGGCCGGGCCGGCCGGAAAACGCGGGCATGTGCCTGGAGCTCTTAACCTGCCTGCCCGCGCAGATCCCGGTTCTGGGCGTGTGTCTAGGCCATCAGGCCCTGGCCTGCTACGCCGGCAGTAAGGTGAACACCGGAACCAGGATCATGCACGGCAAGACCTCTGAAGTGATGCACGACGGCAGCCCGCTATTTGCCGGGATCTCCAGCCCGTTTACCGCCTGTCGGTACCACTCCCTTCTGGCCGAGGATATCCCCGGAATAGAGGTCATCGCCAATACCGAAGAAGGGGAGATTATGGCCCTCAAACTCCCGGACCGTCCCTGGTACGGAGTGCAATTCCACCCGGAATCCATCCTCACCCCAGACGGTCCCAGGATCATGGACAACTTCTTTGCCATGCACGGCATAAAAAAGAACAAGGAGGAGTTATGCGCATAAACGAAGTACTGCAGAAAATCGGCACCGGCACGGACCTGGAATACGCGGAAAGCAAGACCATGTTTGAACGCTTCTTTGCCGGGGAACTCACCCCTTCTCAGTGCGGAGCACTCCTTATGGGGCTTACCGGCAAAGGGGAAACCGCGGACGAACTCAAGGCAGCCGTGGACTCCGCCCTGGACAATGCCCGGCTTATCCGGGGACTGGACGGAGTACGTATCGACACCTGTGGGACCGGTGGGGACGGGCAAAACAGTTTCAATTGCTCCACGGCAGTGGCCTTTTTTCTGGCCGACATGGGGTATAAGGTAGTCAAGCACGGCAACCGGGCGGTGTCCAGCACCTGCGGCAGTGCGGATATAATCCAGGCGCTTGATTTGCCCATTTTGAAGGATCCGGACGAGATCAAAGGATCTCTGGCCGCAACCAACTTCGCCTTCATCTTCGCCCCGCACTTCCATCCGGCCTTTGCCCGGGTCGCTCCTATCCGCCAGGAGTTGGGCATACGGACTATCTTTAATCTCATGGGGCCTTTGCTCAACCCGGCCCGGCCCACCCATCAGGTACTGGGGGTACCCAAAGCGGGAATGGCCCCGCTCATGGCCGAAGTCCTGCGCCTAAGCGGATTGAAGGCAGCAGTGGTCCATGGCGCCGGAGGGTTTGACGAACTTACTCCCTGCGGGGTGTCTGAAATCCATCTTGTAGATCGGGAAAGGACAAAAAAGCTCGATATTGATCCTGCCACCTTTGGGATGGACATCTGCCGCCCCAGGGATCTGGGCTGCTCGGACAAACAAACCGCTGTGGCCATGCAAAAGGAGGTTTTGGCCGGGAAAGGCCCAGGAGCGGTGCGGGATATGGTGGCCCTTAACCTGGGCCTGGCCCTGCATCTTCTAGACTTTGATGCCGGACTGGAAAATTGCATCCGCGAAGCGCGGAAAACCGTGGAAAATGGACTGCAAAATCCCATCCCCAGTGCGGCATGATTTTTTAAAGACTATAAAGAGCATATCTCTGGGGCAGCCCAGACTAGAGAGTGAAGAAAACAAGCCAAAACATACGGAGACGAACCGATGCTGGAAATATTCAGGCGGATCAAGCTTGAAGAGATAAAAGACCTGAAGAGGATGAAAAGGCTGGGGTCTTTTCCCGCACCCTTCTGCGGCACCCGGCCCGGCCTAAAGCCCAGGCTGAAGGGCGGAGCACCGGCGATAATTGCGGAGATAAAAAAGGCCTCTCCTTCGCACGGAGAGATAAAAACAGACCAGGACACCGGGGAATTGGCCGCTATTTACGCCCAAAACGGGGCGGAGGCCATTTCGGTCTTGACCGAGGAACACCTTTTCCACGGACATGTCCAGGACCTGAACCTAGCCGCTCCTCCCGGTCTGCCCTTGCTGCGCAAAGATTTTATCCTCGATCCTGTCCAAATGGAGCATACTGCCTCCACCCCGGCGTCCGCAGTACTTTTAATAGTCCGGTTCATAGGCGAGCAGTCCAAACTGTGTGATCTGATCGGGATTGGTCAGGAATTAGGCCTGGAAATGGTTACAGAGGTATTCAGCGCCCAAGAATTGGACTGTGCCCGCCGGGCCGGGGCAGATATAGTCCAGGTCAACAACAGAAACCTGGACAATCTGGAGGTCGATCTAGACAACTCCCGCAGCCTGGTCAAAGAGAAAAAGGACCAAGAGATCTGGATAAGCGCCAGCGGCCTTGACACCCGCAAACAATGCCTGGAGATGCACTACCTGGGATTTGACGCCTGCCTGATCGGTACCTCGGTTATGCTGGCAAGCGACCCCGGGGAGAAACTCAACGAGCTCACCGGAGTCCGGAGATGAAGACCAGGGTCAAGATCTGCGGCATTACCCGGGAGCAGGACTTACTTTTTTGTATACAGGCCGGTATCGACTTTGCCGGATTCATCTTTCACCCGGAGAGCAGGCGGTATATCCGGCCAGAACAGGTCGGAGCACTCAAAGGGATGGAAGGCGGCCGGGTCGGAGTCTTTGTTCGCCACAGCCTGGAGGAGATAAAAGAGGCGGTTGATGCGGCGCGCCTGGACTTCATCCAGCTGCACGGCGCCCAGGATACGGAGTTTTGCCGCGCCCTTCCCGCGGACAAGATAATCAAGGTGTTCTGGCCGGAAAAATATCCCAGCCCAGAGGAGCTGCAAAAAGACATGCGCCTTTTCGCCCCATTGTGCCGCTATTTGCTCCTTGACGCCGGACAGGGCGGCGGAGGGCACGGACGGAGGATCAAGACCCCTTATCCTGAAGAACGCGATCTTTTGGGCAGAACCTTTATCGCCGGCGGCCTTGGCCCGGACAATATAAAACAGGTGTTGAACCAATCCCCTTTTGCGGTGGATATAAGTTCCGGAGTGGAAAAATCCCCGGGAATAAAGGACCAAACCCTGGTCCTTGAGCTGATAAGAAAGGTAAGGACCAAAAAGGGTTTGGACTAGACACGGCAGTCGCCAGTGGCCTGGGTTTAGCTTGGCAACCAGACAGACTGTTTTTAGGTCTTTTTGGTCTTAACAGACAATCAAAAGGAGAAATAATGATGCGCAAGGGATATTTCGGCAATTACGGCGGGCAGTTCGTGCCTGAGCTGCTCATGCCCCCGCTTTTGGAGCTGGAAGAGGCCATGGACAAACATCTTTCCAGCCCGGAGTTCACCAAAGATTTGGACATCTTACTCCGGGACTTTGTGGGCAGGCCCACTCCGCTTCGCTTCTGCAGACGGCTCTCTGAAGACCTAGGGTTTTCGCTGTGGCTCAAGCGCGAGGACTTGGCCCACACCGGGGCGCACAAAATAAACAACACCGTGGGTCAAGCCCTTCTTGCCAGATATATGGGCAAAAATACCCTCCTGGCTGAAACCGGGGCCGGGCAGCACGGAGTGGCCACGGCAACAGCCGCGGCCATGCTGGGCATGGACTGTTTGGTATATATGGGAGCCAAGGATATCGAGCGTCAGGCGCACAACGTCCGGCGTATGGAACTGTTGGGCGCACGGGTGGAGCCGGTAAAGACCGGGACTCAGACCCTAAAGGACGCTATCAACGGAGCACTCCGGGACTGGATAGCCCGCCAGGAAAAATGCCACTATTGCATGGGCTCTGTGGTCGGCCCGCATCCCTTTCCCCTCCTGGTCCGCGAGATGCAAAGCGTGATCGGAACAGAAACAAAAAAACAAATTCTCGCCCAGGCCGGGTCAAAACCACACACCGTTATAGCCTGTGTGGGAGGCGGGTCGAATGCGGCCGGGATGTTCTCGCCATTTGAGGCGGATACCGACGTACGCCTAATCGGAGTGGAGGCCGCAGGCAAGGGCGGGGAAAAGGATTACCATTCCGCCACCTTGAACAAGGGCACTCCGGGTATTCTCCACGGCACATACTCTTTTTTGCTCCAGACGGACCAAGGCCAGATTCTGCCCTCGCATTCTGTGGCCCCGGGGCTGGATTATCCGGGTGTAGGACCGGAACACGCCTTTTTAAAAACCTCCAGGCGGGCCGAATACTTAAGCGTTACCGATAGCAAGGCCCTTGATGCCTTCTACCGCCTGACCAGGCAGGAAGGGATTATCCCGGCCCTGGAGAGTTCACACGCCCTGGCCTGCGCCCTGGATCTGCAAGGCAAGATGGACAAAGACGATCATGTGGTGGTCAATCTCTCCGGCCGCGGGGACAAGGATCTGGGGATCGTCTTCAGTGACCGATAAGCCGCGAACCAATTACTTTTCAAAGTTGTCCAACCCTGAAACCGACAGCAAGGAGATTATGTATGAACGGCCATCAAGCCCTGCACCGGGCCATAAAAAAGGCAAATCAAAAAAAACGGCCCGCGCTCATCCCTTTCCTTCCGGCCGGATACCCGCAAAAGTCCCGGTTCTGGGATTTGATCCACGAGCTGGACTCCGGCGGCGCAGATATCATAGAGATAGGGGTTCCGTTCTCCGATCCGGTGGCCGACGGCCCGGTTGTTGAGGAGGCCTCGATTGCCTGCCTGGAGCAGGGCATAGACCTCGAATGGATACTGCAGGGGCTAACTGAGCAGGCTGAGTATCTGTCCGCACCAGTGGTACTCATGGGCTACAGCAATCCCTTTTACCAATACGGGCTCAAGGGACTGGCCCAAGACGCCGCCCAAGCCGGAGTTTCCGGATTCATCGTTCCCGACCTTCCCCTGGAGGAACTCCCTGCGTTTGAAGGGCTGCAAAGCAGTGCGGAGACCACGATTATCCCCCTGATCGGACTGAACACCACCGCCGGGCGGATGAAGGCCTACGCCGAGCTTGACCCGGCCTTTGTGTACACGGTCTCAGTCATGGGCACCACCGGGACAAAAGCCGGAGCGAGCAGCCGCTTAAAAAGCCAGCTCGCTTTGGCCCGGGAGATCTTTGACTGCCCTCTCGCCCTGGGCTTTGGCATTGAAAACAAAGACCAGATCCGCGATCTCGGAGTGGAGGTCCAGGCCGTGGTTTTTGGTAGCGCCCTTATCCGCCATATACGCCAGGGAAAATCAGTAAAAGAGTTTATGCGTGCCTGGACTGAATAACGGCTGCATTCGCCGGTCCTGCTATGCAGCAGGGCCGGCCCGGCCGATTGCCCGGCAGTCCTTGTCTATCGATACAAGGTAAAACTACAATCTTGTAAAATACAACCCTTTCAGCCGCAGCTTTGTTTTACGATTTTGTCTAAAATCCCTTTCGCCAGCCGGCATTTTTCTGTCCTGCCTTATTCAAGTAACTGAGATTATAAATTAACTAGGGCGTGGCATGCAAATTGAATTACTCTTGGAAAAACAACAAACCTTTCAGGAGGGAAACATGAGTTTGGACATGGCCTTTAATTGCAAGAACGCCGACGACGTGATCAAGGCGGTACGGGAATACGAAATCAGTTTTGTTCAGTTCTGGTTCGTGGACGTTTTGGGCACCTTAAAGAGTTTCCAGGTCACCCCGAATGAGCTCGAGGCCGCATTTGAGGAGGGCATGGGCTTTGACGGTTCATCCATCGAGGGCTTTGCCCGCATCCATGAAAGCGATATGGTTGCCTTCCCTGATCCAACCTCGTTTCAGGTGGTTTCCTGGAGACCTACTGAAAAGCCGGTGGCCAGGATGTTCTGCGATATAAAGAACCCGGACGGGACCCCGTACGAAGGGGACACCCGCTACGCCCTGAAAAGGATGCTCTCCCGGGCCGCGGAAAAGGGATACACGTTTTACACCGGCCCGGAGCTGGAGTTCTTTCTCTTTGAAAACAATCGCGAGCCCAAGATCCTGGATTACGGCGGATATTTTGATGCACCGCCTCTGGATCTGGCCAACGACATACGCCGGGACATTATTTTCTCCTTGAACAAGATGGGAATCCAGGTGGAATACAGTCATCATGAGGTGGCTCCCAGCCAGCATGAAATCGATCTCCGCTACCAGGAGGCCCTGAAAATGGCTGACACGGCTATCACCTATCGGGTCATAGTCAAGGAGACAGCCCGCAAACACGGCTGCTACGCCACTTTCATGCCCAAGCCCCTGGCCGGGGTGAACGGCAGCGGCATGCATGTGCACCAGTCCCTTTTCAAAAACGGGAAAAACCTTTTCTATGACGGCAAAGGGGAATTCCACCTGAGCAAGGAAGGCCGGAGCTATATCGCCGGACTACTCAAACACGCCAAGGAAATAACCGCGCTTTGCAACCAATGGGTAAACTCGTACAAGAGGCTGGTTCCCGGTTACGAGGCCCCGGTTTACGTGGCCTGGGCCCGGCGCAACCGCTCCTCCCTGGTCCGGGTGCCCATGTACAAACCAGGCAAGGAGGAAGCCACTCGGGTGGAACTGCGCTCCCCGGACCCGGCCTGCAATATGTATCTGGCCTTTGCCGGCATGCTGGCCGCCGGATTGAAGGGGATTGAGGACGGGTATGAGCTGCCCGATCCCGTGGAAAAGGACATCTTTGAGATGAATGATGCCGAACGGGCCGATATGGGCATTGAAAACCTCCCCGGAAGCCTGGTGGAGGCCATTGACGAATTGTCCGGCAGCGAAACCATACGCGAGGCCCTCGGGGACCATATCTTTAGCCAGTTCATCTCCAACAAGAACATCGAATGGGACGACTACCGGACCCAGATCACTGAATACGAGATAAAGAAATACCTGCCGCTTTTGTAGGCAAAAGCGGTTATAATTCAATTGACGATTTCCTCCCCGCCCGGCACGCAAATCCTGTTTTGAATGCCGGGCGGAATGTATACGGACAGTTAACGCCGAAGCCCATACCCCCCTTGGCTGGACGCGGCCCGGCGGACAGCATACCCGCCCCTAAGCGGCTGTTGTAAGGGCCTTCTCTTGCCGGCCGTTCCCCAAACCAAGGAACAGTACAAAAAAATTAAAACCCCTTTTTGCTGCTCGGCCGGACATGATCTGCCCAATCCCATCTTTTTCTAACGCTCGGCCGGTTCCAAAGGCAAAAATTCAAAACTGGACGTTTTTTGCCGTCGTTAGACCTTTGCCCTGCCCAAGGGGGCCGTCCCCTAAAATCTCTTTGCCACCTTTGCTTTGGCAAGCGAAGGCGAAGCCCAACTTCTGATTCGGGGATAAAAAAGTTACAGTCTTTTGCCTGCTCATTTTTTAACTATA
>JBKHGE010000027.1:0-30037 GCA_046539845.1 Desulfonatronovibrionaceae bacterium
AGCGGTAAACATAAGCACCTAACATTGTTTGATTTATTGTTGGGACACTAGTGACTAGAACTAGTTGCTGATGCGACTGATGCCTTGAATTTGCGCAACCGCCCGAGTTGGTTCGCTTATTGAAGACAAAGACTAAACCCTATATTATAAGGAGGCAATCATGAAGAGGAAACATTTGATTTTGGGTCTGACAGTACTTCTGGCCGCAGCCATGCTGTCCTCGGCAGCGTTGGCCCAGAGGCACGGCCGGGGAATGATGCGCGGGCAGAACTATGCCGATACCCAGTACAGAAGCGGTGACTACGGGCCTTATACCGGACTGAGTGAGGACCAGATTCAGGCCCTGCAAAAGATAAACGAGAAGTACCGTCAGGATCTGGCCGACCTGCAGAATAAGATGCTCCGCAAAAGGACGGAGCTGAACAGCCTGCTCGTGCAGGAGAAAGTAGACACATCCAAGGCGACCTCCGTATACAGGGATATCCTGGATATCCGGGCGGATATGTTCGAACTAGGTCTGAAAAAGCGCTCCGAACTCCAAGACCAGGACCTGAGCCTTCCCTACGGACAGGGCCCGGGTATGATGGGCGGTCCCGGGATGATGCAAGGCCCCGGATACGGTCCCGGGATGATGCACAGCCCCGGATACGGTCCCGGGATGATGCAAGGCCCCAGATACGGTCCCGGGATGATGCAAGGCCCCGGATACGGTCCCGGGATGATGCACGGCGGATGGTAAAACAACAAAAGATTTTTTAAGCAAATCCGGACACAAATTCTTGAAAACAACCCGGTAAAAATCCCGTGGGGATGCATGTTCCCCAGGGGATTTCAAAGGAGAAAAAATATGGCTTGGCAGAATCTTATTCCCTGCGCACAGTACGGGCCCGGCAGCGGCCCGGGTCACTGGTGGGGATCGGGCATGATGCCCTTTGGCGGCCTAGGTATGATAATCGTCCTTGTCTTTGCCGCGGTTGTCGTTTTCCTCCTGGTCCGACTTTTGCGTAGCCTGCCACAGTCCCCGGAGAGATCCGAGCCCAAAACGCGCGAGGAATCGGCACTGGACATCCTCAAAAAGCGCTATGCCCGGGGGGAAATAGACGGAGACGAATTCAAACGGATGAAAAAAGATATCGAGCAAGGCTGAAGCGGGGGCCGGTGGCAGCCTTGTTTCGTCCGCCAAGCTCAGCCCAGACAGGAAAGCACAGCGAAATAATGCAGTGCGCTCCCGGCCAGGACAAAGATATGCCACACGGTATGGCTGAAGCGCACTGTTTTGCGCACGTAGAACACCACCCCTGCGCTGTAGCAAAATCCTCCGGCCAGAAGAAAATATAGTCCGACTGCAGGTACATGGGTGATCATCTCTTTTAAGGCTATTAGACACATCCAGCCCATGCCCAGGTACAAAACAAGGGAGAGCCTGCGAAAGCGATGGATGTCCGTCCACTTGAGTATTATCCCCAGCAGGGCCAGCCCCCACACTGCCCCGAAGATGCTCCACCCCCACGGACCACGCAGGTTTATAAGCATAAACGGGGTATAAGTCCCGGCAATGAGCAGAAAAATAGCCGAGTGATCCATCTTCTTGAAAAACGTCTTCTGCCGCGGGGCTTTTAAGGAGTGGTACAAAGCGGATGAGAGATATAAAAAGACCAAACTGATACCGAAAACAGAAAAGCTTAGCACATGCCAGGCGCTGCCCTGTGTGCAGGCGTGAATCACCAAAACCACCAAGCCGACCAAGCTGAGGAGCAGGCCAAGCCCATGCGTCAGGCCGTTGAACAATTCCTCGGTCGGGGAATAACCGCGTGCAGAACGGTCGGTGCTCATTCCGGTCTCCTGTGTTCCAGGGGAAAAGACCGTATCTTCGACTCTAGACCCTGCGTCTGCTCCCGGCCCCCAGTCCGGCCAAAAGGCCGCTCAAAAGGGCCACAAAAAGGAGTATGCCCATGAATAAAAGCAGGTACTGCCAGGGCAGGTATTGAATGCGGATCCAGAAGGGCGGAAAATGCAGGACCTCCTGCAGGCCCAGCTGAATAAGCTTGAGCAGCCCCAAGGCGAGCACACCGCCTGCAAACGCCTGCAAAAGCCCCACAGTCAAAAGGGGGAGACGCATGAAAAACCGGCTGGCCCCGATTATGGACAAAATCTCCATATCCTCCTTGCGACCGGACTGGGCCAGCTTTATGGTATTGGCCACTATCAGACCCAACATCACGAACAAAGCGATATTCAAAGGCCAGACTATGGTCTTGACCACCCGGACCCAGGTCTGGGCCAAATCCATCTGCAGCGGGTTGTAGTGCACTTCCTTCACCCCGGGCATGGCCTGCAAACGGTTTAAAATCTCCCGGCTCCACTCACCCGGATTATCCTCGGGCAGCCCGACGCGGACCACTGCGGTGTACGGCAGGGGATTATCCCCCTCCAGGGCCGCAAAGTCCTGCCCCTGGCCGAAGTCTTCGGACATGACCCTGAGTGCGGTCTCCGGGGTAAAGGTCTGGACCTCGCTCCCGGAGATGTCCTCCAGCTCGGCCCACTGCCTGCGTACAGTCTCCTCTTCGGTCCCTTTTTCCCAATATATCTGAAATTCTACACTGCTCTGCGGTCCGCTGAAAAGGAGCTGCAGATTGAAGAGCAAAAGCAGAAAAAACGCCGCCAAAAGAGCCATGAGAGTGACCGCGGTCAGGGTCAGGGCCTGAACGCCCCGCGTGCGGCGTACGTCGCGAAACCCCTCGGCCACCAGACGGAAAAACAAACGCATCAGTCCACCTCCGCAGTCCAGTTTGTCCCGACCACCCGGCCGGATTCCAGGGACAGGACCTTGGCCTCGGGCTGGACGCGCAAAAGCTCCTCACTGTGCGTGGCCAGGACAATGGTCGTCCCATAGGTGTGGAACTTGCGGAATATCTGCAAAAGACGCCAGGAGAGTCCGCTGTCCAGGTTCCCGGTGGGCTCGTCCGCCAAAATAAGCTTGGGATTGACCACTATGGCCCGGCCTATGGCCACCCTCTGCTGCTCCCCGCCGGAGAGCTCCTCGCAGTTGCACATGGACATATTATCTAGATGCAGGCTGCGCAAAACAGCCCGAACCCGTTTTGCAATCTGGGACCGGGGCATGCCCTGGACCACCAGGGGCAGGGCCACATTCTCCCACACGGTGCGGTCGGGCATGATCTTGAAATCCTGAAAGACCACGCTGACCTGTCTGCGGAGCAGGTGTAAATGTCTGGGTTTGAGGGTCTTCAAGTCAAAGTCAGCCACCCTGGCCCGGCCGGCCTGGACCGGGAGGCTGCCGTGCAGAATGCGCATGAGAGTGGTCTTGCCCGCTCCGGACGGACCGGTCAGAAACAGAAATTCCCCTTTTTCCACGTTAAAGGACACATTTTTAAGCGCCCAGTTGCGGCCGAAACTATGGGACAGATGAGACAGTTCAATCATTGCGGCTGTTCACTCCGTTGAAACCTACGCAAAAGAGACTCGGCCTGGCCAAAACCCGGCTCCAATTCCAGCGCCCTCTTAAGGCGCTTGATGGCCCGGGTCTTTTTTTCGTGGTAATAATCCGCAATCGCAGCGTTGTACAGGAGTTTGCAGTTGTCCGGATCCTTATTTAGGGCGGTTGCGTACAGATCTGCAGCATCCTCCATCCTGCCCTGCTTGCGCAGAAAAACCGCGTAGTTATTCAAAACATCCGAGCTCAGATACTCAAATATAAACGGGGCAAATCCCTTTTCCCCCTCTTCGCCCAGATTCCGGGCGGTGTATAGGCCCCAGATTTCCTGCTTGATCCAGGACTCCTTGGGAGCCACGTTGATCGCCTTTTGAAAGCTCTCCCTGGCCCGGACAAAATCCCCGTCCAACAGGCACACGTCTCCCAAAGTCAAAAGACAATCCACGCTGCGTGGATTTATCTCCAGGGCCTTGTCCAGACTCTTTTGGGCCTCGGACCATTGTTCCCCGGCCATTTCCAGCTTGGCCCGCAGATGCCAGGCCCGGCTCATAAGCGGATTTATATCCAGGGCCTTGTCCACCGCTTCTTTGGCCCGATGGGGCTCCCCGGCCTGAAAAAGGACAGCTGCCAGTTCATAAAGGATCCTGGACTCCAGGGAAGGGGCTTCTTTTAAAAACGCAACCAGTTTCTCCTCGGCCGCGGCGAACTCGGAATTCTTGCACAGCTCACGTGTTTCTCTAAGTACAGCAGTCAATTTATGGCGGGGGTTCATGGAATCCAGGTGCTTGAGTTTATCCAAAAGGACATCCACCTCGAGCGGCTTGACCATGTATTCGGTGACCCCGAGATCGCAGGCCTGGGCCACGTCCTCGGTTTCGCTCTTGGAGGTCAAGAATAAAAATGGGATGTCTTCCCATTCCTCCCGGCTTCGGATGCGGTGCAGCAGCTCGGCCCCGTTCATGCGGGGCATCTTCCAGTCGGAGATGACCAGTTTTATCCCCGGGTTATTCTCCAGAACCTGCAAGGCCTCCTCACCGTTCGCCCCTTCCTGTATATTCTTGTATCCGAGAACGCGCAGGATATTCATGACTGTCTCCCGGGCGGGCTGGATATCGTCAACCACCAGAATACAGCTATCCTTGTCCAGCATCGCTTTCCTCCTGCGGCGCATACAAGGTTACGCAGAAAACACTCCCCCCTTCCGGGGCGTCCTCAACCCAAATGCGGCCATGCATAATGGTCACAATACGGTTGCAGATAAAAAGCCCCACTCCCGTGCCCTGGATATCCTTGTCCCGCTCTGCGCGGCTGAAACGGTCGAATATCTTTTTCTTCAGCTCATCCGGAACCCCGGGGCCGCTGTCCCGGACGCATATCTTGACTATCCGGTCATACCTGTCCTCGGACCGTTTGGAGTCCAAAACATCCCAGTAGACATGTACGTCCCCGCCCACGGGCGTGTATTTTATGGCATTGGACAAAAGATTGCTCAAGAGATGGGCAAGGAGGGAGTTCTCGGCAATGACCCGGACCTCGGCACCGGAATCCAGGGCAAGGTTTATTTCCCTGGCCTCGGCAGTGGGAGCGGCTTCCTGCATGGCCTTTTGCACTTGCGGCAAAAGCGCGGTCGGCTGCAGGCGGCCTTTCTGCTCCTGCCATTGATCCAGTCTGGCCACCTGCAAAAAGTCGTTTATCATCTCCAGGAGCTTGCTCGCCCCGTTTCTGGCCGTATCCAGGATATTTTCCTGCTCTTCGGAAATGCCAATATAGCGCAAAAGATCCAGATTGGAGATCACCGCGGACAAAGGACTCTTGAAATCATGGACCACCATCTGGACCAACTCGCTCCTCTCGGTATGGGTGATCAAAAGCTCCTTTTGCTTCAGTTCCAGTTCGCGGACCAAGGCTTGGTAGCGGTCCTTTTCCCGGGCCAGGCTGTCCACTAGGCAGGAGTTCTCCACCAGGGGGGAGATCAAGGCGGAGTATTCGCGCAAGATCTGGCGGTCGTCCTCGGTAAAGCAGGTATCTTTCTCCCTTTCCGAGCAGTTAATCACCCCGATGGAACGCCGCTTTGAGCCCAGAAGCGGGACACACAAAAGGGAATCGGTCCGGTACGGATCCCCGCGGCCGGCTGCCGGCCGGAACATATCACTTTTGTTTATATCCCGGATAAGAAGGGGTACCGAGGTCTGAAAGGCATATCCGGAAATGGACCGCGGATCCACCGCCTGAACCACCCCCACTATGTCCGGATTGGTGGCCGCGACTACCTCCAGACCGTCCTTCTCCGGGTCCCAAAGCATAATCGAACCGCGCCTACCCCGGATTTTGTCCAAAATAAACTCCAGGCTTCGGTTCAGGCGCACCCCCAGGGACAGCTCACTGTCCATGAGCACACGGACAACACCACGGATAGATGCGGTGTCCCCAACACAAACTTCCCGGGCCTCAGCAATGGGCGTGCCTTTATCCATTGGGCCTCTTAGCGCTCTCTATCAACCGCACTTGGTATAGCCGCAAGCCTGGCAGACAAAACAGCCCTCCTGGAAGATGAGTTCCTCCCCGCATTCCGGACAGCCCGGTCGGTTCAGGTCATGAAAATCTGATTTCACCCCTTCCCCGTCCAGATACCTGTTTTCCAGGACCCAGGCAACCGCATCCGGGATGGAGAGCAAAAGTCCCTTTTTCTGGAACACTGGATGCTCACCGCCTATGCCCTTGAGCTGGCTGACCACCTCCCGGACGTCGATGCCGGATCGTAGGGCCAGGGAAACCAGCCTGCCGATGGCCTCGGCCTTGGCCGTGATGGATCGACCGGAACGGCCGATGGTGGCAAAGACCTCGAATGGGCGGTTGTCCACCTCGTTTACTGTCAGATACAGATCGCCCAGGCCGGTACTCACTTTCTGGGTAAACCCGTAAACGATCTCCGGCCTGTCCTTTACCCGGCGGGAGCCACTCCTGGCCCGTTCCTCGTCCCGCTCCGAGCCCTCGCCTGTACTCAGGACCTGGGTGGTCTTGCACCCGTCCCGGTAAACGGTCACTCCCTTACAGCCCAGCTCATAGGCCAGCCAATAAATGCCCCAGATGTCCTCCTGGGTGGCGGTGTTGGGCAGATTAACCGTTTTGGAGACCGCGTTGTCCGTGTATTTCTGGAACGCAGCCTGCATCTTCAAATGCACTTCCGGCTCTATATCCATGGAAGTGACAAATACCTCCCGGAGCTGAGGATCCAGAAAATCCATGTCCCGGATTGTCCCCTTGCGGGCGATATCCTGCATGAGCTTGGGGCTGTAGCTCTGGGCCTCCTTCAGGGCCTGCTCGAAATAGGGGTTAACCTCGAGCAATCTCTCCCCGTCCATGACCTGGCGGGTGAAGCTCAGGGC
Source organism: Desulfonatronovibrionaceae bacterium (assembly GCA_046539845.1). Lineage (GTDB taxonomy): Bacteria > Desulfobacterota > Desulfovibrionia > Desulfovibrionales > Desulfonatronovibrionaceae > CAYNNQ01. Next base: position 6,841 of record JBKHGE010000027.1, read on the forward strand.
GAAAAGCGGTTCGACTCCCGAGGAACACCCGGCGATAATGGACAGGGTCCCGGTGGGCGCGATCGTGGTTGTGGTCGCGTTGCGGTAGGGCCCGAAATTCTGCTCCGCATAAACCGACTCCTCATAGGCAGGAAACGGCCCTCTCTCCTTGGCCAGGACCTTGGAGGCGGACCAGGATTCTTTTTGAAAGAAATCCATGAGCTTTTCCCCGAGGCTCAGGGCCTCGTAGCTGTTATACGGAATGCGCATCCGGTACAAAAGATCGGCCCAGCCCATCACACCCAGGCCTATCTTACGGTTCTTGTGCACTGTGTCTGCGATCCTCTGCAGGGGATATCTGGAAGAATCTATTACGTTGTCCAGAAAGCGTACACTCAGGTGGATGGTCTTTTTCAGCTCCTCATAATCAACATCCCCGGAGGAAGGAGAATAGAAACAAGCCAGGTTTATGGACCCCAGATTGCAGGCCTCGTAGGGAAGGAGCGGTTGTTCGCCGCAGTTGTGGACCACCAGACCATTGGCGTCAAAGCAATTGGCACCGGGAATACGGACGTCGAAGACTTCCTCCTCGCCTTCCGGCTGTAGCCGATCAACAGTGGCCAGAAAATATTCCCGGTAAAGACCCCGGTTATAGCTTTTCAAGACCTGTTCAAGCCGGGAGCTCTTGTCCTCGTCCCTGAACCCGATGCGCCGGGCGAAAACTTCCATGTTGGACTTGCTTATCACCAGCTCATGCTGCGCCCGGACAGCATAATTTTTCCGCCCGCCCTTGCCGTCTGGAAGGCTGGTTTCTCCCTCAGGCCTGCGGTTTTGGTAAATAACCGATTTTATCCCCAATCTGAGCAGCATCCTCTGCACGGCCAAGAGGGTATCCTCATTGCTCTGAGCCAGCCGTATGCTGTGCCCCTTGGCAAAGGAGCCCTGAACTGAGCCATCCGCGTCAAACAACCCGGACAAAAAAGAGGCACAGAACTCTGAGGAGCATTCTTCCAGCTCAGGAGTTATGCGCTTGTTACCCGGGGACATTCCCAAATCCAGGCACACGGATTTGATGCTTCCAAGGGTCAGCCGATATTCGCCCCGGTTTTTCATCTTTTGCCAGCCGGCAAAATCCTGGCGATGGGCAAGACCGTGCGCGCACCTTAAAGCGGACTGCATTATCCCGTTTTGGGGAAGCTCATCCCCGTTAGCCGCCTCCGCCCGAGGCCAGCAGGAAATAACCGCCTTGTCCTCTTTTAATACCCCGTCGCCCACAAGCAGACCCAGAAGATAGCCTTCATTCTCGCCGTACTTCCCTTCCCAGCCGGAAAAGTCGCGGAGATCATTTAAAACAATCCTGTCTCCCGGGGTAAGCTCTTCCGCGCGCACCCACTCCTTTTGCACTGTTTTGCGCTTTACCGAAGCCGCTCTGTACACCGGATGATCCCCGGTGAGCCGCAGCCGGAACCCTTCTTTGGTGGTGAGGGAATAGACTGGCTTGCGGCCGGTGGAGAAAAAACCGTCCGCCTCACTGCAAAAAAGTCGGCCGTTTACAATCGCGGTGAATTCCCGGCCGAGCAAATCGGCCACGCGCCGGGGGCCTTGTGCGGTACAGACAAAAGTATCCCTGGTAACGCAGGGGTTGGTGCTCTCTATCTCTCCCTGCTTCGGAGTGGGGTTGTCCCGGTTTATGCGATCCAGAAAGACTATGCCCGGATCCCCGCTCTCCCAGGCCTTCCGGACCAGAAGGGCAAAAACCTCCCGGGCATTGAGTCTGCCCTTTTCCTTCCCGTTTTGCGGGGCCAGAAGCGGATAGTCCTCGTTGTGTTCCACCGCCTGCATGAATTTTTCGGTCAGGGCCACGGAAAGATTGAAGTTATTCAAATCCCCGTCCCGCTCCTTGGCCTTGATAAAATCCAAAACATCCGGATGGTCCACGCGCAGAATGCCCATGTTCGCCCCGCGCCTGGTCCCGCCCTGCTTGACCTGTTCCGTGGCCGTGTTGAAAATACGCAGAAAGGAAAGCGGGCCCGAGGCTATGCCCCCGGTGGAGCCCACCCGACTGTCCTTGGGCCGCAGACGGGAAAAAGAAAACCCGGTCCCGCCCCCGGACTTGTGGATCAAAGCGGCATCCTTTATGGCCTCGAAAATCTCCTCCATGGAATCCCCCACCGGGAGGACAAAGCAGGCGGCCAGCTGCCCCAGATCGGTCCCCGCATTCATGATAGTCGGGGAATTGGGTAAAAATCTGTATTCGGTCATCAGGGAATAGAAGTCCCGGGCTAGGTCCTCGCTTGCATACGAGGACTCTTTATATTTGTCCTCCTCAGCGGCTATGCTGGAGGCAACCCTCCAGAAGAGCTGTTTGGGATCTTCCACGGGCTCGCCGTCCTCCCCCTTGCGCAGATATCTTTTCTTGAGCACTATTTCCGCATTCGGGTTCAGCTCCGGTTCGGGCAGATCTGAAGGGACAATGGTCGAATCCATCTTGTTCCTGCTCCTGGTATTTTTCTTTATGATTCTTGTCTTGCGTCCTGGAACGGGACCGGAGCCGCCGGCTTCCGTCCCCAGTCGGATATATTGGACATGGAAAACAGTCCGTTTTATAATGCAAACTCAGGGACGGGGCAAGCGCTGATCTCTCTACAAAGGCGGAAACGGCTTGGGAGTAAAAAGACAAACACCGCGATCAGGATGCCGGCGATCACCTTTTGCGTCTTGCTATGCTCCCAATAATAGTGCAGAGGATCGAAAACGAAATTTATAAGCTCACAAATCCTGTCCATAATCAAACTCCCTTGCACGGGACATATCCGGAGGGATAATTTTGAGCAAGGGGCATAAAACAAACAAGTTTTGCCCCCAGCCAGAAAAGAAACGGCCGGATCCGATTACAACAAAGAGACAACCAGGACTCAAATAAGATCCATGCGCAAACAAAACTCATCGCCTCGCGCACTGGGCGAGGCACAGACCATAGCCGTAATCTCGGACGTCCACGCCAATATGGAGGCTTTGAACGCGGTGTGGACGGACATTCAAAGACTCCTGCCGGACCGGGTCATCTGCCTCGGGGATATCGTGGGCTACGGCCCGGATCCGGAGGAGGTAGTCCGCTTCTTTATGCACCGGAATATCCCGACAGTGGCCGGGAACCACGAACAGGGAGTCTTGGGTATCGCCTCCCGCGAGGACTTCAACCCCTTCGGACTGCAGGCCCTAGAGATATCGGACCGCCTGCTGTCCAGGGAAGCAAAGGACTACTTGTCCGCGCTGCCGCAAAGCATACACGAAGACGAGCTTTGCTTTGTGCATGGCTTCCCCCCGGACTCCCCGCACAAATATCTTTTTGAGGCCGATTCGGCCATGCTCCGGACGGCCTTTGAAGAATCCCCTTTTTCCTTCTGTTTTGTCGGCCACACCCATGACCTGGAGCTCATCGGCCTGGAGGACGGGAACCTAATCCGGGCGCCGCTCGCCGCAGGGAAAACCACGCTTGATCGGGGGCGGTTCATAATAAACTGCGGTAGCGTAGGACAGCCCCGGGACAAGGACAACCGGGCCAAATACGCCGTATTCGACCGCAAAAAAAAGGTCCTGGAGATGAGGTCCGTGCCCTATGACTTCGAGACCACGATCAAAAAACTCATAACCCGCGGGTTCCCCGAGACATACGCCCGCAGGCTGCGCTAACTGCGGAAGCGGCCTTAGAATGCCGCAGGGACCCCGAACACACGGATCAAACGATGTACCTGGGAAAATACAAGGCCACCGGCCTGCTTGGCCGGGGCGGAATGGGCACCATCTACAAGGTGGATCATCCACGGCTCCACTCCATCATGGCCCTGAAGCTCCTTTCCCCGCGCGAGGAACTGGAGGCTGTTCTGGGGCGAAAGGCCCTGCGGGAGATGTTTACCGAGGAGGCCCGGGCCATGTCCCGCCTGGATCATCCGCATGTGGTCCCGGTGTTCGATCTGGACGAATGCGCCCGCGGCCTTTTCATGGTCATGCCATTTTACTGCTGGAGTCTGGCCTCGGTAATGCGCCTGGGCACGGAAATGGACGCCCCTTCCCTGCCCCTGCACGCGGAAACAATTTTCACCTATTCCCTTGAGGCCTTGAGCGGCCTGGAGGCCATGCACGCAACCGGGATGATCCACAGGGACATAAACCCCGGGAATCTGCTTTTGACCCCGGATAACCGGGTGCGCCTAATCGACCTCGGACTGTGCAAGAAAGCCGGCGCTGTGGAGAGCACGCCCCGGGCAATGAAAGTCGGCTCCCCGTTTTATACTGCCCCGGAACAGGAAAAAAATCCGGAAAAAGCGGACAAACGGGCCGATCTGTACTCGATGGGTGTGACCGTGTGCCGCATGCTCACCGGCTTCCTGCCCGATAAAAACGGCAAGCCAAAAGACCCGCCCCACCCGGAAGACAAATGGGAATCCTTTCTGACCCGGGCCGTGCATGCGGACCCGGACAAGCGTTTTTCCTCAGCCGAGGAGATGAAGCTTGAACTCGCTTCCCTACGCCGGGAATGGCAAAAAGCCCGGGAAAACACCTGCAGCCTGTGGGCCCCGGAACAAAAATCCTGCCGCTTGCGGGAGGATATCCGCTCCAGACCGGTAAAAACCGGGGTGGTCCGGGCGGATCAGGCGTTTGATGTGGACGGATTCGGCCGGCCCCTGCATTCCTGCACCAGCGTCCTTAAGGGCCCCGGGCCTGTTTTTGCGGATCACACCTACGGGCTTAGATGGTATCTGCCCCGGGCAAATGCTGCCATGCCTATGTCCGAGGCCGAATCGTGGCTTAGCGGTATAAACGAAAGGGAAAATGCCTCCTGGCGCCTGCCCACTGTGGATGAACTTCTGACCATAATCCGGCCCAAGAAAAATCCATCCGACTATTGCCTGGCCTTTGCCCACGAACACCTGCATCCCCGGATTTGGAGTGCGGACCGCAGATCATTTGCCAGCTACTGGTGCGCGGATGTCTTAAACGGATTCATATCTCACGCGGACAAGGACTGCCTCTTGCATATCCTGGCCGTAAGCCGCACTCAAAATCAAACAGACGAAGAAGAATGAGAATCGTACTCGCCCCGGATTCCTTCAAGGGCAGCCTGAACGCCGGGCAGGTATGCGAAATGGCTGAAGCGGGAATAAGAGGAATCCTGCCCGCGGCAAGGATAAAAAAAATTCCTCTGGCCGACGGAGGCGAGGGGACATTGGAAGCGCTTGAGTGCGGCCTTGGATGTAAGCGGATAAAAACCCGGGTGACCGGGCCTGTGGGCAAAAAAACCGAGGCCGAGTTCGCGGTCTGCGAAAAAAACTCCACCGCGATCATTGAGTCGGCTCGGGCCAGCGGAATCGGCCAGATAGCGCCGGACAGCCCGGATCCGCTGCGAGCCACTTCCCGGGGCACGGGAGAACTCATAAGATCCGCCCTGGACCTGGGCTGCACCCGGATAATCCTCGGTATCGGAGGCAGCGCGACCAACGACTGCGGCGCCGGAGCGCTCCAGGCCTTGGGCTTTGAACTGCTGGATGACGCCGGAGAGGATATAGGCCCGGGCGGGAAGGAACTTTCAAGGCTCAAGAAAATCAATGCCGCCGGAGTAGATCCCCGCCTGCACCGCGTAAAAATCGAAATCGCCCATGATGTGGACAACCTCCTGCTCGGGGAAAACGGAGCCACATATACCTACGCACCGCAGAAAGGGGCAAAGGCAGAGGACCTGCCCGTGCTGGAGAAAGGCCTGGAACACTTTTCCCGCTTGGCAAAAAAAGGTATGGGTATCGAGATATCAGACCGGGTCGGCTCGGGAGCTGCCGGAGGGCTCGGGGCCGGTCTGCTGCTTCTGCCCGGAGCCAAGCTCATCCCCGGCTTCAGACTCATTCGGGAGAACATCGGGCTCAAGGAAAAAATAAGACGTTTCGCCCCTGATATCATCCTTACCGCGGAAGGGGAAATAAACGCCCAAACAGCCATGGGCAAGGTTCCCTGCGGGGTGGGCCGAATTGGGCGGGAACTGGGAATTACGGTAGTCGCTCTGGCCGGAGCACTCGGCCCCGGCCACGAAAAGGCCTACTCCTGCGGCATAACCGCTATGTTCAGCATAGCCGACCGGCCCATGAGCATTAAAACCGCCATTGACCGCACACCGGATCTTGTCCGCGGGGCAGCCGCCCGCCTGACCCGGCTGATTGAGACCTGCGGGTAGGAATTGACGCCAAAAGGCTTTCTTTGGGAAATTTAAGGGCGTTGCCTAAAGCAGGGTGCCCCAAAAGCCCGCATCAGTCGTTGCCGAACCAGTTATGCATAGATTGAGTAGGTCCTACCCAGCAGAGACAGCACAATATCTGAGGTCAATCCTTCGCCGTGACATGATATTAAATGGTGATATCATATTTCCATGAATAAAAAACAGCGCCAGATACTTGAACGGATTCTGGAACAGCCTGTCCGGTCCGATATTCCATGGTCGGATATTGAAAAACTGTTTCGTGCACTGGGTGCTGACCTATCAGAAGGAAGAGGTTCACGCGTCCGTGTGGCTCTGGAAGACGTGAAGGCCATTTTTCATAGTCCTCACCCGGAGCGGTTGGGGAATCAAGCCACCATTCGTGCAGTACGGCGATTTTTAAAAGAAGCGGGGGTAAAACGATAATGGAATACAAAAGTTATTCAGCCAAAGTCGAATTCGATGAAAGTGCCAATATTTTCCATGGCGAAGTCATAAATCTTCGGGATGTCATAACATTTGAAGGGGAAACTGTAGAACAATTGCGTCAGGCTTTTCAGGATTCGGTCGATGATTATCTGGAATTCTGTGCTGAGAGGGGTGAAAGTCCGGAGAAACCTTATTCCGGAAAATTTGTCGTTCGTGTTGAGCCGGAACTGCATAAACGTCTGGCAATTGAAGCCCATAAAAGAGGCGTGAGTATCAATGCCCTTGTGGGCGAGGCATTGTCACAAAAAATGGATGCATCCACCCAGCAAGGGCATTCACACTGACCGAAAAGTCTGAAGGGGTTTTGGAAAATAATGCCCGGCTTTAAACGCTTCAGGTTTCAAGTCCGATCCACGCAGTATGGGGCATACCCAAAGGCGAGAAAAGTCCAGCCGTTCTTGTCACCGCCTACAGGCCCGACCCCGCACAATGGACTAATAATTTCAGGAGACGAAAGCAATGAATACAAGGCACTCAACCAAGCTCGTGCACGAGGGGAACTACGTGGCTGAAGTCGATGTTGTGTTGACCGATTCAGACACAAGCTGGTCGCCTTACCTTTCCCTCGACGACGCCTACCGCCTCGACGAGGTTCGTTCAGCGCTTCGTCGCGGAGACATTAAGAGAGCCAGCAGCCTTGCTCGGGTCTACGAGTTGAAGCCCGTTGCGTCATGATTGACGATTCCCATCAACGCTGGACCAAAACAGATCACCTCCAGATCACCTGCGCCGGGTTGCGCAGAGGCAAACGGTGATAAGCGAACTTGGGATGGCCGATCATCATCGCTCCGTAGCAGTCGTTTCCTTCGGGAAGGGGCAAAGCCTCTTTAAGCTGCGGGTAATTGGCGGCCGCGGCCATGAAATACCCGGCCCAGCAGCAGCCGAGTCCCAGGGTGGGCGCGGCCAGCTCCAGATAACTGAGGGCAATGGTGCAGGCCGGAGGAGCGGGCTTTATTTCCCGATCCGCGTGGGCCAGAATCAGCATGGGGGCCCCGCGGAAGATTACGTCGTTGCCGCCCTCCCATCTGTCCACGGTAATATCCATGCGCATGGACTTTGCTGCTTCCGGCATATTTTTAAGCAGCCAGCGCATCCAGTCTATAACCATTCCCCCCAGCCGGACCAGCTCCTCGCGGTCGCTTAAAACCAGCCACTCAACACACTGCGAATTGTGCCCGGTCGGGGCGTAATGGGCCATGTCGATCAGCCGGGAAATACTCTCCTTGTCCGGAGGACGTTTTTTGTAGTTGCGTATGGAGCGGCGGGCGCGGAAGAAATGCTCGCCCTGCTTAGGCCCGGGCAAAAGAGAGGAATTCACCTCCGGGCACTTTTCCACTGGCATGTCCCGGTGGGTAAGACTAGCCGTGGGGCAGACCGCAACGCAGTGCCCGCATCTGATGCACAGACCGTTCGCCTCCGGAATGGGTTCCGGATATCCCTCCGGAGTTAGGCGGATAAGCCCTCCCGGACAAACCGCGGCACAAATGCCGTCCTGATTGCAGGTCGCGGTATTTACCTTTAACAAATCCATATCTGTCCTCCTTTATGCCGGATAGAAGCGGAAATTCCGCCAGGTTTCATTCTAATAAGCCATTTAAATGGCCTTACTTATAAAAACATTCGCCTGCAAGCCCAGAGCAGATGCCCGATTTAGCTGCATGGTTAGCTTTTTCCGTTATCTATTTTCTATACTCCGTTTGCATGTAGCGGCAAAAAACTTTTCTATGCTGTGAATTCTACCCTCCCCAGCCGCTTTCAACAAACAGCTTTAAGACATCCATTCTCCCGCCTTTGCCCGGGCGCAGACCAATGCGCTAAATATCCCTTGCCCCGCACGCGGACAACAGCCCGGATTACCTCCCGGGCTAATCTTTTTGCCCTTTCTATTTTCATATGAATTGAATGATAAATAAAGGTACATCCATGATAAGAACGTCAACAGGGAAAGCGAGGGTTTTTCTTACACCCTGGTAGGCCTTGCCCTTGGGGTCCGGTTCTGTGAATTTGCCGCTTTTTTTGATCCTTCCCAATGATCAAAAAATAAATCTATGACCAGACACCATTTCTGCCCCCGACCGGAAGTCTTGAGCTTTACGCAGCCTCCTTTGCAAGGGTCATTGCAGAAGATTAAGTTTGGATGAACCCTGCCGACCTCGAAACAGACTAATTGGTGCATCGCGGAATTTTTGCGGCCATACAGTCCCTATTAAAGATAGCTTTGTACCGGCTGCTAAACTTGGCTGCAAAGGGTACCGGTGTGAGGAAGGGGGGGGGGGAGGTCGCTCCTGATCCCGACAGCGATCCCGATTTTGTACTTTTAATTTCCGGCTAAATCGAATACTAGTCCTTTATTCTTTTACTCATCATATCGGGCATGCACATTTATTACCGACTGGGTGAGTTGGCAGCCGGAAACACATGCATTCCACCGATATGATCTGCGACTCAATCCCTGATAGGGGTTTATGGTCCGCTACCTTTCCAGTGGGGTTCGACATTCGCCGCCGCAAACCATCTTAATCACTGCATCCAAAGGGAGATTCAAATAATGGGCGCGAGTACAGCCCTTGTGGCGCTGGCCGCTCTTTTCTGGGGGTTATCGGGCGGGATCGGCGGTATTCTTATGGCCGGTGGTTGGGATGCGTTCGTGGTTTCCTTCTACCGGGGCGCAATCGGACTACTATTCGTCCTTGTCTGGCTAGCGCTGCGGCCACACGGCAGTGGACTGACAAACGGCCGGTTATGGTTCTGGTCCGCGATTGCCGGTGTGGGGGTAGCAGGCAACTTTGCGTTCTATTTCGTCAGCATTTCACAGGGAAGTGTCGCGGTCGCGGCTACGTTGATGTACTGCGCACCTGTATTCGTATACTTGGTGTCATTCGCTCTAAGACTTGAAAGCGCCACCGCGCTAAAGTGGGCTGCGATCGCGGTGGTGATGATTGGTATCGTGCTGCTTACCCAGATCTACGACATTGAAGCAAGCGGCGTCACTGCGATTGGTGTGGGGGCGGGACTTCTTTCCGGGCTGTCCTACGCGATATTCATTTTCGGCTTCAAATATGCGGCACCGCACGGCAGCCCGCAGGCGATTCTCGTGGTTGCGTTTGCCGTACTTGCCGCCGTCCTTATCTTGCCCGGCGATTCGGGCCAGGCGGTTGCCGCTCTGAGCACACCGGATTGGCCGCTGTTCGTGGGGCTGGGAGTCCTCGGCGCAGGACTGTCTTTCGTTCTCTATATCATTGGCCTGAATCATACAGCACCGGCCGTGGCCTCAATTGTGGCCACGGTGGAGCCGGTTACTGCGGCGCTGTTCGGGGTCGTGGTGCTAAACGAAAACCTGGTTGGTTTGCAAATTTTGGGTATGGGACTAATATTAGTCACGGTTACCGGGCTAAGCGTATATTCTAGCCCCCGGCGGGTACCTTCTGATTTGACCTACTAAATAACGGATTAATCTCGATTCCTGGACACAATAAATGTTTTTATTTCTAGGCCTATTAAGGCATGCAGCGTGCAGGACGAAGTCCCGCCTGAAGCTGTTTATCCGCGGGATTAACCTCCATGGAACTACGAGCTGCTGAAAGAACAGATCTGTTTATCATTCTCCCTTGGATCACCAGCGAGCACGAATGCCGCATGTGGGCCGGGCCAAAAATGCGGTTTCCCCCGACCCCTCAGAGTGCATGGTCTGATATGGAGGCCTCCGGAGAGAACGCTTACGTCCTTGTTGATGCTGCCGCTGCACTCATTGGTTTCGGCCAGGTTCTCCCTCGGGATGAAAATATCCTTCATTTGGCCCGGTTGCTTATTAATCCAGGACTACGAAGACAAGGCCTCGGCCGAGAGCTTTGCCTTGCCCTCATGAAAATTGGCGCTGCGAAACATCACCCCGAGAATTTCACGCTCAATGTATACGAATCAAATAAGGCGGCTGTTAGGCTTTATCTCTCGCTTGGGTTTAAAATAATAAAAAGGGGCAACCCAGGGGAATTGGCGATGATTAAATCGCTGACACGACCTTAAACCCGGACAGGGGATCAACCAAGGTCCGAGCGGGTAGAGCCGGGAAAGGAGCTCAGCTGACCATACCCAAGCGGGAAAGGTATTTTCCAAAAAAAACTAGGTACTTACAATCATGTGCTCGGGTATTGCTTTTCCCGGGGCCAACCCAAAACCGCGGCAGCCAGGGCCCCGCAAAGCGGGTTGAAAAGCGCTCCCAATCGGAATATACGGGCCTCTTTCTCCTGGAGCGAGAAAAGCAAACCATTTGTGTACGAGGAGACTTTGATGCCTGATATAGGCAGTATCAGCATGTTTTCAGTTGCAGTCATCATCTTCGCCCTGACTCCGGGGCCGGATATGCTGTATATCGCCACTCGTTCGGTCACTCAGGGCCGCAGCGCCGGGGTATGTTCGGCCCTCGGGGTACATGCCGGGGTATTGGTGCACACCCTGGCCGCCGCCCTGGGTCTTTCCGCGCTTATCGCCTCCTCGGCCGCAGCCTTCAGCTGCATAAGATACGCAGGCGCCGCCTATCTCATATATCTGGGGATAAAAACCCTGCTTTGCGATGCAGACCGCCTGGAAGTAAGCGCATACGAACCCCGGAAACTGAAAAACATCTTTAACCAGGGCCTGCTCACCAACCTGCTCAACCCCAAGGTCATCTTGTTTTTTCTGGCCTTTCTGCCTCAGTTCGTGGACCCGGCAAAAGGAAACGTCTCCCTGCAGCTCGTCTTCCTGGGCTTTCTCATGGTCGGGCTCACCCTGCCCATAGACATAGCCATCGGATTGCTCGGCGGTTCTGTGGGCGCTTTGCTCCAAGCCGGCCGGGGAATGCAGCGCACCGGGAAATGGTTTGCCGCCTCGGTATTCATCTTTTTAGGCCTAAGCACCGCCCTTTTCGGCGGCCGCAAGGCATAAGAAAACTATCCGGCCCCAGAGCAAAGGAGCCCATATGCCCGACAGAAAACCCCCGCTTGATCCCATAGACCAGGGAACACACTTTGATCCCCTGGAATGCTGCGAGATCCTGCAAAGCGCCCCAATTGGTATATTCAAATCCACCCCGGAAGGGAAATATCTGGGAATCAACCCGGCCCACGCCCGGATGTATGGATACTCCACCCCGGAGGAGATGCTGACCTCGGTCACGAATATAGCCGAACAGATTTACGCCGATCCGGCGGATCGGGAGGAATTGAAAAGGCTTTTGGACTCCGCAGGGGAGGTAGTCAACCTGGAATACCCGATGCTGCGCAAGGACGGCAAAAGGATCTGGGTTTCCAGAAACATCCGGGCGGTGAAAGACGAGGAAGGCAAAGTCCTTTACTACTACGGATTCACCACCGAGATAACCGAACGCAAAAAGGCCGAGGAAGGCCGGCGGCACCAGGAAAACCTGTTGGAAACCATTATAGACGGCACCTCGGACATACTGGCCATCCAGCACCCGGACTTAAGCATTGAGCGCTACAACCGGGCCGGATACGATCTTCTGGGCCTGAGCCCGGAAGGAGTAAAAGGCAAAAAATGCTTTCAGCTCATCGGCCGGGATCGACCCTGCTCACCCTGCGCCAGTCAGCAGGCATTGCAAAGCAAAAAAGCGGCCAGGGTGGAAAGATACGTGCCGGAACTGGGTATCTATCTGGACTGCCGCTGCTCGCCCGTAGTGGACGACAACGGGAAGGTGGTCCGCATTGTGGAACACCTGCGGGACATAACCGAACGCAAGCAATTCGAGACCCGCCTGAAACAGGAGCGGGACTACATGTTCCAGATATTCGACAGCATGAGCCAGTACGTGATTGTGGACGGTTCGGATTACCGCATTGAGTTCATGAACCGCACGGCCAGACAGGCCTTCGGGGATCTTGTGGGCCGGGTGTGCTATGAACAGATGGGGATGGATGCCCCCTGCCCAGAGTGCCCCATGCAGCAGATCCTGATCCAGGGACAAAACGAAGTCGCCGGATTCTGTGTCCACGCCTTCGGCCGCATCCTGGAGGGGAACGCCACTAGGCTTGAGAACCAGGACGGCAGCGTTTCCATGCTGGAAGTACTTGAGGATGTAACTGAGCGCCGCGAGATGGAGGAATCACTGGAGCACTCCGAGAAATATTACCGGGCCATTTTCGAGACCTCGGGGGCGGCCCAGGTCATAATCGAAAAAGATACCACCATCTCCCTGGCCAACTCCAGGTTCGAGGAGCTGACCGGGTATTCGCGCGAGGAAATAGAAGGAAAGATGTCCTGGACCGCTTTTAACCACCCCGAGGATTTGGAGAAAATGAAAGATTATCATTACCTGCGGCGCCGGGACCCGAACTCAGCGGCCAAACAGTATGAATTTCGACTCATTGACCGCACAGGGACTACGCACAATATATTTCTGTGCATAGACCTCATCCCGGGTACGGCCCAAAGCGTAGCCTCGCTTCTGGATATTACCGAACGCAAGCGGTCCGAAGAAAACCTTCTGGAGGCCAAGGAGCAGGCCGAGGCCGCCAATCGGGCCAAGTCCGAGTTTCTGGCCAACATGAGTCATGAAATCCGCACCCCGCTGAACGGGATAATGGGCATGCATCAGGTTCTGGAGACAACGAAACTGGACCCGGAACAGGCCGAATGCGTGCACATGGCCAGGCAATCCACGCAGCGGCTGCACAGGCTCTTAAGCGACATCCTGGATATGTCCCGGATCGAGGCGGGAAAAATGGAGCTGCACGAGGAGGAGTTTCATCCCCCGGAGATCCTGCGCTCGGTGCAGGACATCTTCAACCACGCCTGCCGGGAAAACAAAAATTCCCTTGACATAAGCCTGGATGAATCGGTCCCGGCCAAGCTCATTGGTGATCACGTACGTCTTACGCAGATCCTTTTCAATCTGGTAGGCAATGCCGTTAAATACACCTATCAGGGGGATATCCATATTAAGGCCGGCCTTCTCTCGATCCGGAACAAGGACTTTTGCCGTATCCTCTTTATCATCAAGGACACCGGCCAGGGCATCCCGGAGGACAAGCTGGACCAGGTACTGGAGACCTTCCGCCAGGCCGAGGATCTGGAGTCGCCCTACACCAGAAAGCACGAGGGCGCCGGCTTGGGCCTGCCTCTGGTCAAACGCATCCTGCGGCTCATGAATGGAAACGCGTGCATTGTCAGCCAAAAGGACGCAGGGACCGCGGTTTACGTAAGCCTTCCCTTCCGCGTCCCGAAATCCCTGCAGGACAAAAAACCAGCCGCGGACGTGGACAAAAACCGGGATCTGGCCGGGATGCATATTTTAGTGGTGGACGACGAAAACACCACCCGGTTTTATATCCAGAGCCTGCTGGAAAAGTATGGAACGCGGGTGACAACTGCGGACAATGGAGAAGAGGCCCTGGACCTTTTGAGCAAAAACTCTTTTGACTGCGTTTTGATGGATATCCAGATGCCGGTCATGGACGGGGTACAGACCACTAAGAAAATAAGGGAAATGGAACAAAATGCTCCGGAATCCCAGAATGCCAGAAACTTCATAATCGCTTTAACCGCCTATGCCATGGCCGGGGACCGGGATAGATTTTTACAGGCCGGGATGGACGAGTATATCTCCAAGCCGGTGGACAGGGACGAGCTTATGCGGGTGCTTAAAAAAAACCGGAGATAATAAGTTCTTACCTGGAAATGCAAAAATTTCCGGATCTAATCCAAAAAACCAGGAGGTGTTGGCATGGACAGAAAAATGGGCAAGGTGAACGTGGAATGCGTACAGGGTGACATCGCCAACCAGCCGGATATGGAGGCGGTGGTCAACGCGGCGAACGCCTGGCTGCGACAGGGCGGAGGCGTGGCCGGGGCGCTACACAAAGCGGCCGGTCCCGGACTGGAGGAGGAATGCCGCCCTCTGGCCCCTATCCGCCCCGGTGAAGCGGTGATCACCGGGGGGCACAATCTGCCCAACAAATATGTCATCCACTGCCTAGGGCCGGTTTACGGGCAGGACAAACCCGCGGACCAACTCCTGGCCGCGTGTTACACAAGCGCCCTGCGCCTGGCCGAGGAGCAGGGTATCCAATCAGTGGCCTTTCCGGCCATCTCCTCCGGAGCGTTCGGCTATCCCCTGCAGGATGCGGCCCGGATAGCTACCGGGACCATAATTGAAAACGCTTCAAGGCTTTCTTCTGTTCGCCGTATCCGATTCGTTTTGTTCGGCGGCTCGGCCTTCAAGACTTATCTTACCTTGCTTGAACAGGGATAACAGTCTTACTCACACCTCCATGCCCCGGACTTGACAAGCCGGAATCCATTATAGTATCTGCAAATATACTTAATTGGACAAGAACAATATGCTCGATTCAGACAAGGCGGCTGGAGTCTTTAAAGTCCTTTCCGTGCCCACCCGGGTGCGGCTGGTCGAACTCCTTAAAAACAATTCTTTGTGCGTGAACGCCCTGGCCTGCAATCTGGGGATCACCCCGGCCGCGGTATCTCAGCACCTGCGCATCCTACGCGACGCGGGCCTGGTTGTCGGGGAAAAAAGGGGTTACTTCGTCCATTACCGGGTCAGTAAAAAGGCCCTGCAGGAACTGTCCGTGACCCTGAAACCGCTTTTAAACCCAAATGAAAAACTGGAGGAAATCAAATTATGTGCCAATCCAACTGCTGCCAAAAACCGGAAAACCTAAAGGACAAGCCGCAAAACTGTACCCCGGAGCAGATCCGCAAATGCCACGGGGAAGACAGCGAAAACCATCCGTGCACCCCAAATGACCGGAAGCAGAAATAAAGGGCATGTCCGCATCAGCCCTGGAGCTCATTGAAAACGTCCTGTTTTGATCCGGACCGGTATTTATGACCCCAACAGTACTGCTTGTTGCCGCGGTATTCCCCATATCTTTGCTCCTGACCATGGTCGGCCTGGGCGGAGGACTTGTTTTCTCCCCCCTTTTCGTGGTCCTGGGCATGTCCAAGTCTGCGGCGGCTCCGGCCTCTTTGTTTCTGAACCTGGTGGCCGCGGGCTCGGCCGCCTGGACCTATGCGGGGAAAAAAATGATCGACTTTTCCCTGGCCGTGCCCCTGATCGTGTCCTCGAGTCTGGCCGCTCCGGTTGGGGCGTATATGAACCTGCGCATGGAAACGGACTTATTCCTTATAGTCATGTCCGCGGTTCTGGCCCTGGCCGCGGCACGCATGCTCCTTACTCCAACGGCGGATCCCGGGAAGCCGGACATAGCGGCGGAGAAAAAAATTGCCGGAGGCGCGGCCATTGGATTGGGCATCGGGTTTGCCGGCGGCCTTTTGGGCATCGGAGGCGGTGTATTCGTGGTCCCGCTTCTCATCTATGTCCTGAAGACCCCGACCAAAATCGCGGCCGCCTCGTCCACATTCATTGTCTGCTTTTCATCTTTGACCGGGTTTGTGGGCTACGCGGTCCAGGGTAGCATAGACTGGATGTTCATCCTGCCCGCAGCCGGCCTTTCCTTTGCCGGAGGAATAGCCGGGGCCAGGATCATGAGCTCCTGGGTAAAAGGCAAAACCATCCGGGCGATATTCAGCCTGGTGTTGTTCGGACTGTGCCTTAAACTGCTCCACCAGGGGCTGTGGGGCTAAGCCTATTTGCGATCTGCAACAAAGGATATGGATTTTAAAACATATCCGCTTGACCCTTTTGGGAGAGTAGAATGCCGGGAAATGAAGCCATAGGCGTGGAAAAAATAAGCAAAAGATTCGACCAGGTGCAGGCCGTGTCCGACATCTCCTTTCAGGTCGAGGAAGGCGAGCTCTTCGGATTTTTGGGTCCCAACGGCGCGGGCAAGACCACGACCATAAATATGCTCACCGGTCTGGCTAGGCCGGATTCCGGAGTGGTGCGTATAGGAGGCACAGACTGCACCAAACGCCCCCGGACCGCCCAGCACTTGATCGGTGTGGTCCCGGACGAGAGCAATCTCTACCCGGAACTCACCGGATTCGACAACCTGTGCTTCTGCGCTTCACTGTACGGCATACGCAAACAGCAGAGAAAGGCCCGGGCCACAAAACTCCTGCAGGACTTCGACCTCCAGCACGCGGCTGACCGCAGATTCAGCGGCTACTCCAAGGGCATGAAACGCAAATTGACCATTGCCGCCGGGATCATCCACAACCCGAAGATCCTTTTTCTGGATGAACCGACCACCGGCATAGACGTAGCCAGCGCAAGGCAGCTGCGTAAACTCATAGCCGAGCTGAACGCCTCCGGGACCACCATTTTTCTGACCACCCACTACATTGAAGAAGCGGAACGGTTGTGCGGGCGCATAGCCTTTATCGTCTCCGGCCGGATTGTGCGCACCGACAATGTGGATGAGCTGCTGCACCCGTTTCAGGCCCGGCATATGCTGCGCATCGCCTGTGCAACCCAGATCCGGGGGACAACGGACCGGCTTTTAAACTCCTTTCCCGGGCTTAAGTTCTCCTTCCCCGGGGAGAATATACTTCAGGTGGAGGCAGATGAGCCGATCAAGGCAGGGAGCATAGTCCATTTCCTGGAGGAAACAGGTGTGGAAGTAACCGAGGCCAGGAAAATAATACCCAGCCTGGAGGATGTCTTCGTGGAGATAACCGGGATTGAAGCGGACGCATTGCGCACGGGAAAAGAAAACTCCGGAGTCAGGGAATGAACCGCTGGATCGCCTTTTTCAACATCATGCTCAAGGACATGCGCACCTATTACCTCAAGCCGCCGAATGTAAGCTGGGGACTCATCTTTCCCCTGGCCTGGACCGCGATGTTCTTTATCAAATCCGGGGCCGGGCTGGGGAGCATCCCGGAGCTCCTCCCGGCGGTGGTCGCGGTGTCCATCCTGTTCGGGACTACCTCCATGCTGGCCGTGACCGTAACCTTTGAGAAAAAGCAACGCTCTTTTGAACGTCTCCTTCTGGCCCCGCTACCCTTGGAGCTGTTGATGCTGGCCAAGACCTCGGGAGCGATAATCTTTGGCACGGCCAACGCCTTCATTCCGGTGATCATGGCCGCTTTTCTCATGGATCTCTCCACCGTGGCCTGGACCGTGTTTGTCCCGGCAGTGGTTTTAGTCGCCGTGGCCTCCACCTTTATGGGTCTGTTTATCGCGGTTGCGGTCAGGGAAGTATTCGAGGCTCAGACCTTTTCCAATTTCTTCCGCTTCCCGATGATATTTTTGTGCGGGCTGTTCTTTCCCGTAGCCCAGCTGCCCATTTTTTTAAAGCCGCTGTCCTTTGCCCTGCCCCTGACCTATGGGGCGGACGCCCTGCACGGCGCGGTACACGGGGCGCACATGCTGCCCTATACCCTGGACCTGCTTATCTTGGCCGGATTCTGCGCCCTCCTCTTCGGGCTCAGCCTGCGCAACATAAAAAGGAATTGGATCGCCTGATCCGGGGGTGCGGAAAACCGGCAGAAAAAACCCGTATCCACAAACAAAACCAATTCGATTCCGGCCCCCAAACGCTTTTTTGCGCCGGGGGCCTTAGATAACAACTATATCATTTTATTCAGGTATCCTCCTTGACTCGGGGACGGGGACATGCCCCCGCCCATCCCGGAAAATCCGGAACCGATCCCGGCATTGGTAGCCGGAGCAAATCCTTCCGGCATGGATGCGGCCTGCATCTGGCTTCCATCCATACCGCCCAGGGCCTGGGTTGCTCCGGCCAGTTCACGGTTAGCGGTGCGCACCGTCCCGGACATAGGCGAACCAGCCGTGTCCTGGCCGGGGTTCGGTGCCTGCGAACCCCGATTTTGGATAACGGCATTCCTGGCCTCCAGGGCCTCTTTGCTGCCCAAACTTGCTGTCTCCTGATGGGGCGGGTCCCCGGAAGAACTTTCTGCATCAGTTTTTTGGACTGCACCGGTACGCACTGCATTTTCATCCGGTTTGTGGAAGTTTGTCAGGCCGGTCTGCTGCCCGGAATTCATGTTCCGGGCATTGTGAGCCATCCCCGCACCTGCACCAGCTGCTCCTTCAATAAGGGACATAACACACCTCCTAGTCTTGTTTTACGTTCAGGGCCACTGATAAACACAGGCACCCTGAACTCTTTTCCTAGCGAAAAATCCGGGCCGCAACCCGGTCCCCTACCGTTGTTTTCTCCGCATGTCCCCGGTTTGTAGCACAATCCGGGGGAAAGGTTCCGGAAAAATTTTCCCGGTCGGCAAACAAAAAACATCAAAAATACCATCTCTCCGGCCTCCTTGCGGCGTCTGCAAAAAACATATTTTTGCGGGCAATGTTCAGTTTTAAATTGAAGATTTTAACTCAAATCAAGGTATTTTGACATCCAATTTGTCCGCCCTTCTCCATCTTTCGAATTTTTGCAGATGCATCCTCCTTGGCCGCTATACGCTCCAAGCGTCCCCAGTTTTTTCCTAAAAACTCTTTTCTGCCGGCTGTGCTCTGCCAGAAAAAAAGCATCTACTGTGCCAAAAGCCGCGAAACCTGCTCTTGGTTCGGCCCTGGAAATACAGATCAAGACCGGATGTCTTATCCCGGAAAAGTCGGCCGCAAATGGGGTAACTGTTTTTCCAAGGGATTTTCCGCTCTCTTGAAATCTCGCCATTTCACGCCTGTTTGCCGGGCATACTGCCGGCACAAAAGTCCGGATTGATTCGGTTGTTAGATCCGGAAACTTATAGTATAAAGGAGTAACCAAAAAGGAGGAAGTGTATGAAAATCAAAAGAATCTGTCTGTGTGCCTGGCTTGTACTCGGACTCATCTGGATCGCTCCGGCGGTCAATGCCCAGGAAAAAGAAAACAACAGCACCACAGCGGACGAAGTCAAGCAGGAGACAAGCGAACTTATCCGGTCGCTTCAATCATATTCGGCTGACCAGCGGGACCAAGCTGTCCGCAGGGCCCAAGGAGCCCTGGACGATATGGACAAACGCGTTAACGAGCTGCAGTCGGACATTGACAAGAGATGGGATGAAATGGACAGCAAAGCGCAGGAAAGGGCCTTGGAGAGCTTAAGCACCCTTGAAAACAAGCGGGCTCAGGTGGCTGAATGGTTTGAGAGCCTGAAAAGTGGATCCTCGGATGCCTGGGAGCATATAAAACAAGGGTTTTCGGATGCATATACCGGCCTGAATCAGGCCTGGGAGAAATCCAAAGAGGAGTTTGATCCCCCAAAAGACAAGTAAAGATAAGAAATCCGGCTCGTTAACAACCCTTATGGACTTTAATATTTTATCCACCTGCTCCTTTGGGTGCTTTTAACCCGAGGTCCGGCACCAAAATTTTGGTTTGAGTGCCGGACAAGCCGGGTTTAGAAGGCCCTTGACCCGGAAGTCTGGCCTCCAAAAAGATCGGGTTTGTATCTTCAAATCCCGGCACCCCCAAGTGATCAGCCCGAGTTTTTCTGCAAGACCCGGAGCAATTCGCTCCCGTCCACCGGTTTAGAAATATAGTCGTCCATGCCCGCGGCCAGGAACTTTTCCCGATCCCCGCGCATGGCGTAGGCGGTCAAAGCGATAACCGGAATTTCCCGTAAATCGCCTTCTAGGGAGCGGACTTTTTTCGTGGCCTGCACCCCGTCCATGACCGGCATCTGGATATCCATCAAAACGCAGTCAAACCCGTCGGAAAAAAGCTTTTTCAAGGCCTCTTCCCCGTTTTCCGCCACTTCAACTGTATACCCCTGCTTTTGCAGCACACGGCGGATATGCAGAACCGTGCTCGGGTCGTCATCGACAAGCAGGATACGCCGACTCTTTTCATTTATTTGCGCCCGGCCCTCCTGCCCGGCTGCTTCTCGGGATTTTGCTTCTTTTTGCAGGGTCTTGAGCGGGAGTTTTACATACACCTCGGTTCCCCGGCCCTCTTCCGTATCCATGGACATAGAGCCGTGCATCAGCGAGACCAAACGCTTGACCAGGGCCAAACCCAGACCGGCGCCTTCATACGGCCGGGTAAACGGGGTTTCGGAATCGCTGCCCTGGATAAAAGGCTCGAATATCCGGGAGATCTTTTCATCCGCTATTCCCGGGCCGTTATCCTGGACAACAAACAGGAAATCCGGACCGTTTTTACTGCTCAAGGCTGATACATGGATGTCGATTTTTCCGTTTTGGGTGTATTTGCAGGCGTTGCCCACCAGGTTGAAAAGTATCTGGGTCAGGCGCATGCTATCCCCGATCAGGGTCTTTGGCAGGCCTTGGTCCAGTTCAATATTCAGGGAATTATTGTTGGTTTTGGCCTGATGGGCAAAAATATCCTCAATGGATTGCAGGATATCCCGGAGATCAAACTGCTCCTCCCGGATATTCACTTTTTGGGCCTCAATCCGGGACAGATCCAGAATATCGGTCAGCAGACGATTCAGGCGCTTGGTGGACTTGTAGGCCATACACACGTATTCGTCCTGCTCCGGATCCAGGTCAGTGGACTGCATGAGCTGGATCATGCCCAGAATGCCGTTTAAAGGGGTCCTTATCTCGTGACTCATATTGGCCAGAAACTCCGACTTGGCCCTGTTCGCTGCCTCCGCCCTGCTTGCCGCCTCTTGCGCCTTTTTCTCGCTCTCCATTAGCCTGTCTATGCTTCGGGCGTTGCGCAGGGCAATGGCCGCCAGATCCCCGAAGGCCTGGGCGGTATTCACATCTTCCTGGGTAAATCCCCCATCCTTGTTGGCCAGGCCGATAAGTCCCACGGTCTTTCCTTCCACTATCAGCGGGGCGAACATAACATTATTAAGACGCATGTGCCCGCGCGGCATATACTTCATCCACTTGCTGGAATGGAAATCATTGTCATACATGACCTTGTTCAGGTGATAGGCCTCGGCCCGCAAACCGCGTATGGGCATGGCCAGAGACGGGTCCACGGAGCAGGGGCGCCCCCCGGATTCCAGAAAAAGGACCTCGTTTTCCTCTCCGTCAGGGGTAAGCAGGGCCACGTATCCGGATGTGGCCCCTATAAGTGCGGACGCGCTGTCAAAGATATGCCGGGCCGCGCTCTGGAAATCCTCCATTTTAAGGACCACCTTGGCCGAGGCGAACATGGTCCGAAGCTTTTCCCGGTGGTAGTGCGAATCCTTGAGAGCTGCTTTCAACTTGTCCTCGGCCAGACTGCGCTCGGTAATATCCATAGCCAGGATGCTCGCCCCGGCAACCTCCCCCTGTTCGTCAAATACAGGATAGGCGGTCCTGTCCAGTATCCTGTCCCCGGTCAAGACTCCGGGCCGACTTTCTTGCTTTTTGCTCTGCATCGCTTCCAGAGCCGGGCACTCAGGACACGGTTCACCCCTGTCGTACAGAAGCTCGTGGCATTTCCGGCCCACTATTTTCTTGGCCGAGACATTTATAATCTCCTCGCCCGCTCGATTGACCAAGTCTATGGTAAAATCAGAATCGATGCGCAGAACAATCTCATTCAGGCTGTTCAGTGTATCCTGAAATTCCCTTTTGCTGCGCAAAAGATCGGCTTCAGCCTCCTTGCGCCGGGTGATCTCCCGGGTGGTGATAACGGTATGGATGGACCCATCATCCAGAGGAAAACCCCGGCCCACCGACTCCAGCCAGATGTATCCGCGGCGGGGATGATGGTAGCGGTATTCCACCCGCTTCGGCCTGTCCGCGTTCAGGGCGGCTCGAAATATATTCAGGACCGTTTCCCGGTCCTGGGGATGAATGTGCTCAAAAATGTCCTGACCGACTATCTCCCACCCCCGCTCAAAGTGCATCTCATAAGCCGGGGAGACATAAGTAATCCGGCCCTTGTGGTCGGTCATAAGGATGACGTCGCTGCTGTTCTCGGCAATAAACCGGAATCTGGACTCCTTTATACGGGCCTCGTCTCTCTCCCGTCTAGCAGAGGCAAGCTCCCGCTCCAGCCTCTCAATCTTTTGTTCCATTTCCTGGAACCCGGACTTGGATTTCATATATATTCCTTTCAAAAAAGGGGGAATCAGCCAGCCAGGCTAAAGAACAGGGTCAAAATTTACACTATGGGCAGAAGATATTTTCCCTGGATATTCAGTTTGCAGCAGCCAATGGATTTCCTGGCACTCTCTTGGCACATCAGCGGGGGAAGTGAAATAATCATAGCTTAAACTAGCCAGCTTAGACAAAAAAAGTCAATCAATTTTTAAATGAACGCCGGGAGGCAAAGTGCATGAGGCGGATAAACCGGCAAAAATTTGCAAAACTGGAGGGGACGGATTCGGGATCGCTTGTTTTTTGCGCTATCTATTGACTTCACTTGGGAGATAAGGAAAATAACAATGAGCTTAAATCTGATTCAGCTAATAGGGGCAGGATATGGTTGACGGCAGGGATTTAGTCCCGGATAGACAGGATGCCGAGCCCGCCCAATCCACCAGCACATCCTTTGCGATTTCCTGCCCCCTAAATGCAAGCGAGCATTTGCATGTCAAACAAGTCCCCTTCGGATTCCGGCAGCCGGTTTGAATCAATCAGTCCCCAAGAGTGTTTTGACATACTAATGAATGTCCCTGTCGGAGTTTACAGATCAACTCCGG
>JBKHGE010000028.1:0-29357 GCA_046539845.1 Desulfonatronovibrionaceae bacterium
GTGTTAAATACGAAATAAATGGATCTTGGCGGCGCTTTTGATTCATTCCCTGAGAGAAGCATCTACTTCGTCAAGGTATGTCATTAGCCGGCTTTTGTCCAAGGTGCGGATCCGGTCCGTATTTATCTAGGATTTCTTGGCCGGGTCAGCTGTGCCCTTGGGCATGAATATTTAAAAAGATAGATTTTGCCTGTTTGTCTCAAGTCCGCGGATATTGACGGATGTGACAGTAATTTTTCGGGGCGGCTTCAAAGACAGTATTTTAGTTGCTTGTCCGCAATCCGCGCAATACCGCCTTCTCGATCTCCACGACCAGGAACAGGGCTAGTCCGAAGACCAGTATCTTTAGCCAAGCCCCGGCCCCGAGAGGCTCGGTGCCAAACAGGTACTGCATGGCCGGAAGATAGGTGAATCCCAGCTGGAACACGGCCAAAACCGCAACAGCGAGCAGGGCCGGGCGAGCGCTTTTCCGGCCGCGGCGGGTCCAGGAGGGTTCCAGGATGTGCCGGCTGTTGAACAGATAGAATACCTGCCCGGCCACCAGGGTGTTGACCGCAGCGGTCCCGGCCAAATTCTGCGAGGCCCCGCTTAAGAGTGTGAGCTGGTAATGGCCCAGGGTCCCGATCACCAAAAGCAGGGAGACAAAAGACACCCGCCAGAGCAAAAAACCGGAGATCAGGCCTTTTTCCGGGGGACGGGGAGGTCTGCGCATGACATTGGCTTCCGGGGCCTCAAAGGCCAGGGTCAAAGCCAGGGTCACTGCGGTGACCATATTGATCCACAGGATCTGAGGCGGGGTGATGGGCAGGGAAAAGTGCCCGGATCCGTCCGCCAGCCCGATGCCCAAAAGGATGGAGGCGATGACTGTCAAGGCCTCGCCCCCATTGGTGGGCAGGATGAACAAAATGGCCTTTTTCAGGTTATCGTATACGGTCCGGCCCTCTTCCACGGCATTGGCGATAGAGGCGAAGTTGTTGTCCGCCAGGACCATATCCGAAGCCTCTCTGGCCGCCTCGGTCCCGTTCAGACCCATGGCCACACCTATATCCGCCCGCTTGAGCGCCGGTGCGTCGTTTACCCCGTCCCCGGTCATGGCCACTACGTGTTTCTTGCCCTGCAGGGCCTGGACCAATCTCAGTTTGTGCTCCGGGCTGGTCCGGGCAAAAACGTCTACCTCCGGAGCGACCTGCCGGAGGCTTTCATCGCTCATCTGCTCCAGATCCTGGCCGGAGAGCGCGGTTTTGCCGTCGCCTATCCCCAGTTTTTTTGCTATGGACAGGGCGGTCAGGGAGTGGTCTCCGGTGATCATTTTTACCCTGATGCCTGCGGAATGACATTCGTGTACGGATACGCACTTGCCGATCAGTCGGGCCGCCGCCTCGACCGCCTCCTCCCTGGGCGGATCGATTATCCCGAACAGCCCGAGGAAGACGAATCCGTCCTCCAGGTCTGATTCAGGTATGTCTTGTCTGTCCCGGTCCATTTCCTTTACCGCCAGGGCCAGAAGCCTCTGTCCCCCGGAAGCCATAACCTCGCCCTGCTGTTCCCAGAATCCCCGGTCCAGAGGCCGGTCGCCATCCTGATGGCGCTGGGCGGTGCATCTGTCCAGGATCCTTTCCGGGGCACCCTTGAGGATGATTTCGGTTTTGTCCTCTTTGGTCCGGTTCAGGGTGGCCATGAATTTTTTTTCCGAGCTGAAGGGAATGATATCCAGGCGGGGCATTGCCTTGTTCATCTCGTTTTGGTCCAGCCCGGCCTTGGCGGCGGCGGTAAGAAGCGCGCCCTCGGTCGGGGCCCCGTCCACCTTCCATTGTTCGTTGTCCTTTTGTATTGTTGCATTGTTGCACAGCAGGGTCGCCTTTAAAAGCTGCAGCAAAAGGGGGTGGTGTGCAGGACTTATCTTTTCCCCGTCCAGGACGAACTCCCCCTGTGGAGAATACCCGGCGCCTGTTATCTGGAAAAGACGGTCCGCGGTAGAGATATTTTGCACGGTCATCTCGTTTTTGGTCAGAGTCCCGGTCTTGTCCGAGCAGATAATGGTCACCGAGCCCAGGGTCTCCACTGCCGGGAGCCTGCGGATAATGGCCTTTCGTCTGGCCATCTTCTGGACCCCGATGGCCAGAGTAATGGTCATGATCGCGGGCAGGCCCTCGGGAATGGCAGCCACCGCAAGGCCCACCGCGGCCAAAAACATCTCTCCCGCCCCGAAATCCCTGATGGCTGTGCCGAAGACAAAGGTCAGTCCGGCCAGGACCAAAATGGCCGCAGTGAGCTTGCGTCCGAAGGCGTCCATCTGTTTGAGAAGCGGGGTTTTTAGGGTGTCCACCCGGCTGAGCATGGAGCTTATGCGGCCGATTTCAGTGGATTTCCCGGTGGAGGCGACCACACCCCGGCCCTGCCCGTAGGTGACCATGGTCCCGGAAAAGGCCATGTTCGAGCGCTCCGCCAGGACCTCGTTTTCCTCCAGGGCGTGGATGTCCTTGTTCACGGCGACCGACTCCCCGGTCAGGGCGGACTCGTCTATCTGCAGGTCCCTGAGTTCAAACAGCCGGAGATCGGCCGGGACCCTATCTCCGGGCTGGAGCAAAACCAGATCTCCGGGAACCAGATCTTCGGCCGGGATGGTGCTTTTCTTGCCGTCTCTCAAGACCGTGGCCCGGGGAGCGAGCATGTTCCTGATACTGTCCAGGGATTTTTCCGCCTTGCCTTCCTGGATGAACCCGATCAAGGCGTTTATTATAGTCACCCCGAAGATTACCAGGCAGTCGATCCATTCCTGCAAGAAAGCGGTGATGACCGCGGCCGCCAAAAGCACATAAATGAGGATGTTGTGGAATTGGAGGATAAACCGCGTGAGCGGACCCTTTTTCTCGGCCCCGGCCAGGGTGTTCGGTCCGAATTTCTGCAGGCGCTTTTCCGCTTCTGCCGCGGTCAGGCCCTGATAGGAGGTCTGGAGCCCGTCTAGGGTCTCCTGGACAGTGGCGGCGTACCAGGCATTGCCGTCTGCTGGGTGGGCATGGTGTCGGTCCATTTCCTTCTCCGCTTAAGTCCGTTGAAATGAGTCTTTCCCGGACCTGTGGCCGCCGGGCGGTTTAAAGAGCGTGATCCGGCCTTCCCGGTCCGCCTCCATATCATCCCGGCCGGATTTTGGCTTCCGGTCCGGGACCCTTTTTGTCTAGGACATATACGGGCTGGTTTCAAGGCCCGGCCGTATTTTGCGTCCGGGCGGGGATGTTTTTCGTTCTTTTGACGCTTTTTGGTCCCTGGACGCCGTGGGTTTAGGCGGAGGGGCAGGATTTAAAGCGCAGGGTAGGAATTATTATGAAAGACAACTCAGTAAGCAAGTCTGAAGATTTGAAAATTTGGAAAGAGGGGATGCATCTGGCAGCCAAGGTTCATCCTGTACTAGTAAGGATGCCGGGATGTTGGTTTACGGGATCAAATGCAGCTGGCCGCAGTGTCTATTTCCCTAAAATATTGTGTTCATGGGTATGATCGTCAGACAAACAAAGAACATGGGTGGGCGAGTTGTGCTTTATTTGGCGAACAGGTTACGAAAGCTAAAAAAGGGCTCAAAGCCATATGCCTTGGGCCCTTGATTCCATTGTGGTGCCGAGGGACAGAATCGAACTGCCGACACGGGGATTTTCAGTCCCCTGCTCTACCGACTGAGCTACCTCGGCACCGGACGAGTTGAGGATTTAACCAAAACATTTCCTGTTGGCAAGGATTTTTTTGTTTCCTCCCGGAGCGGTTTGCAGCCGGTCCCGCGCCTCTGGTAATTGACAAGCGGTTTTTTTTAAGGGACTTGTAAGTCGTGAGTGCGGGACTGAATCAAGAAGGACAAAAGGAGTAAGGGATGTCTTATATCTGGCTATTGATTCTTGCCTATCTGGCCGGGGCCATGCCCTTCGGCCTCTTGCTGGCCAAGGGGATTTGCCATATTGACTTGCGTCAGGCCGGGAGCAGAAATACAGGGGCAACCAATGTGGCCCGGACCTGCGGGCTGAAAATGGGAATCGCCGTGCTTGTCTTGGATATCCTCAAAGGCTATCTGCCGGTGGCTCTAGCCGTGCACATGGGTTCCTCCGCCTTTTTCCCCACTCTGGCGGCCCTGGCGGCCATACTGGGACATATGTATTCTGTGTTTTTAAGCGGCCGGGGAGGAAAGGGAGTGGCTACCAGTGTGGGCATCTTTCTGGCCCTTTCTCCGATCGCCCTTTTCTGGGGCGTGGGTGTATGCTTGGTCCTGATCTACCTGACCGGATTCGTCTCCCTGGGTTCGCTGGCCCTGGTCTCGGTGGTCCCGCTCGTTCTTCTTCTGACCGGGGAGTTTGGCCTGCTGTTCGTGTCTGTGCTCATAATGGGCCTGGTCTTCTGGAAGCACAGGGAAAATATCGACCGCCTTAGTCAGGGAAAGGAGAATTCCTGGAGAAAGGAGAACTGCTGACCCGGTCGGTTAGGTCATTTCCGGGATAGAATCAGATTCGTTCAGCATGGAGTCCGCCCGGTGCACCAGCTCCTCCAGGCTGTCTCCGTTTCTGGCGGAGATGAACACCGCCTCCGGATAAGCCCTTTCCAATTGTTCCCGCTTTTCGGTTTCAAGTCTGTCCGCCTTGTTCATGGCCAGGAGCAGAGGCCTTTTTTGCAGCCCCAGCTCCTCCAGGATCCTTTTCACCGCCGCGATCTGAGAATCCGCGTCCGGATGGGCAGCGTCCGCGACCAGGATGAGCATATCCGCCAGATACAGCTCCTCCAGAGTGGCCATGAACGCCTTCCTCAGCTCATCCGGAAGCTTGTGGATAAAGCCGACCGTGTCCGTGAGAATGACTTCCCGGTCCCTGGGGAACCGCAGGCGTCTGGAAGCAGGGTCCAGAGTGGCGAAGAGCTTGTTCTCCGCGGATACTTCCGACCCGGTGAGCACGTTCAAGAGGGTGGACTTGCCCGCATTGGTGTAGCCGACAAGGGAGATCACCGGGAGGCCGGCCTGCCTGCGCCTGGTACGCATGGTTTCCCTTTGTTTGCGGATCTTTTTCAGCTCCTTTCCTATTCGGGTGATCCGGTCCCGGATACGGCGTTTGTCCATCTCCAGCTTGGTCTCTCCCGGTCCGCGGCCCCCGATACCCCCGGCCAGGCGGCTTAGGGCCCGGTTGCGGCCCACGAGGCGGGGCAGGGTGTATTTGAGCTGGGCCAGCTCCACCTGCATCTGGCCCTGCTTGCTGTGTGCGTGCTGGGCGAAGATATCCAAAATGAGCTGCGTGCGGTCCAGGACCCTGCGCTCGGTTATGCGGGTCAGATTGCGCAGCTGCGAGGGAGACAGCTCCTGGTCAAAGACGATGATCCCTGCGTTTTTTTGCAGGGCCAAAACCTCCATTTCCGCAAGCTTGCCTTTGCCCAGGATGTGCTTGGGGTTTATCCGGGTCACTCTCTGGGTCATGGTCCCGACCACATTCAGCCCGGCTGTTGAGGACAGACGGGAGAGCTCCTTGAGAGAGATCTCCTGCCTGGGAACCGGCTTGGTACTCACACTCACCAGAAGGGCGCAGTTTTTTTGCTCTTTGGCGGAGAGGTCCGCGTTTTCCCGAGCCAGCTCCTCCTCCAGGGATTGGATCTGCATATCCAGGCTGGGTTGGGTCTCGGTCCAGGGCTGCATTTCGTGCAGTCGGTATCCGGCCTGATCCGAATTGGGCGGCAGCAGATGCGCCCATTGTTTGCGGCTGGGAAAGCCCTCCGAGGTTATGGTCAAAACGCAGATGGAATCCAAGCGTAAAAAGACCAGGTCCATAAGGTCCTCTTCCGAGAGCCCGGTGTCGTTTAAATGGGTGTGCACCAGCCTGAGCCCGCTCAAACGGGAGGCGCCGCTACGGTAGCGCTCCAGCTCGGGAATGAGAATGCCCTCGTGGTCTCCGACCACCACCAGCACAGGCTGTCCCCGCCTGTTGATGATTACTCCGATCTGTCTTTTGATCCGGTGGGAGAGAGCGGCCAGCTCGCGGGCCTGCTCCTTGCTGAAGGCGGTCTCGGTGGGAAAGCGCCGCTCGTAAACGCGGCCCAGGGCCTTCATGTCGCTCGGTTTGAGTCCTGTGGTATTGCCTTTGGGCTTACGGGCTATTTTTTAGTCCCTCTCTTGGCCGGTTTTGCCGCTGGCTCTCAGGCCTTTTGCCCGCTCAGATATGCGGCGATCATGCGGTCATATTCTGAGGTCATTTTGAATGTGTACTCGGCCGTCTTTTTACGTAATTCTAACGTGACTTTGCCCAGTTTTTCAAGGGTGTGCATGAATTCCGGGTAAAAATCCGGAGAGGGCAGCACGCACACGCTGTTTAAGTTCTTGGCCCCGGCCCGGAGCAGGGCGGGACCGCCAATGTCTATCTGTTCCACTGCCTGTGTCAGGTCCATATCCTCGTCCACCGCGCGGTTAAAATCGTACAGGTTCACGCAGATGAGATCAAAGGGCCGGATGTCCATTTCCTTGAGGACGGCCATATGTCCGGGGTCGTCTTTGTTTGCGAGTACCCCGCCGTGAACACGCGGATGCAGGGTCTTGACTCGGCCGTCCAGGATCTCCGGGAAAGCGGTCACCTGACTGACCGGGACCACCCGGACCCCGGCCTTTTCCAGTTCCTTCAAAGTCCCGCCGGTGGACACGATCTCCACCCCGCGGTTTTGCAGGAAGCGCCCGAGTTCGGCACTGCCGCTTTTGTCGGTCAGGCTTATTAATGCCCTGTTTATAGAAAGCAGATCCATAGAGGTTTTCCCTGTTTTCAGAGGTTGGTTGCCCCCCGGTCCGGCGGTTGCAGACAATGAACACTGCCAGAAAAGGCGTCGGGTTGCAAGGGGGACAAGCCGGAGTCATTTCCTTTAAAATCAATCTGTTATCCGGAGATAGCCGAGGCCCGCGGATCAGGGAGGCGTGGCTTTTACTTGACAACCGGCAGGGAGGTATTAATTTATTGCCGCAGACGCAGTCTCCCGGATGGCCGCTTGGTCCACCCCCTTGCGTATCCGGGTCTGGACAAAACCCTTAGAGTATGCTTGAATATATTTTTTCAATAATTCGCCAAGGAGGATATAATGGCCAGACATAAAAAGCATGAGCGCAAAAAAGAGTTGGACCGGCGTCGTCACCGCCGCATGAAGAGATTGAAGCAGCGTATTCGGGAGGCCAAGCAGGCTGCCGGAAAGGAGGCCTAGATTTGGGTTTGCGGTGCATGAGTTTTATTCGGAGGTGAGGTATGCCTATTTATGAATATCGCTGTGAGGAGTGCCAGCAGGTCTTTGAGGAGTGGCAGAACGATTTTGAGGAGCGGGAAGTACCCTGTCCGGTCTGCGGCAGCAGTTCCAGACGACTTATCTCTCATTCCGCGTTTATCCTCAAGGGCAGCGGATGGTATGCTACTGACTACAGTCGCGCTAAGGCATCCGGGAACGGAAACGGGAACGGGAGTGCTGACGGGGATAAGGCCAAGCCGGCCGAGAGTGCCGCCCAGAAAGCCGGCAAGGATGATTCCAAGGCCGGCAGCGCAGAAGGGGGTAAGACAGAGAACAAACCCTCTTCCACCCCGGCCGGAGCGGCCCAGTAGCAAAAAGCAGCCCCGGGCTGCTTTTTTTTTGCCCGGCGGGCCCACGACCAGGGGGCAAGGCGCGAATTCCGGTGTAAGTCGCAGGCAGGCTTATTGGCTGTTTTTAAAGCCTTTGGGCGGTGGATACATACCGCGTCCGGGTCCGGGCGCAAAAACAGGGTGATGTAAGGATATGATCGAGAGGTACACGCGCAAGGAGATGGCCAAGCTGTGGTCTTTGGAGAACAAGTTCCGGACCTGGCTTGAGGTGGAGATCGCGGTTTGCGAGGCTTGGCATGAACTGGGCCATATCCCGGACCGGGAGATGCAGATGATTCGGGAAAAAGCGGATTTCGACCTGCAACGCATTCAGGAGATTGAGGAAAAGACAAAGCACGATGTGATCGCCTTTCTCACCGCAGTGGAGGAGAAGGTGGGTCCGGCTTCCAGATACATCCATCTGGGATGCACTTCCTCGGATATCGTGGATACTGCCAACGCACTCCTCTTGACCCGGGCGGGGGGGATTATAGCCAAGGCCCTGGACGATTTTTTGCAGGTTTTGGCCGAGTCTGCGGAGCAATACAAGGGCCGCCTGCAGATGGGCAGGACACACGGAGTGCATGCCGAGCCCACGAGTCTGGGTCTGAAGCTGGCCGGGTTCTATGCCGAGTTCCGGAGGCATAAAAAACGGTTTGAACACGCCCTGCAAGGTATGCGGGTGGGCAAGATCTCCGGAGCAGTGGGCACATACGCCCATCTGGTCCCGGAAATGGAGAAGAAGGCCTGCGATTTGCTGGGGCTCGAGGTGGACGAGATATCCACCCAGATTATCCAACGGGACAGGCACGCCCATTATTTCACCTCCCTGGCCCTTGTGGCCGGAGGGATTGAGAGGCTGTGCGTGGAGCTCAGGCATTTGCAGCGCACCGAGGTCCTGGAGGTGGAAGAGGGCTTCAGCGTCGGCCAAAAGGGCTCCTCAGCCATGCCGCACAAGAAAAACCCCATCTCCGCGGAGAACATGACCGGGCTTTCCCGCCTGGTACGCACCAATGCCCTGGCGGCCATGGAGAATATGGCCTTGTGGCACGAGAGGGATATTAGCCACTCCTCGGTGGAAAGGGTGATTATGCCCGACTCCACTATACTCGTGCACTACATGCTGGAAAGGCTTGCCGGCGTGATCCGCAATCTGCAGGTGAATCCAAAGAACATGGACCGTAATCTGGAGCTCTCCCTGGGGCTGTTCTATTCCCAGAGGGTGCTTCTGACCCTGGTGGATAAGGGTCTGAAGAGGCAGGAGGCCTACGAGATCGTGCAGGAAGTGGCCATGCGCTGCTGGAGGGAGAAGCTTTCCTTTCCCCATGAAGTCCGCCGGGAGAAGAGGATTACCGCTCTCATCTCCCCGGAAGAGCTGGAGGAAGTTTTTGACCCCGGATATTATTTACGCTACGAAGGGGCCATATACAGCCGGGTATTCGGGGAGCGGGCTTAAGACTCGATCCTTTAAGCCGTCCGCTGGTCCGTATTTCTCCAGTATTACTTAACCGTCTGCTGCCGGAGCAAGAGGTTTGCAGGAAATCCAAGATCTAAAAGCGAAACTGGCCGGTCTTTTGGCCCGCAAGTCTTACCGGGAGGGGGATTTCACCCTGGCTTCCGGCCGCAAGAGCGATTATTATTTCGACTGCCGCCAGACCGCTCTGCACCCGGAGGGCGCCTATCTTCTGGGGAGGATATTTTTGGACATGATCCACGGGCTGGACCGGCCGGTGCACGGAGTGGCCGGGATGACCCTGGGCGCCGACCCCCTGGTCTCGGCGGTAACAGTGGTGTCCAACTTCCACGAGGATCCGCTCCCGGGCATGCTGGTGCGCAAAAAGGCCAAGGGATACGGCACCGGAGCCTATCTGGAAGGCACGGCCAATTTCCCGGCCGGCGTGGCGGTGTGCATGCTCGAGGACGTGGTCACCACCGGGGGGAGTGTGCTTTTGGCCTGTGAACGGGTACGAGAGGCCGGATACCGGGTGGGTGCGGTTTTCTGCGTTCTGGATCGCAATGAAGGAGGCAGCGGTGAGCTGGAAAGGCACGGCTATGAACTGCGTTCCATATTCAGCCGGGAGGATATCGCGGATGCGGCCGGCTAGGTTGTTTTCCGTGCTTTTGGCCGCGTTTTTTGTTGCGGCCTGCAGCGGGGGACGCCAGCTGGAGTCTGTTCTATGGCCGGAAACCGGAGGGGAGTATTACCCCGTGGTCAAGAAGTGGACCCGCGTGGACGAGTCTTATACCGGCATGGAGGGTCAGGTCTCGGCGGTCGCCACCCTGAAGACCAGGGAGTGGCGCAGGGCCTATACCCGGGAGAAGAGTGCGCTTTTTCATTGGGACGAGGAAAAAAAGGAGCGTTTTGCCCGGACCATGCAGGAAAACGCGAAAAAAAACACCGAGTTTTTCCTGGCCGTGCACGGCAGCGACAAGGACCATGCACAGCTTGAGTACAACAGTCAATTATGGGAAGTGTTTTTGAACACCGCGGACGGGGAGCGGGTCTATCCCCTGGGGATAAGGGAGGTCGAGACCCCGCTTGCGGAGCAGGTTCATTTCTTTCCTTATGTCAACCGCTGGAAAAAGACGTATACTTTGACTTTTCCCAAGGTCCGGGAACAAGGCGTCTCCCTTATTATAACCGGCCCGGCCGGAAAACTGGCTTTGAACTGGTAGGATCTTGATCAGAAGCATCGTCTTTTTATTGTTTCTGCTTTTGGCCTCCGGTTACGCCCGGGCCTGGGAGCCGGTACTGTATTCAGATCCGAACGGTCCGCCCAAGCTGCTGGCCGTGAACAAGGACGTCCAGCAGCTCCTTTTGTTTTCCAACAACAGCCCCCTGCAAAAGACGGCCACCATGCCCTGCAGTACGGGCCAGGTGCGCGGAAGCAAGCTCCGGGAGGGGGATCTTAAGACTCCGGAGGGTATCTATTTCATCGAGAACTTCCTGGACCAGGGGCTTGATTTCGAGAGATACGGCAATCTGGCCTATACCCTTAATTTCCCCAATCCCATGGATAGGCTGGCGGGAAAGACCGGTCACGGTATCTGGATCCACGGCCGGGGGCACCGCATAGCCTCCTTTGAGACCAAGGGGTGTATTGCTCTGAACCTGGAGGATATCCGGGAAGTTGGCGATGAAGTTCGGCTGGGCAGGACGCCGGTGGTCATCGGCCGGGATATCCAGTGGGAAAGTAGTCCCTCAGAGGATAGATCCAAAATATCCGCCCGGCTGATTCGCCGGACCAGGGAATGGGCCGAAGCCTGGGCGGCGAAAAAGAGTGTGTTTTTCGACATGTATTCGGCTGAGGATTTCTCCAGTTCCCAGGGCAGGGACTTTGCCGCGTTCAGAAACAGAAAAGAGGCTTTGTTCCGGCAGTATTCCTGGATCGATGTCTGGCTGCACGAGCCCAGGGTGATCAGGGGCCCGGGGTACTGGGTTAGCTATTTCGGCCAGGTATTCAACGCCCCGGGATTCTACTCCGCAGGGATAAAAAGGCTCTATTGGAAAGAGGACGACCAGGGACGCTTTCGGATTGCCGGCTCCGAATGGAGGGGGCTGGAGCGACAGAAGCTAAAGGACCTGTATCTTGCAAAGCGCAATGAGGAACTCACCGCTTTTATCCGGAAGTGGAAAGAGGCCTGGGAGGAGGCGGATCTGGAGAGCTACAGGCGGTTCTATCTCCGGGACGTGGTCCAGGACGGGCGGAACGGCCTGGAGGCTGTCTCCAGGCACAAATCCGAGCTGTGGGAATCCGGCCGGGAGCCGGAAGAGATCCAAATGACAGAGCTCAAGCTGTCCATGTGTCCGGACGGCTTTTGCGCCAGCTTTATCCAGGACTACCGGGACAAGGAAGGGTATGCGGACAAGGGGATCAAGACCCTGGTCATAGTCCCCGGTTCCTCCGGATGGAGGATCGCAAGGGAAGAGTGGAGGGGTATGAATTGAAGCCTGCCAAGTACAACGTGCTTTTCATGCGTGACGACCGGGGGGTGAAGCGGTTCAGGCTCTCTTTGAGCTGGATTAAGTTTTTTGTCTTTTCCCAGGTCCTGCTTTTGATCCTGGCCGCGTCCGGGGGATATTTCAGCGTGAGCTTCTTTAGGGACAACCAGGAGCTAAGCGCCAGACTGGCCGTTTTGCAAACGGAGCTCACCGAAACCCGTTCCGAGCTCAGGCGCCTGGAGAATGTCCGCCAAATCTTGAACTCCTTTGACGAGAAAGAGGTAAGCACTGCACTTCAGGCCCGGTCCAACGACACGGATTCCGGGCCTTCCAATCTGAACCTGGAGGAGATCTTCCAGCACCAGGACAAACAGGTGGTGGCTGTAGA
Source organism: Desulfonatronovibrionaceae bacterium (assembly GCA_046539845.1). Lineage (GTDB taxonomy): Bacteria > Desulfobacterota > Desulfovibrionia > Desulfovibrionales > Desulfonatronovibrionaceae > CAYNNQ01. The sequence continues at coordinate 11,933 of JBKHGE010000028.1, forward strand.
CCATATCCAGGCCCGGGTGGGGGATTCCAAAATCCGGCTCAGATTCGAACTGAATAATCTTTTGGACGACCGTAAGGTCTCCGGATGGGTCAAGATCAGCCTGGTGGCCAGGGACGGTACCGTAGTGGATCTGGATGTGCAGGATCCTGATCTCAATTTTGAGATAAATCACTTCAAAAAAGTGCATACCTCCTTTGGGTTTCATGAGCTTGTCCCCCGGGACAAGCTTTTTGCCATCCGCCTGACCATCACCAACGAAAAGAAACAAGTAATCTACAGTGAGACATTTCCTCTCAGCGATATTATTGTCTAGCTGTCTCCTGGGAGGGCTTTTCCCTGGTGCGGCAGCCGGACAGAGCTTTGATCTGTTTACCGGGACATTCTATCCGCTTCAGGTCCACTACGTGCAGGGGGAGCAGGCCGGGCCCACGGTTATGGTCCAGGGCGGTGCCCAGGGCGATGAGGTGACAGGAGTGCTCACCGCCGATATTTTGCGCCGATCGCGGGTAAAAAGGGGCAATCTCATTGTCATCCCCAGGGCCAACGTCCCCGCCCTGGATTGGGGCCGGCGCCAGGTAAACGTGGACCTGAACCGCCGCTTTGACCGTGACTACGCTGAATTCTATGAAGATATCCTGGCTCGGGCCATAAAGTTTTTCGCCGCCAGGAGCGACGGACTGGTCCACCTGCACGAGGGCTCCGGGTTCTACAGCCCGCAGTATATAAACAGCTCCCGCAATCCCGGCCGCTTCGGTCAGTCGGTGATAATCGACTGCACCGCCTATTCCGGGGTTCCGGATCTGGGTGAGATGGCTAGCCGGGCTATAGACCGGGTCAACCCAAGAGTAATCCCCAGCAGGTACGTATTCACCCTGTTCAATACCCGCACCTTTGACCAGGATACCGAGCACTCCGAACAGCGCAAGTCTTTGACTTTTCACACCGTGAGTAACCTACGCAAGCCGGCCATGGCCGTGGAGGTCTCCAAGGACATCCGGGATCTGGGCTGGAAGGTAAAGCAGCAGCTGAGCATGACCTGTGAGCTTTTAGACAATATGGGGGTGGTGGTTGAGCCGCCTGAGGATGCAGAAAAACGGGCCGCCTCCTGGTACAACGGCTCCATCCCCCTGGAGATTAACGGCCGCTCCCTGGAGGAGGGCGGCGGCGTTGCCCTGAAGCGCATGTCCGTCCTGCGGGTCGGGTTGACCAGGGAGACAAAAAGGTCCTGGTCGGTTTCCCCGGCTGGAATGCCGGAGATTAACCTGCTTACCTCCGAGGCCGCCGCCTTGACCGACTTCGATCACCTGCGGGTGGCAGTGGACGGCCGGGCGGTGAAAGAGGTCCCGGTGCACTGGACCGGTCCCAAACCCGAGGGGGCGGGCAAGAGTCCCATTTTGGTCTATTCCTTGAACGGGCGCCTCCGTTTCTCCCCGCCGGGGGGTGACATCCCGGCCCGGCCCGGGGACAGTCTTTTTATTCACGGCCTTTGGGGGGAAAAGGGACGGGAAGTGCTTAATATCAAGGGATATGTCAGTGATCTCCAAAACAATGACGGCCAGGACAAGCATTCCCGTTTTGTCCTTTTCCGGGAGCAGTTTATTGACCGCTATATCCAGGAGGACGGCCGGGGGTTCAAGGCCAAGATAGTCCGGGAGACGCCCGGTAAACCGGAAAACGAATGGCTGCTGCGCGTGCGTCCGGATCCGGCCCCACAGGTTTTCTGCCGCAGGGGCCGCGAGTGGCGCAGCCTGATAACGGACAGGGAAAATCGTGTCCCCCCGGGTACGTATACGTTGACTGTCCCGGACAGGAAACATATCCTGTATTCGCTCCCCGGGCACATTGGGCCGGTGCAAGAGCCCCGGCTGAGCCTGCAGTCCGGGCAGAGGGTCGATGTGGAGGTGATGGATGCCCGCACCTTTGAGCCTATGGAAAAGATTTTGATCCAGGCAAACGGGGAGATCAGGCCGAACAGGGCCTCCAACCTCAAGGACCGGGTACTTTATCGGCCGCTTGGCCCGGAGGCCGGGAAATGATCCCGAAGGGCCGTGTCGGGCGGCGGGCCTAGCCAGGGCTGCTTTAACCGGGCAAAACAAAAAATACTCGCAATGAGAAGATTCTTCGTCAATCTCCCCTTACGCTATATTCGGAAAAGCCGCGATTACCTGCGTTTCTTCCTGCAAAGTTCCCTGAATCCGGAGCTAGGCATGGACGCCGTGGTCCTGGAGGAGGCTCCGCAAAGCTGGCACCAGGAGGTGGCCGCCGCGATCCAAAGGCAGGGACTGGCCCCGGCCGTGCACCTGCCGTTTATAGACATCCATCCCGGCAGTCCGGATCCCCTGCTGCGCCGGGCCGCAGTGGAGCGCCTCCGGCGGGCCGTGGATACGGCCATGCTCTACGAGCCGAGGCACTTGGTCGCCCATAACGGATACAATCCGGCTGGATATGAGGATTTCTATCCCCGCTGGCTGGAGAGCGCGATTTCCACCTGGACCGAACTGGGTCCCCGGGCCGGGGACTGCCCTATATACCTGGAGAACACTTGGGAGAATGAACCCAGTCAGGTAAAGGATGTCCTGGAGGTCCTGGACAACGGGTTCGGGTTTTGTTTTGACGTGGGGCACTGGCACGCCTTCGGCCGCGGGGCGGAGAACAAGGACTTGGCCCATTGGCTGCAGAGCATGGCCCCGCATCTGGCCCATCTGCATCTGCATGATAACGACGGTTCCGCGGATCAGCACTTGGGAATGGGCAGAGGGATGATCCCTTTTGTGGAGTTCTTCGCTGGAATAGAGCTCTTGGAACTCTCTCCGACTTTCACCCTGGAGCCGCATACCTATGAGGATCTGGAGGAGAGCATCAGATTCATGACCGAGCACAAATACTGGCTCTCCCTGGTCGGGGTGTCCAGCAAGAGGCTAGATGAATTCAGGCTTTCCGGCAAGGAGCCTTTTATTCCGGAATCTTGAGCAGGTCTCTGGTGACTGCGAACCGGCCGGTCCAGTCCGGCATGCAGATCAGCGGCTTGTATCCCCAGTCCAGAAGCAAGGCGTGCAGATACATGATCGGCGCCTTTTCCCCGCCGTATCTATCGTCTCCGACAATGGGATGTCCGCGCATGGATAATTGGGCCCGGATCTGATGGGTGCGGCCGGTCAAGAGTTTTATCTGCAATAGGGTCCCGCCCTGGCGGTACACCAGGGGCCGGACCAGGCACCTGGCTGACTTGCCGCTTTTGGCCGCACTCATCTTCCAGGTCTTGTCTTTGCCCAGCCGGTCCTGGAGCAGGGTCTCCCCTTTTTCCTCCCACTCGCCGCCAACCCAGGCCAGGTAGTATTTGTCCACCTTGTCTTCCTGCCATTTGGCGTGCATTTTACGCAAAAAGGAATAAGTCCGGGCAATGAGCACTACCCCGGAGGTGGGCTTGTCCAGGCGGTGCACCGGTGTGGGGGCGAAGTCTTCCTCCCGGAAGACCGTATGCAGCCGGGAGACTAGGTCATCCTTTATCTTGGTCCCCGGATGGATGGGCAGGCCGGCCGGCTTGTTCAACAAAAAGAAGTCTTTTTCTCTGTAAAGGATGTTCAGGCTGGCCTGGTTTTCCTCCGGGTCGCGCCTCGGCGTGGCAGTGAATTCCTCATACGGAGGCAGGCGCACGCTCTGGTTCGGAGACAGTCGGGCAAAGGGTTTGCATCTGCGGCTATCCACCCGGACTTGACCGGTCCGGATCCAGCGCATGGCCACACTCCTGGGCAGCCCCTCCACGCGGCGCATGAGAAAGGAAGACAATTTCTGGCCGGCCTCGCTGTCTGTGACTGTCAGGTATTGGACTGAGGGCATGGGCGGAATGGGTGCATTTTATCGGGGCGGCCCGCTCGGGCCGCCCCGACAGGTCTACTGGCCCTGTTCCGCTTCGGCCGGGGCCTGCTCGTCAGTGTCCAGGTCATAGGCCAGGAGCATGGTCTTACGGTTTTTGAGCCCGGTAGCTCCGGGATAGGTGTTCACTAAGACCACCAGTTCTTTTTTATCGTCGTTGTCTATATCGTACAGGCCATAGTCGGAGATGGTCCCCTTGATCTGCCTGGTTTTCCAGAAAATGTTCAGTCCCACCCCGTCCCAGAACAGGCAGTGGATCTCCCCCTGGGGAAAGGAGCGGTAGTTCTCGAAGAACTGCGAGGACACGGACAGGGGCCGGCTGACCAGGAGTTCATAGCGGTCGTCGTTATCCAGGTTGGTCGGGACCAGCCGGGCGGGCAGGAAATAGAATTGCTCCATGGCGTCCTTGCCCTCCCCGAGCCCGGGCATGGCTGTGTTCTTTTTCAAACGCATGGAAGAGGCGGCATAGACTTCCTCGGTGGTGAACTGGCGGTTTTGGCTGTCCGAGTACACCCGGAGGTGGTCGGAATGGGCGACAATGATCTTGTAGCCGTCTTCTTGCGGCAGATAGGCGATATTAAAGACGTTGCCCCATTCCGGGACCGAGAGGCGCCTGCCCCGCGTATATTCGCCCTGGCTCTTGGTCATCTCGTACACGCTGTCTTTTTTGAACATCTTGTATGGATCGAGCTTCTGGCCGATCAGGGTCTTCATATATTCCGGGGGGGTTTTGACCACATTCAAAAAGTAGGGGATGTGCTTTTCCTTGACCTCAAACTTGTCCTCCTTGAAATTGAGGATAAAGGATTTGACCGAGTCCTCGCCCTGCAGGGCGGAGACCACCAGTTCCATGTATCCGTCCCGGTCCATGTCCATAAAGTTCAGGTTCAGGCACTTGTAGGTATTCGGGGTGTCGTAGGTGGCCAGGGGTATGAGCCGGTTGTCCTCGTAGCGGTAGGCATGCAGCTTTTGTTCTTCCAGGATGAACACCTCGTTTTCTCCGTTCCCGTTCGCGTCGCAGATCACGGTATTCAGCCCGATATAGTTGAAGCTCTGGCTGCGCCACCTGCCCGGGGACTGCGGGGAGTCGGCGTACTTGAACTGGGGGTTGAGATAGAATTCCTGATCGGACCGGGATTCGTTGAACACCAGTTCCGGGTTCATGCGGTTTATTTTGCGGGTGGAGTCTTTTCCTTCCTGCTCCCCGTTTTCTTGCTCCCCGTTTTCCTCCGGTCTGTTGAACACCGCGGAGTTTATTTCCTCGGCCACGCTTTTCAGCTCCGGGATCAGATCGTCCAGGGTGGTCTGCCGGCTGGCGGGCATGGATTCCCCTTCCCGGGAGACGGTGTTGATGTCCAGGCTGCACTCCCGGCCGGAGATGGTCAGACTGCCGTAGATCAGATAGTCCACTCCTAGATCCGCTGCGGTCTGGGCGGCCCCGGACTTGCTGTCCGGGATCCCGGTTTCGGAGACTTTGCCCTTTTCCACGGGTTCAAAATTGTCCGGCCAGGTCAGTCGGGTGGTGAGCATGGATTGGGCTCCGCGGGAAAGGTATTGATAGTCGTCCGGACCTTGGATTTCCAGCGGGAGGACCGCAAAGGTTTTTTGGGCGGCGGCTGCAGCAGGAGCCGCCAGCATTAAAACGGTCAGCAAGAGAATGATTATACGCCTTGGCATTGAATTCCTCCGAAATTTGTATTTTTTGACACCGCCGCGGTTCGGGAGTAATGCGGCCTGTGTTTGGCGGCCGTCCGGGAGGTAACCGCATATGCACCCGCCTGCAAAAGCCCGCTCCGGCCCGGGTTTTGAGTCCGGACGCTGGCAGCTACTTTTATCTAACAGTTTACAGGCCGGGATGCAATTTGTTGCTGCCTGTTGCCGTGGATAAACCGGGAGATCCGTGCAAGTCAAAGGAAAAGACCAAACCCAGAGGTACGGATTTTTTCCTTGCCCGGGGGCAAAACCGCGGTTTTGGATACTGTATTCGGATTTGTCCAGCTAACGGATTGGAAAATGAAGCGATATTTCAGGATCTGCACTCCCCCCGGGGAGGCCCCTTTGGTGGACGACCTCCTCCAGGCCCAGGGATTTAGGGCCTCGCCCCTGCCTTTCTGGGGAAAGGCCCGCAGGCTGGAGGAGGCGCCTTTCCCCCCGGGTCGTTCCCTGGCCGCTTTTTTTGGCCTTGTCTACATCCAGGATATCTCCTCTATGCTCCCGCCTTTGACCCTGGCTCCCGGACCGGGGGATCTTGTCTTGGACATGTGCGCCAGCCCAGGGAGCAAGACCGGTATCCTGAGCGGGTTGACCGGGATAGGCGGGGCGGTTGTGGCCAACGAACCCAATCGCTCCAGGTTGAGTGTCCTGCGCCGCAACCTGCAGCATCAGGGGGTCTTGAACGCGGTTACTTCCGCGTACCGTGGTCAGGACCTCCCCCTGCCCCGCGGGATATTCGATTATATCCTTTTGGATGTCCCCTGCAGCGGCTGGGGCACCGAGGATAAGAATCCCGGGATCCGTGAGTTCTGGAGCGAGGACAGGCTGGACGAGCTTTTGGCCGTGCAAAAAAGGCTGCTTCGGTCCGGGGCCGGTCTTTTGGCCCCCGGGGGCAGGCTCGTGTATTCCACCTGTACCACCAATGCCCGTGAAAACGAAGAACAGGTGCAATGGGCGGCCGAAGAATGCGGGCTGCAGGTGCTGCCCACCCCCGGGCCGGAAGGGGCCGCGGTGCGGGCCTGCCCTGGTTTGCCCCTTGCCTTTGAAACCGACTGCTCCCGGGGGGAGGGCCAGGGGTTTTTTGTCGCCCTTCTGGGCCGGGAGGGAGAACCGGAATCCCGGACCTTTGGTCTGGAACCGAAGGGTTATCCCCGGGATCCCGGCGGGTTTTTGGAGGCTGCGTATGTGCAAAAAGAGATCCACCGGGTAAAAGACAAATTGTTCCGGGTGCCCGGACCGGTTTTGGGATTTTCCGGTCGCTTTTCCATGCAGGGCTCTTATCTGGGCAAGGCCAAGAAAAACGGCTGGATTATCGCCCCCCGCCTGCGGGAACTCTTGCCGGAGAATCCGGAGGCTGAAAAGGCCGTGGTTTTCGACGATCCGGCCGAGCTGGAAGGGTTTGTCCGGGGCCGCAGTCTGACTGCTCCGATCCGGTCCGGGGCGTGCCCCATATACTGGAAGCGGCTTCCCCTGGGCTGGGCCAGGGCGAAAAACGGCCGACTTCTATGGACCGAAAAATAGGGGATGTGGCTGTCTTAAAGACAGGGACGGGCCTTGGCAGCGCTTTGTTTTAGTGATTAGCCCCTCGTCCGGGTATATGCACAGGGCCCGGGTGGTTTCGGCCGGGATATCCCGGGGTGAAGCAGGCCCTTGGAGGAAGACGCGCCTTACTATGTTTATATGTCCCGGTTTTTAGCCATGGTCCACAGCAGTCCGTCCAGGTGGGCAAGGAGGCGGCCGTAAAGTCCTCCGTATCCGGGGAAACCGCCCACGAGCCTGGTTTTTTCCTCTTGCAGCCGGCTGTCCCGGCTTGCTTCCGGGGAGGAAGTCCCGCCAGCCAGGACCAGCCTCTCCCGCAGGAGATAGTCCTGCATCCCGGCGGCAAATTTCTCCCAGGTGCAAAGGAAGTCCTCTTCCCGCTTGGACCAGTATTCCCGGGCCTGTTTGCCCGGGGCTGCGCTGAGGGCCCGGTCGAGCATGGCCTTTAGGAAATTGATCGCCGACCCGGGAATGCCCCGGCGCCAGCCCAGAAGCCAGGGGCTGCGGCAGGTGAGCAGAAAATGCTCCCGGCCGGTCTGAATAATCCGGGAGAGCTCCCGGTCCGCCCGGAGCAGGGCGGGGCAGTCCCAGCCCGGGCGGGTGGAGAAGATGTCCCAGGCAGGTACTGGGGTTTGGGGATGGGAAGCGTTTATTCCTCTGGCCTGCAGCAGGTGGAGCATTACGCGGTTGGCCTCTTCGGCCTCCGGGCTTTCCAGGTGCGGGTAGCTGAGGAAAAACTCCCCGCGGCCGAGATTCCCCTGCAGGATGCAGGGTTCGTTTCTAAGCCGGTTCGGGTCTAGGTTTATCCCGTAGGCGGCTTCCCATTTACCTATCTGGTCGCCGGGGATGTCTTCGCTTTTGAGGTCGGAAACCCAGAAGTCCTCGGCCGGCTCCAGGTAGCGGGACAGAACCGTGACCCCGGGATCTTCTTTCAGGCTGAACTGGGAGGGCCACCATACAGGGAGCACTGCTGCCTCCGGACCGTTTTCCATATCCAGACTGCAGCGTATATGCCCGCTGAAGTTGGGCAGTCTGTGGTGCATGGGCTTGCGACCGCACCTGGACAAGGAGAGGAATCTGTCCTGGCCGGAGGAGGCCAGGCCCAGACCGGCCCCGCCGCAAAACCCCATGTATACGCCCCCGCTTTGGATATACTCCCTTATCCCAAAACGTCCGGCTTCGCCCAGGGCTTCGGATTTGAGTCTGGCCCATCCGCCGGGAACTAGAAGTATGTCCGGGCGGTTTTTTTGTAAAAGGCCTGCGGCGACCATGCCTGCGCTGACCACCTCCAGGGGGAAATCCCAGAAGCGGAGGGCGCGCAGGAGCATAAGTCCCCACAGATGGGACTCGTCCCAGAGCATAAACACCTTGTCGGCCATGGGGGTATGTCCTAACAGGCTTATCTGCCCGGGACAAGCAGGCCCTTTCCCGTTGCCCGGCCGACCCTGAGGTTGATTTTTTGCTCCAAGGGCAATAGATGAATTCTTTTGCCATTTGGTTTAGGATCGCTTCGGATACGAGCAAGGCTTGTCTCAAAACAGAGAATGGAGAAATATTTTATGGCCAGCAAAGAGCTGCCCAAGGGGTATGAGCCCGGGGCCGTGGAGCAGAAGTGGCTTGACTTTTGGGACGAAAATCGTGCCTTTACCCCGGAGGCCGCAAACGCGAGCTCCCCGTACTGTATAGTCATTCCCCCGCCGAATGTGACCGGGAGTCTGCATATGGGCCATGCCCTGAATCTGACCCTGCAGGACATTTTGTGCCGCTATCACCGCCAGAAGGGCGAGGACGTCCTCTGGGTGCCGGGTACGGACCACGCCGGGATCGCCACCCAGAACGTGGTGGAAAAATCCCTGGCCGAGCAGGGCCTTTCCCGGGAGGACTTGGGCCGGGAAAAATTCGTGGAAAAAGTCTGGGAATGGAAGGAGGAGTACGGGAACAAGATCTTAAATCAGGTCCGCAGACTCGGGGCCTCGGTGGACTGGACCAGGCAGCGTTTCACCATGGACGAGGGGCTTTCCCGGGCGGTGCGCGAGGTGTTTGTCTCTTTGTATGAACAGGGGCTCATCTACCAGGGGGATTACATAATAAATTGGTGCCCCCGCTGCCATACCGCTCTGGCTGACCTGGAAGTGGAATACGAGGAAGTTCCCGGCGGGCTGTATCACATAAAGTATCCCCTGGAAGACGGTTTTAAAGAGGTGATCATAGCCACCACCCGTCCGGAAACCATGCTCGGGGATACTGCTGTGGCGGTCAATCCGGCGGACGAGCGCTACAGCGATTTGCCCGGGAAAAATGTGCTCCTTCCCCTGACCGGCCGGAAGATTCCGATTATAGCCGACGAGTATGTGGATATGGATTTCGGGACCGGCTGTCTGAAGGTCACCCCGGCCCATGATGTGAATGACTTTGAGCTGGGAAACAAACACGACCTGGAGTTTTTGCAGGTCATTGACGATAAAGGGAAAATGTCTCCGGAAGCCGGCGAGGAATTCGCCGGACTGGACCGTTTCGAATGCCGTAAAAAGGTGGCCTCCAGGCTAAAAGAACTGGGTCTTTTGGCCAAGCACAAGGAATACCAGCACAGCGTCGGCCACTGCTACCGCTGCCGCACCCCGATTGAACCGTATGTGTCCAAGCAGTGGTTCGTAAAGACCGGCCCCCTGGCGGAAAAGGCCTCCCGGGCGGTTTCTGCCGGGGAGACCAAGATCCTGCCCGAGAACTGGGAAAAGACCTATTTTGAATGGCTGGATAACATCCGCGACTGGTGCATCTCGCGCCAGATCTGGTGGGGACACCGCATCCCGGCCTGGACGTGCCTGGACTGCGGTCGGATGATAGTGGCCAGGCAGGATCCGGATGTGTGTCCGGACTGCGGTAGTGCCTGTCTGGAGCAGGACGAGGACGTTCTGGACACCTGGTTCTCCTCAGCGCTGTGGCCTTTTTCCACCCTGGGCTGGCCGGATAAGACCCGGGATCTGCAGACGTTTTATCCCACTTCGGTCCTGGTCACCGGATTTGATATCTTGTTTTTTTGGGTGGCCCGGATGATGATGATGGGCATCCATTTCATGTCCCGGGTCCCCTTTCGGGACGTGTATATCCACGCCCTGGTCCGGGACGCCCAGGGGCAGAAGATGAGCAAGTCCAAGGGTAACGTGATCGATCCCCTGTTGACCATCGAGAGATTCGGAGCGGACGCCTTCAGGTTCACCCTGACTGCGTTTGCGGCCATGGGCCGGGACATAAAGATGTCTGAGGAACGCATCGAGGGATACCGTCATTTTATCAATAAGATCTGGAATGCGGCCCGGTTCGCGCTTATGAACCTGGAGGGAGAGGTCCCGGATTTCTCTTTGGACAAAGGCTCGGGATTCGCCCATCGCTGGGTCCTGCACCGTCTGGAAGAAGTCAAGGAGAACGTGGCGTCGGCCCTGGACGAATACCGATTTAATGATGCGGCCCAGGAGCTGTACCAATTCGTGTGGCACGAACTCTGCGATTGGTATGTGGAAATGGTCAAGCCGGAGCTGCAGAGCGGGGGAAAAGCCGCAGACGCGGCCCGGTCCTGTCTTCTGCAGGTCCTGGCCGAGACATTGATAATGCTTCATCCCATAATCCCCTTTGTGACCCAGGAGATATGGACCTGCCTGCCCCGGGGCGGCCAAGAGGACCTGGCTTCGGTCCCCTATCCGCAGAAGAGACCGGAGTGCAGGGACGAAGATATAGTCCGGGACATGGAGTTTATGCAGGAAGTGGTCGTGGCTGTGCGTAATATACGGTCTGAGCTGGGCATCTCCCCCTCGCGCCGCCTACGGGTCCTGGTCCGGGCCCGTGGGGAGGACAGGGATTTTCTGCTCGAGCATGCCGAACTCGTTCGCCATCTGGCCCTGGTTGAGGAGCTGGAGGTAGAAGGGGATCTGAGCGTCCCCCAGGGCGCGGCCAGCCAAGTGGTCAAGGGGTACGAGCTGTTCGTCCCCCTGCAGGGGTTGGTGGATTTTGACAGTGAACTGGCCCGGCTGGACAAGGAACTGACCAAGCTGGACAAGGAGTTGGACATAGTCGGCCGCAAGCTGGCCAACGACGATTTTGTGCACAAGGCCCCCCCGCATATAGTGGATAAGGAGCAGGACAAGGCGAACAGGCTGGAGGAAAAAAAGGCCAAACTTATGGACCTGCATTCCCGTCTGGAGAAATACGCGGCCAAGCGGTAGGCGGGCAGCTGCCTACAGGGATCTGGGTTTTGATCTACCCGGCCCTTGGCGGGCGGGGGAGAATCCATGCCCAGCCTCGAAAAACCAAATGTATACAAGGGTTTGATATATGGGAAAAGTATATCTGATAGGGGCCGGGCCCGGGGATCCGGGGCTTTTGACCCTGAAGGGGAAAGAGATCCTGGAAACCGCGGACGTGGTGGTCTATGACTATCTGGCCAATAAGGAGTTTTTGTCTTTTTGCCGCCCGGATGCGGAGTTCGTGTATGTGGGCAAGAAAGGCGGGGAGCACACCCTGCCCCAGGAAGAGATAAACGATCTTTTGGTCCAAAAGGCGGGTCAAGGCCTGAACGTGGCCCGGCTTAAGGGCGGGGACCCGTATGTCTTCGGCCGGGGCGGGGAGGAGGCCGAAGACCTTTTGCGTTCCGGGGCGGAATTCGAGGTGATTCCCGGAGTGACCTCTGCGGTGGCGGCGCCGGCTTACGCCGGTATCCCGCTCACTCATCGCGAGTATTCCTCCTCGGTCTCGTTTATCACCGGGCACGAGGACCCGAGCAAGGAAAAGAGTGCTCATAACTGGGAGGCCCTGGCCTCCGGGACCAGCACCCTGGTCTTTTTCATGGGGGTCAAAAACCTGGCCTCGATCAGCCGCAATCTGCTCCGGGCGGGAATGGATCCGCAGACCCCGGCCGCCTTGGTCCGCTGGGGGACCACCTGCCGCCAGCAGACGGTGTCCGGGACTATCTCGGATATCCCCGCCGTGGCCGAGGAAAAGGGCATTAAGCCTCCGGCCCTTTTGGTGGTCGGCGATGTGGTCCGACTCAGATCCAGGTTGAACTGGTTTGAGCGGCTTCCGCTTTTGGGACGCCGGGTGGTGGTCACCCGGGCCAGACAGCAGGCAAGCGGCCTAGTCCGCCGTCTGGAGGATCTCGGGGCCTGCTGCCTGGAGTTCCCCACCATCAGTATCCGGCCCCTGGAGGACTATTTTGCAGTGGACGAGGCCATCACCGGGCTGGACATGTATGACTGGCTCGTGTTCACTTCAGTAAACGGGGTCACCCACTTTTGGGAGCGTTTGCGTCGGGCCAATCTGGATGCCCGGGCTTTGGGCTACTGCCGGGTGGCGGCTATAGGCCCGGCTACTGCCGACGCCCTGAGGGACAGGGGAGTGCATCCGGATTTTGTCCCGGACAAGTATGTGGCCGAGTCTGTTGTCTCCGGACTGCTGGATCTGGGGGTAAAGGGATCTTCGGTGCTTATCCCCAGAGCGAAAGAGGCCCGTGAGGTATTGCCCCGGGAGCTAGAGCGGGCCGGGGCCAGGGTGAGCGTCTTGCCGGTCTACGAGACCACCCTGGCGGAGAGCGGGGACCCCAGCGCTTTGCTCGGAAACGGGGATGTGGGCTATGTGACCTTTACCAGTTCATCCACGGTGCGCAATTTCTTTTCCCTGATCCCGAAAGAGACTGTCCGGGAGTGGGTTGAAAACGGTTTGTGCTTGGCCTGCATTGGGCCGGTGACAGCGGATACCCTGCGTGAGTTCGGCTTCGAGCCCCAGGTAATTGCCCGGGAATACACCATTCCCGGCTTGGTGGATGCCCTGATCAGCCACGCTGAAAAATAGATTCTTTTGCCTGCGGACTTGTCGGAAAACGATTCGGGCATGCAGGGCGATCTTGGGTCTAAAACAACGGGACGAGAACAGATGTCTTTACCCCTAGCTGTGCTCATTTCCGGGAGCGGTTCCAATCTGCAGTCGCTTATAGACAGTATTGAGGCCGGCCGGCTCAAGGCGCGCATAGAGACGGTGGTCAGCAACACAGCGGATGCATACGGCCTGCAGAGGGCGGAAAGGTACGGCCTCCGGACGCAGGTCCTGCCGCACGGCGACTATCCCTCCCGGGAGGAATACGACAGGGAATTGGTCCGGGCGATAAAACTGGCCGGGGCCGGGGCGGTTGTTCTGGCCGGATTCATGCGTATCCTCAGCCCGGAATTTATCCACGCCTTTGAGGGCAGGATTGTAAACATCCATCCCGCACTGCTGCCTGCCTTCCCCGGCATAAACGCCCAGAAGCAGGCCCGGGAGTACGCGGTCAAGCTGTCCGGGTGTTCCGTGCATTTTGTGGACGAGAAGATGGACCACGGCCCGGTGATAATCCAGGCAGCAGTGCCCTGCTACAGCGAAGATGATACCGACTCGCTTCAAAAGAGGATCCTTTCCTTTGAGCACCGCATCTATCCCCAGGCTGTGCACTGGCTGGCTGAAGACCGCCTGCGCATCCGCGGCAGGGAAGTCCGGGTCCTGGAGGCCCCCGCTCCGGGGATCTATTGCGGGGAGAAAGGGAGCGCACTGATCAATCCCGGTTTGGAGCCCGGATTCTAGCCTCCTCCGGGGACCCATCCGTTTGATAACCCCGCCCAGCCCAAAGATAGAAAATACGTCCCGAAGCAAAAATCGCATTTTTTCCGGAACGTTATATATTGGCCCGGCCTAACAAACTCTTTTCTTTGCTGATAATTTTAGTTGCTCCCTTGTCTGGGCAGTGATAGTATTTTTTTAGTTCTGGCAAACGGAAGTCGTTCCGACCAAAGGGGTTGGAACGATCCGGCTTCCAGGCGAGAATCGCTTAGTCACTTCAGGCGGCCTGCGGGCCTTAAAAGGGAACGCCGGTGAGAATCCGGGACGGTCCCGCCGCTGTGAGTTCCGTGAATGCTTTTTCGGTGTCCACTGTCCGGCACTCAATTTTTGGGAGAAAAGTTTTTTGGCTGCTTATCTTTGGCATAAAGATTCAACCGATGACTTTCTAAGGGAACAAAAAATTAAGTGCCGGGCGGGAAGGGAAAAAGACTGGGACGAGTCAGAAGACCTGCCTGAAGACACGCTTTGTTCCGGGGGTACGCGGATGCACCCGGAGCGGTCCTGCAACTGTTAAGTCGTTGTCATGTCTGTTATAATCAGTTCATCGTCGTGGCATATGCTGCGCGGATTCGAACCCATGAGCCTCTGCGACTGGCCGGGTCGGATCAGTTGCGTGCTTTTTTTCGGCGGCTGCAATCTGCGCTGTCCGACCTGCCATAATTATCAGCTGGCCTGGTACCCGGGCGAGGCCGCGGCCGTGGACGCGAAAAAGACATTGGAAGCGATTCATGCCCGTATGAATTGGCTGGACGGGATCGTTCTCACCGGCGGGGAGGTAACCATCCTCTCCGGGATTATGGAGATCCTCTTTGATCTGCGCCGGCTTGGTCCCGGCCTTAAGCTGGACACCAACGGCATGCGTCCGGACGTGGTCCGCGCGGTCCTGGAAGAGGGGCTTGCGGATATGTTTGCCGTGGATATCAAGGGGCCGTGGGATAAATACTCCCAGCTTACCGGAGAAAGAGTCGGTCCCCGGGAGGCCGAGGACAATCTGGATCAGATCTTTGCCTTGGCCAAAGAGAACCCGGATAAATTTTATTTCCGGTGCACCAAGGTGCCTGAGCTTACCCCCCAGGATCTGGAGAGGACCGCTGCTTATCCCCCCCGGGGGATGGAACTCCGCTTCCAGGAGTACGTGCCCCCAGGCATAGAGAAAGAAGTAAACGAGAACGCGGCCGAAGAGGCCGAAATTCAGGAGGATCCATGCCCAAGCAGATAAAGAAAAGAGACGGCTGTCTGGAGACCTGGTCCACGGAAAGGATCGCCCAGGCCATATTAAAGGCCCTAAATGCCAGCGGGATAAAGGACCCGCTGCTCTCCACCCGGCTGGCCAAAAAAGTGGAAGGCAAGCTTTTTGGATACGATGTCCCGGAACAGGAACGGGTCCAGGACATGGTGGAGATGGTCCTTATGGAGTCCCGGCTTTTTGACGTGGCCAAGAAATATATCCTGTACCGGGAGAAGAGGCGGGAGTTCCGCAGCCAGAAACAGGCCTATCTGGACATCACCGAGACCATTGACAGCTATATGAACAAGTCCGACTGGCGGGTGAACGAGAACGCCAATATGGGCCATTCCTTTCAGGGCCTTATGCTCCATCTGTCCGGATCGGTGCAGGCCAAGTACACCCTGGAGAAGTATCCGGAGGAAGTCCGTCAGGCGCACAATCACGGCTATTTCCATATCCATGATCTCTCCTTCGGCCTGGCCGGGTACTGCGCCGGGTGGAGCCTGCGGGATCTGCTCTTGGAGGGGTTCAACCTGGAGGGGCGCTGTTCTTCCGGGCCGGCCAAGCATTTGTCCTCCGCCCTGGGCCAGATGGTCAATTTTCTGGGGACGCTGCAGAACGAATGGGCCGGGGCCCAGGCCTTTAATAACGTGGACACCTACCTGGCCCCGTTCGTCCGCTACGATTGCCTCTCCTATCCCCAGGTGCGCCAGGCCATCCAGAAATTCGTCTTTAACCTGAACACCACCTCCAGGTGGGGAGGGCAGAGCCCGTTCACCAACCTGACCTTTGATCTGGTCCCGCCCAAGCATATCGCAGGGGAAGGGGTCATTTACGGCGGCGAGATCACGGATGATTCCTACGGGGATTTCACCCCGGAGATGGAGATGATTAACAAGGCCTTCCTGGAGGTCATGGCCGAAGGCGATTACCACGGCCGTATTTTTTCCTTCCCCATCCCCACCTATAATATCACCAAAGATTTCCCTTGGGAGAGCGAGGTGGGAAGGCTCCTTTTGAAACTCACCTCCAAGTATGGGGTCCCCTATTTCCAGAATTTTATAAATTCGGATATATCCCCGGAGGATGTGCGCTCCATGTGCTGCCGTTTGCAGATGGATCTTCGGGAACTGAAGAAAAAGACAGGCGGTCTTTTTGGGGCCGGGGATCTGACCGGGTCTATAGGAGTGGTCACCCTGAATCTGCCCAAGCTGGCCTTTCTGGCCCAGGGGGAGGAGGATTTTCTGGATCTTATCACTGAATACGCCTCCCTGGCCAAGGACTCCCTGGAATACAAACGCAAGGTGATCGCCAACAATATGGAGATGGGGCTGTTTCCTTTTTCCAGCCGTTATCTGAAAAACGGCCTTCGCGGGCATTTCAGCACCATCGGTCTTATCGGCGGGCACGAGGCCTGCTTGAATCTCCTGGGCAAGGGGATCGAGAGCGAGGCCGGCCTGCGGCTCATGCGTCGGGCCCTGGACCATTTGCGTAAGCTTACCATCGGGTTTCAGGAGGAGACCGGGAATCTGTATAACCTGGAGGCCACCCCGGCCGAAGGTACCTCCTACCGCCTGGCCAAGATAGATAAGTCCCTTTATTCCGGGATCGTGACCTCGGGTAACGGTGTGCCCTATTACACCAATTCCACCGCCCTGCCCGTGGGTATCTCCTCGGATGTGTTCTATGCCCTGGAGCACCAAAAGGAGCTGCAGACCCTGTATACCGGAGGGACGGTGTTTCACACCTTTTTGGGCGAGGCAGTGGCCGACGAGGATGCCTTGCAGGCCTATCTGGTCAAGGCCATGAGCCGGACCAAACTGCCCTATCTGACTGTGACCCCGACGTTTTCCGTGTGCAAGGAGCACGGCTATCTGCGCGGGGAACATTTCTCCTGTCCGTACTGTGGCCAGGATGCAGAGGTGTATACCCGGGTGGTGGGCTATTACCGCCCGGTTTCCAGATGGAACAAGGGCAAGCAGGCCGAGTATCAGGACCGGCGGGTGTTTGAGGTGGCCGGGTAGAGCGGCGGATCCCACGCCGGTTTTGGTCTCCAGTCTTTTTGCCCCATCCCGGGCAGTGCAGAGGAAGAAACGGATGTTAACTGTTTTGTTCGTTTGCTCCTTTTAGGATGCCGAACAAGGGAAAAGTGGAAGGGGCATGTACATAAAATTCTGGGGGGCGCGGGGCTCGGTGCCGGTATCCGGCCCGGAGTTCGCCCGTTTCGGGGGGGGGATACCCCCTGCCTGGAGATCCGCGGGGCTGAACCCGATCCGGTTATAGTGGACTGCGGCTCCGGGATGCGCCGGCTGGGAAACTACCTGCTCCAGGAGGGTCCGGCCAGGGTGCATTTGTTTTTGACCCACACCCATTGGGACCACATCCTGGGTTTCCCCTTTTTCAAGCCTTTGTTCGAGTCGGATACAGAGATCTTGC
>JBKHGE010000029.1:0-27753 GCA_046539845.1 Desulfonatronovibrionaceae bacterium
AAGTTTTCCTTGTAGCACATTTTTCACACTCACGATCACGCCCCAACAATTCAAAGCATTTCCTCCCCTTTACCTCTTCCGGGGTCATGTTCAAGAGATCGTAGCCCGCCTGATTATAGCGCTCGATACTGTGGTCAGGGTACTGGATAGCCAAAACATCTGAAACGCCGTCGATTATGGCCGTAAGCAATCTCTCACTTTCCCTTAATTCCTGCTCTGCTCTTTTAATATTGCTAATATCCCGGACCCATTCCACGAAAAATTCAACATTTCCTTCCTGGTTCACGACGGGTATGATCCGCAGATCAACCCATGTGCCGTCAGGTAACATTCTTGTTTCTTCAATTGTCTCCCTGGTTTCCAAAGCTTTGACGGCCAGGCAATCTGGACATATCCAGTCATACCCCCTGTATGTTTTGTAACATTTGGTATTCAGGACCCTTTTTTCCGGCGGAACGGCTGCAAAGCCGTTCCAATTGCTGTAAAGGATATTCATATCCGGTTCATGAATGGAAACCATATCCGGAATAAGGGCCAGCATATTTTGGAAGCGCTTTTCACTAATTTTTAACGCCTCTTCGGCCCGCTTGCGCTCGCTGATGTCGTGCATGGTAATAACAGCGCCGGTTATCCTGCCGGACTCATCAGTCAGGGCCTGCCCACTACAAGAAAGGTGAAATATATCCCTGTGCCTGGGGACGACCGCAATCTCTGCATTTAAAACTTTCTCTCCTTGCAGGGCACGGAACAGTGGGATGTCCTCCTTAGACAACGGCGTGATTCCATCCTCCTGATAAAGATTATAGTATTCAGCCCATTGGTTTGAAGGGATAGACTTTTCAGGCAGGCCGTGTAACTTTCGCGCCATTTCATTGAACCGGATAATCCGTCCTTCGGCGTTGCAGATTATGATTGCTTCTTCGATATTGTCGATCACGTCAGACAGGTATGCACGTTCATTTTTGCTTTCCTGCTCGGCCTTTTTGCGCTCGGTGATGTCAGTGAGAAAACTCTGAAAATGGATGATATTACCGTTCTTGTCCCGTTCCACATTGACATTTAAGGATATCCAGAGTGTAGATCCATCCCGGCGAATGCCCCTGCATTCAAATTCAAGCACTTCATCGTTTTCTTTCAAAAGGCGTATGAGCTTTTTTCTGTCCGAAGGGTCGGCATACAGCTGAGTGGTAATGCTGTTTACAGACTCGATCAGGTCATCGGGTGAATCATAGCCAAACATCCTGGCCATGGCAGGGTTGGCGGATAAAAGCTGTCCTTCGGGATTGGTTTTAATTATGCCTATAGGGGCGTTTATGAAGAGTGACTTATCACTAGTAGAGGCGGAGGATTTATCGCCTTGTGCTGAGGAGCTGTTCTGGTCCATAAAACTCCAAGCTGGATATAGCAATATTTCTAATTTAAGATATTTTTAAATACCAACGAAATAAATTTCTCGCAAGGAGGACTTGAAAAGGGGTGCTGGAAGAGGTCCATTTTTGGTTTGCACTACCCGGGTTATCTGCTCATTTCTCGGTAAGCAAAAGCATCGTCAGATGAACTCCTGATGGGTATTATTTTTGCCCCTTCCCTGAGACTATCCAGATAATCAGCCCACCACTGCATCATCTTACGACGCTCATCCAAATAAAGGGCTCGGTTATAAATGCCCCTGATGGAGTTTTTATCAACGTGGGCAAGCTGTAATTCGACCACAAGAGAGTCCCATAATCCGGATTCATGTAGCCTTGTGGAAGCCATGGTCCGGAAACCATGCGCGGTCATTTGATCCTTCGAAAAACCCATAGAGCGGATCGCCACATTGACGGTATTTTCGGACATTGGCCGTCCGTTCATCCGTTCCCCGGGAAATATAAAATTGCCTCTGCAATTATGTGTCAACGAATAAAGATCGTTCAAAACACCTAACACCTGCCGAGATAACGGGACCAGGTGATCGCGCTTCATTTTCATGCGCTCTGCCGGAATTTTCCAAAGAGCATCTTCAAAATCGATTTCGTCCCAGGTGGCCTTGCGAAGCTCGCCCGGGCGGACAAAAGTCAAGGCACTCACTTTCAGGCCACTATTTACAATCAAAGATCCTTGATAAGCGTCAATTGCTCGCATAAGCAGCTTTACATCTTCAGGTTCGGTCAAAGCTGCCATATGTTTCACTGGAGCACGCTTTAAGGCCCCTTTTATATCCATAGCCGGATTACGGTTAACCTTTCCCGCCGCGATGGCATATTGAAAAATATTTCCTGCAATCTGGGCGATTCGATGTGCAGTATCGCAAGCTCCACGTTTTTCTATCCGACGCAATTGTTCCAAGAGCAGAGGAGGCTCAATTTCTTTTACTGGGGTCTTTCCTATCCATGGCAGCAAATTAACTTCAAGCCGCCGCCAAGTGGTTGCCGCATAATTATTGGACCAAGTATCCTTTTTGGATAGCCACCACTCTATGGCCACATTCTCAAAAGTATTTTCAGAAACTGCTTGTTGCCTAGCTTGTTCTTCACGGAGCTGTTTTTTCTCCAGGGCCGGGTCAACCCCCTGGGCAATTTTATACTTTGCCTCATCTCGAAGTTCCCGGGCTTGTTTTAAGCTAACACCGGGGTAATGACCGAAGGTAAGAAGTTTTGACTTACCGTCAAACTTAAAACGGAAACGCCACATCTTTGAACCGGAAGGCCGGACCTCCAAGAATAGACCGTTAGCATCATACTTTTTGAAAGGCTTTTCTTGGGGAGATAAATTTTTGATTTCCCTGTCCTTAAGAGCCATTGCGATATCCTCCTAAGCTAGGCACAATCAGGGTTGGAGCAAAACAAGTGGGGTAAATTTTTAAGATACGCTGGGGTACATGAGCCCTTACCCCACTTTTTACCCCACTTATTTTCCGAATGTCAATAAATCCGGCTGGACCTCTTGGACAACCCAGGCCTTATTTTTTGGCTCTATTCGGGAACTTTGGGAGATTTGATGGATTTGATAAATCAGGCTGGATTTAGAAATGGTGGGCAATGCAGGATTCGAACCTGCGGCCTCCAGCTCCGGAGGCTGGCGCTCTATCCAACTGAGCTAATTGCCCACGGGAAACAATGGTAAATATTCGCCGCTCTCTTCCTTGTCAAGGAAAAACGAATAGGCTATTTTCAAGGCATGAACAAAAGAACAATTCTGGCCCTGACCGGGGCCAGCGGAATGGCCTATGCGCTCAGTCTCCTGGAAAACCTGACAACTCACGACCGGGAAGTATATGTCATCATATCTGATGCCGCCCGCAAGGTACTAGAGCTGGAGGAAGGGGACTGCACCCTGCGGTTTAGTGCGGCGAAAAGGGTCTATACGGAAAGGGACATTTCCGCGCCCTTTGCCAGCGGCTCCTGGAAACACGCAGGGATGGTGGTCTGCCCCTGCTCCATGGCCTCGCTTTCCGCCATAGCCAACGGCCTGGGCAGCAATTTGATTCATCGGGCCGCGGACGTAACCCTGAAGGAAAGACGGCCACTTATCCTTGTACCCCGGGAAACTCCCTTAAACCGCGTACACCTGAAAAACATGCTATCCGCGCATGACTGCGGTGCGTGCATTCTTCCGCCCTGCCCGGGTTTTTACACCCAGCCCCGCGATCTTGACGATCTCCTGCTGGTGTTTACTTCCAGGGTAATGGATCAACTGGGTATAGAAAACAACCTCTCCCGGCGCTGGGAGGGGGATGTATCCTCTCCCGCAGAGACCACAACCGTATAAACGCATAAAAGGAGGCCCGGCATGTCGGCAAGACTCAAATGGCATGGACACGCCAATTTTGAGCTCATCACTCCGGAAGCAAACATCCTGATTGACCCCTGGTTTGACGGCAATCCGGCCGCGGACTGCTCTGCTTCGGATATAGACAAGGCGGATCTGGTGGCAATCACTCACGACCACGCGGATCATATCGGTCAGGCCGTGGATATTTGCAAAAATACAGGCGCCCACCTGGCCGCCCAGGTGGAATTGGCCGGATGGTGCCAGAAGCAGGGAGTGGCCCAGGAAAAGGTATTAAACGGGATCGGGTTCAATATCGGGGGCACGGTGGAGTTCAAGGGCATAAAAATAACCATGACCCAGGCCTTTCACTCCTGTACCGCCGGCACTCCGGTGGGATTCATCTTCACTTTGGGAAACGGGCATTGCGTGTACCATGCCGGGGACACCTCAGTATTCTCCAGTATGAGGCTATGGGGAGAGTTGTTTGACATCCACACCGCTATCCTGCCTACCGGCGGAGTCTTTACCATGGATTCGGCCCAAGCAGCCATGGCCTGCAGACTCTTGGGTTGCCGGCAGGTCGTGCCCATGCACTGGGGTACTTTCCCAGCCTTGGAACAGGATACAAAAGACCTGGAACGCAATCTGAAGCAAAGCGCTCCCGGGACAAGGCTCATCACCATGTCCAGCGGGGAGAAGATAGAATTGGGGTCCTGATTCCCACCTCAGGGCCCGGTGGCCCCGTCCGCTTTAGGCCCGACCAACTCGCAACCCGACGAAAAAAGACAATAAAAAGAGACCAAAAAATCGAAATGTTGACATTTACTATGGATTTCCTCTGTCTGCTATTTTTTAATGCTTTTAACAAGCGGCCTGCATGTTTTTTTGATCCGGGACTCAAATTTTAAATACTGTCGCCGGCGGTCAGGAAAAGCAGACCTCCACAGTGAGCTCGCCGTGCTCGCTGGAAAAGGGCATGGCCAGGATGGCCGAAGAGGACATATGCCGAATGGAGTGTTCTTTACCGGTCACCACCGAGGGAATGGCCCCCTCAAAATCCATATTCATCTTTTCGCTCAGGTTCTTGCGCGCCTGGCCGCAAATCATATTGGTAAGCTCACCTACGGCGTCGGCCACTTCCTGGCCCAATTCAGAATACCTTTCCCCGACCATGCTCTCCACTATCCCCAGGGCGCACTCTTCAGTAAGGGTCAAAGACATGGTCCCGCCGCTGTGATTTCTGGCGTTGGAAAATCCGATTACCCCGGATATGTCCCCGGTAGCAGTGTTGTCCTTTTTCACGTAAGGAGCGCTTGGCCGAACTTGAACCATGGCCATGGTACTCATCACAAACTGGACCGCCTCTGAAAACTGCTTGATTATGCCCTTTATCTTTTCGTCCATTTCCACCTCAGATCCGATTTTTCCGGGTTCGCCGCCAGCCTTAAGCCTGCAAATATATCCCCTCGAGTTGTAAAATGCGCAAAACCTGTATCTTATTTACCCGCAAATTTCCAACTCTTTTATCCCCTGTCCCCGCCGGATACGGCACTACTACCCCTGACCTTCTTCCAATTTTTTTCTCTTTTCTTCCAGGATCTTTTGGGGCGGTATCAGGATCTGGATCGGCTGTTTCACTCCATAGGTCTCGTCCATGC
Organism: Desulfonatronovibrionaceae bacterium; assembly: GCA_046539845.1. Taxonomy (GTDB): domain Bacteria; phylum Desulfobacterota; class Desulfovibrionia; order Desulfovibrionales; family Desulfonatronovibrionaceae; genus CAYNNQ01. The sequence continues at coordinate 5,412 of JBKHGE010000029.1, forward strand.
GGCGCAATTTCTCGGCAATGGTCTCGGAAACCTCGTGCCCGGCGGTCAAAAGCTTGGCCCCGTTCAGGCTATAGACATCCTCCATTATGACCATAAACGGGACGATCTCGCTCAATTGCACGCTGCGCACCTGATATCTGTCCTCAGCCCTAAGGACCTCCACCAAAGCCTTGTATACCTGAGGATCATAGCGCTCCTTCTTGTCCGCCATCTTGAACAGAGCCTTTTTGCGGCTCAAACCCCGGTTGGTGTACAGATTAAAATCCAACACCAGTTTCAGGATCCGGGCGCCCAAGGGGATGTCCATCCCCTTGACCCGGTCCACGGGCAGCCCCCCGCCATTGAAATACTTTTCCTGATAGCTGATTATCCGGGCTACCTCTTGCATGCGCGGAATCTTACACAAAATATCCGCGGCTATAAACGGATGCTGATTATACAGCTGCATTTCCTCCGGTTCCAACTTCTCTCCGGATCCGACCTTTTTGAGCACCGATTCCGGCAGAGTAATGCATCCGATCTGGGAAAGCATGGCCGCACTCTCGTAAAGCCAGATATCCATCTCTCCCATATGAATGGCCACGTCGCGGACAAACCTTTTTATCCGGGCCGCCCGGCCCATGGCCTCCTCATTGGTCAGGCTCAAAATCTCCATAAGCACCTGGACCGTCCCGGTCAGGGTCTTTTCCAAGAGCTCCTTTTCGCCTTTTATGAGCCGGTACTGGGCAACACCGTCCTCCAGGGCGCGGAGCATGTCTTCCTTGCCACAGGGCTTGGTCAGGAAACGAAAAATCCGGCCCCGGTTTATAGCCTCGATTGACACTTGCAGATCCCCGTGTCCGGTGAGCACGATGCGTACTGTGTCCGGAAAAAGCTCTCTGACCCGTTTCAAAAACTCGATCCCGCTCATCTCCGGCATCTTCATGTCCGCGACCACTACCGCGTATGGCCCGGACTTATTAAGCTTCTGCAGGCCGGTAACCGGGCCGGGGGCGGTATCCACTTCAAACTCCCCCCGAAGCACGCGCTTAAAGGAGTCTAGGAGGTTGGTATCGTCGTCCACAAACAGGATTTTTTCCTTACGCATGCATATCGTCCTCCAAAAGGGCCTGTTTCCACTCCGTCAGACACCCGGATTTGCCTATGGACTTCAAGTACTCCTCGCCGGGTTTTTCCAAAGCACCCACCAGATGCCTCCTGTTCTGGAAGAACTCCAGATAGTCCGCGATATGCAGGATGGCCAGGTTGTCCATCTCAAGCCTGTACGCAGCCAAGGGATTGTGGTGAAAGGCCACGGCATTGATCAGCTCTTCCGGCAGCCCCCATAGGTTGAGCAGGTAGGCGCCGGTCTCGGCATGGGAGACACCGAACACCTCGGTCTCGGCCGCATGCAGAGGAAGTCCTTCCAGGGATGCGATCTGCGCGGCCTGTTCGAATCTCTCCGGCATATTCTGGGCCAGAACCAGGATGCCGCAATCGTGGACCAGGCCGGTGAAAAAGGCGAGATCCCTGTCTTCCTTGGCCATATTCTCCCTGCCAGCCAGAGTTCTGGCCAATTCTCCCACATGCAGACAATGATCGACCACCGCCTGCATGGATACCCCGTTAATTTCCAGCTTGTGCATACGGTCAAAGATATGCACGCCCAGGACCAAAGCGCGGACAGTATCCAGGCCCAGGTACACGACCGCCTGCTCCAGACTGTCCACCCTGCGGACCAGACCGAAAAAAGCAGAATTTACCAGCTGCAGTATTTTAGTGGACATGCCTACGTCCCTGGAGATTATCCCCCCGATCTCCTCCGGGGTCGCAAACTCGGCACCCAGCCTCTGCACCAGCCGGAGATAGACATCCGGAAGGGCCGGAAGTGACTTTATCCTGGAGACAAGCTCCAGCAAAGGCCTGCTCTTCAATATACTGCTCAGGGCCAGGGAGCTCTCTATCACCCCGAACAACCGTTCCGGGGAAGTCGGCTTGACCAGGAATTGATGGGCAACCGGGACCGTGCTCAGGCTCATTTGCTTGTCCGAATACCCGGAGAGGATTATCCGTACCGTAGACGGACTGATCCGGCTTATCCTTTCCAGAAGCTCGGCCCCGTCCATCTCCGGCATACGCATGTCCGTGACCACCACGTCAAAATGCTCCTGCTCTGCCACCTGTACAGCCTCGTGCGGGTCCTGAATAAAGCGCATCTCCCAAACATTGTGCATGGAGCGCAGCATCCGCTTCAGCCCAAAAAGGATATTGGACTCGTCATCGACAAACAATATCTTGGTTTTTTCCATCTCTTCCTCGATAAGTGTGCACAAAACAACCCTGAAAACAACTTCCCTGCCCCGAAAAAAATCAGGTTACGGGCAGGGAGACCTGGATCACTGTCCCTTCTTTCGGTTTGCTGTCCACCTTTATGCTCCCCTTGTGCTGATCCACCACTATGGAATGGACTATGGACAGCCCTTGCCCGGTGCCCTTACCCACCTCTTTAGTGGTAAAAAAGGGATCAAAGATGCGCTCTTTTATCTCCCCGGGCATGCCTGTCCCGGTATCAGACACCGCCACAGTGACCATCTCCGGGCCGGATTCAGTCTTAATGGTTATAAGCCCTTTTTTTGTTGCGGCCTTATCCTTTATCGCATCTACAGCATTGACAATTATATTCAAAAAGACCTGATTGATCCTCCCGCGGATGGCCTTTATCTCCGGCAGGTCCTCCTGCAGCTCGAGCCGCATCTCTGCATCGTACTTCCAGGCGTTTTTGGTTACCGTAACCGCGTTGCGGATAATCTGGTTCAGATCCAGCCAGGTCTTTTCCTCTTCTCCCGGGTGAGCGAACTGTTTCATGGACGAGACGATTCCGGAAATCCTGTTCATGCCCTCGGAACTCTGGTCCAAAGCCCGGGGATCTCCTTAAGGGTGAATTCCAGATCCGCCTTTTGCAAAAGCCTCTCTGTTTTCTCCTTTTCCTCCCGGGTGAGCCCACCCCTCACCGTTTCATATATGCCCTGCAGATGGGCTAGAGTCTCGCTCAAAGGCGCAAATGCATCACGCAGAAAGCTCAAGTTGTCACTTACATACTGAGCGGGAGTGTTTATCTCATGGGCAATGCCCGAGGCCAGCTGACCTATGGCCTCCAGCTTCTGGGCCTGGCCGAGCTGCCCCTGCATGACCTTGAATTCGGTTATATCCGTGCCCACGATAAGGATCATCCACTGCTCCGGATCGGGCAAATCCAATTAGTTCAAAACCCGCATATCCATAAACCCGGAACTCCCGTCGTTGCGGCGATAACGGACCTCCTTGTGCATGTTCTCGAATCCGGAATCCTTGAAGGTATTGTCCACGCTCTGCATCACCTCGGTCCAGTCCAGCCTGTTTGCCAGCTCGGAAAACGGCCTGTCCATAGCCTCGTTGCCACGGATATTAAACAGGATCTCGGCCATGGAGTTCCAGGAACGGACAATCCCCTCAATGTCCAAAACGATAAGGACAAAAGGGAGGTGGTCAAAAACCATATTCAGCCGGACCTTATCCGGATTGCCCGGATGGGCCGCCGGACCGTCAGTATAATCCATAAAAACCCCGGTTGTTTACAGCTTTGCTCTGCTATCCGAACACAGTCCCAAAATGCCGGTACTGCCAGCAATTTAAAGCTAGCACAAGAATATACGGACTAAAACCCCGGTCCTGACAATGATCCGGCTGAGGGAGATAACTGGGGCGTTTGGCAGGCATATAACAGACTAAATTCGAGCCTGGAACAGGGTGCGGAGGGAAGAAAGACCGGGAAAAGAAAAAACAGAGGCGTCGCCTACAAGTCCACAGCCGCCTGCAAGCAGGTAAACGGCCGCGAGTGCCCGGATCGGATCAGGGGTCCAGAGTACACCCGATCTAGTTCATGGGCTCGATGGTATCGTATTCTGTACGCTTGGCGTCGTACATCTTCTGATCCGCCTCCTGCAAAAGGAGCTTGAGTGATTTGCCCGGTCCGAACTCACTGATCCCCACAGAAGCGGTCATACGCAGATCGGCATCCTCATCTATGCATCGGCTAAGATCGATCTCAGCCACGGCTTCATGGACCCGGTCCCTGAACTCCGCGGCCTGTTCCGCGTCCATTCCCGGCAGCAGGACCACGAACTCGTCCCCGCCCAGGCGGACGAATATATCGTACTTGCGGACGATTCCGGATATGACCCGGACCAATTCCCGCAGGAGCTGATCCCCGGCCTTGTGCCCGAATTTATCGTTTATGAACTTAAACCGGTCCAGATCAATAAAGACGAGGGAAACCGCAAACCCCTTGCGCTTGGAAAAATCCAGGATGCGCGGGGCATGTCTGAACAGATATTCCCGGTTGTATGCGCCGGTAAGCGGGTCCACCACCCGCTCCCTGTCCAGCTTGGCGTGATCCAGGACAGACACCAGACAGCAGGACAAGACAGAACAGAAATGCTCCAGAAAGTCAGTATCCTTATTCGGGAGATAGCGGTTGGGATCGGAATCGATAAAGGTAATAAAACCTATGGTCCGGCGCTGGTGGAACTTGTGCAAGAGCTTGCCCACAAAGCACGAGCCCTGATTCAGCCCGTCCGGAGAAGGAACGCAGCCCAGGGAAAAGGGCAGGATCTCCGGGGAGGGGAACGGCCCCATATAAGAGAGTTCTTCCGGATCCACCAGGCCCAGACCGTATCCCGCGGCCACCAGCTCCTCATTGGTGGCTTGATGCAGGCCCGTGGGCAGGAAACCGTCAAAAAGATCCTGGTCCAGCATCAGTCCTACCGACTCCAACTCAAATCCGGCCTTAAACTCGGCCAAAAGCTCTGGCAGGTGCCGCAGGTGGCGCAGGGCCTGGATGTTCTGACACTGGACATGGATGCGGTGAAAGGAACTCAAAATAGAGTCGTATCCGGCGGATGCGGCTCGCAGGTTACTCCTTAGCTCCTGGTTGGTCTTGCGCAGGTCCTCCAGGGATTCCTCCAGTTCGGCATTTCCAGCCTCCAGGCTGTTTATGGCCGCGGTAAAGGAGTCAAATCTGGACTCAATGTCTCGAAGCCGCTCCAGAACACCCTCAGCGTCACCTTTTCTGGCCGCCATCCTGGCCCCTTCCAGGGTCTTGTCCAAGTCTCTGGATCCGGGCTCGCGGAACGCATCCCGGGGTATGGATTGATTTTTGAGCTTATTCATTTGCTTTGTGGATGGTTATCTGGGTAAAAGGTATCCCCCAATTATACGTATTGCAGGCCTCAACCGCCAGCCGCTGAAGGCACCGATTCAGCCGTCCATAGAGTTCCGCCCTCCGGCCGTGAAAGTCAACTATCATAATCAGGTTCAGAGCGGAAGAACCTGCGGAGCTGAATTCCACGCGCAGATTGAGGAGATCGTCCGCATAGCCCTCTTTTTCCAGGCCTTTTTGGACAAGATTATGCAGCATTTCCGGAATCCGGTCCGTACTTTCTGCTTGATGGGCGTAGTCAATACCGAAAACTACCCGCAGACGGAAGTTGGTGGAAAGATTGACCGGGGCACGGCCCAAAAAATCAGCAGTCTGATAAGTCTGTCTGCTCCCTCCGCGTTTAACAAGCTGGACCATTTCATGCGTCTGGCTGATCACCCGCCCCCGTTCCCCGTCGTCCTCGAACAGAATCCAGTCCCCTTTTGTGCATGGGAACCACGGCTCAGTCGGGGCAAAAGGCCGGGAATGCCTATCCAAGAGCTCCTTTATGGGAATGCGCAGTCTGCATTTTTCAAAGGCCGGGTTTTCCAGATCAGTATAAAAATTCAGCTTGGACACCTTCCAGGGAACACCGGCATATACCAGCCTTTCTCCTTCCCGAACCGCCCCGAGGTTCAAAAACAGTTTGATCTGTTCCCAAAACCGCATAAGGCCCTGCTTGGCCGTCCATCCCAGCCCCAAGAGGAAAATAATGATCAGACTAAGAAGCACCCAGTCCCCAACGGCAAAGAGCACGGCCATCAGGGCGCCGATGGCCGCAGTCAGGGTCAGGATATGGAAGATTAGCTCCCCCAGTCTGGCGTAAAAGCCCCTGATTTCCGCCCCTTTACGCCTGCCGGGCATAATGCGTATCAGACGGCGCAGGACATAACGCAGACCGATAAACACAGCCAAAAAGGACAAAACCGCCAAAAACGCGTTCTTCCCTCGGTTGCGGAAAAAACCCTCCACATTTTGGCGCGCGGACTGAATAAAGGACTGCTTTTCCTGTTCCAGCTTGTCCAGTTGGGAACTTACCACCGCCAGAGAGTTCTTTAGGCGCTTCCTTCTGTCTTCCCACTTCCGGTGTAGAGACTGCAGAGATTTTTGCAAATCCGGGTTTTCAGTCTCTTGCATCAGAGCGGACATATTTTTCAAGGCCTTATTAACAACCGAAAGCCTCTCTCGGGTCTCTTCGGCCTCAGCCTGGAGTCGTTCTTTCTTGCGGGGCCCGGCGGTCAATTTCTTGAGCTCCTGGACCAGAGGCCGGACCAGGCTGATTACTTCCTGATTCCATTTAAACTCGGGCTCTTCCCCGCCTTCCACCGCTTTGGGATCAACACCGGCGGCAATATGCAAAAAATTTTTTTCCAGCTCTTGGATCGAAGAACTGATTTCGTTTATATCCTTGAGAATTTCGTTTTTGCTCTCCGCGGACTTCGCCTCTTCCAGCTCCTCCCTCCTCTGTCTTAGCTGCCCACGGAGTTCGGACTGCTGCTCCTCTATGCTCTCCAGGACCACCAAAGAGCCCAAATTCTCGGCTTTCCCCGGCTCGGGAGGAATCACTACCTCATTGCCCCACACCGGTACCACGGCCCAGAAAAGAAGCCAAAGCAGTAAAAGCGATGTACTCCGCCTTGGCCGGCATAAAAGCATTCCCGCCGCTTTGAGGCTTAAATAGTCCTGATTTTTGCCCATCCGAATTGAAGTATATCCGTAAAAAAGGTTTACCCCTACAGGGGACAACAAATTATTTACTGCCTTCCCGGATACCGCATTCAAGGCCTATTTCGGGACTAAACCGGGCTGCTGCAGCCGATCAAAAGATCCTAAATCCTCTTTCCCCCGTAAACAGGTGAGACTGAAATCTTTTCCCATGCGGTTAAAGCTCACGTCTATCTGACCACATCCGGAGGTGCTCAAAAGGGGAATCTCGTGTTCAAAGAGATATTCGCTGACCCTTTTGTTCGGCAGACGGAAATAATTGAGAAACCCGGCTGACACCAGACATACCTCTGGGTCCACCCGCTGGTAGAACCGGGGGGAAAAACTGCTTTTGCTACCGTGGTGCGGCAAAATCAAAACATCCGCATCCAGAACGACCCCGGAATCCAAAAGGTCACTTATCGCCTTTTTCTCAATATCCCCGGGTATAAGGGCCAGACCACGGCCCTTATAAGTCAGGCGCAAGACAAGGGAATTGTTGTTGCTTTTATCATACCTGTGGCTTGGCTGCGGGTGCAGTATCTCCAGATGCAAACCGCCGTCCAAAGGCACCCTGTCCCCTGCCTGCAGGACCCTGACCTTTTGGGCCCCTTGGCGTACAGCTTCGGCCAAAAGCTGGCCGTCAACCTTGTCCGGCCAGATCCCGTTGAACCAGAATCTTTCAATCCGGGCGTGGGCCAGGGGATAATAAAGACCGCGCATATGGTCCATATCCCCGTGGGAGAGAATACAGTTCTTTGCACTCGGCCACCGTCTCCAGGCCATGGCCGGGGCAACCACCCGCCGACCCAGGTCATAGTCCAAATTCCAGGATCCGCCACCGTCGACTATGGTCAGTTCTCCGGACCGGGAGCGGAGGAATACGCATTGACCCTGCCCGACATCCATAAGCTGCAGACGAACAATACTTTGGTCCGCACCCGGGATATACGGGGCCACAGCTGCCAGGGACACTAGTACAGCGCAGATTATGCCTGCTTTGCCTATTTTTCGGTAACAGAAAAAACTGACAATTAAAAGGAGGAAAAAGTAATAGGCCGCAATAATTCCCCAACCGGGGCGGAGGATTAGAAAAGGGTCAAGCCAAAGGCGCTCATCCAACAGGGACAAAAAATCAGCCAGCGGATTGAGCACGCTTCCGGCCAGCCAGAAAAAAAACGGGGCCGTGGCTGGGATAAACAGACTGGCAAAAAGGCCAAAGAAAAACAGGGGCAGGATAAACAGCCCCAAAGCCGGGATCCAAATCAGGTTCAGATACAGATGCCGGCTCAGATAGCCAAAAGTCCAGGCCTGGACCGGCAAAAGAAAAATATTCACGGCCAGGGTAACCAGGGACAGCCCCAAAAGATACACTATCACCGGCCGGAGAAAAAAGAAGGGTATCTTTTTCAAAACCCGGGCCATAAGTGGCTGAAAAACACATATCCCGGCCACGGCCAATGCAGATAGCTGTAGACTCAGATCGAATACCGCCAGGGGATTGACCGCCAAAATGACCGCCAGGGCGGCGAACAAGGCGTCGGACAGATTGCGGCTTCGCCCGAACCAGACCAAGGCCCCCCAAAAAAAGAACATCAGCCCGGAACGGACCAAAGAATGCGGGGCCTGTCCCAGCCAGACATATAAAAAACACAGGGGAACGGCCAAACAAAAGGCGAGCCTAGGCCGTGGTAAAAAAAGATACACTCGGGGGAAGAGTGCGCCCGTGGCCCCGGCCGCCAGCCATCCGAGCAAAACGAGCATGCCCAGATGCATCCCAGACAAGGCCAGAGTGTGTCCGAGCGATGCCCGCCTGACCCGGTCCACGAAATCGGGTTCAAGATAATACCTTTCTCCAAACAACAGGGCCAGGGCAGTGCCCTTAAGGCGCCGGACACGCTCCTCTGACCACCCCCCTTCAAGGGAGTCCGCAGCCTCGCGCACTCCCTGCATCAACCGCATCCGCATCCGGCTCCAGAAAGTCCCCTCCCCGCTCAAAAGGACCCCGGACTCATCCTCCACTGCGTAGCTGCGCCAGAAGACCCCTTGTTTCTCCCAGTAGAACTCCCCGTTCCACACCCCTTGGTTGGCCAGGGAATGGACCGGTTTGACCCGGGACTCAAAGCTCATCTCCTGCCCGGGAAGGACCAGCCTTGGGGAATCATACCAGTTGACCACCATTTTCCCGGGCAGTACGTGACCTTGGGAGCCGTTTTTGATCCTGGCCCGGTCCAAAACCAGCCGCTGTCTTCTCCCCGGCTTGGTCTCCGCTCGAGTCACGATCCCGGAGATGCGCACTTTGTCCCGGTTGAGCACGAATTCGGGGAGATCCTGTTCGGGAGCCTGTGGACAGGACAAGTCAGCTGCGAGCAGTCCCAGGCCAAAGGCAGCGGCGCAGAAAAAAAGGCTCTTTTTGCTCCGCACCCAGAGCAAGGCCTGGATAAGGAGGATAAATCCAGCCGCAATCGGGTAACACAGGCCCCAAATGCCGGTTATATAAGCGGCAACCAATCTTTGCCAAAAAAGAAAATGCAGGGAATGCGGTTCGTCTATCTGTCTACGGATTTCTTGAGCACCTGCCTGGGTTTGCTCCCTTCCTGCGGACCGATGACCCCGTCTTTTTCCATCTGCTCGATAAAGAGAGCCGCCTTGTTGAACCCAATCCTGAGTCTCCTCTGGATCAAAGAGATGGAGGCCTTGCCGTGCTCCATCACGAACTCCACCGCCTCCCCGTATCTGGGATCGTCCAGGACCGGATCTCCATCGTCCCCACCATTGAACTGACTGTTATTGTCGTCTTTGAACCGAGAGAGATCCACCGATTCCTCTCCGCCGCCCTTGTTCTTCCAGAACTCGACAACTGCACTTATCTCCTCGTCCCGGAGGAACGAACCGTGAATCCTCCGCAGCTGTCCGCCGCCGGGCTTGAAGAGCATATCTCCCTGCCCCAGGAGGTATTCGGCCCCGGCTGTATCCAGAATAGTCCGGGAATCGTGCTTGGAACTTACTTGAAAGGCTATCCGCGAAGGGAAATTGGCCTTGATGATTCCGGTAACCACATCCACAGAAGGCCGCTGCGTGGCCAGGATCAGATGTATTCCCGCGGCCCGGGCCAGCTGGGCCAACCGGACTATGCTCACCTCTACCTCCTTGGCTGCTGTGAGCATCAGATCAGCCAGCTCGTCGATTATAACCACCAGATAGGGCATAAACTCCAGATCGGCAAGCTCGGGCTCCTTTTCCCGGTCCACTGCCGCCAGCTTCTCATTGTAGGCCTGGATATTTCGTACTCCCAATCTGGCCATGGCGTCGTAGCGCCTCTCCATCTCATGCACCGCCCAGTCCAGGGCCACCTGGGCCAGAGACATGTCCGTGACCACCGGATGGACTAGATGAGGCAGGTCGTTGTACACGGCCAATTCGATCCTTTTGGGGTCCACGAGCAGAAAACGCAAGTCCTGCGGGCCGGCCTTAAACAAAAGACTAACAATAAGCGAGTTCAGACAGACGCTTTTTCCGGTCCCTGTGGCCCCGGCCACCAGCAGATGCGGCATCCGGGCCAGATCTTCCACGCAGGGCACACCCTGGATATCCTGCCCCAGGACCAGGGGCAGAGGTGCACCGGTATCGGAAAAAGCCGGCGATTCCAGGATCTCGCGCAGATACACAGTCTTTTTTCGCTTGTTGGGGATCTCTATGCCCACTGTATCCCGGCCAGGCATGGGGGCAATAATGCGCACGGAAACCGCTTTCAGGGCCCGGGCCAGATCGTCGTTCAGATTGGCTATGCGGCTTACCTTTACCCCCGGGGCCGGCTTGAACTCGAGCATGGTTATCACCGGTCCGGGCTGGGTCTTCTGGACATCCCCGCGGATGCCGAATTCCTCCAGGCACTCCCGGACCAGCCGACCCAGGACCTCAAGCTCGGAATCGTCAACTGCGGTCCTGCTCTCCGCAGGCCGCTTTAAAAGCCCCAACGGGGGAAAGGAGCGGTCGGCATCAATTCGGGCCGGCAGATTTGGCTTCTGCCCCGACTTACCGTTTGCCGGGGCCGATTTCCTTTTTTTTTCCCCGGAACTTTTGCCCCCTTTCTTACCTTTGCTGTTCCCGGAACGGTCGGCTCGCTTTTCCACTTCCGGGGGCCTGGAATCCAGGACCACGGTGCAAAGATAAGAGAAAAAGCCGCGCAATCCCTTTATCACTCCGGCCCAGGAAAAACCCCCGCCGAGCTGGAGAAAGACCAAGCTCAAACAAACCATAACCAAAATCGAGCCCCAGAAGCGGAAATAATGAAGGAGCAAAGAGTTTACCGCCCCGCCTGCAAGCCCCCCTCCGGACATATTAAAGACCTGAATGTTCTGTTTAGGCCAGCCGTAGGCGAACCAGACCGAAAGGACCAGGACAATGCCGGCCAATCCCACCCCCTGCCACCAGCGGACCCGACAGGAAGGGAAAAACATGGCCAGAGAGACATAGATCAGAATAAAGGGGAAAATAAGGGAGACCACCCCAAAAAGCTCAACCAGAGTGCCGGCCAAATAAGAGCCAACCACCCCGGCCATATTGTGCACCTCATACCCGGAACCAACCTGCTGATTAAAGGTCGGGTCTGTAGGCCAGAAAGAATAGAGGCTCACGGCCGCAAACAAGGCCAGAAAAAACACGATTACCGCTGCGAACTCGCGGATCAGTCTGTTGCCGTCCAAGTTGTCTCCCCGCTTTTTTTCCGTTTTTTGTTCCCGCTGGCTCAACCGACTCGGACCATCATTATCCGATTTGAGCACAGCGTTCAATGAAAAACATGGACCGAACTGCCGGGCTTTGGCTATACCGACTAGGCCTGTTTCTTGACAGATAAAAAACCAGGGTATAAACATTTGTGAAATTTTTCTTAAGGAGGATTGACAATTGAATATCTTGATTTTCGGACCAAACGGTAGCGGTAAAGGCACGCAGGGATCACTGGTCAAAAACAAATACAACCTGGCCCATATCGAATCCGGGGCTATTTTCCGGGAGCATATCGGCCAGGGCACTGAGCTGGGCAAAAAGGCCAAGGAGTACATCGACAGAGGCGATCTGGTCCCGGACGACATCACCATTCCCATGGTCCTGGAGACCCTGAAAAAGGAAGGCAAGGGCGGATGGCTACTGGACGGATTCCCCCGCAATATTGAACAGGCCAAAAAGCTCTGGGATGCCCTGGAGAAGGAAGGAATGGGCCTGGACTACGTCATCGAGATCCTGTTGCCCCGGCAGACCGCCAAGAACCGGATCATGGGCCGCCGCTTGTGCGTGAATGATCCCAACCACCCCAACAATATCTATATCGACGCCATCAAGCCGGACGGGGACAAGTGCCGGGTATGCGGCGGGGAACTCAAGGCCAGATCCGACGACCAGGACGAAGCGGCCATAGATAAGAGACACGACATCTATTACGACACCGAGACCGGGACGCTGGCTGCCGCCTATTTTTACAAGGACCTAGCCTCCAAGACTGACGGGCTGGAGTATATAGAGCTGGACGGTGAAGGCAAGATCGAAGACATCAAGGACAAGCTGCTCAAGCAGCTGGATTAAAACTCGGCCCCGGTCCGGGCGTTAATCCTGACCGGGGCGGAGGCAAAAAATGCAGCTGAACATAGTTGAACCGCATACCCCTCCACCGGTAGACCGGGCGTATGCAGTAAGCATGACCATCGTCTCCTTCAAGGGCAGACGAAACGTACAGGTCCATCTCTTCCGGCCGGACTGGGACCCGGAAGAAGAAAAACAGATGCCCTGGGAAAGCCTTCTGGGCGATCCGGTAAGCGAGGAGGCCGATCCGGACCCAGTGCGCTCCGGGAAGGTGATAATGGAGGCCTTCACCCGCGAAGAACGGGACGAAATAATCGATTATCTCCAAAAAAGGTACTCTTCCCGGTTGAAGAGCATAGACAGCGCCCCACTCGAATTCCCTATTCCCAAGGGGCTTGCTCCTCTGAGCGGGCTGACCGGGGGAGAGAACCTGGGCATAATGAGACTGGAGATCGTGCCCAACTATCCCCTGCCTTATCCGGTACACGGTTTTTTTGACTTAAGCGCCCATCAGCCGATAATGGCCGGAGAGAACGGGGAGTAGCCCGGGTGCGGGTTCACTTCTTACTTTCCCCGCCCCTGAAGGCGGGATTGATCCACACCCCTCTGAAATCCGGATACTGCAAGGCCCTTTTAAGATAATCCTTAAATGCGCCCAATTCCACCTCTTGCGCCCCGAAACGGATAACGTGCGCTGTTGTCTGCTGGCAGTCCAGAAAATGAAAGCCCCATTTGTGCAGGGCCCGGACCAGATGGACAAAGGCCGCCTTAGAGGCGTTGGGCCGCAGGTGAAACATAGATTCCCCGAAAAACGCCCGGCCCATGCTCACCCCGTACAGTCCGCCCACCAGTTCACCGCCCTCCCAGGTCTCCACTGAATGGGCGTACCCGGATTTGTGCAACTGCTCATAGGCCCGGATCATCTCCGGTCGTATCCAGGTACCTTCCCCTTCCGGACGCCGCACCCTGGCACAGCCGCAGATAACCTGTTTGAAGGCGGAATCAAAGGTAATTCTAAACCTGCCGGAATTCAGAACCCGGCGCAGGCTCTTGGGGATATGCAGCTCTGGGGGAAAAAGCAGAGGGCGCGGGCTTAGGCACCACCACAGAATCGGGGTGTCCTCGCAATACCAGGGGAATATGCCCTGGGCATAAGCGGCCAACAGCCGTTTCTCGCTCAAATCCCCGCCCACGGCCAGCAAACCGTCCGGTTCGGCCATCTCCGGCGGGGGAAAAACCGGATCGGTTCCAAGATAAAAAACCGTCATTGGCTGCAGCTGTCGGGTTCAGAGGTCCGCACGGGCTGAAACCGCCTGTGCTCGGGCCGGGATCAAGGAACCAGTACCCAAAAAACTGACCGCGGCCCGAAAAAGTTCTTTGCAAACCCCCTGCAAGTGCAGCGGCTATTCCGGGACATGGAAATAAAAGGAGCCTTTGCGGCAGCCTATCCTTATCCTGTCACCCTTGGCAAACTCGCCGTTCAAAAGCCTGTCCGCCAGATCGTCCTTGATCTCCTCCTGCATTATTCTGGACAAGGCCCTGGCTCCGAAACGGGGCTCATAGCCCCTTTCAGCCAGTGTGCTCCGGGCATTTTGGGTCAACTCCACGCTTATATTCCTTTCTGCGAGCTGGGTATTGAGCTCCCGGATATATTTGTCCACCACCAGCTCCATGGTCTGCAGATCCAGGGAGTTGAACGGCAGTATTCCGTCCAGGCGGTTCCTGAATTCCGGGCTAAAGAGCCGTTCCACCTCCTGTATACCCTTGGCCGCAGGATCGGAATCAGATTCAGCGCCGAAACCAATGCTTTTGGAACTCATCTCCCTGGCTCCGGCATTGGAAGTCATCAGCAGAATCACATGTCTGAAATCAGCCTCCCGGCCGTTGTTGTCAGTCAGCGTGGCATGGTCCATGACCTGGAGGAGGATATTGAACATATCCGGATGGGCCTTTTCTATCTCGTCCAGCAAAAGTACGCTGTGGGGGTTCTTGCGGATACCCTCGGTCAAAAGCCCGCCCTGATCGTAGCCCACATAACCTGGAGGGGCACCGATGAGTCGGGCCACGGCATGCTTTTCCATGTATTCGCTCATATCGAAACGCAGAAAAGAGATGCCCAGGACTTCGGAAAGCTGCCAGGCCAATTCGGTCTTGCCCACACCTGTGGGGCCGATGAGCAAAAAATTGCCCACGGTTTTGCCCAGATCCCGAAGTCCGGCCCGGGAACGCTTTATGGCCCGAGTCAAGGCGTAAACAGCCCTGTCCTGGCCAAAAACCGCCTTTTTCAGCTCCGTATCCAAAGCCAAAAGCCGGTCCCGATCCGTGGTGGAGACCTGCCTGGAAGGGATCCGGGCCATGCGGGAGATAACCCGTTCAATATCCTTGGGTGTCACCTGTTTCTTCCCGCGCGGGGCGTCCTCCAGGACAAATACGGAACCGGCCTCGTCCAGGACGTCTATCGCCTTGTCCGGGAGACGGCGCTCCCGCAGATACCTGGAGGACAGCTCTACTGCGGACTTAACTGCAGAGGGCATGTACCGCACTTTGTGGTACTCTTCGTAATAGGGCTGCAGCCCCTCCAGTATCTTAATGCTTTCCTTCTGAGTCGGCTCCGGAAGCTCGATCCTCTGAAAGCGACGGGAGAGGGCCCGGTCTTTCTCAAAATGATTCTTGTATTCCTCATATGTGGTCGACCCGATACAGCGGATCTCTCCGGAGGCCAGAACCGGCTTGAGGATATTGGAGGCGTCCATGGAGCCGCCACTAGTGGCTCCGGCCCCAACTATGGTGTGTATCTCGTCGATAAACAGAATTGCCCCTTCCGTGCCCTGGAGCTCATTTATGACCCCTTTGAGGCGAGACTCGAAATCGCCGCGAAACTTGGTCCCGGCCAGAAGGGCACCCATGTCCAGTCCGAATATACGCACATCCAGGAACTGATCCGGGACCCTGCCGGAGGCAATCTTAAAAGCCAAACCCTCGGCCATGGCTGTCTTCCCTACTCCGGCATCGCCCACAAAGATGGGATTATTCTTGCGGCGGCGCAAAAGCACCTGGACCACCCGCTTCATCTCCTGCTCCCGGCCTACCAGTGGGTCTATATATCCGTCCCGGGCCTTTTGGACCAAATCCACGGTATACAGATCCAGAAAGCTCTTGTCCTTTTCCTCCCCCTGCTGTTGGCGCTTGTCCGTGTCACAGCCCGGGCAGGAGGAGCCGGGACGGTCCGTGCGCATCCCGTGTGAGATATACTCCAGAATGTCCAGCCTGCCCAGCCCCTGGCTGCGCATGTAATAAACGGCAAATGCGTCCTCCTCTTCGAACATGGCCGCCAGGAGATCCCCGGCCTGAACCATGCCCTTTCCGGCGGACTGCACCTGCATTATGGCCTTCTGCATCACCCTTTGCACCCCCATGGTCTGGATTATTTCCCGTTCCTGGTTCTGGGGGTGCACCTCCATATGCTCGATAAAAAAACGCTCCAGCTGATTCCGGAGCCTGTTCAGTTCCACGCCCATGTCGACAAGGATTTCCTTGCCCTTGTCGTCCAGGATATAGGCGTAAAGAATATGCTCCAGAGTCAAAAACTCATGGTGCCTGGTCTTTACCTCGCGGATAGCCAGGGCTATTATCCTTTCCAGTTCTCTACTAAGCATCTTATACCTCTTCCATTGTACACATCAATGGATATCCCTGTTTTTTGGCCATGTTGCGGACCAGATGGACCTTGGTCTCCGCGACCTCGGCCGTATATATCCCGCACACACCGACTCCTTCGTTGTGGACCTTCATCATGATCTGAGTGGCTTCAGCCTCGGTCTTGTTGAATATCTTTTTCAGGACCAGGACCACAAACTCCATGGTTGTGTAGTCGTCATTGTGCAAAAGCACTTTGTACCTTTTCGGCTCGTCCAGTTCCTCGTCCGCAACAATCTGTGACTCGTATTGATTCCTGGTCTCAGTCATACTATATATCCTAAATCAAGCCGGACAAAAGTCAATTCAAGAACCGAGCTCCGCTATCCACTCATCCAGGATATCCCTTATCTGGGCGGCTTGCTTCGTCGAAGATATATTGAACTTGGACTGGGGCCGGAATTGTCCCCCTCTTTTCTGATAGCGGACCACCCGGAACTTGATTGGTCCATATTCATCCGTTTCCCTGTTCAATTCCTGATAGGCATAAAGTATTGTTGTCCACGCCCCCCTAGTCAAAGGCTCCTTCTTGATCTCCCGGACCACCTGCACTCCATTGTCATCATACCAGTCAATAGTCAGATCATCTATTCGTTCGGACATTTATCCCTATTCTCCCTTTTTTGATCATATTCCGGTCTTTGTCCCGGTCATTTGACTCGAACTATACTCAGGGTGCGAACCAGGTGTCAAACCCGGGACGGCCCGCAAAAAGGGGGTATCGTTTAGGACAAAAAAAAGTTAAGGCAGGGTCCGTTACGGAGTCAAGACAATGAACGCATACCTAATCCACCTCGTCAACCTAGGCGGGATTTACATAATTCTGGCCAGCAGCCTGAACATTATAGTCGGGTATGCCGGGCTCATCTCTCTGGGTCATGCCGCTTTCTTCGGCATAGGAGCCTACGCCTCGGCCCTGCTGTCCTTGAATTTCCCCGCGCTACCCTTTCCCCTGCTCATCATTTCAGGCGGGGCGACAGCCGGGATAATCGCCCTGGTCATAAGCCCTCCGGCGCTCAAACTGAAAGACGAATACCTGGCAGTGGTCACCCTGGGGCTGGGCATAATTATCGAACTCTTTTTCAGAAACTCGGACTTCACCGGCGGTCCGGACGGTATGTACGGCCTGAGCAATTTCGGACTGCCCCCGGCCGGCTTCATCGCCTATATTTGGTCCATACTTTTTCTGTGCGCTTTGCTCAACTGGGGTCTTTCCAGGGGGCAGACCGGACTCAACCTGACCGCGGTCCGGAAAAACGAATTGACTGCCAGGACCATGGGCATTTCCCCGTTTCCGCTCAAATCGGCCTGTTTTGCCCTGTCCGCCGCTTTCGCTGGCTGCGCCGGTTCCCTTTACGCCCACTATATAACCTTCATAAGTCCGGGTGTATTCGGCCTGCACACCTCTATTCTGCTTTTGTGTATGGTGGTTTTGGGCGGAATGGGCACTGTATTCGGGCCAATTCTCGGGGCTGGGGCCCTGTTTCTTCTGCCGGAGCTGTTACAGGCTGTGGCCGATTACCAGGAGCTGGTCTATGGACTTTTGCTGATAATAACCCTCATATTCCGCCCCCAGGGACTTCTGGGCAGGGTACGAAAAGCAAGACACAAAGATGCTCAAGCTGCGTAGCATACAGGCCTATTACGGCCGCATCCACGTCCTAAAGGCGGTCTCCCTGCATATGCAGCCCGGAGAAATAGTCGCGGTCATCGGGGCCAACGGTGCCGGAAAGTCCACGCTCTTGAAAACGATCTCCGGGCTGCTTTCCCCCCGCTCCGGCTCCATAATCCATCACGGGGAGGGAATCGAGGCGCTCCCCCCGGAAAGACGCATCCGGAGAGGAATAGCCATGTGCCCGGAAGGCAGAAGGCTCTTCAAAGACCTGAGCGTGGAAGACAACATCCAGCTCGGGGCATACGTGCGCAAAGACAAAAAAAAGATCCGCGAGGATGTCCGGGAGCTGCGCCGAGAATTCCCCATCCTGGACAAATTCTGGAAGCGCCCGGCCGGAAGTCTGTCCGGTGGAGAGCAACAAATGGTCGCCCTGTGCCGGGCGCTCATGTCCGACCCCTCTCTCTTGCTTTTGGACGAACCTTCCCTTGGCCTGTCCCCGCTTCTGACCAAGGAAATCCTGGGGAGGATCAAATACCTGAACCAAGAGAAGGGAATCGGCATCCTCCTGGTCGAGCAAAACGCCCGGGCCGCTCTGGGCATGAGCCACAGGGCGTATGTCCTGGAGACCGGCCGGATCGTCTTGGAGGGGGAAGGAAACGAACTCCTTGAACACAAAGATGTTCAGCGCGCTTATCTGGGCAAGGGCTACAAAGAGGTCTGGGAGCGCTAGCAGGCATGCTCGAGGCATCAGAAATAAGCAAAAATTTCGGCGGGATACAAGCCCTCCTGGATGTAAGCTTCCAGCTCGGGAACGCGGAGATCCTGGGATTGATCGGCCCGAACGGGGCGGGCAAGACTACCCTTTTCAACGCCCTGTCCGGGACGCTCAATGTGAGTTCGGGCAAGATCCTCTTTCAAGGCACGGACATCACCGCTTTGCCACCACAGGCCCGCAGTCGGCTGGGCATTATGCGTACCTTCCAAAACCTGAGTCTATATCCGGATCTCACTCTTCTGGAAAATACAATCCTGGGGGCAAACGCCTGGTTCAGGCCCGGACTGTGCGAATTTTTCCGGCCCGGGGAAAAAGCCATGTCCGCCGTCCGAGAGGAGGCGAAAAAGAATTTGCTGGCCGTTGGACTGGACAAAGACCTGGAGGGCTACCCGGACAGTCTGTCCTACGGAAATCAAAGAAAGCTGGAAATTGCCCGGGCCCTGACCGGCAGGCCGGAGCTGCTCCTTCTGGACGAACCGGCTGCGGGCCTGAACAACCGAGAATCAGACGAATTGGCCGATCTTTTGGGCGACATCCGAAAACAACGGGGATTGTGCATAGTGGTGATCGAACACGACATGGACGTACTCATGCAGGTCTCGGACCGGGTCATGGTCCTGGTCGAGGGCATGCTCCTGACTGTTGACTCCCCGGAAAATATCCAGAAGGATTCCCGGGTGGTGGATGCCTATCTGGGGGCGGAAATATAAAAAGGCAAAAGGAGTCTGAAACATGGCGCAGAATATAGTAATCATCGGGGCAGTGGCCTTGGGGCCCAAGGCGGCCTGCCGATTGAAAAGACTCAAACCGGAAGCGGACGTGGTCATGATCGACCAGAACCGGTTGATCTCCTACGGTGGGTGCGGGATCCCGTACCTCATATCCGGAGATGTAAGCGATCCCACCCAGCTGCAGACCACGAGTTTTCATATGGTCCGGGACGAAAAATATTTCCGGGAGGCCAAGGACATAAAGGTCCGTACCCAAACCCGGGCTTTGGAGATAAACCGCAGAGACAAAAAAGTCCTCGCCCACGACCTGAAAAACGACAAAAAATACGAACTCCCCTATGACCGCCTGGTCCTGGCCACCGGGAGCACGCCCAGATACATCGACATCCCGGGCCAAGAACTACCCGGCGCGTTCACTGTCTCCGGCCTGGAGGAAGCGGTCCGTATCCGGGAACAGGTAACCGCCGGAAAGGTGGGCAGGGCTGTGGTCATAGGCGCCGGCTTCATCGGCCTGGAAATGGCTGAGGCCTTGGCCGATATGTGGGGGATCGAGACCACGGTGGTGGAGATTGCAGACCAGGTCCTGCCCGGATTCATAAGCCCCTCTTTGGCCCGAATCACGCAAAAACACATGCACGAACAGGGAGTGGACTTTTTCCTCCAGGAAAAAGTCCACTCCCTGACCGGCAAAGGCAAAGTGCAAAAGGTGATCACTGAGAGACGAGAAATCGAGACCGATCTGGTGGTCATGGCCACCGGGGTCACACCCAACGGAGAGCTGGCCAGACAGGCCGGCCTGGCTGTTTCCGAACAGGGCGGGATAATTGTGGACAAGACCATGCGCACCTCGGACCGAGACATATTCGCCGGCGGGGACTGTGTGCAGGTGGAAAATCTGGTCACCGGGAGTCCGGGGTATTTCCCCATGGGCTCTCTGGCTAACAGACAAGGGCGGGTAATCGGCACTAATCTGGCGGACGGCAGCGATACCTTTCCCGGATCGGTCGGCTCATTTGTGGTCAAGACCTTTGAGCAAACGGTGGCCGGGACCGGCCTGTCTTTGAAGGCGGCCCAGGAAGCCGGCTTCCAAGCCCTGTCCGCCCAAGTCATTCAATTCGATCACTCCCATTTCTATCCGGAAAAGGACCTGGTCCTTTTGGAACTGGTTGCAGAAAAAAACACCGGCCGGGTCCTCGGCATCCAGGGAATCAGCTCCAACGGGCACAGCCTCAAGGGCCGCATAGACGCGGTGGCCGCGATTCTGCCCTACAAGCCCACTACCCGGGAAATAAGCAACCTGGAGCTGGCCTATTCCCCGCCGTTCGCCTCGGCCATGGATGTCTTAAACGCCACAGCCAATACAGCGGAAAACAAGATCGCCGGGCTGAACCAGAGCATATCCTCGGAGGAATTCAGCCGCCTCTGGGCGCGGAAAGAAAACGAAAACATCGTCTTTCTGGACTGCCGTAGTCCGGATAACGCCGCCTCATTTGTGGAAAAGTATCCCGGATTCTGGCAGAACATATCCACCGAAGAACTGCGGGAAAAGATCAGCCAGGTCCCTGAGGCACGCGAATTGATCCTGGTCTGCAACACCGGGGGAAGATCCTATGAGGCCCAGCTGATACTCGCGGATAACGGAATCACCAATACCCGCAACCTGGAAGGAGGGATTGGTGTACTCAAGAGATGGGGATTGGAGCTGTAGCCGGCCTAAGCAGTCAATAGACAATCTAAAGAACCGCTTCCCGGAGGGTAAGATGTCCCTGTGCCAGAATGAACATGCCGGGCTGTCCAGAGAGGAGCTGGACCAGCTCAAGCTGGAAAGGCTGCAGGCCACACTGCACCGCATAGACCGCAAGGTGGCTTTCTACCGCAAGCGATTTCGGGCCGTTGATTTCGACCCGGATAAATTCGGGGATATGGAAGATCTGAGACGCCTCCCGCTGACCACCGAGGACGATCTGTCCCAGGCCTATCCCTATGAGATGTTCGCCACTCCTTTAAAAGATGTCATCCGCATCCATTCCACCACCGGGAAAAGCAAGGACCCCATCGTCCTCGGTCTGACCGAAGCGGACCTGACCAACTCCTCCCGGCTTTTGGCCCGGATCATGCGCGGCATCGGGCTCACACCCGAGGATGTCTTCCAGATCACGCTCAACTACAGCCTGAGCTCAGGTGCTTTCGGATTCCACGACGCGGCCCGGGAATTGGGAGCCTCAACCATCCCGGCCTCCGTGGGGAGAACGGAAAGACAGCTGAAAATGCTCCTTGACTTCGGCACCTCCTGCTTAGTGGCCACTCCGGGTTATAGCCTTATTCTCCTGGACAAGCTGAAACAGTCCCGGGCCTCCCTGGCCCGGCTCAGGCTGAAAACCATCCTGCTCACCGGAGAGCCCTGGCCACCGGGAATAGAGGAAAAACTCCGGGAAGGATTCCGGGCCGAGGTATTTGATTTATACGGACTGAGCGCGGTGCACGGTCCGGGCATAGCCGCCCAGTGCTCCAGGCACGGCGGTCTGCACCTGCAGGAGGACATGTTCCACGCCGAGATAGTGGATCCGCAGAGCGGGCAAACTCTTCCCCGGGGAGAATGGGGGGAACTGGTTCTGACCACCCTCACCCACGAGGCGGTTCCCCTGCTCAGATTCCGGACCGGGGACAGGGCCAGGTTCCTGCCGGAAGAGTGTCCCTGCGGCTCCAGTTTCCGCTGCCTGGACAAAATCCCCGGCCGGGTTGATGATGTCCTCATCTGCAAGGGGATAAACATCTCCCCGGCCAGGCTGGATCAGATCCTTAGGAGCCTTTTGGGCGCAGGGATAAAATGGCGGGCCGAAGTCCAGGGCCAAGGCCCGGATCAGGCCTTTCTCCTTTACATCGGGATCACCCCGGAACTCTTCTATGATCAGATGAAAAAACAAAGGGCGCTTGTGGACAATCTGCGCCGCTCCCTCGGACAATGGCTGGGAATCACTCCGCAAATAATGCTGGTGGAACCGGAAAGCCTGCCGGAAGAAAAATAA